>NZ_KE387118.1:11381-13716 GCF_000430445.1 Saccharomonospora iraqiensis subsp. iraqiensis
CCGCCGGAGCGCCGCCAGGCCCGCCGGGTGCGCCCGGTCTGGCCGCAACAGCAACGCGGTGACGGCGGCACCCCGCCGACGCAGGAACGCGCCGGCCCACAGCGCGTCCCCACCGTTGTTCCCCGCGCCGACGACCAGGACCACCCGCCTGCCGGAGACCCCCCCGGTGTGCTCGGACAGCATCGCGGCGGCCCGCACGGACACCCCGTAGGCCGCCCTGCGCATCAGCATCCCCTCGGGGGTCACCCGCAGCAGCCGCTCCTCGGCGGCACGCACGTGTGCGGTGGTCCAGATGCCGCGCACGGGGCCCGCCTACTCGACCGTCACCGACTTGGCGAGGTTGCGCGGCTTGTCGACGTCGAAGCCGCGGGCACGGGCGATCTCGGCGGCGAGCACCTGCAGCGGAACCGTCGACACCAGCGGTTGCAGCAGCGTGGGCACCGCGGGGATCTCCACCAGTTCGTCCGCGAACGGACGCACCCGGTCGTCGCCCTCCTCGGCGATCACGATGGTGCGCGCGCCCCGCGCCTGGATCTCACTGATGTTCGACACCAGCTTCGAGTGCAGCACCGCCCGCCCCTTCGGCGAGGGCATCACCACCACCACGGGGAGGTCGTCCTCGATCAGCGCGATCGGGCCGTGCTTCAGCTCGCCCGCCGCGAAGCCCTCGGCGTGCATGTAGGCGAGTTCCTTCAGCTTCAGCGCGCCCTCCAGCGCCACCGGGTAGCCGACGTGCCTGCCGAGGAACAGCACCGCCTTGGACTCGGCCAGCCGCCTGCCCAGGCCCCGCACCTGCTCCAGGGTCTCCAGCGTCTTGTGCACCGCCGACGACATCGCCTCCAGTTCGGCGAACTCGCCGGCGACCTCGTCCGGGTACTTGGTACCGCGCGCCTGGGCGAGTGCCAGGCCGACCAGGTAGTTGGCCGCCACCTGCGCGAGGAACGCCTTCGTGGAGGCCACCCCGATCTCCGGGCCCGCGTGCGTGTAGAGCACGGCGTCGGACTCCCGGGGGATCTGGGCGCCGTTGGTGTTGCAGACCGCGAGCACCCGCGCCTTCTGTTCGCGGGCGTGCCGCACCGCCTCGAGGGTGTCGGCTGTCTCCCCGGACTGGGACACCGCCACCACCAGGGTGTCGCGGTCCAGGACCGGGTCGCGGTAGCGGAACTCGCTGGCCAGTTCCACCTCCACCGGCAGGCGGCACCAGTGCTCGATCGCGTACTTCGCCACCAACCCCGAGTGGTACGCCGAACCGCAGGCCACGACGAAGACCTTGTCCACGTCACGCAGGTCCTGGTCGGAGATCCGCTGCTCGTCGAGGACGACCAGGCCGTCCTGGAAATGGCCGCGCAGCGTGTTGGCCAGCGCCTCGGGCTGTTCCTCGATCTCCTTGAGCATGAAGTACTCGTGGCCGCCCTTCTCGGCGGCGGAGAGATCCCAGTCGACGGTGAACGGCTTGCCCTCGGCGGCGTCCCCGGCGAAGTCGGTGATCTCGTACCCGTCCCGGCCGATCACGACGAGCTGGTCCTGCCCGAGCTCGACGGCGTCCCGGGTGTGCTCGATGAACGCGGCGACGTCGGAGGCCACGAACATCTCCCCTTCGCCGACCCCCACGACCAGCGGCGACGAGCGGCGCGCGGCGACGACGAGGTCCGGCTGGTCGGCGTGGGTCACGACGAGGGTGAACGCGCCCTCGAGCCTGCGGCAGACCGAACGGACGCTGGCCGGGAGGTCCCCCGCCGTCTCGCCGTCGGCGTAGGCGCGGGCGATGAGGTGTGCGGTCGTCTCCGTGTCGGTGTCGCTGCTCAGCTCGACGCCGGAGGCCTCGAGCTCGGCGCGCAGCGCGGCGAAGTTCTCGATGATGCCGTTGTGCACCACGGCGACCCGGCCGGTGGCGTCCCGGTGCGGGTGGGAGTTGCGGTCGACCGGCGGCCCGTGGGTGGCCCACCGGGTGTGGCCCATACCCGCCGTCCCGGCGAACGCGTCCCGCCCGGTGGCCTCGACGGCAGACTCAAGATTGGCCAGGCGACCCGCCCGGCGTTCGACCGTCAGTGTCTGCCCACCGGTGGCCATGGCGACGCCCGCCGAGTCGTAGCCCCGGTACTCCATTCGGTGAAGCCCACCGAGCACGACGTCGAGGGCCTGACGATGCCCGACGTATCCCACGATTCCACACACGCCCCTCAGCGTAACGACACCGGCCACCCCCGCACGCCGCCCCGCCCGGGGAGGGGACGCGGTTCGCCCGCGAAACGCGCCACCCGGGCCGTGGGGGTGGCGCGTTTCGCGGGCGGACCGTGGTCCCGCGGCCGCCCACCGGAACTGTGGCGGGGGTGGG
>NZ_AICW01000326.1 GCF_000430445.1 Saccharomonospora iraqiensis subsp. iraqiensis
CTGGTGCGCCTCACGGCGCCTGGGCCAGCCCCGCTCCCACGTCCGTGGACGGCGACGGCAGCCGCAGCGCCGACTGGCCGAGCCGCGCCCACAGTTCCCAGTCCCGGGCCCCGTGTTCCTGCGCGATCAGCGCCGCCACCCCGGCGACGTGCGGGGTCGCCATGCTGGTGCCGCTGATCCGCTGGTAGCGGGTCGGCAGGGTCCAGCTCGAGTACACGTCCACGCCGGGCCCGACGAGGTCGACCGCCCCGTCCGGGTCGACCGACCCGCAGGAGAAGTCGGCCACCCGGTGCTCCGCGTCGACCGCCCCCACCGCCAGGATCGACGGGCAGTTCGCCGGATGGCTCACCGGGGCGATCCTCCCGCGTGCCCGGTCGCTCTCGTTGCCCGCGGCGGCGACCATCAGGGTGCCCCGCCGCAGTGCCCGGCGCGCCACCGTCTCGAAGATCTCCGAGTGCGGGTCGCCGGGGCGGGTGGCCGAGCCCAGCGACAGCGACACCACCGCGCAGCCGTTGCTCACCGCCCAGGAGATCCCGGAGAGGATGCCCCCGTCGGTGCCGCTGCCGGAGTCGCCGAGCACCTTGCCCGCGTAGATCTCCGCCTCGTGCGCCACGCCGTATCCCGGGCCGGTGTCCGGGGTGCGCGGCCCGCACGCGGTGCCGACACAGTGGGTGCCGTGGCCGTGTCCGTCGTCGACGTCCTCACCGTCGACGAACGACCGTGCCTCCAGGGTGCGTCCCGCCAGGTCGGGGTGGTCCCGGGCCACCCCGGTGTCCAGGACCGCGACCCGGATGCCCGCCCCCGTCGCCGCGCTGCCGGGGACGCCGACCGCCCGCAGTCCCCAGGTGAGGGCGGTCTCGTCGACGGTGCCGACGGTGCCCCGGTCCTCCTCCGGTTCCTTCGTGGGGGTGGCGTAGGTGTGCACGACGCGCTCCCGTTCCACCCGGGCGACCGGGCCGCGTTCGCCGGTGGCCCGGGTCAGGGCGTCGGCCTGGTCGTCCGCGGCACGGACGACGGCCACCCCGAGTTCGTGCAACACCAGCCCGTCCGCGTCGCCGAGCATCGCCGCGGCACCCGCGCCGGTGACGTCCGCGGTGCTGGCGGCACGGACCCCGGCCACCCGTTCCATGGTGTGCACGCCCGCCGCCGTCGCGTTCTCCTCGAGCAGCACGAGGTACCGGCCGGTCCCGCCGCCGGATTCCGCTGTGGTCATGGGACACCCTCCTCGGTCGGGAGACGACACGCCTGCACCGGTGAAGTCTCATCCCCGCACCCGAGTGTGACACCGGGCACACACCCGTGACGACCGGTCGCGCCCCTCGTGCGCGGCGTGTCGGCGACCTCCGGGGTGCAGCCGATCACGGACGTCGGCCGGTCGGCCCCACCGGCGCGGCGCCCGCATAAGGTTGGGGACATGCAGACTTGGTCCTCGGTAGCCGTGCCCCGTGTCCCCGGACGTCCCCGCCCGCTGCGGTTGTACGACACGGCGACCGGGCAGCTGCGGCCCACGACGCCCGGACGGGTGGCCCGGATGTACGTCTGCGGCATCACGCCCTACGACGCCACCCACATCGGCCACGCCGCCACCTACCTGGCCTTCGACCTGGTGTACCGGCAGTGGCTGGACGCCGGGCACGAGGTGCACTACGTGCAGAACGTCACCGACATCGACGACCCGCTGCTGGAGCGCGCCGACCGCGACGACGAGGACTGGGTCGAGCTCGGCAGGCGGGAGGTCGACCGGTTCCGCGCGGACATGGCGGCGCTGCGGGTGCTGCCGCCCCGCGAGTTCCCCGGCGCCGTGGAGACCGTCCCGGAGATCGTCGAGGTCATCGCGAAACTGCTCGCCAACGGGGCCGCCTACCGTGTCGACGACCCGGAGTACCCGGACATCTACTTCGACCGCACGTTCACCGGCCGGTTCGGCTACGAGTCGAACTACGACGAGGCCACCATGACCGCGGTCTTCCCCGACCGGGGCGGCGACCCGGACCGGCCCGGCAAACGCGACCCGCTCGACGCGCTGCTGTGGCGCGCGGCCCGTCCCGGCGAGCCCGCCTGGGAGTCCGAACTCGGCACCGGCAGGCCCGGGTGGCACATCGAGTGCAGCGCCATCGCCGTCAACCGGCTCGGCCTCGGCTTCGACGTCCAGGGCGGGGGATCGGACCTGGCGTTCCCGCACCACGAGTTCAGCGCCGCCCACGCCGAGGCGCTGCTGGGCGAGCACCCGTTCGCCCGGCACTACGTGCACGCGGGCATGCTCGGCCTCGACGGCGAGAAGATGTCCAAGTCCCAGGGCAACCTCGTGTTCGTGGCACGTCTGCGGGAGCAGGGCGTGGACCCGGCGGCGATCCGCCTCGCCCTGTTCGCGGGCCACTACCGCGACGACCGGTCCTGGACCGACGGGCTGCTCGCCGACGCG
>NZ_KE387119.1:0-3274 GCF_000430445.1 Saccharomonospora iraqiensis subsp. iraqiensis
GGAGCGTCCGGGCCGCAAGTTCCGCCGGATCACCGGCACGGCGCTGGAGGCGCTGATGCCGGCCTCCCCGGGCGGCGCGTCGACGGACTCCGCGCCGGCGGGCGGCGCCACGGACGGGGACGGGTCGACGTCGTCGGGCGGGTCCGAGTAGGGCCGGTTCCGCCATGGTCAGGGTCACCGGCCTGTACAGCTATCCGGTCAAGGGGTGCGCGGGGGTCCCGCTCGACGCGGGGACGCTGTCCCCGGCCGGGCCGGAGCACGACCGCACGTTCATGGTGGTCGACCCCGCGGGCGAGTTCCGCAGTCAACGCACGGACCCGCGGCTGGCGCTGGTGCGGGCCGGTGTCGAGGTCGCCGGGGCCGGCGCGGCGGACCGGCTGACCCTGTCGTGCGCGGGGGTGGAGACCCTGCCGGTGACGGTGGACACCGACGGGCCCCGCCACCCGGTGCGGATGCACACCAGGTCGTTCCACGGTGTCGACCAGGGCGACACCGCCGCCGAGTGGTTGTCGACGGTGCTGGGGCGGCCGAGCAGGCTGGTGCGGGTGCCGCCGGAGCACCACCGGGAGACCACCGGCCTCACCCCGGGCACCGCGGCCTACGCCGACAGCAGCGCGGTGCTGCTGATGACGCGGCGCAGCCTGGACGAACTGACCACCCGGCTGCGCGCCCGCGGCGCCGACCCGGTGCCGATGGACCGGTTCCGGCCCAACGTGGTCCTCGACGGCTGGGAGACGCCGCACGCCGAGGACGAGGTGCGCCGCGTCGCGGTGGGGGAGGCGGAGCTCGGCTTCACCAAGGTCGCCGTGCGGTGTGCGGTGACGACGGTGGACCAGGAGCGCGGTGTGCGGGCCGGGCCGGAGCCGTTGCGCACGCTGGCGGAGTACCGGCGCACCCCGGACGGGGTCGCCCTGGGGACCCGGTTCGCGGTCACCCGCCCCGGCAAGGTGTCGGTCGGCGACGAGGTGCGGGTCTCCGCGTGGGCGGGGCCGTGACCGGCGCCGGGAACGGGCCCGGCGCGGCGCGGGTTACGGATTCGGTGGATTTCGTTCACCGTACTGCGGCCGATAGCGCCTACCCTTGAGGGATGCAGCGTCGGATCTTTGGGATCGAGACCGAGTTCGGGGTCACCTGCACCTTCCACGGGCAGCGCAGGTTGTCGCCCGACGAAGTGGCGCGCTACCTGTTCCGGCGGGTGGTGTCGTGGGGCCGGTCGTCGAACGTGTTCCTGTCGAACGGCTCCCGGCTGTACCTGGACGTGGGGTCCCACCCGGAGTACGCGACCGCCGAGTGTGACGACATCACGCAGCTGGTGACGCACGACAAGGCGGGGGAGCGGATCCTGGAGGATCTGCTCGTCGATGCGGAGCGGCGGCTGGCCGACGAGGGTATCGGCGGGGACATCTTCCTGTTCAAGAACAACACCGACTCGGCGGGCAACTCGTACGGGTGTCACGAGAACTATCTGGTGACGCGGGCGGGGGAGTTCTCCCGGGTGGCGGACGTGTTGCTGCCGTTCCTGGTGACCCGGCAGTTGGTCGCCGGGGCGGGCAAGGTGCTGCAGACGCCGCGCGGGGCGGTGTACTGCCTGTCGCAGCGCGCGGAGCACATCTGGGAGGGGGTGTCCAGCGCGACGACCCGGTCCCGGCCGATCATCAACACCCGCGACGAGCCGCACGCCGACGCCGAGCGGTACCGCAGGTTGCACGTCATCGTCGGGGACTCGAACATGGCCGAGCCGACGACGCTGCTGAAGGTCGGTGCGGTGCACCTGGTGCTGGAGATGGTGGAGCAGGGGGTGCAGTTCCGCGACTTCACGCTGGACAACCCGATCCGCGCGATCCGGGAGGTGTCGCACGACCTGACGGGCCGGCGGCCGGTGCGGCTGGCGGGGGGCCGGGAGGCGTCGCCGTTGGAGATCCAGCGGGAGTATCACGCGCGGGCGGTGCAGCACGTGGAGGCCAACGACTCGGGGCCGACGGCGCGGCAGGTGGTGGACCTGTGGGGCCGGGCGTTGGACGCGGTGGAACGGCAGGACTTCTCCGGCATCGACACCGAGATCGACTGGGCGATCAAGCACCGCCTGGTGGAGCGGTACCGGGCCAAGCACGACCTGGACCTGTCCGACCCGAAGGTGGCGCAGCTGGATCTGGCCTACCACGACATCCGCCGCGGGCGGGGGATCTTCGACCTGCTGCAGCGCAAGGGCATGGTGCGGCGGGTGACCGACGACGGGGAGATCGAGGCGGCCAAGGACACCCCGCCGCAGACGACGCGGGCGAAGCTGCGGGGGGATTTCATCGCGGCGGCGCAGCAGGTGGGCCGGGACTTCACGGTGGACTGGGTGCACCTCAAGCTCAACGACCAGGCCCAGCGCACCGTGCTGTGCAAGGACCCGTTCCGCGCGGTGGACGAGCGGGTGGAACGGCTGATCGCCTCGTTGTGAGGCCGCCGCCGGTCCCGCGGCGGGCGGAGTGCGTCGGTGTGGGCCGCGCGCGGGCGGGCCGGTGGGGTGGCTAGGGTGGGCCCGTGTCCACCGCCCGTGCTGAACGCCTGGTCAACCTGGTGCTGGCGCTGCTGTCGACGCGGCAGTATCTGACCGCCGACCGGGTGCGGCAGATCGTGCCCGGCTACGCGGACGTGGCGGGGGACGAGGCGTTCTCCCGCATGTTCGAGCGGGACAAGGCGGAGCTGCGCGAGCTGGGGATCCCGGTGGAGACCGGGCGGAACTCGGTGTTCGACGCGGTGGAGGGCTACCGGATCGCGCGCCGGGACTACGAGCTGGGCGAGATCGACCTGGCTCCGGACGAGGCGGCGGCGGTGGCGTTGGCGGTGCGGCTGTGGGATTCGCCGGAGCTGACCGGGCAGGCGCACGGGGCCCTGGTGAAGCTGCGGGCGGCGGGGGTGGAGGTCGACGACCAGTCGGCGACGCTGGTGGAGCCGCGGGTGCACACGGACCCGGCGTTCGCGCCGCTGCTGTCGGCGGTGCGGCGTGGCTGTGTGGTGCGGTTCGACTACCGGCGTGGCGGGTCGCCGGAGCGGCGTGCGCGCACGGTGGAGCCCTGGGGTGTGGTGTCGTGGCGGGCCCGCTGGTATCTGGTGGGGCACGACCGGGACCGTGCGGCGCCGCGGTGTTTCCGCCTGTCCCGGATCCTGGGCCCGGTGCGCACGGTGGGTGCGGCGGGGGCCGTGCGCAGGCCGGAGGACGTGAACCTGCTGGAGTTCGTGGCCGGCCCGGACGGTGCGGACGACGCCGGGGAGGCGGCGCCGGCGC
>NZ_KE387119.1:3374-6037 GCF_000430445.1 Saccharomonospora iraqiensis subsp. iraqiensis
TGCGGGCGCGCGGGGGCACGTCCCCGTCGCCGCGCGCGGCCGCGTCCCGCAGCGCCTCCAGCGACCCGAACCGGGTGATGAGTTTCGCGGCGGTCTTCTCCCCGATGCCGGCGACCCCGGGCAGCCCGTCCGACGGGTCGCCCCGCAGCATCGCCATGTCGGCGTAGGCGGCTCCGGCGTGCCCGGCGGGGAGACCGTAGCGGTGGGCGAGCTCGTCGGGGCCCAGCACCTCCGCCTTGGCCCACCCCTTGCCGACGTAGATCACCGACACCGGGGGCGGCCCGGTGCGCACCAGCTGGAACAGGTCCCGGTCCCCGGTGACCACCTCGACCGGGTCGCGGGTCTCGCGGGCGGCGAGCGTGGCGAGGACGTCGTCGGCCTCGAACCCGTCGGCGGAAGCGGTGGCCAGTCCCGCCGCCGCCAACAGGTCCAGGATCACCGGCACCTGCGGGGTCAGCGTGTCCGGCACCTCCTCGGTGTCCGTCCCGGTTCCGGCGTCCGTCCCGGAGTCGGCGGCCTCGTGCGCGTCGGCCTCGGCGGCGACGCGGTGGGCCTTGTAGCTGGGCAGCGCCCGCACCCGGAACGCGGGGCGCCAGTCGGCGTCCAGGCAGGCCACCAGCCGGGCGGGGCGGCGGTCGGTGAGGATGCGCGCCACCGTGTCGGCGAACCCGCGCACCGCGTTCACCGGCATCCCGTCCGGGGCGGTCATCGACTCGGGCAGCGCGTAGTACGAGCGGAAGTACAGGCTCGCCGCGTCCAGCAGCACCAGCGGGGCGTCCACCCGGCCAGCGTGCCACACCCGCGCCGCGGGCGGACCACGGACACGCACCCGCGGCGACACGCGGGACGGCACGCCGGGCGACCGGGACCGCACCGGGCGCACCGAGAGCCTATGCTGGGGCCTCCACCGACCCCAGGGAGGCGAACCAGTGGGAACGGCAGCCGTCGTGGTGCTCGTGGTGCTCGTGGTCGTGGTGGGGGCGCTCGCGGCCTGGGCCGTGTCCGGCTACAACGGGCTGGTGCGCCGCCGCAACAACTACCACAACGCCTTCGCCCAGATCGACGTGCAGCTCACGCGCCGGCACGATCTGATCCCCAATCTGGTCGAGACCGCCAAGGGCTACATGCGGCACGAACAGCAGACCCTCGAACAGGTGACCGCCGCCCGGACGGGTGCGGTGCAGGCGCAGGAACAGGCCCGGTCGAACCCGGGTGAGCCGGGGGCGATGCAGGAACTGTCCGGCGCGGAGAGCGCGTTGACGCAGTCGCTGGGCCGGCTGCTGGCGGTGTCCGAGTCCTACCCGGACCTCAAGGCCAGCCAGAACATGACGCAGCTGTCCGAGGAGCTGACCTCCACCGAGAACCGGGTCGCCTTCGCCCGGCAGGCCTACAACGACGCGGTGCTGTCCTACAACAACAAACGGGAGACGTTCCCGACGAACCTGCTCGCCGGCGCGTTCAACTTCGGACCGGCCGAACCGCTGATCATCGAGGATCCGGAGCAGCGGCAGGCGCCGGACGTGTCGTTCTGAGACCGGGCCGTCGGCGATGAACTTCTTCGAGCGTCAACAGGCCGTGCGGAAGGTGTCCGCGCGGCTGGTGTGGCTGTTCGTGGCCGCGGTGGTCGGCATCGTCGCCGTGGTCGACCTGGCGGCGTGGCTGGCGTTCGGCCTGGGGGAGGCGTCGACCTCCGAGGCCGTGGGCACGCTGGTGGCGGTCAGCGTCGTCGCGCTCGCCCTGATCGGGATCACGTCGCTGGTGCGGTCGCTGCTGCTGCGCCGCGGCGGCGGTCAGCGGGTGGCGCGCAGCCTCGGCGGGGTGCCGGTGCCCGACGACACCACCGACCCGCAGCTGCGGCGGCTGCGCAACGTCGTCGAGGAGATCGCCATCGCCTCCGGCACCCCGGTGCCGGACCTGTACGTGCTGCCGCACGAGCCGGGCATCAACGCCTTCGCCGCAGGCTGGTCCCCGGCCAACGCGGCCGTGGCCGTCACCCGCGGCACCCTGGAGCGGCTCAACCGCGACGAGCTGCAGGGTGTGATCGCGCACGAGTTCAGCCACGTCGTCAACGGCGACATGCGGCTCAACATCCGGCTGATCGGGCTGCTCGCCGGGATCGTCGGGCTGGCCGTGGTGGGGCGGATCCTGCTCGCCGGTGGTGGCCGCTCCGGCCGCAACAACAACGCCGCGCCGCTGGTGCTGGTGGGGCTGGCCGCGCTGATCGCGGGCTACATCGGGGTGCTGGCCGGGCGGCTGATCAAGGCGGCGGTGTCGCGGCAGCGGGAGTACCTGGCCGACGCGTCCGCCGTGCAGTACACCCGCCAGACCGAGGGGCTGACCGGGGCGCTGAAGAAGATCGGCGGCATCCCCACCGGGTCGAACCTGCGCAGCGGCAAGGTCGACGACGTCAGCCACATGCTGTTCGGGGAGGGGCGGAAGCTGTCGTCGCTGATGGCCACCCACCCGCCGCTGCCGGAACGTATCCGCGAACTCGACCCCACCTTCGACCCGGCCGAACTCGACCGGCTCCGCAGGCGCTGGTCCGAGAACCCGCCGTCCGGGCTCGCCGAGGACGAGGCCCTCGGGCTCGGCCCGGGCGGCCCCACCCCGGACACCGGCCCACAACCCACCGGCGGGACCGGCGCGACCGGCGGGGACGGGTC
>NZ_KE387119.1:6137-11231 GCF_000430445.1 Saccharomonospora iraqiensis subsp. iraqiensis
CGCCACCCCGCCGTGCGCGACCTGCGCCACCGGCTCGCCCGCCGCTGACACCCCCGGACACGGGGGAGCGGTCCCGCACCCACGCGGCAGCGCGTCGACCACGTCCGTGACCGCGTCTTGCGCCCGCCACCCCGCACCCACATACTTAGCCTCATGGCTAACTATTCGGCGGAGGTGGACGGTGTGTTCGTCGCCCTCGCCGACCCGACCCGGCGGGCCGTCGTCCGCCACCTCGGCCACGGGCCCACCACCGTCGGCGACCTCGCCCGCGAGTTCCCCATGACGCTGCCGTCGTTCCTGAAACACGTGCGCACACTCGAGGAGACCGGCCTCATCCACACGGTCAAGACCGGCCGCGTCCGCACCTGCGTGCTCAACCGCGAGCGGCTCACCCTCGTCGACGACTGGCTCGCCCAGCAACGCCGGATCTGGGAGCAGCGCACCGACCGCCTCGAACAGTTCGTCACCGACCCCGACCGAGCGGACCCCGACGAAGCCGACCCCGAGCCACAGGAGCGACCGCAGTGACCTTCGACCCCGATCTCGACCTCACCCTGCACCGGATCATCCGCGCCCCCCGCGCGACCGTGTGGCGCGCCTGGACCGACCCGTCCCGGCTCGAACAGTGGTGGATCCCCGCCCCGACCCGCTGCCGCGTGGACCACCTCGACCCACGACCCGGCGGGGCGTTCGTGACCCGGATGAGCGACGACGGGGCCGAGTTCGTCCCGCACCTGGACGCGTGCTTCCTCACCGTCGAGGAACCCGGCCGGATCGTGTTCACCAACGCCGTCGACAGCACCTGGCGCCCGGCCGATCCGGCCCCGGTCGCGATGACCGCCACCATCACCCTGCACGACCACCCGGACGGCACCGACTACCGCATGCTCGTCCGACACGCCGACCCCGACGCCCGCGCCCGGCACGAGAAACTCGGCTTCACCGACGGCTGGGGCACCGTCGCCGCCCAACTCGCCGCGTTCGCCGAGAGCGGTGACCCGCGGTGAAGCTCGCGCTGACCGGGTTCGTCACCCTCGACGGGGTCAGCCAGGGGCCCGGCTCCCCGGACGAGGACACCAGCGACGGCTTCACCCGCGGCGGCTGGCTGGTGCCGCACATCGACGGCACCTTCGTCCGCCGCACCTCCGAATGGCTCGACCTCGCCGACGGGCTGCTGCTCGGCCGCCGCACCTACCAGGCGTTCGCCCGCGACTGGCCCGCGATCACCGACCCGGACGACCCGTTCACCGGGCGGATGAACACCCTGCCCAAGTACGTCGTGTCGAACACCGGCACCGAGCCGACCTGGCACCCCACGACGGTGCTCACCGGCGACCCGCGCCGCACCGTCGCCGACCTCAAACGACGGCCGGGCCGGGAACTCCAGATCCACGGCAGCGCCCGCCTGGGCGACGCGCTGCTGCGGGCGGGCCTGGTCGACACCGTCCGCCTCGCCGTCGCCCCCACGGTCCTCGGAACCGGACGGCGGCTGCTGACCGACCCGGACACCACCACCGGCCTCCGCCTCGTCCACCACGAGGCCACCCCCAACGGCCTGCTGCTGGTCGAGTACGCGACCACGGGCCCCGCACAGCGGGGCGACTACGACGGCGTCACCGCGTTCCTCTGACCGGCCCACGGGACGGCGCCACCCCGACCACCCGCCGCGAACGCGGGCCGGGGGAGCCGGCCGCACACAGAAAGGCCCCCGGTCCGTGCCCGGCACGGACCGGGGGCCTCCCGGCTTCACCGCTCGTCAGGCCGTGCGGCCCCGGCGGTTCTTCAGCTCGGTGAGCCGCTCGTTGAGCAGTTCCTCGAGTTCGGGAATGGAACGCCGCTCCAGCAGCATGTCCCAGTGTGTCCGCGGCGGCTTGGCCTCCTTGGGCTCCGACTGCCCACCGTCGATGATCTCCGACTCGGTGCCGTGCAGGCGGCACTCCCACGTCGGGGGGATCTCGGCGTCGTCGGAGAACGGCACCTCGAACTCGTGGTTCTTCGGGCACGAGTACCGCACGGTGCGCCGGGGTGCGAGGTCGTGATTACGGTCGGTCTCGTAACTGACCGCACCCAACCGGCTTCCACGAAGAACACGGTCGGCCATGATGGGTCCTTTCGGTCGGCTCCACGCGTGGAGCCAGGGTCGTGCTCACCGAGTGCAACGTCCCGGACGGTCGGCGGCATTCCCGACCACCCGTCCGCCACGCGCGGTGAACCACGTCACCCGTGTTGAAAACAGCTTGCTCCCACAGGGAGACCTTTGACGCGATCCTGTGACGCGGTACGGCCTCCTGTCTCGGTGATCTCCCCCACCCGGGTGAGGACGGTCTGGAGGGCGCCCCACCGCCCGCGACCGGAACCCGGTCACGTCAGCTGGAGCTGCCCCGGACCGGACGGATCCGGCCCCACTTCGCCACGGCGGAAGTGCCGACGACAAAGTACCTGGTAACGCACGGTAGCCGATTCCGTCGACGTCCGTGTCGTGTCGGAGTTCACCCCACCGGAGGAGACCTCCGCACCGGAGGCGTCCGCGTCCCCGGTCCCGGCGCCGGATACGCCCCCGTCCGGGACACCCCCGTCCGGCGCGCCGCCCACCGTGTCCGCCACGAACACCGTGTCACCCGTCCGCAGCACCACACCGTCGGCCACCCGCGCGTTGAACCGGCCCGGCCGCCCGCACCAGCACAACACCTCCACCTGCACCGGTTCCAGCTCGTCCGCCAGCTCCACCAACCGGCGCGCCCCCGCGAACAACTCACCCCGGAAATCCGTCGAGATCCCGAAGCAGTACACGTCCACGCACACCTCGTCGGCCAGCTCCGCCAACTGCTCCACCTGACCGGGGGAGAGGAACTGGGCCTCGTCCACCACCAGGTAGTCCACCGGCCTGCCCCGCTCCCACGACCGCCGCACCACCGCCCGCACATCGGTGTCGCCCCGCACCTCCACCGCGCGCCGGGCGATCCCGATCCGGCTGCTGATCCGCCCGGACCCCGACCGGTCGTGCCGCACCAGCGACAGCCCCTGCCTGCCCTGCCGCGCGAGGTTGTGGTCGATCTGCAACGCCAACGTCGACTTCCCACAGTCCATCGGGCCGTAGAAGAACTTCACCCGACCCACCCGCGCCGCGCCCGGGCCCCGCGACACGCCGGGCACCGGCGACAACGCACCGGCCGCAGCGCCGGTGGGGGCGCCGGCCGGGTCGACATGCACGTCATCCGGGACATTCACGAGGCAGCACCCTATCCGCAGCACGCGGCACACCCGGCGGGGGAGAGCGGTGCACCACCGGCACCCCCGCGCACGACCCGGCCACCGGCCTCACAACACCCGCGGCTCCGGATTGCCCGCCGCCGCGATCGCCCGCCGCACCGGGATCAACGCCACCAGCACGAACCCCACCACGAAGAACACCAGCAACGCGATGATCGCGTACCGGAACGAGCCCGTCGCCTGCCCGACCGCCGCGAACAACAACGGCCCCAACCACGACGTGCCCCGCTCACCGACCTCGTACAGCGAGTAGTACTGCGCCTCCTTGCCCGCCGGGATCATCTGGCTGTACAGCGACCGCGACAACGCGTTCGTGCCCCCCAGCACCAGCCCGATCCCGGCCGCCACCGCGTAGAACTGCAACTGCGCCCCCACCTCGATGAAGTACGCACCACCCAGCACACCCATCCACACCACGAGACTGCCCAGGATCGTCTTCTTCGCCCCGACGCGACGCGCCACCAACCCGTGCGTCACCCCACCCACGTACGCCACGAACTGGATCACCAGGATCGTCGCGATCAACACCTCGTTGTCGAAGCGCAACTCCTCCTTGCCGTACTGCGCCGACACCGACACCACCGTGGAGATCCCGTCGGTGTAGACCAGATACGCCCCCAGGAACGCCAGCGTCAGCGGGAACGCCCGCGCGTGCCGCACCGTGTTCCGCAGCTCGGTGAACCCGGCCCGCACCACCGACGCCCCGTGCTCGGCGCCGTGCGGCGGCTGCCGCTCCCGCAACCGCCGCAGCGGGATCAGCGTGAACAACGCCCACCACACACCCGAACTGAGGAAACAGATCCGCACCGCCGTCGACTCGCTCACCCCGAACGACTCGTGCCCCAGGTAGAACGCCAACTGCAACGCCAGCGCCACACCACCGCCCAGGTAGCCGAACGCCCATCCCTTCGACGACACGTCGTCCCGCTCGTCCGGCGAGGCGATGTCCGGCAGGAACGAGTAGTAGGTCACCAACGAGGCGCCGTAGCCGATGTTGCCCACCATGTACAACACCACGCCCAGTTCCCACCGCCCGTCGGCCACGAAGAACAACAACGCCGACGCCGCCGACCCGAGGAACGCGAAGAACCCCAGAATGCGCTTCTTGTACTGGCTGCGGTCGGCGATCGCCCCGGTCACCGGCAGCACCAGCACCTGCACCACCGTCGCCGCCGCCAGCAGATACCCCCACAACGACCCCGCCGGGAACGTCAACCCGAACAGGCTGATGTCGCAGTTGTGCAGGTTGTCGCCCGCCCCGTCCGGCCCCACGCACGGCGTCGGACCGTTCCGCGCCACGTCCGCGCGCGCGTCGTCGGCGGCCACCGTGCTCATGTACAACGCACCGAACACGGTGATCACCGAGGTGTAGAAGGTGGAGTTCGCCCAGTCGTAGAAGTACCAGCCGCGCTGCTCACGACGGCGCTGACGGACATCGGCGGCCGGGGCCGGGCCGCCGGAAACGCTGGACATGACCGGCTCCTCGCACGCTGATCACAGTGACCGGCGAAGACTACTCCCTCGGGGGACCTCACTCACCCGTGATGGTGATGTCCGCGCGGGGTCACCCCGCGGGTCACGCCGTCCCCGGCGGCCACGCCCCCCGGTGCCGCAGCAGGTCCCGCAGCAGGTCCGGCCGGTCCGTCACGATCCCGTGCACCCCGAGGTCCAGCAACGCCCGCATCCGCGCCGGCTCGTTGATCGTCCAGGTGTGCACCTCGATCCCGACCCGCCGCGCCGCGCGCACGAACGCCCGGTCCACCAGCGGCACCGGCCCGTGCCGCAGCGGCACCTGCGCCATCACCCCCCGGGCGAGCGCCCCCA
>NZ_KE387119.1:11331-13339 GCF_000430445.1 Saccharomonospora iraqiensis subsp. iraqiensis
GGGAGGACTGACCCCGGCCGCCGCGCGCGGGTGCGGGTGTCGGCGGGTGGCCGGCGTGTTTCGCACCAACGGGTGGTGCGGCGCCGGTGGGACGGGGGCGTCGTTTCGGGGGCGCGGCGTCGGGAATGCCCGCTGCGACCACGAGGGCACGCAGGTGTCGGGCGCCTCCTTCGTTCTGCGCGTGTCGTGGCGGGTGTGCGCCTCGTGGGTCGTGTCGTTCCAGCCACAGCAGGAGGTCGGGCATGCCCGAGGTGAAGTTCTCCGTCGACCAGTCGCGGTCGTTCGCCGAGCAGGACGTGCTCGGGCACAACCGGTGGCATCCGGATGTGCCCGCGGCGGTGTCGGTGCGGCCGGGTGAGGAGTTCCGGATCGAGTGCCGGGAGTGGTTCGACGGGACGATCGGGAACAACGACTCGGCCGACGACGTGCGGGACGTGAACATCGCGATGGTGCACCAGTTGTCCGGGCCGATCGCGGTGGAGGGTGTCGAGCCGGGTGACCTGTTGGTGGTGGACATCCTGGAGATGGGGCCGGTGCCGCAGGAGTCGGGGCCGGTGGCGGGTCAGGGCTGGGGCTACACCGGCATCTTCGCGCGGGACAACGGGGGCGGGTTCCTCACCGACCGTTTCCCCGACGCGTACAAGGCGGTGTGGGACTTCCACGGGCAGACGGCGACGTCGCGGCACCTGCCGGGGGTGTCGTTCAATGGCATCGCGCACCCGGGGTTGATGGGCACGGCGCCGACGGCGGAGCTGCTGGGTGAGTGGAACGCGCGGGAGCGGGCGTTGATCGACACGGATCCGCAGCGGGTGCCGCCGTTGGCGTTGCCGCCGGAGCCGACGGACGCGTTGCTGGGGTCGTTGTCCGGGGCGGAGTTCGACCGGGTGGCGGCCGAGGCCGCGCGCACGGCGCCGCCGCGGGAGAACGGCGGCAACCAGGACATCAAGAACCTCTCGCGCGGTTCGCGGGTGTTCTACCCGGTGTTCGTGTCCGGGGCGAAGTTGTCGTTGGGTGATCTGCACTTCTCCCAGGGCGACGGGGAGATCACCTTCTGCGGGGCGATCGAGATGGGCGGCTACATCGACCTGCACGTGGACGTGATCAAGGGCGGGATGGACACCTACGGGATGTCGACGCCGATGTTCGTGCCCGGCCGGGTGGAACCGCGCTACACCGAGTTCCTCACGTTCCCGGGGCTGTCGGTGACCGAGTCGGGTGAGCAGCGGTATCTGGACTCGCAGCTGGCCTACCGGCGGGCGTGTCTGCACGCGATCGACTATCTGACGAAGTTCGGCTACACCCCGGAGCAGGCGTATCTGCTGTTGGGGGCGGCGCCGGTGGAGGGCCGGTTCTCGGGGGTGGTGGACATCCCGAACGCGTGCGCGACGTTGTACGTGCCGACGGAGATCTTCGACTTCGACCCGCGTCCGTCGGCGGGTCCGCCGCAGCGGGTGGACCGGGGGCAGTGCGCGGTCTCCAGCGGGTGAGACCGGCCCCCGCCCGGCGCGGGGGTTGAGGGGCGTGGGTCCGGTGCCCGTCCGGTGGGGCGGGCACCGGGTCGTGTGTGCGCCCCGTCGGCGGGACCATCGGTGAAATCGCCGGTATCCGTTCCCGATGATTCCCGCGGGGATCGTCGGTTGTTCCTGGTCATCCGCCTGACACGGCATTCTCAGAACGGTTCGTCGTTTCCCAGCGGCGTTGACATCCCGGTTCGGGGAACCGCATCGTGTGGTCGACCCGAGAAAGGGTTTCACGGAACCGGGAGGACACTTTCCCGGAAGCAGCCCACAGGCGTGTTCCCGGATGTATCCCCACCGGGAGGGTCGGCGTTTTTCGCGATCGTTTCCCGGGGTCGGTTCCGTTCCGGGCGCGCGTTCTGGCGTGCCCGGGGTTTCGACGACACCGCCAGGAGGAGAGATCCGTGTCGCTGAGAAAGTTCGCGCTCACCGCCGCGGCCGCCACGGTGGGCATCGCACTCGCGGGGCCCGGCCTCGCGGCCGGTGCCCCC
>NZ_KE387119.1:13439-17064 GCF_000430445.1 Saccharomonospora iraqiensis subsp. iraqiensis
CGCCGGCCGGTCGGGAGCGGGCGGCGGGCGGCCCGCCGGGAGCCGGTCGTCGACCGTTCACCGACTCCGGCCCCACGCCGCCCGCCGGTGCGCCATCATGATCCCCGCAGGGGGTGCACCGGACACCGAACGAACAGGGGATCACACCCGTGGACTCAGCCGACACCACACCGGACGTGGCGACGATCGACCCGAACACGCCGAGCGTGGCCCGCGCCTACAGCTACCTGCTCGGCGGGAAGGACTACTACGCCGCCGACCTGGCGGTGGTGAAGTTCCTCGAGGAGACCTTCAAGAACCCGTACGCCTCGGCGATGACGAACCGGCGCTGGCTGCACCGGGTCGTGCGGTGGCTGACCCGCCACGCCGGCATCGACCAGTTCCTCGACTGCGGCTCCGGCCTGCCCACCGATGACAACGTGCACCAGGTGGCGCAGCGGCTCAACCCGGAGGCCCGCGTCGTCTACAGCGACAACGACCCGACGGTGCAGGCGCACGGCCGGGCGCTGCTGGAGGACAACGACCGGTCGGTGTTCGTCGCCGCCGACCTCACCGACCCGGACACGCTGCTCAACGACCCGGCGGTGCGGCGGCTGCTCGACTTCGACCGGCCGATCGCGATGATCCAGTGCTTCACCCTGCACCACGAACCGGACGAACCCCGCCCGGTCGCCGACGTCATGCGGACCTATGTGGACGCATTGCCGCGCGGCAGCTACGTGGCGCTGACCCACATCACCTACCCGCCCGCGGCCGACGACCCGGACGGCAGCGGCCGCGCGATGGTCGACGAACTGCGCCGCGGCATCCGCGACAAGGGCATGAACTCGGGCTACTTCCGCGAGTACGACCACGTGCGGTCGTTCTTCGACGGGCTGGAACTGGTGGAACCGGGGCTGGTGCCCGCCGCCGACTGGTGGCCCGACGGGCCGGTGCCGCGCAACGAGACCGACGCCATCGTCTACGGCGGCGTCGGAAAAAAGGTCTGAACCCCCTCACGGGGGTCCGCCGAGGAGGCCCGGTACGCGAACGCGCCCGGGTGGAACGGGCGCGGTGTGCGGCTGTTCCACCCGGGCGCGACCGGGCGTTCTCGGGTGCCGGGCGGACTGCTCAGGCGCCGAAGGCGTCCGGGTCCGGGCCGACGCGGGTGCCGGTGTCCAGCGCCGCGATCGCGGCCATGTCGTCCTCGCTGAGCGCGAAGTCGAAGATGTCCAGGTTGGACCGGATCCGCGACGGGGTGACCGACTTCGGGATCGTCACGTTGCCCAGCTCGAAGTGCCAGCGCAGCACGACCTGCGCCGGGGTCTTGCCGTGTTTCTCGGCCAGCGACACCAGCACCTGCTCGTCCAGCAGGCCCTTGCCCTGGCCCAGCGGGCTCCACGCCTCGGTGACGATGTCGTGCTCGGCGTGGAAGGCACGCAGTTCGGCCTGCGGCAGGTTCGGGTGCAGCTCGACCTGGTTCACCGCGGGCACCACGCTCGTCTCGTCGAACAGCCGCCGCAGGTGCGTGGAGTGGAAGTTGGACACCCCGATCGCGCGGGCGCGGCCCTCGGCGTGCAGCTTCTCGAACGCCTTCCAGGTGTCGACGTAGCGGTCCTGGCCGGGCATCGGCCAGTGGATCAGGTACAGGTCGACGTAGTCCAGGCCGAGGCGGGCCAGGCTGGCGTCGAACGCGGCCAGCGTGGTGTCGTAGCCCTGGCTGTCGTTCCACAGTTTCGTGGTGACGAACAGCTCCTGCCGGGGCACGCCCGACTCGGCGATCGCCCTGCCGACGCCCTCCTCGTTGCCGTAGATCGTGGCGGTGTCGATGCTGCGGTAGCCCGCCCGCAGCGCCTCCAGCGTCGGCTCGAACACCTCGTCGGCCGGGACCTGGAAGACGCCGTAGCCGAGCCGCGGCATCTCCGCGCCGGTGTTCAGGGTGATGGTCGGAACCTGTGCCATGGGCAGTGCCGTCCTCGTTTCCGTCGTTCACGTCCTCGATACGCGCGGGGCCAACACACGAATGGCCCCGCTCCACTCAACGGATCAGCCGCCCCACACATTCCCCGTAGCGGGCACCCCGTAACCACCCGCCCTCGGCGTGCCGGGCGGGTCAGGCGTGTTCACGCGTGTCAGAAGACCGTGCCGACGTCGCGCGCGATCAGCTCGTCGGTCGCCCGTTCGGCCACCGCGGCGATCGTCATCGACGGGTTGCACGCCGCGGCGGTGCCCGGCAGCAGCGCCCCGTCCAGCACGTAGAGCCCGCGCTGCCCCCGCACCCGGCCGGCCAGGTCGCAGACCGTGCCCATCGACGCGCCGCCCAACGGGTGCCACGTGTTCGGGTAGAGCGAGGTGGTGTCCAGCTCCACCGAGCCGAACCCCGCGATCTCCCCGATCCGGGTGTCGATGCGCCGGGCCAGGGCGGCGTCCCCGCCGTGTGGCCAGTGCAGCACCACGTCGTCGACGTGCGGGTCGTAGTGGAACCGGCCGCGGTCCGGGCTGACGCCGTAGCCGACCAGCATCGTGGTGCGCAGGTTCGGCAGCGGCGGCAGCGACGCCTGGATGACGGTGTTCGCCGACGCCGGGTCGTGCCACTCCTTGCTGCTGTACACAACCGGCCCGCCCTGCGGGGAACCGAAGTCGTCGGCCAGGTTGGTCCAGGTGTGGATGCGGTCGCCGTTGGATCCCCAGTTCTCCCCGAGACCGTCCGGCAGGTCCGGGATCCGGTCCCGCGCCTGCGCGCGCATCAACAGCCGGGTCGTTCCCGTCGTGCCCGCGGCCATGACCAGCGCGTCGGTGGTGAGGATCTTCTTCTCCCACACCGTGCCGTCGGTGCCGATCCGGTCGACGAACACCTGCCACCGGCCGTCCGCGGCCCGGGCCACCTCGGTCACGTGGTGCAGCGTGGCGACCGTGACCCGGCCGGTGGCCTCGGCCTCGGCGAGGTAGGTGACGTCGACCGAGTGCTTGCCGCCGTTGTTGACGCCGAACGCGCAGTCACCGTTGGTGTAGGACGGGGTCATCCGGCCGTCCAGTTCGGCCAGCGCGTAGTCCCAGTCGATCGGCATCGGCACCTTGTCGACGGCGTACCCGGCCCGGGCGGCGTTGCGGGCGAACACCCGGGCCGCCGTGTACGTCTCGCTGTCGATCAGACGGTCCGGGGCGGTCTCCAGCCGCAGCATCCGCGCCACCCGGCGGTAGTGGTCGCGGTCCATGCGGTCGTAGTCCAGCTGCTCGGGCAGAGTCGCGTGGAACACCTCCGCGGTGGGCTGCAACGTCATGCCCTGATAGACGAGCGACCCGCCGCCGACCCCGGCGGCGCAGATGATGTCCATGCCCCGGCCGGGCACCCGCTCCAGCAGCCCGGTGTAGGGCTCGAACGGCACCGGCAGTTGGCCGAGCCCGGGCAGCGACAGCGGCGAACCCAGCCAGAACGCCCGCTTGTCCGGGCTGGTGGCGTGCGGGAACGTCTCCGCGTTCGGCCCGGTCGGCCAGCGGATCCCCCGCTCCAGCACGTGCACCGGCACCCCGGCCTGCGCCAACCGCAGGGCCGTCACCCCGCCGCCGAACCCGGACCCGATCACCACCACGCGGTGCTCCTCGCGGCTGGTGCGCACACGCCCGCCCGACGCGGCCGCGTCCGTCG
>NZ_KE387119.1:17164-18802 GCF_000430445.1 Saccharomonospora iraqiensis subsp. iraqiensis
CGTTGAGGCCGGTCGCGGCGAGCGGATCGCCGCTGACCCCGACGGTCACCGACGCGGGCAGCAGCGTGCGCAGGTCGGACACCCGCGCCCCGGCCGCGTCGGGGTCGGCCGGCACCCCGGGGATCTTCAGTGCGGCGACGTTCGGCAGTTCGGCGACGCGGGCGTAGAGCTCGTCGGTGAAGGTGAAGCCGGTGGTGCCCGGGTTGTCGTAGACCACCAGCGGCACCGACAGTTCGGCGGTGACGTCGGCGTAGAGGCCGAACGCCTCCTCCTCGGTCAACGCCTGGTAGGACACCGGCGCGAGCAGCACCCCGGAGGCGCCCGCGTGCTGCGCGTCCTCGGCGAGCGCGAGCACGTCGCGGGTGCGCAGCGCGCCGATACCGACCAGCACGGGGGTGTTCCCGGCGTGGGCGACGGCCACCCGCGCGGCGCGGGCGCGCTCCGCACCGGAGAGGTACGGTGCGCACCCGGTGGAGCCGAGCGCGGTGATCGAGTCGACGTCCGCCTCCGCGAGGCGTGCGACCAGCCCGGCGAACGCCTTCTCGTCGACGCCGTGGTCGGCGACGGGCGTGAGCGGGAACGCGCTGAGTCCCGTGACCATGCATTCCTTCCTGAGGGGAAAGGACGTTGAGGCAGGATAGAGCAATGAAGCGACACCTGATCGTGGCGGGAACGCTGCTGCTGACACTCGCCGGCTGTTCCACCGCCACCCCCGGGGCCGATCGAGTGACACCCGGTGCGCCGACCGTCACCACCGACGAAGCAGGTTTCCTCGCCGACCACGGTTTGACGGGAATGGACGGGGCGGAGATCATCGACCACCTGGACCGGGTACCCGTCGCCCAGCGCTCGACCGACCTCACGGCCGCCGTGCGCGCCGATCATCTCCTCCTCGCCGACGCCGAGCGGAAGCTCACGGTTCCGATCCGGGACGACCGGTTCTACCTCGCCCTCGCCCCCTTCGTCGAGCAGACCCACGAATGTCACTACCACTCCCTGACCACGTGCCGCGGTGAGCTGGCCAACGAAGAAGTCGGGATCCGCATTCTCGACGACGCCACCGGTGAGGTCCTCGTCGATGAGCGGGTCACTACCTTCGACAACGGTTTCATCGGGTTCTGGCTCCCCCGCGACGTCAACGGCACCATCGAGGCCACCTACGAGGGGCGCACCGGCCGGAGCGCCTTCTCCACCGATGAGGATGGAGCCACCTGCCTGACCGACCTCCGGCTCACAGCCACCTGAACTCCGGATCGCAGGGTGCTCACGGCCGACCGGGGCGGCTCGGGGGTGCGGTGAGCGGGTCGTCCGGCCAGGCGTGCTTCGGGTACTGGCCGCGCAGTTCGGCGCGCACCTGACGGTAGCCGTCGCGCCAGAACGACGCGAGGTCCCCGGTGACGGCGGCCGGGCGCCCGGCCGGGTCCAGCAGCCGCATCACCACCGGCACCCGTCCGTCGCCGACGGTGGGCACCTCGGTCCAGCCGAACACCTCTTGCAGCCGCACCGGCAGGGCGGGCTGTTCGGGTTCGTAGTCCACCGGCACCCGCGCGCCGGACGGCACCGCGATGCGCGCGGGGGCCAGTTCGTCCAGCCGGGTGGCCTCCGGCCACGGCAGCAGCCGCTGCAGCGCCTGCCCGG
>NZ_KE387120.1:0-2592 GCF_000430445.1 Saccharomonospora iraqiensis subsp. iraqiensis
GCGTTGTCCGGGGGACTGGCGCGGGCGGGCCGGGACGAGTTCCTCGACGAGGCCCGCCGGGGTCTGTCGCCGTGGTTCGGCGGCGACTTCGACGCCGACCACTTCGCACGCGGCGCGTCCGCCTCCCGACCGTGAGCGACCGTGCCACCACGGCGTGTCGCCCCGGATCGGCCACCCGACCACCGGCTCGGCCGACGGGACGTGACGTAGGTCGCCGGGTCGCTGTGCCCGGGCCACCCCGTGCGGCACACTCACTTTCCGACCACTGCCTGCTTCGAAGGAGATGCGCGTGACGGCCGCAACCACCGACTCCGAAATCCTCGCGATCGCGCGGGACCGGGTGCTCGAACAGGGCATCGGGTTGTCGCAGCAGCAGGTCCTCGACGTGCTCCGCCTCGGCGACGAGCACGTGACGGACCTGCTGGCGCTCGCCCACGACGTGCGGATGCGGTGGTGCGGCCCCGAGGTGGAGGTCGAGGGCATCGTCAGCGTCAAGACCGGCGGCTGCCCCGAGGACTGCCACTTCTGTTCGCAGTCCGGTCTGTTCCCCACGCCGGTGCGCGCGGCCTGGCTGGACATCCCGGGCATGGTCAAGGCCGCGGAGGAGACGGCGGCCACCGGGGCGACGGAGTTCTGCATCGTCGCGGCGGTGCGTGGTCCGGACAAGCGGCTGATGTCGCAGGTGCGCGAGGGCATCAAGGCGATCCGCGATTCCGGCAACGACATCCAGATCGCGTGTTCGCTGGGGATGCTCACCCAGGAGCAGGTCGACGAGCTGGTCGAGATGGGCGTGCACCGGTACAACCACAACCTGGAGACGGCGCGCTCGCACTTCCCCGAGGTCGTCACCACGCACACCTGGGAGGAGCGCTGGGAGACGCTGCGGATGGTGCGCGAGGCCGGGATGGAGGTCTGCTGCGGCGGCATCATCGGCATGGGCGAGACCGACGAGCAGCGTGCCGAGTTCGCCGTGCAGCTCGGCGAGCTGGCACCGCACGAGGTGCCGATGAACTTCCTCATCCCGCAGCAGGGCACCCCGTACGAGCACTACGAGACGGTGGAGGGCAAGGACGCGCTGCGGGTGGTCGCCGCGTTCCGGCTGGCCATGCCGCGCACGATGCTGCGGTTCGCGGGCGGCCGCGAACTGACCCTCGGCGACCTCGGGGCGGAGCAGGGCATGCTCGGTGGGGTGAACGCCATCATCGTCGGCAACTACCTCACCAATCTGGGCAGGCCCGCGCAGGCGGACCTGGACATGCTCGGCGACCTCAAGATGCCGATCAAGGCCCTGAGCGAGACGCTGTGAGCTCCCGGCCGGACGCGGTGCGCCCCGGACGGACTCCCGCGGGTGCGGGGGGAGATACTGGCACCATGAGGTACTGCCCGCACTGTGGCCGTCCCGAGACGGCGGGCGCCCCGGACACGGCCGCCGGGCCGGGTACGGAGGGACCCGTCGACCACACCGCCTGTCGCGGGCCCCGGCCGGCCCTGGAGCCGCCGCGGTTCTGCGTCGAGTGCGCCCGACGGATGGTGGTGCAGATCACGCCCTCGGGGTGGAGTGCCCGGTGCAGCAGGCACGGCGAAACCACCTCCGCCGACGTCTCCCCGACCGGCTAGGCTGCCCGGCGGAACCCGGGTCGTGGGGAGGAGTCCACTCGTGGCCGAGCAGGCCGGTGCCGAGCACCCTCCCGCGCCGCTCCGGGCGCCGGAGGGGCGTGTCCCCCCGGTCGTGGTCCGGGCCGATCTGACGTCCGCGTTCGCCGTGGCCTCGGCGCTGGCCGTGCTGGGCATCGCGCTCGGCAGGTTGTGGGCGTCGCTCGCGCCCGCCCGGCGGATGCGGGTGGTGGCCGACGACGGGCGGCTCGCGACGTTGCCGTTGGAGGGCTGGCACCGCTTCGACGGGCTGGCGATGTTCCTGCTGCTGGGACTGGCGGCCGGGCTGGTCACGGGGGTGGCGTTGTGGCTGCTGCGGTCGTGGCGCGGTCCCGTCCTGCTGATGGGCGCGGTCGCGGGGTCGCTGCTGTCGGCGTGGCTGGCCCTGCGGACCGGCGTCGCCTTCGCGGACGCGGCGTACGCCGTCCCCGGCACGCCCCGGACCGGGTCGGTGGTCGCGCGGCCGCCGGTGCTGGAAACGGCCTGGGTGGTGCTCGCCCAGCCGTTCGGGGTGGCCCTGGCCTACGGGATGGCGGCCGCGTGGAACGCCCGCGACGATCTCGGCAGACGGACCTGAGCCGGTCCGTCGCCGGATCCGTGCCCGGGTCCGCCCCGGCGCTCAGTTCCGCGCCGCGGGGGAGAGGATGCCGCTCTCGCCGTCGAGTTCGTCGTGCGAGGCGGGGACCGCGTGCAGGGCGGACAGGATCCCCTCCTCCCGGGTGAGCAGGGCGCGGATCGCGCGCAGTCTGCGCAGCGGGTGCCGTTGTTCGAGCAGGTCCTGCCGGTCGGCGAGCGGAAGCAGACAGTCGGCGGCGAGCAGGTAGGCGAGCTCGGCCGGCGGCACGTCCTCCGGCGGGGAGCGCCAGGCGTCGTCCCCCTCCCACGCCCGCGCACAGTAGCGGCGGTGCGCGGCCCGGGCGAGCCCGGCGAGCTGGGCGG
>NZ_KE387120.1:2692-21250 GCF_000430445.1 Saccharomonospora iraqiensis subsp. iraqiensis
GGCGCCGTCCGGACCGCGCTGGAGGAGTCGATCACCCGCGCCCGCGCGGTGCACGCCGACCAGCGCCGCGGCGACGTCACCACCCGGGTCGCCGAGGGCGGCACGGTCACCGAACGCTGGGTGCCCGTCGGGCGGGTCGGCCTGTACGCGCCGGGCGGACTGGCCGTGTACCCCTCCAGCGTGGTGATGAACGTGGTGCCCGCCCAGGCCGCCGGGGTCGGTTCGCTGGTGCTGTGCTCACCCCCGCAGGCGGAGTTCGGGGGCCTGCCGCACCCGACGATCCTCGCCGCCGCCGCGCTGCTGGAGGTCGACGAGGTGTGGGCGGTCGGCGGCGCGCAGGCCGTCGCGCTGCTGGCGCACGGGGCGCGCGACACCGACGGCACCGACCTGGACCCGGTCGACATGGTGACCGGGCCGGGCAACCTCTACGTCACCGCGGCGAAGCGGATGCTGCGCGGGATCATCGGTATCGACTCCGAGGCGGGGCCCACCGAGATCGCGATCCTCGCCGACGACACGGCTGAGCCCGCGCACGTGGCCGCCGACCTGGTCAGCCAGGCCGAGCACGACACCCTGGCCGCCAGTGTGCTGGTGACCACCTCACCCGCACTGGCCGACGCCGTGGACGCCGAACTGGAGACGCGGGTCGCGGACACCAAACACACCGAGCGCGTCCGGACGGCGCTGACCGGCACGCAGTCCGGCACCGTCCTGGTCTCCTCGCTGGACGACGGCCTGCGCGTGGTCGACGCCTACGCCGCCGAGCACCTGGAGATCCAGACCGCCGACGCCGCCGGGGTGGCCGCCCGGGTGCGCAATGCGGGTGCCATCTTCGTGGGCCCGTACGCGCCGGTCTCGCTCGGCGACTACTGCGCCGGGTCGAATCACGTGCTGCCCACCGGCGGCTTCGCCCGGCACTCCTCGGGCCTGTCCGTGCAGAGCTTCCTGCGCGGCATCCACGTCGTGGACTACAGCGCGGCGGCGCTGGCCGACGTCGCCGAGGCGGTGGTCGCGCTGGCCGACGCGGAGGACCTGCCCGCGCACGGCGAGGCCGTCACCGCCCGGTTCCCGGGCGGCGCGGATGATGCTGCGGCCCGGTTCCCGGGCGGCGCGGATGACGCTGCGGCCCGGTTCCCGGGAGGCGGGGACGATGCTGCCGCCCGGTTCCCCGGTTCGGAGGGCACCGCATGAGCGCCGAGGACGTCACCCCGGAGCAGTTGCCGCTGCGCGAGGACCTGCGCGGCCGCAGTCCGTACGGGGCCCCGCAGCTGGACGTGCCGGTGCGGCTGAACACGAACGAGAACCCGTTCCCGCCGCCGGCGGAACTGGTGGACGACGTCGCCGAGGCGGCCCGGGAGGCCGCCCGCGGACTGCACCGCTACCCGGACCGTGACGCCGTCGCGCTGCGCCGGGATCTCGCGGCGTACCTGTCCGCCGCGACCGGTGCGTCGCTGACCGAACGGCACATCTGGGCCGCCAACGGCTCGAACGAGATCCTGCAGCAGGTGTTGCAGGCGTTCGGTGGCCCGGGGCGGTCGGCGCTCGGGTTCGAGCCGTCGTACTCGATGCACCCGATCCTCGCCTCGGGCACGCGCACCGAGTGGTGCCCCGCGCCGCGTGCGGCCGACTTCTCCCTGGACGCCGGTGCCGTGGCGGAGGTCGTGGCCGAGCGTGCCCCGGACGTGGTCTTCGTGACGAGCCCGAACAACCCCACCGGCGGGTCGGTCCCGGAGGAGGCACTGGACGCGATCCTGCGTGCCGCGCCGGGGCTGGTCGTCGTGGACGAGGCCTACGCCGAGTTCTCCTCCCGGCCGAGCGCGGTGCACCTGCTGGACGAGCACCCGACCAAGCTGATCGTCTCCCGCACCATGAGCAAGGCGTTCGCCTTCGCCGGGGGCCGCCTCGGGTATCTGGCGGCCGCGCCCGCCGTGGTGGACGCGCTGCAACTGGTCCGGCTGCCGTATCACCTGTCCGTGCTGACGCAGGCGGCCGCCCGCGCGGCGCTGCGGCACGCCGACGCGACGCTCGCCTCGGTGGCGGAGCTGGCGGCCGAGCGGGAACGGGTCTGCGACGGTCTGCGCGCGCTCGGGCTCGACCCGGTGCACAGCGACGCCAACTTCGTCCTGTTCGGACGGTTCGCGGACGCTCCCGCCGTCTGGCGGTCCTATGTGGACCAGGGAGTGCTGATCAGGGACGTGGGGATCGAGGGACACCTGCGGGTGACCATCGGCACGCCCGAGGAGAACGACGCCTTTCTGCGGGCGAGCAAGGAGGTCGCGACGTGACCCGGAAGGGCGCGGTGGAGCGCACCACGAAGGAGTCGTCGATCCGGGTGGAGGTCGACCTGGACGGGACCGGCCGGGTCGAGGTCGCCACCGGGGTGCCGTTCTACGACCACATGCTGCATTCGTTCGGCGTGCACGGCAGTCTCGACCTGACCGTCCGGGCGAGCGGCGACGTGCACATCGACGCCCACCACACCGTCGAGGACACCGCGATCGTGCTGGGGCAGGCGGTGCACCGGGCGCTCGGGGACAAGCAGGGCATCCGCCGGTTCGGGGACGCGTGGATCCCGATGGACGAGACCCTGGCGCACGCGGCGGTGGACGTCTCCGGCCGGCCGTACTGCGTCCACGTCGGGGAACCGGAGCAGTTCCACACGTTCACCGTCGGGGGCAACTACCCGTTCGTGCTCACCCGGCACGTGTTCGAGTCGTTCGCCTTCCACGCGCAGCTCGCGTTGCACGTCCGCGTGCTGCACGGGCGGGATCCGCACCACATCGCCGAGGCGCAGTACAAGGCGCTGGCGCGGGCACTGCGGGAGGCGTGCGAACCCGACCCGCGCGCGGGCGGGGTCCCGTCCACCAAGGGCGTCCTGTGACCCACCGGTCGGGGGCGTCCGTGGTCGGCGTGGGTCGTGGTTCCGGGTCCGGTCGGTGAGGGGGAACTGATGTCGGACGCGCTGGTGGCGCTGCTGTTGTTCGCCGTGGGCGGGTTCCTCGCGGGTGGGGCGGTCACCACCTGGAAGAACTCGCGTGTCGCGGCCGTCGCGCTCGCCGTGGCGGCGCTGCTCGCGGTGGGTGGTGCCGTCGCCTGGCTGAGCGGCTGAGTGGCTGAGCGGCTGAGCGGCTGAGGGGGGCGGCCCGGGCACGGCCCGCCTGCGGCCCACCGGGTCACAGTCCGCCCTCGGCGGACGGCTTGAGCACCGGGGCACCCGGCCCGTACCGGGCGATCCGGTCGTCCGGGTTGTTCAGGGCACAGGTGCGCAGCGACAGGCAGCCGCACCCGACACAGCCGGTGAGCTGGTCCCGCAGGCGTTGCAGCGCGTCGATGCGCGCGTCCAGCTCGGCCCGCCAGGTGCGGGACAGCCGCGCCCAGTCGGCCTTGGTGGGGGCGTGGTCGTGCGGCAGCGTGGCGAGTGCCTCCCCGATCTGCTCCAGCGAGAGCCCCACCCGCTGTGCGGCGCGGATGAAGGCGATCCGCCGCAGCACGGAGCGCGGGAAACGGCGCTGGTTGCCCGCGGAGCGTTCCGCGTGGATCAGTCCGCGGTCCTCGTAGAAGCGCAGGGCGGTGTGCGGCACGCCGCTGCGTTCGGCGACCTGTCCGATGGTGAGATGGTCGGCGAGCTTCGTCACACCGCCACGGTACCTGCCCTCGACCTTGCTCGAAGGAAAATCGCGGACGATCGCCGACCGCACCCGGCGGGGCCGCGGCCGGTGGCACACTGGGCCGGTGGATCTCGTGACCGTGCCGGACATCCGCGCCGCCGCCGACCGGATTCGGGACGCGACGGTGCGCACCCCGCTGCTGCCCTGCCCGTGGGCGGGAGGACCCGGCTCCCTGTGGGTGAAACCGGAGAGTCTCCAGGCGGTCGGTGCGTTCAAGATCCGCGGGGCGCTCAACGCGCTCGCCCGTCTCGACACGGAGCGGCGCCGGCGGGGTGTGGTCGCCTATTCGAGCGGCAACCACGCCCGTGCCGTGGCCGCCGCGGCCCGTGCGGCGGGCGTCCGCGCGCACGTCGTGATGCCGGACTCGACCCCGCAGGTCAAGATCGACGGCACCCGGGCGTACGGGGCCGAGGTGGTCCTCTGCGGACCCGGCGAGCGGGAGGCCGTGGCCGGGCGGCTGGTCACCGAGCTGGGCGCGGAGCTGGTGCCGCCGTTCGACCATCCCGATGTGATCGCGGGGCAGGGCACGGTCGGCCTGGAGATCGCCGCCGACCTGCCGGACGTCGGTGTCGTGCTGGTCCCGGTCAGCGGTGGTGGCCTCGCCGCCGGGGTCGGGACCGCGGTGCGGGCGCTGTGTCCCCGTGTCCGGGTCGTCGGCGTCGAACCGGAACTGGCGGCGGACGCGCGGGAGGGTCTGCACACCGGGCGGCGGGTCGACTGGCCGGTGGCGGACCGGGCCCGGACGATGGCCGACGGGCTCCGTGCCCAACCGTCCGAGCTGACCTTCGCCCACCTGCGCGCGGTGCTCGACGACATCGTCACGGTGGGTGAGGACGAGATCCGTGCGGCGATGGCCCTGCTCGCGCGGCACGGCGGGCTCGTCGCCGAACCCAGCGGTGCGGTGGCCACGGCCGCGTGGTTGTTCCGGGCCCCGCGGCTGCCGGACGGTCCGGCCGTGGCCGTGGTGTCGGGCGGCAACGTCGACCCCGCGCTGCTCGCCGAGGTGCTGTCCACGACACCCGACGGGCTGCCGTCCCGCACCGCCGCGGTGTCCGGAAGCGGCGGAGTGGATCGGTAGGGTGACGCGCGAACCGAGGGAAAGGGGCTGACGATGCTGTTCGGCGACGAACACGTGCGTCGGTACGAGGAGACCGACGGCGAGGTCGGCTACGACTGGTACAAGGGCGCGCCCATCCTGATCCTGACCACCACCGGCCGGCGGACGGGGGAACCGCGCAAGTCGGCGCTGATCTTCCAGGAGGTGGACGGGCGCTACGTCGTCGTGGCCTCCAAGGGCGGTGCGGACAGCCACCCGGCCTGGTACCTCAACCTGCGGGACGACCCCGACGTCCGGGTACAGATCCGGGGTGAGCGGTTCCCGGCCCGGGCCCGGACGGCCGATCCGGACGAGAAGGCCCGGCTGTGGCCCGTGATGGCGGCCGTGTGGCCGGACTACGACGAGTACCGCCGCAAGACCGACCGGGACATCCCCGTGGTGGTCCTGGAGCGGGTCTCCTGAGCGGCGGCGGTGGCCGCGGCACCGTGCGCGCCGCCCCACGCCCGGGGGGACGGGGCCCGGTGGGGCGTGCCGTGGCCAAGCTGCGCCTGATCGGCCGGTTCCCCCGGCGCGGCCGCGGCTTCTGGTACGGCCTGGCGATCGAGGTGATCGCCCCGGTGCTCGCGCTGACCACCCGGTGGCGGCTGCGGGGCCGCAGGCACCTGCCCCGGCGCGGGGGCGTGCTCGTGGCGAGCAACCACCTCTCCTACGCCGATCCGATCGCGGTGACGCTGTTCGGTCTCACCGCGCGGCGGGTCCCGCGCTTCTTCGCGAAGGCGGATCTGTGGACGGTGCCGGTGGTGCGGTCGGTGATGTCCTCGGGCAGGCACCTCCCGGTCCACCGCGGGCGGTCCAGCGCGCTGGACGCCTACCGGCAGGCGGTCGCCTCCGTCCGCGCGGGCGAGTGTGTCGTGGTCTTCCCGGAGGGCACCTTCGGTGACCGGGCCGACGGGTGGCCGAGCGAGGGCAAGACCGGCCTGGCCCGGATGGCCCTGACCACCGGGACCCCCGTGGTGCCGGTCGCCTGCTGGGGCACCCAGCACCTGCTACCGGTGGGGAGGTCACTGCCACGGGTGGTGCCACGGCCCACGCTGCACCTCGCCGCCGGACCGCCGGTCGACCTGTCCGACCTGGAGTCCGACCGTCCCGGCGCGGCCCAGCTCCGGGAGGCCACCGACCGGATCATGGCCGCGATCACCGACCTGCTCGCCGAGGTGCGTGACCAACCCCCGCCGGACGCCTGAGACGGGCATAATCACGGCATGAGCGAACACTTCGACGTCGTGGTGCTGGGCGCGGGCCCCGGCGGCTACACGGCCGCCGTGCGGGCGGCCCAACTCGGGCTGGACACCGCCGTCATCGAGGAGCGCTACTGGGGCGGTGTCTGCCTCAACGTCGGATGCATCCCGTCGAAGGCGCTGCTGCGCAACGCCGAGCTGGCGCACCTGTTCACCACGCAGGCGCGGACGTTCGGCATCCACGTCGACGGGGAGGTCACGTTCGACTACACGGCCGCCTACGAACGCAGCCGCAAGGCCGCGGACGGTCGGGTCAAGGGCGTGCACTACCTGATGAAGAAGAACGCCATCACCGAGTACAACGGGCGGGGCAGCTTCGTCGACGACACCACGATCGAGGTGCGCGGCACCGACGGTGCGGTGGACACCGTCACCTTCGACCACTGCATCATCGCGGCCGGGGCGACGGCGAAGCTGCTGCCGGGCACCTCGGTCACCGACCGGGTGGTCACCTACGAGGAGCAGATCCTCACCGCGGAGCTGCCGGACGACATCGTGATCTGCGGTGCGGGGGCCGTCGGCGTCGAGTTCGCCTACGTACTGCACAACTACGGGGTCCACGTCACGATCGTCGAGTTCCTCGACCGGCTGGTCCCCGCCGAGGACGAGGAGGTCTCGGCCGAGCTCGCCCGCCGGTACCGCCGGTTGGGCATCGACGTGTTCACCTCCACCCGCGTCGAGTCGATCGACGACACCGGCGAGCGGGTGACGGTCACCGTCTCCGACGGCGACCGGCGGCGGGTGCTGGAGACGGACAAGGTGATGCAGGCGATCGGGTTCCGGCCGACCGTGGAGGGCTACGGTTTGGAGAACACCGGGGTCGCGTTGAACGAGCAGGGGGCCATCGACGTCGACGGCCGGTGCCGCACCAGCGTGCGGCACATCTTCGCGATCGGCGACGTGACCGCCAAGCTCATGCTGGCCCACACCGCCGAGTCGCAGGGGCTCGTGGCCGCCGAGACGATCGGCGACGCGGAGACGATGGAACTGGACTACCGCATGATCCCCCGCGCGACCTACTGCCAGCCCCAGGTGGCCAGCTTCGGCCTCACCGAGGAGCAGGCGCGCGCCGAGGGCCACGACGTGCGGGTGACGAAGTTCCCCTTCACGGCCAACGGCAAGGCGCACGGCCTCGGCGACACCGTCGGCTTCGCGAAGATCCTCAGCGACCCGGAGCACGGTGAGCTGCTCGGGGCGCACCTCATCGGCCCCGAGGTCACCGAGCTGCTGCCGGAGCTCACCCTGGCTCAGCAGTGGGACCTCACCGTGCACGAACTCGCCCGCAACGTGCACGCCCACCCCACCCTCGGCGAGGCGGTCAAGGAAGCCGTCCACGGCCTCGCGGGCCACATGATCAACATGTGACACCCCACCCATGCCCGCGAGTTGCCGCCCCATGCCCGCGAGTCGACCCTGTGGGAGCGCGAGTTGACCCTTCCGAACAGGGCCGGTGACCCCCCGGCGTCCGGACCGCGCTCCGGTACCGGAGAGGGATCCGACGACACCGAGCCCCGACCCGCGGACACGGAACGCCGGCCCGCGGGCACCGGCCGTCGACTCGCGGGCACCGAGCGTCAAGCCGCGGGCACGGAGCGGCAACTCGCGGCCACCGAGCGTCGACGCGCGGGTGGTGGGGAGACGGGGTCGGGGAGGTTAGGGTTCTCCGGCATGGCCGTACCGCAGTTCGCCCGGGTGCCGGTGTGGGTGATCGCGGGTGCGGCGATGGCGGTGCTGCTGGCCTTCGCCGGGCGGTACGGCTACCACGGTGACGAGCTGTACTTCCTGGCCGCGGGCAGACACCTGGACTGGGGCTACGCCGATCAGCCGCCGCTGCTGCCGCTGTTGGCCCGGGCGATGGACACCCTGTTCCCCGGTTCGGTGGTGGGCCTGCGGCTGCCCGCCGTCCTGCTGACCGGGCTCGGCATCGTCGTGGCCGGGTTGACCGCGCGCGAGTTCGGCGGTGGTCCGCGCGCCCAGGCGATGGCGGCGGGCGCCTACGCCTGCTCCCCGTTCCTGCTGGCCGGGGCGGGCCACATCCTCGCCACCCACATGCTCGACGTGTTCCTCTGGACGGTCGTCGTCTGGCTGCTCGTGCGCTGGGTGCGCCTGCGGGACGACCGGCTGCTGCTCGTCGCGGGTGTGGTCACGGCGATCGACCTGCAGGTCAAGTTCCTCATCCCGGTGTTCTGGATCGCGGTGGCGGCCTCGGTGTTCCTGGTGGGGCCGCGTGCGCTGCTGCGCAGGCCGATGCTGTGGCTCGGCGCCGCGCTGGCGGTGGCCGTCTCGGTGCCCACGCTGATCTGGCAGGCCCGGCACGGGTGGCCGCAGGTGGAGATGAACCGCATCGTCGCCGACGAGGTCTCCTACGCCGGGGGCCGGTTGACCTTCCTGCCGATGGCGTTGGAGCAGGCCGGGATCGGCGTCGGCGCGGTGCTGGTGGTGCTCGGCACCTGGTGGCTGCTGCGGGACCCGGAGCTGCGCGCGTACCGGTTCCTCGGCATCACCGTGCTCGTCGTGACGGCCGTGTTCTGGCTCACCGAGGGCAGGCCGTACTACGTGGGCGGACTGTTCGCGCTGTGCTTCGCGGTCGCGGCGACCCGGCTGGACCGGATGTTCACCCACCTGCGGCCGGCGCAGTGGAAACCGGTGGTCGCGGGGGCCTACGCCGTCTCCGCCGCGGTGGCGATCAGCTGGCTGCCGGTCCAACCGATCTCGGCCTACGCGGGCGAGCCCTACAGCCCGATGAACATGGAGCTGGAGGAGTTCGGCTGGCCGCAGGTGGCCGACGACGTGGCCGGTGCCTACCACTCGTTGCCGCCGGACACACGGGCGGCGACCGCGATCGTCACCGAGACCTACTGGCAGGCCGCCGCCGTCGAACACTTCCGGCCGGACCTGCCCCGGCCCTACAGCGGCAGCCGGGGGTTCCACTACTTCGGCAGGCCCCCGGAGGGCGCGGGCGCGACTTTGTTCGTCGGGTCCGACCGTGAGCAGCTGAGCCGCTACTTCGGTGAGCTGCGTCTGCTCCGCCGGATCGACAACGGACGTGCGGTCAACAACGGCAACCAGGACGAGCCGATCTGGCTCGCCGAGGAGCGCACGGCGTCCTGGGAACGGCTGTGGCCGGAGTTCCGGCACATGACCTTCACCTGGTGAGAACCACCCGCTCGTCCCGGTGACCCGCTGGTCACCGTCCTGACCGCGCCCGGGGTCTGCCCCGGCGCGACACTCCCGCCCCTTGACGGGTGGTCCGAATCACCCTACTTTTGCATGCCGAAGAAGAAAGTAGGGCTGACGTGGATATAAGTTCGCACGACGCGAGCCCCGATGCGTCGGACGCCCCCCTGTTGGAGATGCGGGGGATCGTGAAGCGTTTCCCCGGGGTGCGCGCACTGGACGGTGTGGATCTCGAGGTCCGGCCGGGTGAGGTGCACTGCCTGCTCGGGCAGAACGGCGCGGGCAAGTCGACCCTGATCAAGACGCTCTCCGGGGCGCACCAGCCGGACGCCGGCGAGATCGTGTGGCGGGGCGGGGCCGTCGCCCTGCCGTCCCCGGTGGCCGCACTCCGGCACGGCATCGCGACCATGTACCAGGAGCTCGACCTGGTCCCGGGCCTGTCGGTGGCCGAGAACGTCTTCCTCGGCCACGAGCGGTCCCGGCACGGTTTCCTCCGCCGCGCCGCCGCCCGCGCGGAGACGGCCGCGCTGCTCGACCGTCTGGGCCACGGCGAGATCAGTCCGGACGACGAGGTCGGTGACCTCCCGGCCGCGGGGCAGCAGCTGGTGTCCATGGCCCGGGCACTCGCGCACGACGCGCGCCTGCTCGTGGCCGACGAACCGACGGCCGCCCTCGCCGCCGACGAGGTGGACAACCTCTTCCGCATCCTCGGTGAGCTGACCGACCAGGGGGTCGCCGTCGTCTACATCTCGCACCGGCTGGAGGAGATCCGCCGGATCGGCGACCGGGTCACCGTGCTCAAGGACGGGCGCACGGTCGCCACCGGCCTCGACGCGGAGGAACACACGACGTCCGAACTGGTCGATCTGATGGCGGGTCGGGCGGTGCGGACCGCGTCCGGTGGGACGAAGCGGGATCCGTGCGCCCACGGTGACGTCCTGCTGGAGGTCGCCGGCCTCGCCCGGAGCGGTGAGTTCGACGACGTGTCGTTCCGGGTGCGCGCGGGCGAGGTCGTCGGACTGGCGGGCCTCATGGGGTCGGGCCGCAGCGAGATCCTGGAGACCGTCTTCGGCGCCCGCAGGCCCGACCGCGGCACGGTCTCCGTCGCGGGGACCCGGCTGCGTCCCGGCAGTGTGGCCTCCGCCGTGGCCGCGGGTGTGGGACTGGCGCCCGAGGAGCGCAAGAGCCAGGCACTGCTGTCCGACATGTCGGTGGCCGACAACGTGACGCTGGCCAGCCTGCCCGCCTACAGCCGATTCGGTTTCTCCCTGCCGGGGGCCGAGACCGCCGTGACGGCGTCCACCCTGGAGCGCCTCGACCTCCGGCCCGCCGATCCGCACCGGCAGGCCCGCACGCTCTCCGGCGGGAACCAGCAGAAGGTCGTGCTGGCGCGGTGGCTGGTCCGGGGCTGCCGGGTGCTGCTGCTGGACGAACCGACGCGGGGCGTGGACGCCGGGGCGCGCGCCGAGTTGTACCGGCTGATCCACGAACTCGCCGCCGAGGGGGTGGCCGTGGTGGTCGTCTCCAGCGAGATCCCCGAGGTACTGGCCCTGGCCGACCGGGTGCTGGTGCTGCGGGAGGGCCGGGTACTGGCCGAGCGCCCCGCCGACACGACGAGCGAGGCCGACGTGCTCGACATGGTGATGGAAGGGAGTGCGGCGTGACCGAGACCCTGGACCGTCCCCCCGTGCGGCGGGCAGACGCGGACGGACGGCCACGACGGCGCACGGTGAACGTGCGGCTGCTGGGGCTGACCGGTGTGCTGGTACTGCTGTGCGTGGTCGGCGTGGTGACCAACCCGGACACCTTCTTCACCGGGGCGAACCTGTCCACGATGCTGCGCGCGTCCGCGCCGATCGGCGTGGTCGCCGTCGGGATGACCTTCGTGATCATCGCGGGCGGGATCGACCTGTCCGTCGGCTCGATCGCCGCCCTGGCGAGTGTGTGGGCCACCACCGTGGCGACCCAGTCGTACGGGCCCGTGGTCATGGTGGTCTGCGCCCTGCTGGTGGGCCTGGGCACCGGCCTGGTGAACGGTGTGCTGATCTCCTACGGCAAGATCGTGCCGTTCATCATGACGCTGGCGATGATGGCCTCGGCGCGCGGTCTGGCCGAGCGGATCAGCGGGCGGCAGACCCAGGTCGTCACCGGAACGGGGTTCACCGACTTCTTCGGCGCGTCGCTGCTCGGAATCCCGGTCCTGGTGTGGATGCTGGCCGGGGTGTTCGTCGTCGGATGGGTCGTGCTCAACCGCACCACCTTCGGCAGACGCACGTTCGCCATCGGGGGCAACGCCGAGGCGGCCCGGTTGTCCGGGATCAACGTCCGGCGACACACCGCCCTGGTGTACGGCATCAGCGGGCTGTGTTGCGGGATCGCCGCGATCATGGTGATCTCGCGCACGAACTCCGGGGCGTCCACCGTCGGTCTGCTCTGGGAACTGGACGCGATCGCCGCGGTCGTCATCGGGGGCACGCTGCTGACCGGGGGACGCGGCAGTCTGATCGGGACGCTCGTCGGCGTCCTGATCTTCACGGTGCTCAGCAACGTGTTCACCCAGAACAACCTGGACACCGACATCCAGAGCATCGTCAAGGGCGCGATCATCGTCGCCGCCGTGCTGTCGCAGAACACCACCTTCGGGCGCCGGGGCGCGGCGAAGGCGGCGGAACCACCACCGGAACCACCCGAACAGGAGTCCTCCGACGATCCGGCAACTCGACCCACCGGGAGTACGTCATGATCCGAAACAACGTCGCCCGCCGCGGATTCCTGCTCTCCGCCGCGGGGGTCGGGGCGGGTGCGGTCCTCGCGGGCTGCACCTCCAACGAACGGTCCGCGGACGGCGAGCAGCAACCGGCCGGTGATCGTGCCGACAACACCGAGCCGGGCCAGCCGGTGACCATCGGCTTCTCCGCACCCGCCGCCGACCACGGCTGGATGGCCGCCATGACGATCAACGCGCGGGAGTCGGCGGGCCGCTACTCCGACGTCACCCTGGAGGCCACCGAGGGCACCAACGACGTCAACCAGCAGATCGCCCAGGTCGAGTCGCTCATCAACAACGACGTGGACGTGCTGGTGGTCCTGCCGTTCGACGGCAAGGCGCTCACCCCGGTGGGACGCAGGGCCATGGACCGCGGCATTCCGGTGATCAATGTGGACCGGATCTTCGACACGCCGCTGGCGTACCGGACGTGGATCGGCGGGGACAACTACCGGATGGGCGTCAACGCGGGCAACTACATCGCCGAGCGCCTCAAGGCCGACAACGTGCGCGACCCGGTGATCGGTGAGGTCGCCGGGATCGACTCGCTGCCGCTCACCCAGGAGCGCAGCAAGGGCTTCGCCGACGCGCTGTCGACGCACGGGTTCCGGGTGGGGCCGCGGGTCGCCGCCGAGTTCACCCCGCAGACCGGTCAGGAGCAGACGGCGAACCTGCTGCAGAGCGCACCGGATCTCGACGCACTGTGGAACCACGACGACGACCAGGGAATCGGGGTGGTGGCCGCGATCGAGGCCGCGGGCCGGGACGACTTCTTCCTCGTCGGCGGCGCGGGATCGCGCAACATGATGGATCTGATCAAGGCCGACTCCGGGCCGGTCAAGGCCACCGTGCTGTACAGCCCGTCGATGGCCTCGTCGGCGCTGTCGATGGCCCGCCTGCTCGGGCAGAACAAGGGCCTGTCCGACCTCGCCGAGCACGAGATCCCCTCGGAGATCACGACGTACTCGGCGGTCGTGACGAAGGACAATGTGGACTCCTACCTCGACGTTGGGTTCGATTCGTGACACAGCACCTCTCCGCGGCGCACACCGCGACGCCGACCACACGACCCACGGGCACGCTCGGCGTGGCCATGGTGGGGCACTCCTTCATGGGCGCGGCGCACTCGCACGCCTGGCGCAGCGCCGGACGCTTCTTCGACCTTCCCGTGAGCCCGCGGATGGTGGCGGTCTGCGGGCGGGACCCGGACCGCACGGCCGCGGCGGCGGAGCGGTTCGGGTGGGACTCGGCGGAGACCGACTGGCGTGCGCTGCTGCGGCGGGACGACGTCGACCTCGTCGACATCTGCACGCCCGGGGACACCCACGCCGAGATCGCCGTGGCCGCGTTGGCCGCGGGCAAGCACGTGCTGTGCGAGAAGCCGCTCGCGAACTCGCTCGACGAGGCACGGCGGATGTCGGCCGCCGCCGACGAGGCCCGTGCCCGCGGGGTGCATGCCATGGTCGGCTTCAACTACCGCAGGGTCCCCGCGCTGACGCTGGCCCGGAAACTCGTGTCGGAGGGACGGATCGGCGAGCTGCGGCACGTGCGGGCGATGTACCTGCAGGACTGGCTCTCCGACGCGGACTCGCCGATGACCTGGCGGCTGCGCCGGGAACAGGCCGGGTCCGGGGCGCTGGGCGACATCGGGGCGCACGTCGTCGACGCCGCCCAGTTCGTCACCGGGCAGGGGATCGAGGGGGTGTCCGCGCTGACCGAGACCTTCGTCCGGCAACGCCGGTCCGGAACGGGCGGGACCGAACCGGTGACGGTCGACGACTGCGCGGTGTTCACCGCCCGGTTCTCCGGCGGGGCGGTGGGCAGTTTCGAGGCGACCCGGTACGCGCTCGGCCGGAAGAACGCCATGCGGCTGGAGCTGAACGGCTCGCGCGGCAGTCTGTCGTTCGACCTCGAGTCGATGAACGAGTTGTGGTTCCACGACGCCACCGAGGATCCGGACACGGCCGGCTTCCGGCGGATCGTGGTCACCGAGCCCACGCACCCCTACCTCGGTGCCTGGTGGCCCCCCGGTCACCTGCTCGGCTACGAACACACCTTCACCCACGAGGTCGTCGACCTGGTCACCGCGCTCGCCACGGACACGCCCCCGGAGCCGGGCTTCGGTGACGGCCTGCGGGTCCAGGGCGTGCTGGAGGCGGTGCAGCACAGCGCGGCCGCGGACTCGGCGTTCGTCCGGGTCTGACCGGCGCACGGGCACCCGACACGACGCGGCACCGGGCCGCCGTGCCGGACACGGCGCGGGGTCGACGGTGCCGTCCCCGGCACGGCATCGGACGTGCCGGGGACGGCGGGACGGGAGGTGGGAGCACACCGGGTACGGACGGCACGACGGGTTGGCAGGCTGACGGGAGTAGGTACCAGTGCAACGAAGCAGCAGGACCGGCGACAGACGCACGGCCCCACGCCGCGGACGGCGGATCGGGGCGGCGATGCTCGCGCTCGGCACCGTTCTGGGCGGGTCGGGAACGGCACTCGCCGCCCCGGCCGACGGTGCACCCGAGCGCGCGGCCGCGGCACAGGAGGCGAGCGTGCTCGTCTTCTCCAAGACGGCGGGGTACCGGCACGGCTCGATCCCCACGGGGATCGCGGCGATCGAGAATCTGGGCGCGGAACACGGGTTCGCGGTGGACGCCACCGAGGACGCGACCGCCTTCACCGACGACAACCTCGACAACTACGACGCGGTGGTGTGGCTGTCCACCACGGGCGACGTACTCGACGCCGACCAGCAGGCGGCGTTCGAGCGCTACGTCGCCGACGGCGGCGGGTACGCCGGTGTGCACGCGGCCTCGGACACCGAGTACGACTGGCCGTGGTACGGCGACCTGGTGGGTGCCTGGTTCGATTCCCACCCGCACATCCAGGAAGCCACCACGCTCGTCGAGGACCACGACCATCCGTCCACAGCGGACCTTCCCGAGCAGTGGACCCGTACCGACGAGTGGTACAACTACCGGGAGAACCCGCGACAGGACGTGCGGGTGCTGGCCTCCCTCGACGAGAGCAGCTACGACCCCGGCACGGGCGCGATGGGCGACGATCACCCGATCGCGTGGTGCCACGAGAATCAGGGCGGACGCGCCTGGTACACCGGCGGGGGACACACCGAGGCGTCCTACGACGAACCCGCGTTCCTCGGCCACCTGGCGGGCGGCATCCGCTACGCCGCCGGACTCACCGACGCGGACTGTTCCACCTCCGGCGACCCGGGTGGGGAGCCGACCGACGACGACTTCGACCAGATCACCCTCGCGCAGGGCGCCGACTCCACCGGGGAACCGATGGCCCTGAGTGTCCTGCCGGACCGCCGGGTGCTGCACACCTCGCGCGACGGCCGGGTGTTCCTGACGACACCGGAGGGCCGCACGTCGCTGGCGGCCGAACTCGACGTCTACAACCACGACGAGGACGGGTTGCAGGGCATCGCCATCGACCCGGACTTCGCGACGAACCGGTGGGTGTACCTGTACTACGCGCCCCCGCTGGACACCCCGTCCGGGGACGCGCCGGAGACCGGCACCCCCGAGGACTTCGCGCCGTTCGAGGGGCACAACCAGCTGTCCCGCTTCAAGCTGACCGACGCCGGAACCCTGGATTTGACCAGTGAACAGCAGATCATGCGGGTCGAGGCCGACCGGGGCATCTGCTGCCACGCGGGCGGTGAGATCGACTTCGACGCGGACGGGAATCTGCTGCTGTCCACCGGCGACGATACGAACCCGTTCGCCTCGGACGGCTACAGCCCGCTCGACGAGCGCGCCGACCGCAACCCCGCGTTCGACGCCCAGCGCAGCGCGGCCAACACCAACGACCTGCGCGGCAAACTGCTGCGGATCACCGTGAACGAGGACGGTAGCTACACCGTCCCGGAGGGCAACCTCTTCGAACCGGGTACGGACGACACCCGCCCGGAGATCTACGCGATGGGCTTGCGCAACCCGTTCCGGTTCGCCGTCGACCACGAGACCGGCTGGATCCATCTGGGCGACTACGGACCGGACGCCGGGTCGGCGGACCCGGAGCGCGGCCCCGCGGGCACGGTGGAGTTCAACCTGATCACCGGGCCCGGCAACTACGGGTGGCCCTACTGCGTCGGGGACAACCAGGCCTACCACGACTACGACTTCGCCTCGGGTGAGTCGGGTGCCGAGTTCGACTGCGCGGCCCCGCGGAACGACAGCCCGAACAACACCGGCCGCACCGAACTGCCGCCCGCGCAGCCCGCGTGGATCCCGTACGACGGTGGCTCGGTGCCGGAGTTCGGCGACGGCGGGGAATCGCCGATGGGCGGGCCGGTCTACCACTTCGACCCGGAGCTCGACTCGGTCACGAAGTTCCCCGAGTTCTACGACGGGAAGAACTTCGCCTACGAGTGGGACCGGGGCTGGATCAACACGATCGAGGTCGGACCGGACGGGCAGCCGGGAGCGATCGAGCCGTTCTTCTCCTCGATGGAGCTGACCCGGCCGATGAACATCGAGTTCGGCCCGGACGGGTCGCTGTACGTGCTCGACTACGGCAGCGGCTACTTCGGCGGGGCGCCGGACTCGGCCGTCTACCGGATCGACCACACCGCGGGCAACCGCACCCCGGAGGTGTCCCTGTCGGCGGAGAACACCTCCGGGCAGGCGCCGCTGGAGGTCACCTTCGACCCGTCCGGCACCGGCGACCCGGACGGGGGACAGCTGTCCTACGCCTGGGACTTCGACGGGGACGGGGAGACCGACTCCACCGAGGCGGGCCCGGTGACGCACACCTACACCGACAACGGGCGGTACACGGCGCGGTTGGCGGTCACCGACGGGACCGGGCTCACCGGCTCGGCGAGCGTGGTCGTCACCGTCGGCAACACCGAACCGTCCGTGACCCTGGAGACACCGGCCCAGGGTGGATTCTTCGGGTTCGGTGACGAGGTGCCGTTCGAGGTGTCGGTGACCGACCCGGAGGACGGGGAGGTCGACTGTTCCCGGGTCCACGTCGAGTACGTCCTCGGCCACGACCGGCACGGGCACCCGCTGTCCGAGGCCTCCGGGTGTTCCGGCGTGATCGAGACCCCCGCGGACGAGGGACACGGACTCGACGCCGACATCTTCGGGGTGCTCAACGTCAGCTACACCGACACCGGCGGGGCCGGGGAGGTTCCCCCGCTGACCGGCTCGGACGAGGTGGTGCTGCAACCGAAGGTGAAGCAGGCCGAGTTCTTCGACGCCCACGAGGGCGTCGAGGTGGTCGCCGCGGACGGCGCCCGGGGCGGGCAGCGGGTCGGCTACATCGACGACGGGGACTGGATCCGGATCGATCCGGCGAACCTCACCGGGGTCGACGCCGTCGGCTACCGCGTGTCCTCCGGCGGGCCGGGCGGCACCATCGAACTGCGGCACGGCGCCGCGGACGGCCCGGTGGTGCACACCACCGAGGTGCCGAACACCGGTGGCTACGACACCTACGTCGACCTCGACCCCGTCCCCGTCACTGATCCGGGTGATACCGCGCCGCTGTACCTGGTGTTCCGCGGCGCCGGGACCGGAGGATTGTTCGACGTGGACGAGTTGCGGTTCACCGGCGACGGCGTGTCCGTGCCGGAGGCCCCGCCGGAGTGCGAACCCACGGCCCCGGACGAGGGCTACCGGATGCTCTTCGACGGGACGGCGGGCAGTCTCGACGGCTGGCGGCAGTCCGGTCCCGGTTCGTTCGAGCACACCGGTGACTGCACGGTGCGCACGGTCGGCGGGATGGGGCTGCTCTGGCACGAGCAGGAGTTCGGCGCCTACAGCCTCAAGCTGGACTGGAAGATGGCCGGAGACGACAACTCCGGCGTGTTCGTGGGCTTCCCGGATCCGGGCGACGACCCGTGGGTGGCCGTGAACGAGGGGTACGAGATCCAGATCGACCCCTCGGACGCACCGGAGAACACGACCGGGGCCATCTACGACTTCCAGGCGGCCGACATCGAGGCCCGCGACGCCGCGCTCAACCCGCCGGGGGAGTGGAACTCCTACGAGATCGTGGTCCGTGGTCAGCGGATCGAGGTGTACCTCAACGGCACGCTGATCAACGATTTCGTCAGCACCGACCCGGAGCGGGACCTCACCCGGGGTCACGTGGGGCTGCAGAACCACGGTGACGTCGACGACGTGTGGTTCCGCGACGTGCAGATCCGCGAGCTCGACGGGACTCCGCCGACCGTGTCGGTCGACGGGGTCGCGGACGGGGCCGTCTACGGCGACGCCACGGACCTGACGCCGACGTGGCGGGTGCACGACGACGACTCCGGTGTGGCCGAGCGGTCGGCGACCCTCGACGGCGAGCCGATCGAATCGGGGACGACCGTGCCGCTGCACACCCTGCCGCTCGGCGAGCACACGCTCACCGTGTCCGCCACCGACGAAGCGGGCAACACCACCGAGCACTCGGTCGGGTTCACCACGACGACCTCGCTCGACGACCTCGGTGCGCTGCTGACCCGGTTCGGCGACGCCGGGCGCCTGGAACAGGGCGAGTCGGCGCCGCTGCGGGCGCACCTGGACCGGGCCCGCCGGGCCGTCGGTGAGGGTGCCGAGGGCGCCGACG
>NZ_KE387120.1:21350-26082 GCF_000430445.1 Saccharomonospora iraqiensis subsp. iraqiensis
TCCGGCACCGCACAGGCAGGCACCGCCCGGGCCGCCGGCGCGGCGGCGGGCAGGCGGGTGCCGAGAAACCACATCAGCATCCAGCTCTACACCCTGCGCAGCGTGCTGGACGACGACCTCGCGGGCACGCTGGAGGCTCTGGCCGACATCGGCTACCGCGCGGTGGAGCTGGCGGGCACCCACGGCCGGTCGGCGGCGGAGTTCCGCAGGTTGCTCGACCGGTACCACCTGCGGGCCACCTCCGCCCACGTCGGGTTCGAGGGGGCCGATGTGGACCGGCTGATCGAGGACGCACGCACACTGGGCTACTCCACCGCCGCGTGCGCCTGGGCGAACCACCCGACGCTGGACGAGTGGACCGCGTTCGCCCGACGGCTGGACCGCGCGGGGCGGGCGTTCCGGAAGGCGGGGATCTCCTACGGATACCACAACCACGCCCAGGAGTTCACCCCTGTCGACGGGGTGCGGCCGATCGACGTCCTCGCCGGGAACACCGACCGGCGCAACGTGCACTTCGAGGACGACCTCTACTGGGTCGTCGTCGCCGGGGCGGACCCGGTGGCGGAGTACCACCGCCGGTTCGGCCGGGTCACCCAGTTCCACGTCAAGGACCGTGCGCCCGACGGCGGCTTCGCCGACCTCGGCACCGGCACCATGGACTTCGCCGAGATCTTCCGCCGGACCTGGCGGGGCCCGATGAAGCAGTACATCGTCGAGCACGACGCGCCCGAGGACCCGCTGGAGACCGCCCGGGTGGGGTACGAGTACCTGGCGAACCTGCGGTTCTGAGACGTCGGTCCGTCAGGCCGGGGCACGGCGGGGGAGGGCGCACGCTCGTCGACCACCGCCGTGCCCCGGCCCGTGCGGGCGTCCCGACGACGGGACCCCGGGGCGCCGCCGGGTCTTGTCAGGAAGCGCCACCGGTGCGCACACTGGCGGGAGAGCGTGAGAACGCGGATGTCGCCGCCACGAGGGCGGTCACGCTCGAACGCACGAGGTGGCCCGGGCCTTCCCCGCCGGGGCCACGCCCACCGGGATACAGCCCACCCGGGAAAGGGCCCACCGGGAAACGGCCGACCGCGGAACCCGACGACCCCGCCCGATACCGCGCCGTTCCCGTCTTACCGCCACGACGCCGCGTCCGTCGGCACGGCTCGTCCGGCGTCCGTCCCCGCTCCGTCCGGCTCCCCGGACGGGTCCCCGTGCCCGCCGCGGCGGTGCACCCCTTCCGGGACGTTGGGAGGCGAGGCATCATGCGAACCTCCGTACCCCGAACTCCGTGTCCTCCGCTGCGCCGGACGCTCACCGGCCTCGCCTGTGCCCTGGCACTCGGCCTCAGCACCGCGTGCGGTGTGCTGGTGTCCACCGGGGACGGGGCCGGGCCGACCCGGCCACCGGGCTCCGTCGGGGCCCCCGGTCCGTCTCGGACCGGGACACCGCAGGCCGATCCCTCCGGCACACCGCGACCCGGGCCGTCCGGGACCCCGGGGGCCGCGACGGTCCGGGAGGTGCCCGGGGTGGTCGGTCTCCTGCTGTCCACGGCACGGCGCGACCTCGACGACCTCGGTCTCGGTGTCGAGGCCCACCCGGTCGACGGACATCTGATCGCACTCGTCGACGCGAACTGGCGGGTCGTGGGGCAGGCTCCGGGCGCGGGCGAGGCGCTCACCGTGGAGGGCACCGTGGTTTTGGGGGTCGAGAAGACGGCCGAGGCGGAGTCGAGCTGGTGCGGTGACGGGGACTGCTGAGCCGGTACCCGGACCGGTGGCACGGCCACCGCCGTCCCGCCGGGGGCGGTCCCGCGCACGTCGGTGGCGGGACCGCCCCCGGGTCAGCGGGACGCACGGGTCACGGACGGGGCGTCGTGGTCCGGGACGAATTCGAGATGCAGCATCTCCTCGCCCGTGCGGGGGGCGGGAACGCCCGTGAGCGCCGCCACCACCGTGCCGTGCAACGGCAGCGCGTCGGAGAGTCCGACCGCCTCGACGGGCCGGCACACGGCCCGTTGCGTGGCCACGAGGCGCAGCGGGGTGCCCCGTCGCGCGCCGACCTTCTGCGCGTTGAGCAGCACCGCCAGCCCCGACGATCCCAGGAAGGTGACCGCGCTCAGGTCGATCACGAGCGGGTGCGGGGGAGAGACCTCGTGCAGTGCCTCCTCGAGCTGTTTCTCCAGTACGTCGCACGTACTGAGGTCGACTTCGCCGTCCACTGTGACGACGAGGCTCGGCCCGTGACGTTCGGTGGTTAGGCCCACCAGTGAAGTGGGTATTGCTAGTTCGGACACGGCACCTCCAGCGGTGTCCATATCAACCGGTAGGTCGAAAAGAGATCCGGCCGCTGCCTGCTCAACCGCCTGACTGCTCAAAGACTAGTCCGGACGGCGCAGTATGCAAAGGCCGGAAGGGGCGCATATTCCCCGAACGGACGATTCTCGGGACACGAGGAGTGACTTCTGGTGACACGGGTTCAGGACATCATGACCGCCGACCCCCGCTTCGCCGAGACCAGTGAGTCGGTGTCGGAGGCCGCGCGCACCATGGCCTCGGCCGGGGTGGGGGCGCTGCCCGTCCGGGGGGAGGACGGGGAACTGAAGGGCATGCTCACCGACCGGGACATCGTCGTCAAGGTTCTGGCCGAGGGCAAGGATCCGGTCGCCGTCCACGTGGGGGAACTCGCCTCCGGGCAGGTTCACTCGATCGCACCCGGGGACGACGTCGAGGCGGCGCTCGACGCGATGGCGCGGCACCGGGTGCGCCGCCTGCCGGTGCTGGACGGCGGCCGCCTGGTCGGCATCCTCTCGCAGGCGGACGCGGCCAGGGCGTTGTCCGGTACCGAGGTCGGCCGCACGGTGAACGCGATTTCCCGGGGCTGACCCGCGGGTCCACCCGAAAGGTGGGAAACTGTCCGGTGGAAACATTCCGGGCGGTTTCCCGGCGAGATACTTGGAAAAGAATTCATGTACACCTGTTCGCCGGTGCGGCGGGTCCCCGGAAGGGGGACCTCAACGAATCAGGAAAGCTGAGTCATCCCGTTGTGGGGCCCGGTTCACCCCGCCCGCGGCCGAGGCGGTGGTAGCGCCATCCCGCCCCGGCCAGCGTGCCCGGGTCCAGCAGGCCGCGGGTGTCGACCAGGACGGGGTTCCCGGTGTGGCCGGCCAGCTCCGCCCAGTCCAGGTCGCGGAACCGCGGCCACTCGGTGAGCAGTACGAGCCCCGCCGCGTCCTTGGCCACCAGCACCGGGTCGTCCACCGACTGCACCCCCGCCGCGGTGAGCGCCCCCGCCGCGGCCCGGCCGATCCCCGGGTCGTACGCGGTGAGCACCGCACCGTCCACCGCGAGCCGGGCGGCGACGGCGAGGGCGGGCGAGTCCCGCACGTCGTCGGTGCCCGCCTTGAACGTGAGCCCCAGCAGTCCGATCCGGACACCGGCCAGCGCCCCGTCCGCGGACCCGGTGATCGCCTCCCGCACCGTGCGCGCCACCCGGTCGTGCTGGTGCCGGTTGGCGGCGATCGCGTCCGCCAGCAGGGCGAAGTCGACACCGGCCTCCTCGGCGGTGCGCAGCAGGGCCCGGGTGTCCTTCGGCAGGCAGGAGCCGCCCCAGCCGGGGCCGGGGGTGAGAAAGGCGGCTCCGATCCGGGGGTCGCGGCGCAACGTGTCGGCCACGTCGCCGACGTCGGCCCCCACCCGTTCGCACAGTTCCGCGAGCACGTTGACGTAGGAGACCTTCAGCGCGAGGAAGGCGTTGCTCGCGTACTTGGCCAGCTCCGCGCTCGCGGGGTCGGTCCGCAGCACGGGGGCGTCGAGCCCGGCGTAGAGCGCCGCCACCCGGTCGGCCGCCGTCGGTTCGTCCGCGCCGAGCACGATCCGGTCGGGGTGCAGGAAGTCGTGCGCGGCGTGCCCCTCCCGCAGGAACTCCGGGTTGCTCACGGTGGCGCGGTCCAGCACCCGGCCGGCCCGCGCCGTCGTCCCCACGGGCACGGTCGATTTCACGGCGACGACGCAGTCGGGTGCGAGCACGGGGGCGAGCCCGGCCAGCACCGAGTCGAACACCGCGAGGTCGGCCGTCCCGTCCGGCCTGGACGGGGTGGGGACACACAGCACGACGACCCCGGCGGCGCCGAGTGCTTCGGGGTCGGTGGTGAACCGCAGCGAACCGGCGTCCCGACCGGCCCGGACCAGGTCGGCCAGTCCGGGTTCGCCGAGGTCGACCTCGCCGCGGTTCAGCGCGTCCACCTTGTCCGGGTCGACGTCCACCCCGACGATCGTGTGCCCCAGCCGGGCCAGGCACGCGGCCGTGGTCAGTCCGACGTAGCCGGTGCCGACGACCCCGACCGGGAGTCCGCCTGCCGTGGCGTCCGGGCCGCGCGGACGGGTGTGTGCTGGCATGGTTCTCCTCCGAAGAGCAGGGTGCGCGCCGCGCGCACCACCCGGGGCACCGACAGCCGCACCAGACCGGGGTCGGGGGTGTCCGCGTGCGGGTCGCCGGTCGTGCCCGCCCACAGCACCCGGTGCCGGGGCGACGGCGGGGGACCCCACCGGTCGGGCGGGGTGGGCCCGAACAGCAGTACCGAGGGCGTGCCGAAGGCCGTGGCGAGGTGGCCGATCCCGGTGTCCCCTGCAGATCACCAGAGCCGCGTCGGCCACCAGCGCCGCGGTACCGGCGAGGTCCGTCGCGACCACGGCGTCCGGCCCGAGCCCCGCCCCGGAGGCCACCGCGGCCGCCAGGTCCCGTT
>NZ_KE387120.1:26182-32611 GCF_000430445.1 Saccharomonospora iraqiensis subsp. iraqiensis
GCGCCACCGCCGCCGCCGCGGGCGAGGCGGTGCGCGGGCTGCCGTGGGTGCTGCGGGAGCGCCGCGTGCTGCCGGACCGGGTGGAACTGAACCTGCGTGTGCTCGAACGGGCACGCCGGGACTCCCCGGCCCGGCGGTACGTCGGGTGAACGGTTGACCGTCCGCGGGACCGGGTAGGTCCCGTGGCAGACGAACCGCCCGCAGGGCGGAACAGCCGCCGTCGCGACAGGGAGTGCTCCATGACCGGCTTCTTCGGTGCCGACCCGGGTTCGAGCCCCTTCGACCAGCTGCTCGCGCAGTTCTTCGGCAACGCGATGCCGGGGCGGCGGCCGCACGCGGTGGGGATCACCAAGCTGATGAGCGAGCAGGCGCTGGCTCTCGTGTCGGCGGCCGTGCGCCAGGTCGGCGAGTGGAACGGCAGCGAACTGGACTCCACCCACCTGCTGTGGGCCGCCACCCGGGTGCCGGGCAGCCGGGAACTCATCCAGCGTTCCGGCGCGGACCCGGACGCCCTGGCGACCCGGGTCGAGCGGGAGGAACGCAGCGAACAGCCGCGGTCCGGGATGCCGGTGCTGACCCCGGGTGCCAAACGCACCCTGCTGGACGCACACCAGATCTCGCGCGGGCTGCGCTCGTCCTACATCGGGCCGGAACACGTGCTGCTGGCGCTGGTGGCCAACTCCGACTCGCGGGCGGGCCGACTGCTCGGCGAGGCCGGGATCACCCCGGAGTCGATGCAGAAGGCGATCTCCGACCCGACCGCCGCACCCGGCAACGCCCGCACGGCGGGGCAGGAACAGCAGCAGGCCAGCGACACCCCCACCCTCGACCAGTACAGCCGGGACCTCACCACCATGGCGCAGAACGGGGAGATCGACCCGGTGGTGGGCCGGGACGGCGAGATCGAGCAGACGATCGAGGTGCTGTCCCGCCGCACCAAGAACAACCCGGTGCTGATCGGCGAGGCGGGGGTGGGCAAGACCGCCATCGTGGAGGGCCTCGCCCAGCGGGTCGCCGACGGGCAGGTCCCGGACGTCCTGGGCGACCGGCGGGTGGTGCAGCTGGACGTGGCGGCGATGGTGGCGGGCACCCGCTACCGCGGCGACTTCGAGGAGCGGATGACCAAGCTGCTCGACGAGCTCCGCGCCAACCGGGGCAAACTCGTCGTGTTCATCGACGAGCTGCACACCGTGGTCGGCGCCGGGGCGTCCGAGGGGTCGATGGGGGCGGGCAACATGCTCAAGCCCGCGCTGTCCCGGGGCGAGGTGCACGTCGTCGGCGCGACCACGCTGGACGAGTACCGGCGCAACATCGAGAACGACCCCGCCTTCGAACGCCGCTTCCAGCCGATCCTGGTGCCCGAACCGTCCGTCGAGGACACTCTCGCGATCCTGCACGGCCTGCGGGACCAGTACGAGGCGCACCACCAGGTGCGGTTCACCGACGAGGCGCTGTCGGCGGCGGCGACGCTGTCCGACCGCTACGTCACCGACCGGTACCTGCCGGACAAGGCGATCGACCTGGTGGACCAGGCGGGCGCGCGGGTGCGGATGCGCACCGGGCGCAGGCCCGAGCAGCTGCGTGACCTCGAAGCCCGGATGGAGCAGTTGTGCCGGGACCGCGACCAGGCGGTCAGCGAGGAGCACTACGAACGCGCCTCGGCACTGCGGGACGAGATCAACACGCTGCGCGGCCGGATCGAGGAGGAGAAGCAGGGGGAGCGCCCCTCCGAGGCCCCGGACGTCTCCGCCGTCGACATCGCCGAGGTGGTCTCCCGCATCAGCGGGGTCCCCGTCGCGCAGTTGACCCAGGAGGAGCGGGAGCGGCTGCTCACGCTGGAGGAGCACCTGCACGGGCGGGTCGTCGGCCAGGACGAGGCGGTCCGCGCGGTGTCCGAGTCGGTGCGCCGCACCCGCGCGGGCCTGGCCGAACCGAACCGCCCCTCGGGTAGCTTCCTGTTCCTCGGGCCCACCGGGGTCGGCAAGACCGAACTGGCACGGGCGCTCGCCGAGGCGCTGTTCGGCACGGACGACCACATGATCCGGCTGGACATGTCCGAGTACGGCGAACGGCACACGGTGAGCAGGCTCGTGGGCGCCCCACCGGGTTACGTCGGCTACGAGGAGGCCGGGCAGCTCACCGAGGTGGTGCGCAGGCGCCCGTACTCGGTGATCCTGCTCGACGAGATCGAGAAGGCCCACGCGGACGTGTTCAACCTGCTGCTGCAGGTGCTCGAGGACGGCAGGCTCACCGACGGCCGGGGCCGCACGGTGAACTTCACCAACACCGTGCTGATCATGACCAGCAACATCGGGTCGGAACTGGTGCTCAGTGGAACCCAGGGCGCACTCGGGTTCGCGCCGCCGCGTGAGGACGACACCGAGGCACCGCTGCGGGAGCGGCTGATGCGCAGGCTGCGCGAGCACTTCCGGCCCGAGTTCCTCAACCGCATCGACGAGATCATCGTGTTCCGCAAGCTGTCGGCCGAGCAGCTGCAGCAGGTCACCTCGCTGCTGCTGGAGGAGACCCGGCGCAAGGCCCACGCGCAGGACGTCGAGGTGCGGGTGGAGCCGGCGGCCGTCCAGTGGCTCGCCGAGACCGGCTACCAACCGGAGTACGGCGCGCGTCCGCTGCGCCGCACCATCCAGCGCGAGGTGGACAACGTGCTGTCCACGATGCTGCTCAACGGCGAGATCCCGGAACACTCCCGCGTCACCGTCGGCGTCGGAGACAACACCCTCACCTTCGACGTCGACACCACGGTGTCCACCGCCGCCTCCTGACGGCCCTCCCGCGGTGTTGCCGTGAGGGGCACATTCCCTGCGTCACATGCAGCGAATGTGCCCCTCACCGCGCTCTGCGCACGAAATGTGCCCTTCACGGCACACGCCGGCCCCGTGGTCAGGTGGCGGCGGTCTCGTGGAGGGCGGTGGAGGGGAGGACCCGTTCGTAGACGCGGGAGGTGTCGGCGGCGATGCGGTCCCACGAGTAGCGGCAGCGGGCACGGTCGGCGCCGGCGATGCCGTAGGCGTCGCGCAGGGCCGCGTCCCCGAGGAGCTTGCGGACGGCGGCGGCGACGGCGTCCGGCCGCCGGGGCGGCACCTGCACGCCGGTGACCCCGTCCACGACGGTGTCGGTCAACCCGCCGACGGCGGAGACCACCACCGGCACCCCGCAGGACATCGCCTCCAGCGGCACGATCCCGAACGGCTCGTACCACGGGGTGCACACCACGACGTCGGCCGAGCGCAGCAGCGCGGGCACGTCCGACCGGGACACCTGCCCCGCCAGGTGCACCCGGTCGGCCACTCCGGTCTCCTCCGCCAGCCGCCGCAGCCTGCGCGCCTCCGGGTCGGCGTCCAGCCGTCCGCGCTCGGGACCGCCCGCGATGACCAGCTCCACCTCGGGCAGTGAACGCAGCGCCGCGATCGCCACGTCGAACCCCTTCCGGGGCACCAGCCTGCCGACCGACACGATGCGGTACCGGTGTCCGCGCGGTTCCCGTGGCCCGGACGGGGAGAACCGGTCGAGGTCCACCCCGCAGGGCACCACCGACACCCGCGAGCGCGGCAGGCCCATGCGGACGAGTTCGAACACCTCGTCCGAGCACGTCGCCGCCACCCGCGCGGCGTTGCGGCCGATCAGCCGTTCCAGCCCGATCCGTTCGGCCGGGCTGGTGTCCTGCGCGCCCTGGTACCGGCGCTTCACCACACCGAGTGCGTGGAAGGTCTGCACGACCGGCACGGTCCCCGACTGCCCGGCACCCCCACCGGTGCCGCCGACACCGGCGCCCTCCGAGCCGGCACCGGCCACGCCGTCGCCCGGCACACCGTCGCCCGGTACGCCGTCGCCCGGCACGCCGCCGTCGGAGGTGCCGTCCCGTGCGGCCATCAGGGACGCGAGGCCGGACATCCAGAAGTGCGCGTGCACCACATCGGGGCGCTCGACGCGGATCCACTTCCGCAGTGACGTGGTGAACTCCCCCATGTGCGGCAGCAACTCGTCCCGCGGGACGTGCCGGGGCGGCCCGGCGGGGAGGTGGACCACGCGGTACCCGCCGGGCATGTCGACCACCTCCGGCCGGTCGGGGTCGTCCCGACGGGTGTAGACGGTCACCTCGTGCCCGGCCCGGGTCAACCCGGTGGACAGTTCCGCCACGTGGACGTTCTGCCCGCCCGCGTCGGCCTCGCCCAGAGCGGCCAGTGGGCTGGCGTGCTCGGAAACCATGGCGATCTTCATGGGACCTCCCGGAGAGTCAGGACAGAAGCCGGTCGAGCAGCACGTCCCAGCGGTGCAGGAAGGTGTCGAGGCCGAAGCGGGCCAGCGCGTGTTCGCGGGCGCACTTGCCCAGCCGCGCCGCGAGGTCGGGCTGTGCGCACAACGTGCGGACCGCCGGGACGAGGCGGGTCAGGTCGGTGGACACCACGCCCGCGTCCTCGCCGACGGCCGTCGACGCCTCGGTCGAGTCCACCGCGACCACGGGCATCCCCAGGTGCATCGCCTCGATCAGGGACAGCCCCAGCGACGTCCAGCGGGCGGTGTGCAGATAGACCCGCCGACGTGCCATGTGCGGGTGCAGCCGCTCCTGCGGGAGGTCGCCGACCGGGGTCACACCCGGAGCCGTGAACCCCTCGGTCCCGATGCCGTACAGGTCGACGGGAACGACCTCCCCGAAGGCCCCGAGCAGGTCCGCGCCGACGATCCGGTTCCGCCGCACCGGCTCGTTGATCAGAGCGGCGGCGCGGGGCAGTTCCCCGGTGTAACGGTGGCCGGGGTCGACGACCCCGTGTTCGATCACCACCGTCGGGGCGATGCCGTTGTCCCACATCAGCTCGTTGAAGTGGGTGACGTGCACGATCGGGATGTCGTCGCGCCCGGCGAGCGGGTGCCGCGTGGTCGCGGCGTGCTCGCGCGGGGTGTTGTGCTCCACGTAGACGGCGGGCACGTCCGTCCCCGGGCGCCGACCCAGCCAGCGTTCGGTGAGGTCCAGCTCCTCGGGGCGTTGCAGCACCACCGCGTCCACGTCGGCTCCCCGGAGCCGGTCGTGCGGAACCTCCACGGCGGTGTCGGGCCAGTCCCGCCCGCACCGTCCCCGGCCCCACGGACCACGATCCTCCACTGTGGGGAGAAGACAGGTGTGCCCGCTCCGCACGAACGCGGTCGTCCACGACCCGTGCACGTGCCACAGGAGCAACCTCATGCGGAACGAGTTGCCCGGACGGGAACATCACTAAACGGTTCCCCGGCGCCGGCGTCGCACGGTGGTGTCGTCCATGGGCGTGCCGTGTCCGGCGGCGCGGCTCCGCTCCGTCCCGCGGTCAGCCCCGTGGCCCGGCCCGCGACTCCGGCTGCACCGGGAGCAGGCACAGCAGCAGGCCGAGCACCGCGCTGATGCCGTACAGCACCACGTTCGCGGCGTTGACGTTGGCGAGGTTGCCGAGCGGGGAGACCGTGACGGCGAGGATGCCGTACGCGGTCAGCCCGGTGAACCCGAAGAAGGCCATCCAGCCGAAGGCGCGCGTCGTCTCCTCCGAGCGGGCGGCCAGCACGCCCATGATGCCCACGCCCGTGTGCCCGATGTTGACCAGCGCGCTGACCCCGAACACCCACACCGACCGCGAGGGATCCGCCCCCATGCTGTTACTGGTGGTGATGAACCCGACCAGGCCGATGACCAGGTACCACAGCCCGATCAGCAGGGTCGCCGCACGCAGCATCGACAGGGTGGGGCGCAGGCCTCCGCCCACGGGGTACGTGGTCATGGCCGATCGCTCCGTCCGGGAGTCGCTGCGCTCGCTGCCATGGCGACCACCTCCTCGGCCACGCCGGTGCCGTGCCGGGTGTGTCGGGTCGGGAAACGACCGGGATGTTCGGGAGCTACCCGCGGGGTCCGCGGGCAAACTGCTTGGCGAAGTCGATGTGCACCACGTGGTCGGTCCCGCGTCGCGGGTCGCGCTCGTACCGCCACGCCGACACGGAGTCGGTGACGGTGTCGAGCACCTGCCAGCCGAAGCTGTGCTCGCTCGGGACACCCCCGTCGAACGTCGTGGTGGACACCGCGACGCGCAGGGTGCCGAAGGTGACCTGGAGCCGGCAGGTGAGCAGCGCACCGGGCACCGAACGGCGGATCAGGCTCGTACACGCCTCGTCCACGGCCACCGTGATGTCGGTGCTCTCGTCCGGTTCGAACCCCTCACGGCAGGACACCGCGTGGGCGATCGCCCGGATCAGGATCAGGTGCTCGGCGTCGGCGGGCACGCGCAACTCGACCGGGCCCGTGCACTCCGGCCCCATCCAGTCGGTCAGTTCGTACGTGCGCATGATGGGGGTCGGATACCCGGCACCGGCCGCACCATTCCTGCGCCCGGTCGTCCCCCGGACCGCCGTGCCCGGCCCCACCGCCGCGCCGTCCGCCGCCGTGCCCGTCCC
>NZ_KE387120.1:32711-37989 GCF_000430445.1 Saccharomonospora iraqiensis subsp. iraqiensis
GGGCGGGCACCGCCACGGTGCGGGCGTCCAGCAGTTCGCCCAGCAGGCGGGGGTCCACCGGGGGATCGGCGGCGAGGTTGAACGCCCCGCGCACCGGGGACAGGGCCGCGAGCCGCACGGCCTCGCCGACATCGGCCGCGTGCACCGCCTGGAACCGCAGCCCCGGGATGTCCGGCAACACGGGGATCAGCCCCGGCCGCACCAGCGAGGTCGGCAGGAACGGGCCGACGAACAGGCGGCGCTGCTGCTGCGCCGAGGCGCGCTGGAACACGAAACCGGGCCGCACCCGCACCACCCGGGTCTCGGGGTGGTCCCGTTCGAGAACGTCCAGCACCCGTTCCAGGTACGCCTTCTCCCGCGGGTAGGCGGCCCCGGGCCAGCCGTGGGTGGGCCAGTCCTCGCCGACCGGGTGATCCTTCGGGCCGGGGGAGTAGGCCGCCACCGACGACGAGTACACCAGCGTGGGCACCCCGCACCGGACGACGGACCCGAACACCCGCATCGCCCCGAGCACGTTCGTCCGCCAGGTGGTGACCGGGTCCCGCGTGGGCTGGAACAGCCAGGCCAGGTGCACGACCACGTGCGCGCCGTCGAGGACCGCGTCGACGTCGGCGTCGGTCGCCGCGGCCAGGTCGAGCGTGGAGATCCGCAGCTCGGGTCGGGACCACCGGGGATACCGCCGGGCGACCCCGACGACCGACTCCACCCGGGGGTCGGCGGCGAGAGCGTCCACCACGCTCGTCCCGAGGTTGCCGGTGGCCCCGACGACGACCACACGGACGGTGCCGGAAGGCGTCTCCGCCATCGGACTCACCCGCCGGTCTGCTCACGCACGAGCGCGGCGAGGCGGTCGAGGGCCTGTTCCACACGCCGGTCGGTCTCCTCGCTCTGCTCCCCGCCGAGGTCGGGCTCCTGGCCTCCGCGGAAGCTCAGGTGCAGGGTGGCCACGCTGCCCGGGGTGCCGGTGCCGCCCGCGCTGTCCGACCCCTCCGCACTCGCCGTGCCGGTCACCTCGGCGGTGCCGTCGTCCGGGTCGACCTGCAGCCAGCCGTCGTAGTCCGCATCGGTGCCGCCCCACTCCATCCGGCGCCGCTCGCGGTCGACCTCGACGTAGCCGAAGGCGTCGTGGACCTCACTGCCCTCGGAGACCCACGCGTGCAGGGCGCCGTGGCCCGCGGACTCGACCTCGACCCCCTCCGGGGCCCAGTCGTTCAGCGTGGGCTCCCCGGAGGCGATGTCGAACACGACCCCGGGATCGGCGGGGATCACGCGCGTGTGCTCGAACTCGGTCATGGCCCCGGCATACCCGCACGGGAGGGGGATACACCGGTCGCCGTCCGCGCGCGGCCGGGTCAGCCCGTCTTCCGGGCCACTCCGGCCACGGCCCGCGACCTGGTGACGTCCCCGTGGTACGGGGTGTCGGGACGCCACTCGGGCAACCACACCAGCCCGGGGTCGACGAGTTCCAGCTCGCCGAAGAACTCCGCGATCTCCGCCCGGCCCCGGATGCCGCCGCTGCCGTTGACCGAGGTCTGGCGACTGTAGTTGTCGCCGATCCGTCCGAAGTTGTCCCGGGCCCGGTCGTCGTCGGTGTCCAGGCACGCGTGGGACAGCACGAGCAGGCTCCCCGGTGGGAGTTGCTCCCGGTAGAACGCCATCGGCCGTTCGGGTTCGTCCCCGGCGGGCATCAGGTGCAGCAGTGCGACGGTGAGCAGACAGATCGGTTCGGTCGGGTCGATGCCTTCGCCGAGGATCCGCTCCCACAGTTCCGCCCCGTCGAAGAAGTCCCCGGCCAGCGCGCGGTGCCGGTCCGGGTCGGCGGTGTCCTCCAGCAGGATCTGCGAATGTGCGTGGGCGACGGGTTCGTTGTCCACGTACACCACGCGGGACTCGCCGGGGGCCTGTTCGTCCGCGATCTCGTGCACGTTGCCCTGGGTGGGCAGGCCGCTGCCGAGGTCGACGAACTGCCGGACGCCCTGTGCCACGGCGAACCGCACGGCACGCCGCAGGAACGCGCGGTTCTCGCGCACGGCGTCGGCGATCTCGGGGGCCAGCGCGAGCTGTTTCTCGGCGAACTCCCGGTCGATGGCGTAGTTGTTCGTGCCGCCCAGCCAGTAGTCGTAGATCCGTCCGGAACTGGGTCGGTCGAGGTCGAGAGACGGTTTGTCGGTCACGCCGTGACCCTAGCGGAGCCGAGCGGTCACGGAAACGGTCCGAGCCGGGCGACCGCCCGCCGCCCCACACCCGTCCGGAACGGTGTCAGTCGCCGCGGTGGTAGCGGACGTGCAACCGGCGGACCCGGTCGACGAGCGCCTCGACCGGCCCCTCGACGACCACCCCGGGGGCCACCTCGGACACGGGCAGGGAGCGCACCGGCGCGGGCGGGACACCCAGTTCGGTCAGCCACCCGGACAACTGCGCGGACGAGGCCACGTAGACGATCCGGCCGAGCCCGACCCAGGCGTGCGCGGCCGCACACATCGGACAGTGCTCCCCGGAGGTGTACACCGTGGCCCCGGCCCGTTCCCGTGGCGTGAGCAGTGACGTCGACAGCCGGGCCAGCTCGAACTCGGGGTGCCGCGTGCGGTCCCCACCGGCCACCCGGTTGCGGTCCTCGCCACGCACGACCCCGTCGGCGTCCACGAGCACGGACCCGAACGGCTCGTCCCCGGCGTCGAGCGCCTCCTGAGCCAACTCCACACACCGCCGCAGATGGGCAAGCTCCCTCTCGTCCACAACCCCGATCCTCCCACCCACCCCGCGAGTCGCCACCCCACACCCGCGAGTCGCCACTCCACACCCGCGAGTCGCCACTCCATGTCCGCGAGTCGACGCTCCATGCCCGCGAGTCGGCACCCCACGCCCGGGAACGGACGTGCCGCGCCTCCCGACGCGCCGCGTCACTCGGCGGGCGAGAAGTACCGCCGGGGATTGTCCACCAGCATCGTCGTCAACGCCGCGTCGCCGACGCCCGCCTCGCGCAGCGCGGGCAGGACGTCGTCGTGGATGTGCGTGTAATGCCAGTTCGGCGCGAGCTGCTCCCGCGCACCGGGCGGGAACCAGTCGATGTGGCAGGAGGCGTCGTGGGCCAGCACCATCCGGTCGGCGAGCCCCTCCTCCACGAGTGCCGCCACCGTGGCCACCCGCTGGTCGGTCGGCAGCAGCGGGTCGAGACCGAACCGGTCCATCCCGAGCAGCGACCCGTTGTCCACCAGTTCCCGCAGGTAGTCCCGGTCGGTGGTGTCCCCGCTGTGCCCCAGGACGACGCGACCGAGGTCGACGCCCTCGCGGGCCAGGATGTCCTGAGCCACGAGCCCGGTGCGGTGCACGGCGCTGGTGTGCACGGTGATCGGGGCGCCGGTGCGCTTGTGCGCCTCGGCCACCGCGACGAGGACCCGCTCCACGCCGGGGGTGAGTTCCTCCTCGATCGCGCACTTGAGGAACGCCGCCCGGATCCCGGTGCCCGCGATGCCCTCGGTGAGGTCGCGGACGAACAGCTCGACCATCGGCTCGGGTCCGCCGAGCAGGGTGCCCGGCCCGTGCATCCGGAAGGCGAAGGGCACGCTGTCGTAGGTGTAGAGACCGGTCGCGGGGATGATGTTCAGGTCGACCTCGGCGTTCACCCGGGCGACGCGCTCGATGTCCCGGCCCAGCCCCAGCACCGTCGGGTCGACGATGGTGTCGACCCCGCGTGCGGTGAGGGACTTCAGCCGCGCGACCGCGTCGGCGACCCGTTCGTCCTCGTCCCACAGGTGTGGATAGTTGCGCCGGAGTTCCTCGTCGAGCACGAACACGTGCTCGTGCATCAGCACCGTGCCGAGTTCCTCGACCGGCACCGCTCCCCGGACCGTCTGCACCTGCGCCATCGACGACCTCTCCCTCGAAGCCACGGGCGGGCGACACTAGCGGGCACGGGGCCACCCGATCAAGAAGCGGGCCGCCACCCCGCGCCCGCGAGTCGCCACCCCGTGTCCGCGAGTCGACGCCGCGTGCCCGCGGATCGACGGTTCAGGACGCCGGCGCGCCGCGCGCCCCGGTCGAGCCGCGCACGATGAGATCCGGCTGGAACAGGTACTCACCGGTGGGCACGTCGACCCCGGAGATCTCGTCGAGCAGGGTGCGCACCGCCGCCGTCGTCATGGTCGAGACCTGCTGCTGCACGGTGGTCAACGGCGGGTCGGTGAACGCGATCAGCGGCGAGTCGTCGTAGCCGACCACCGAGAAGTCCCCGGGCACGGACAGCCCCTGCCTGCGGGCGGCGCGGATCGCCCCGAGGGCCATCAGGTCGCTGCCGCAGACCACGGCGGTGCACTCCCGCTCCAGCAGGTGCCGGGCGGCCGAGTGCCCGCCCTCGACGGAGAACAACGAGTGCACCACCAGCTCCCCGGCCTCGTCACCGAGGACGGGTTCCATCAGCAGCCGGAACCGCTCGGCCTTGCGCTGGGCCGGGACGAACCGCTGCGGGCCGACGGCCAGCCCGATGCGTTCGTGCCCCAGCTCCCGCAGGTGGGTCAGCGCGAGTTCCACCGCGGCGGCGTCGTCGTCGGAGAAGAACGGTGCCCGCACGCCCGGTGCGTACCCGTTGACGAACACCACCGGAACCCCGGCCTCGATCAGCCGGGTGTAGCGGTCGTGCCGGGCGGTGGTGTCGGCGTGCAGGCCCGACACGAACACGATGCCGGACACGCCGCGGTCGGTCAGGGCCTCGACGAACTCGTCCTCGGTCGCCCCGCCCGGGCTCTGCGTGCACAGCACCGAGGTGTAGCCGCGCATGGTGAGGGTGCGGTCGATGACCTGGGCGAACGCCGGGAAGATCGGGTTGTCCAGCTCCGGGATGATCAGCCCGATCAGGCCCGCGCTGCGCCGTCGTGCCGGACGTTCGTAGCCGAGCTGGTCCATCGCGGTCAGCACGGCCTGCCGGGTGCCCGCCGCCACCCCCTGTTTGCCGTTGAGCACCCGGCTCACGGTGGCCTCGCTGACGCCCGCCTGCGCGGCGACGTCGGCGAGGCGCACACCGTCGAGTGTCCGGTCAGCCATGCGTGTCTCCGCTCCACCACACCGCACTGTTCGGGGGCAGCGTCACGACCCCGTCCCCATTCTCCCGACCGGCCGTGTCCGGGTCACCACCGTCCCCGAACCCGCCCGGGTGGCTGGCCAGCAGCGGCTCGCCCGGCCGGGGCAGGGTGACCGGCGCGTCCCCGAAATTCACCGTGCAGACGAACCCGTCGCCGCGGGTGAAGGCGAGCACGTCCGCGCGCGCGTCGCACCCGGTGGCGTC
>NZ_KE387120.1:38089-41238 GCF_000430445.1 Saccharomonospora iraqiensis subsp. iraqiensis
CGAGGCGGTCGCCGTGTCGGTGGCACTGGCCGCCGACCGGAGCCGGGTCGCCACCCTGGCCGACGCGGAGGCGGCCCGACGGCACGGTGTCCGGCGGTTACGGCCGGAACGCTCCGCCGCGGTCCTGGCCGAGCTGGCCGTCCTCGCCGCCGAAGGCGAGCTCCACACGCGCGTCGCGCGGACGTTCCCGTTGTCCGATGCCGCCTCCGCCCACCGCACCCTGGAGGCGGGGCACGTGCGGGGCCGGATCGTCCTGCTGCCCGGGTGACCACGGCACGGCGTACCGGTCGGGGCGGGTGTTCAGTCGTTCCCGGGGAACGGACCGGGCGAGATTCGCACGGTGGCGAGAGCCCGGTTGTCGAAGGAGAGTGCGGGCCTTTTGGGTGCCGACGACCGAACACGAGTCCCACGGCACCGTCCGCCCGTCGCTGACGAGATGGTTCTCCATACCGACCGCACCGGCCGAGTCCTCGAACGAACCGGGAGTGGCCGACCGGCCGCAGGACCGGTGCGGGCGCTGCGGGACGAGGGCCTGGTGAATGCACGGGGGAGAGGGGGGAGAGGCTGACACCCGAATAGCGGGCGGGCATGTTGGTCGGACGGCTGCCCGGCAGGCCGGGTGCCCCCGAATGAAGCCACGGATGCTCGGGAACTCGGGGCAAGCTCGCCTGCTAACCGGCCACCCCGGACATCGCGGACCGGAGACCAGCGGCATCCGGTGGGAACGGTCAGACCCACAGCGGGATCTGTTGCCCCGCAGGGGCCTGGTAGGCGTCGGTGATCTTGTTCAGTTCGAGCTGGTAGTACAGGGTCCCGAGACCGAATACGAACATCAGTAGCAAGCCGATGACCGGCGTGCAGGTGACCTGCATCCCGGCGGCGCGCTGCGCGTTCCGGATCCGGTCTCCACAGTTGTAGTAACTGATCAGGGGCGCGATGACCGTCCAGGACAACAACAACAGAACGAGCATGGGCCCGACGATGGGGACGGCGCGGCGCCGGTCGAACTCCGCCATCTCCTTGTGGATCTTGAAGTACCACACCAGGTGGTAGACCCCGAGCGTGATGAGCGGCCACAGCAACCATACGGTTACCGGGTGTCGCTGTTTCATCGCGATACCGTGCGCGACCGGCTGCTGTGCGGGGTGGCCCGACTGGTGTTGGGTCGCGTGAACGGGGTGCGAGGGCTGTTGCGGGGCTGCGGACTCGTGTTCGCCTGCGTTCGGATCGTGCGCTGGCATGACGGTGACGCTCCTTCTGTACTGCTTCGGCCGGGCGGAGCTCCGTGGCTCCGTGTTACCTCCCTGTAGGCGATCGGATCGTCGCGTGATTATCGGGGACTACCAATCAGATGAGCCGCGAGCGCCACGGATGGCAATGGGGAGATGTGCGTACAGTGCCGTTGCCGTTGGCCGTAGGCGGCCTGCGAAGGCCTGCCCGGGCAGGGCAGGGGCTGGGCGACTCGACAAGGAAGTCAGGGCTCCGGCGCGGTGCCGACTTTGCCGGAAATCGTCGGCCAGGCAATGAAGGTACGTACCTACTTCGGAGGTGCTGTGAAGTCGACAGTCACCGCATGCGAGTTCAATAAGGATGTCAGCGCTGCCAAGCGTGCCGCGTCGGAGGGCCCGTTGGTCATCACCGACCGGGATCAGCCGTCCCACGTGCTGATGTCGTTCGAGGCCTTCGTTCGCCTGATCGGGCGGGAGTACGATCTCGCTGACCGGCTTGCTATGGAGGACGACGACTCGGATGTCGATCCACCGCCGGTGACGTTCGGTCTGCGGACGGCGGAACTGTGAGCGTCCTGCTCGACAGGAGACTGCTGAGTGAGCCGTGCAGGGTTGCCGCGAGGATCCCCGGAAGTACCTGCAGTGCCGGGGACCCTCGCGGGAATCCGTGGTGCGGGTCAGACCCACAGCGGGATCTGCTGACCCGCGGGTGCCTGGTAGGCGTCGGTGATCTTGTTCAGCTCCACCTGGTAGTACAGGATCCCGAGACCGAACACGAACATCAGCAGCAGACCGACGACCGGCGAGCAGGTGACCTGCATGCCTGCGGCGCGCTGCGCGTTCCGGATCCGGTTGCCGCAGTTGTAGTAGCTGACCAGGGGCGCGATGACCGTCCAGGACAACAGCAGGAGGACGAGCATGGGCCCGACGGTGGGGACGGAGCGGCGCCGGTCGAACTCCGCCATCTCCTTGTGGATCTTGAAGTACCACACCAGGTGGTAGATCCCGAACGTGATCAGCGGCCACAGCAGCCAGACGGTGACCGGATGCCGGTTCTTCATCGCGATTCCGTTCGCCACCGGCTGCTGCGCGGCCTGTTCCGGGAGGTGCTGGGCCGCCTGACCGGGCTGGGTCTCGGGCGCGGGCGGAGCCGGGGGCCCGGGAAAGGATGCGTTCGGATCGGGTGCGGACATGCGGTGAGTCTCCTTCGTTCGGGTGCCGCCTCGTCAGGCGAAGTTGCGTCGCTCTGTGTTACCCGGTCTCCGGGGGCCGGGTCGGCATCGTGTCCATTTCGTTGTCCGCCGATTCCGGCCCGGGAGGGGTGCATGGCCCGCGCGACCGACGTCGCGCGGGCCATGCGGCTGATGTCCCATTCGATCACCGTCAGCTGGTGTGGCCGTTTCGTTGCCGAACGGTGGGGCGGGCCGCGCGACCGGGGGTGACCTGCCGAGTGCCCCGTCGGTACACGCGGGCCTGCGGACAGTGGAGGGTGAGCGGGACCGGGCGGTGAGGGGTGTCGCAGGGGTGCCCCCGGCCGACACCGCGAGAGTCGTGTCCGGCCTCGCCTCCGCGTGTCCCGGGCGTGACGTCCTCGGGTGGTCCGAGCCTGTGCGCTGGTGTTCTGTGCCCCCGGCAGGACTCGAACCTGCGACCTAGAGATTAGAAGGCTCTTGCTCTATCCAGCTGAGCTACGAGGGCCCGGCGGCGACCGTGTGCGGTCGGCCTTCGACCACAGCCTAGTCGCCGCTATGTGTCTGATCGTCCGATACCGGCGGATCGTTTCACCCCTCACCCGGCCTGGCGACCAAATGCCCACCGAAGGTGAGTGAGAGCACAGGTCGGCCAGGTCGGGCGGGGGGCCGCCGTGGGCCGTCGGGGCGGGAGGTGCTGCCCACGGCGGGGGCCGCGGTCGGGGCAGGC
>NZ_KE387120.1:41338-52041 GCF_000430445.1 Saccharomonospora iraqiensis subsp. iraqiensis
GACGGTGACGTTGTCGGCGGTGCCGTCGGACGGTCCGCCGCCCGGCGAGGCCCCCCGTTCCCGTGCCGGGGACACCGGACCGGAGGCGCCCCGGGATGATCCGCCCGCCGATGCGGGTCTCGCGGAGCTGCTCGCCCGTGCGCTGGCCGAGCACCAGGCCGGGACTTCCAGCGCCTCGGCGCTGGTCAAGCAGCTCGGTGTGGACGACGACCGGGATCACCACTCCGGGGTGAACGGGAGACACCGCGGCGAAGGGTGACGCCCACGCCCCCGCGCCGTCCACGGTCGTGGCAGAGTGGCCCGTATCGCTCACGACAGTGTGGTCACGCGAGGACTGTGGAGAATGGCGTTGTCTGACAGGAGCCCGGCCGGGGTGCCGGCACGAACCGGTAGCACACAGCGGACGATCGTGACGGCGGCACCGCCGACCCGCTCGACGTCCCCGTCGGCACCCCGCAACCCGGACCATCTCCGCGACCAGCTGGTCGAGGCCGCCGCCGCGCAGGCGCCGGACATCGCCGACCTGATCCGGCTGTACTACCGGCTCGTGCCCGCCGAGGAGGTCCTCTCCGACGATCCCGGCGAGATCGTGGGTGCGGTCCGGGCGCATCTCGACCTGGCCGGCCAACGCGTGCCGGGCCGTCCGGTGGTCCGGCTGTTCAACCCCGGCGCGGTGGGTGCGGGGTGGACGCGCGAGGCCACGGTCGTCCAGATCGTGACCGACGACATGCCGTACCTGGTCGACTCGGTGGCCGCCGAGTTGTCCCGCAGCGGGGTGCAGGTGCAGCGCATCCTGCATCCGATCGTGGTGGTGAGCAGGGACGTCACCGGTGCGTTGCGCCAGGTGCACCCGAAGGCCGACGTCGCCGACCCGCCCCCGGGCGCGATGGTCGAGTCCTTCATGTACCTCGAGATCGACCCGGTCAGTGACCCGTCCCGGACCCGCGACCTGGAGAACGCGCTGATCCGGGTGCTCGGTGACGTCCGCGAGGTGGTCGAGGACGCCGAGAAGATGACCCGGCAGGCCCAAACCGTGGCCGGGAGCCTGCGGGAGTGCCCACCCCCGCTGCCGGCCGGGGACGTCGACGAGGCCGCGGATCTGCTGACGTGGCTGGCGGCGGGGCACTTCACCTTCCTCGGCTACCGGCACTACGAGGTGGTCTCCGACCCGGAGTCGGACGGGGCCGTGCTGCGTCCCGCGCTGGCCTCCGGCCTGGGCGTGCTGCGCCAGGACAGCGACACCGCGCGGGCCCTGACCCGCGGGCCGGAGGCGGCGTCCGCCGTGTCGTCGGCGACGCTGCTCGTGCTCACCCACGCCAGCGCGCAGTCCACGGTGCACCGTCCGGTGCATCCGTACTACGTGGGCGTGCGCACCTTCGACGACACCGGCCGGGTCACCGGGGAGCACCGGTTCCTCGGCATGTTCACCTCCTCGGCGCTGCACGAGGACGTCCTGGACATCCCGGTGATCAACCACCGGGTGCGGGAGGTCATCCACCGGGCGGGTTTCCCGCTGGAGTCCTACTCGGGCGCGCGGATGCTGGAGGTCCTCCAGAACTGGCCGTTGGCCGACCTGCTCTCGGCCGACTCCGAGTCGCTCTACGCCACGGCCACCGGGGCGATCACGCTGGCGGACCGGCGGCTGCGGCTGTTCCTGCGCACCGATCCGTACGGACGGTTCTTCTCCTGCCTGGTGTTCCTGCCGCGCGACCGCTACACCACCCGCTCGCGCCTGGCGATGCAGGACGTGCTGCTCGACGAGCTGGAGGGGACCGGGCTCGAGTACAGCACCCGCCTCGGCGAGACGTTGCTCGCCCAGATCCACTTCACGGTGTACACGGCTCCGGGAACCGCGTCCGAACCGGACACCCTGCACATCCAGGAACGCCTCAACGAGGCGGTGCGTACCTGGGACGACTCGATGGTCGAGGCGATCCTCGCCGAGCGCAGGACGCGCGCCGCGGACGGCAAGGCCGTCACCCTCGCCGGTGAGGAGTCGGCCACCGAACTGGGTCAGCGGTACGCCTCCGCGTTCCCCGAGGCGTACAAGGAGGACTTTCCGGCCGACACCGCACTGGCCGACCTGCGCCGGCTCGAGGGGCTGAGCGGGCCCGACGACCTGGCGATGGCGTTCTACGTGCCCCCGGACGCCCTCGCCGGACAGCGCCGGTTCACGCTGTACCTGCGGGAGGGCGTCACCCTGTCGGCGCTGCTGCCGATGTTGCAGCACATGGGGGTCGAGGTGATCGACCAGCGCCCGTACGAGGTGCAGACCGCCGACGGGACCCGCTGCTGGATCTACGACTTCGGCCTGCGGATCGAACCCCGGTTGCTGGACGAGCTCGACGAGTGGGCCGAGAACGATCTCCGCGAGCGGTTCCAGGCCGCCTTCGCCGCGGTGTGGCACGGGCACGCCGAGAGCGACGGGCTGAACGCCCTGGTGCTGCGGGCCGGACTGACCTGGCGGCAGGTCGCCGTGCTCCGGGCGTACTCCCGGTACCTGCGGCAGGCCGGGACGCCGTACTCGCAGGCCTACATCGAGAGCGCCGTGCTGACCCACACCGACATCACCACGGCACTGGTGCGGCTGTTCGAGCTCCGGCTGGACCCGGCGGGTGACGCGGACACCCGGGAGGTGGAGACCGAGACCCGGGTCGCCGAGCTCGGCACCATGATCGACGCGGTGACGAGCCTGGACACCGACCGCATCCTGCGCAGGCTGCTCTCGGTGATCGTGGCGACGCTGCGCACCAACCACTGGGTGACCGACGCCGACGGCACGCCGCGGCCCTACCTCGCGCTCAAGCTCGACCCGCAGCAGGTCCCCGACCTGCCGGAGCCGCGCCCGGCGTACGAGATCTTCGTGTGTTCCCCCCGGGTGGAGGGTGTGCATCTGCGGTTCGGCGCGGTCGCCCGGGGTGGGCTGCGGTGGTCGGACCGCCGGGAGGACTTCCGCACCGAGGTCCTCGGTCTGGTCAAGGCGCAAGCGGTGAAGAACGCGGTGATCGTGCCGGTCGGCGCCAAGGGCGGATTCGTGGTGAAGAACCCGCCCGCGCCCACCGGCGACCCGGGCACCGACCGGGAACGGCACCACCGGGAGGGCGTGGCCTGCTACCGGATGTTCATCTCCGGGCTGCTGGACCTCACGGACAATCTCGTCGACGGTGTCACCGTCCCGGCACGGGACGTGGTCCGCCACGACGGCGACGACAACTACCTGGTCGTGGCCGCCGACAAGGGGACGGCCACGTTCTCCGACATCGCCAACGAGGTGGCGACCGACTACGGGTTCTGGCTCGGGGACGCGTTCGCCTCCGGCGGCTCCCGGGGGTACGACCACAAGGAGATGGGCATCACCGCGCGGGGTGCGTGGGAGAGCGTCAAGCGGCACTTCCGCGAGCTCGGCCTGGACACGCGGCGCGACGAGTTCACCGTGGTGGGCATCGGGGACATGGCGGGGGACGTCTTCGGCAACGGCATGCTGCTGTCCGACCGCATCCGTCTGGTGGCCGCCTTCAACCACCTGCACGTGTTCCTCGACCCGGACCCGGACCCGGACGCGTCGTACGCCGAACGCGCACGGCTGTTCCGGCTGCCCCGGTCGTCCTGGGACGACTACGACCGCTCCGTCCTCAGCGAGGGCGGCGGGATCTACCCCCGCAGCGCGAAGAGCGTGCCGGTCACCCCGCAGGTGCGGCGGGCGCTGGGCCTCGACGCGGACGTCACCAGCATGTCCCCGGCGGAACTGGTGCGGGCCATCCTGCTCGCCCCGGTGGATCTGCTGTGGAACGGCGGGATCGGGACCTACGTCAAGGCGGAGACCGAGACCCACGCCGATGTGGGCGACAAGGCCAACGACGCGGTCCGCGTCGACGGCGGGCAGCTGCGCACCCGCGTCGTGGGGGAGGGCGGCAACCTCGGCCTCACCCAACGGGGCCGCATCGAGTACGCCCGGGCCGGCGGCAAGATCAACACGGACGCGCTGGACAACTCGGCCGGGGTGGACTGCTCCGATCACGAGGTCAACATCAAGATCATGCTGGACGAGCTCGTCGCGGGCGGGGACCTGGACACCGAGGCGCGCAACGAGCTGCTGGAGAGCATGACCGACGAGGTCGGCGACCTGGTCCTGGCCGACAACTACCGGCAGAACACCGTGCTCGGGGTCGGCCGGTCGCACGCGGCACCCATGCTCTCGGTGCACCGCAGGCAGATCGCGGCGCTGGAGGCCAAGGGCGCGCTCGACCGCGAGCTGGAGGCCCTGCCCGACGACGCCGGGTTCACCGAACTGGAGAACGCCGGGGAGGGATTGTCCTCCCCGGAGCTGGCCACCCTGCTCGCGCACGTCAAGCTCGACCTCAACGACGAGCTGCTCGCCGGGGACCTGCCGGACGCCGAGGTGTTCGCGGGCAGGCTGCCGGAGTACTTCCCCGAGCCGCTGCGCCGGGACTACGGCACGGCGCTCGGCAGGCACCCGCTGCGGCGGCAGATCACCACGACGCTGCTGGTCAACGAGGTCGTCGACGGTGCGGGGATCTCCTACGCGTTCCGCCTGGCCGAGGAGCTCAACGCCACCGCCACCGACGCGGTGCGGGCGTACTCCGTGGTCACCGGCGTGTACGACCTGCACACGGTGTGGGCCGCGATCGCCGAGCTGGACAACGTCGTGCCCACCGACACCACCGACGCGATGGTGCTGCAGACCCGGCGGCTGCTCGACCGGGCGGCGCGGTGGTTCCTCACCAACCGGCCGCAGCCACTCGCGGTCGCCGCGGAGCGGCACCGCTTCACCGATGCCGTGACCGGGCTCGCACCCGTGCTGGGCGACCTGCTGCGCGGCGAGGACGCCGAGGTGGTCCGCCGGGAGACCGACGCCCTCACCGCGCAGGGGGTTCCGGACGGGCTCGCCCGGCGCGTGTCGCTGTTGCTGCCCAGCTACTCCCTGCTGGACATCGCCGAGGTGGCGGAACTGGCGGAGCAGCAGGGCGGGCCCACCGACCAGCGTGGTCTCGCCGAGACCGCCGAGCTGTACTACGCGGTGTCCGACCACCTCGGCATGGACCGGATGCTGCGCTCGGTGAACGAGCTGGAGAGGGGCAACCGCTGGCACGCCCTCGCCCGGCTCGCGCTGCGGGACGACCTGTACTCCTCCCTGCGGGCCATCACGCTGGACGCGCTGCGGCAGAGCGAACCCGGCGACAGCGCCGCCGACCGGATCGCGCAGTGGGAACAGGCCAACTCCTCCCGGCTGGCCCGGGCCCGGGTCACCCTCGACGAGATCGAACGGTCGGGCCGGATCGATCTCGCCACACTCTCGGTGGCCGCGCGGCAGATCCGGGGTACGGTGCGCTGAGAACGCGCACGCCGGTGGGTTCCGGTGTGCGCCGGTGCGTGCCGGGGGAGGAGTCGGTATGGGTGAGTACGTGGCCCACGTGCGTCCGCGGTGGTCGGACATGGACGCCTTCGGGCACGTCAACCACGCCCGGCTCGTGACGGTGCTGGAGGAGGCGCGGGTGCCGCTGCTGTTCGGCGGCGGTGCCGGTGCCGGGACCCGGGACGACGGCGGGGACGGTTCCGGCTCCGGCGCGGACGGCCCCGCCCTGGGGGAGTTCGCCCGCGGCATCGTCGTGGTGCGGCTGTCGGTGGACTACCGCACGCCGATCGTCGTCGACGGCCGGGACGTCCGGGTGGGGATGGTGCTCACCGAGCTGCGCAACGCCTCGTTCACGCTGGGATACACGGTGCACACCGGGCCGGGCGAGAGCGACCCCGTGGCCGCGACCGCCACGACCGTGCTCGCTCCGTACGATGTGGGCAACAACCGGCCGCGGCGGCTCACTCCCACCGAGCGGGCGTTCCTGGCCGAGTACATCCCGAGCGGACAACCAGCGTGACGGAGCCCGTCGAGGAGAACCCAGCGTGACCGAACTGCGTATCGCCGACCCCGCGGACCGGGACAGCCTCGCCGCGTTCGTCGCGCGGGCGGTGCGGCTCGACGGGCAGGCCGTCGTGCGGCTGCGGATGCGCACGGCGGATGTGCTGGAGGCCTGGGTGTCGACGCCGTTCGAGGTGCTCGTCACCCGGGCCGTCGCCGGTGCGGTGGAACCCGGCGACATCAGCGTCTCCGGCAACGAACTGCTCGCCGCGCTGACCGTCACCCCCGGTGCGTCGATGGACCCCGGGCCGTCGCGGGACCTGCTCTGGCGGTCGGAACTGCCGACCCACGGGGGCGCCGACTGGAAGGCGGTGGACGACCTCCCGGTGGGCGTCGTCGCCGAGCTGGCCGACCGCGGTGTGACGCTCGCCCGGGAGAACGTGGGGCCCCAGGGCACCCCGCCCGCGTCGTTGATGGACCAGACCGTGCTCACGGTGTCCGGTGCGGACCTCGAGGTGGGGGTGCCGATGCGGTGCCTGTTCGCGCTGTCCGGGATGGGGTTCGTGGACTCCTCGCTCACCGACGACGTGGTGCGGGTCTCGGCCACCGGCGGGTGGTTGCGGCTGGACGCCCGCTACGGCGCGGTGCTGCGCCGCAGGCACGCCCTGCTGCCGCTGCTGGTCTGAGCCGGCCACGGCCACCGGTCATCCGTCGAGCATCCCGTTCATGGTCTCGATCTCGGCGGTCTGGGTGGTGATCACTTCCTGCGCCATGTGCAGCGCGTTCGGCTCCACCCCGTCCGGCAGGTAGTTCTCCGCCATGGTCAGCGCACCCTCGTGATGGGTGATCATGAGTTCGAGGAACAGCCGGTCGAACTCCGCCCCCTCCGCGGCGCGCAGGGCGTCGAGCTGCTCCGGCGTGGCCATGCCCGGCATCCGTCCGTGCGCGTGGCCCTGTCCGTCACCGCCGTCGGCGCCGCCGGGGGCGTTGCGGTCCAGCCAGGCCCGCATGGCGTCGATCTCCCCGGCCTGGGCGACCGAGATCCGCTCGGCCAGGGACGCGACCCCGTCGTCGTGGACCCGGTCGGGCACCACGTCGGTCATCGTCACCGCCTGCTCGTGATGCGGGATCATCATGCGCATGTAACGGATGTCGGCCTCGGTGACCTCGACCTGCCGGCGCTGTCCGGTCGCGTTGCCGGGCTCCACCGTCCGCGCGGATTCCCCCGGGCCGCCCGGCACGATCACGCCGGGCGCGGTGCCTCCGGCGTCCGCACCGGTCCCCGCATCGCCCGTACACCCGGCCAGTCCGACCGCCACGGCGACGGCCAGCAACGGCATCCCCGCTTTCGAAGCACCTCGCATGCGGGTCAGCGAACCGCCGGGCGGGAGCCCGCGTCAAGATCCACGCCGGTTTCCCTGCGAAGAACCCTCCGTTCGTCGCTTTCGCCCGGTGATCGGCCGCACCGACAATTGCCTCTCGCCGAACAGCGGTGGGAAGGAGTGCGTCGCAGTGAGAACACGCGGACGTGGACGGTTCGGCACGATCGTCGCCGGGGTGACGGCGCTGGCCTTCGCGGGGGTCGGCGCCCCCGCGGCCGTGGCGCAGGACGACATCCCCGATGTCGACGAGGTCGTGCACAGCAAGAACATGCAACAGCGGGCCAACATCCCGAAGCAGGCGCCGTTCGATACGCAGAGTGCCTACGGGACCGACATCGCCTTCACCGACGACCACGCGATCGTCGGCAACTACGACGGGTTCGTCGTCTACGACGTGAGCAAGCCGCACAAGCCGCGCATCGTGAGCCAGGTGCTGTGCCCGGGCGGGCAGAACGACGTGTCCGTCTCCGGTGACCTGCTGTTCCTGAGCACCGACTACGCCCGGTCGGACGCCTCCTGCTCCAGCGAACCGGCCTCGGCGGCGGACGCGGGCTCGTGGGAGGGCATCAAGGTCTTCGACATCAGCGACCTGACCTCGCCCGAGTACGTCTCGGCGGTGCGCACCGACTGCGGCTCACACACCCACACCATGGTGCCCGCGCCCGAGCGCGACTCCGTGCTGCTGTACGTGTCGTCGTACTCGCCCGCGCCCGAGCTGCCGAACTGTCAGCCGCCGCACGACAAGATCTCGCTCGTCGAGGTTCCGGTGGACACTCCGGAGAACGCCGAGCTGGTGTCCGAGCCGGTGCTGTTCCCGGACGGCGGTAACCCGGGCAACGGCTACACCCGCGCGACCACCGGGTGCCACGACCTGACCGCCTACCCGGAGAAGGACCTGATGGCCGGCGCCTGCATGGGTGACGGGCTGCTGATGGACATCAGCGACCGGATGAACCCGCGGGTGATCGACCGGGTGCAGGACAACGAGAACTTCGCGTTCTGGCACAGCGCCACGTTCAACAACGACGGCAGCAAGGTCGTGTTCACCGACGAGCTGGGCGGTGGCGGGATGGCCACCTGCAACGCCGACGTCGGTCCCGAGCGCGGCGCCAACGGCATCTACGACCTGACCGGCCGCGGTGACGACCGCGCGCTGGAGTTCCGCAGCTACTACAAGATCCCGCGGCACCAGGCGGACACGGAGAACTGCGTGGCGCACAACGGGTCGCTGATCCCCGTGCCGGGCCGCGACATCCTGGTGCAGGCCTGGTACCAGGGCGGCGTGTCGGTGTGGGACTTCACCGACTCGGACAACCCGACCGAGATCGGCTACTGGGAGCGTGGCCCGCTCTCGGACGAGAACCTGATGATCGGTGGGCCGTGGTCGGCGTACTACTACAACGGCCACATCTACTCGTCGGACATCCAGAAGGGCCTCGACGTGCTGACGATCCGCGACCCGCGGACCGCCCCGGCCAACGCGGTGCACTTCGACGAGTTCAACGCCCAGACCCAGCCCTCCTACTGAGGGCCCCCGGGCGCTGATCCGGCGCACGCCGGGAACGGGCCGGGCCCGCCACTCTCCCCGTCGGGGTGGGTGGCGGGCCCGTTCCCGTGTCACTCGAAGCTGTTCATCAGCGAGTGCGCCGCCATCTCCAGGTACTGCCAGAGCTGGGAACGGTAGGGCTCCTCGATCCCGGACTCGTCCACGGCGATCCGCATCGCCCGCAGCCAGGCGTCCCGCTCGATCGGCCCGATCTTGAACGGCATGTGCCGCATCCGCAGGCGCGGGTGGCCGCGCCGGTCGGAGTAGGTGTGCGGGCCGCCCCAGTACTGCATGAGGAACAGCCGGAGCCGTTCCTCGGCGGGGCCCAGGTCCTGTTCCGGATACAGCGGACGCAGGACCTCGTCCTCGGCCACCTCGGCGTAGAACCGGGCGACGATCCTGCGGAACGTCTCCTCGCCGCCCACGGCGTCGTAGAAGGTCCCGGGGTCCGGTGTCGGGGCACTGCTCACGTCAGCCACGCCTCCATTCTGCCGTGCGGGCCGGTGGTCCCGGCCGGGTCGGTTCCGCCGTCCGGCCGCGGGCTCAGACCGTGCCGGTCTCCCCGTTGCGCGCCTGTGCCGAGGTGAAGAACCGACCCAACGGCGGTTCGACGCCCTCCCGCTCCAGGGCACGCATGATCTCCGCGCGCAGCGCCCGCTGCACGGCCCACTGCCTGCCGGGGCGCACCTTCATCGTCACCCGGAACTGGATGCCCTCGGCGGTGACGGTCTCGACGCCGAGGACCTCGGGCGGCTCCATCACGTCCGGCGCGATCGGCTCCCGCGCCGAGGCCTGCTCGGCCACCTGCTGCAGGAGCTCGGTGGTCTTGGGCACGTCGACGTTGTACCCGACCGGGATGTCCACCAGGGCGACGGCATAGCCCTGGCTGAAGTTGCCGACCCGGAGCACCTCGCCGTTGCGGACGTACCACACCGTCCCGTTCAGGTCGCGCAGCGTCGTGATCCGCAGTCCCACCGACTCGATCGTGCCGACGGCCTCCCCGACGTCGACGACGTCGCCGACGCCGTACTGGTCCTCCAACATCATGAAGATCCCGGAGAGGAAGTCGCGCACGAGATTCTGCGCACCGAAACCGACGGCGACGCCGACGATCCCCGCCGAGGCCAGGATGGGTGCCAGGTTGATCCCGAGCTCACCCAGGACCAGCACGAACGCCAGACCGAACACCACGAAGCTGGTCAACGACTTCAGCACCGACCCGATGGTGCGGGCCCGCTGCCGTCGCCGTTCCAGCACCACCGGTCCGAGCACCTCGGGGGCGTGCTCGCGCATCGGCTTCAGCAGCGCGGGGAGCCTGCCGTTGCCGTTGGTGTCCTCGGTCCGGGTCAGCCGGTCGATGATCCTGCGCACGATCAGCCGGATCAGCACGGCCCCGAGGACGATCAGGGAGATGCGCAGCGGTTTCGCCACGAGCCAGTCCGCCGAGGTCGCCAGCCACTCGTTGCCCGTGGCCCGCCACACCTGGGCGCACCAGGACCCCGCCGACTCCTCGACGCACGCGGGTGGCTGGGTCGGAAACTGTGTCACGTCCCGGGTACTCCTTCCTCCGGTGTGGGCCTGTCGTTCGCCGGGGCTCTTCTCGGCAGGGTCGGGGAACACGACCCGATCGGGTGATTTCCGGTGTCGCGGACGGTCGTGTGTACCCCGGGCAACCGTACTCGGGGCCGACTCCGTCCAGAACACGCGTGCGTTCCGGGTGCCGTGTGTGGTCGACTGGTACTCGAGCAGGCTGCACCGTGGAGGTGGTCGAGTGCCTGACCGACAACCCGGCCCCCGCGGCGTCCCGGTCCGGGATCCGTCCGGGCCGGCGCCAGAGACGACCCCGTGCCCATCGCGGCCGGAGGCGACACCGTGCCCGTCGCGGCCGGAGGCGCCCCCG
>NZ_KE387120.1:52141-59201 GCF_000430445.1 Saccharomonospora iraqiensis subsp. iraqiensis
CTCGTCCCGCGCGGCCGCGACGAAGTCCGGGCCGACCGGGTCGCCGTGGCCGGGCACCACGACGCGCGGCGCGAGCGCGCGCAGCGCGTCCAACGCCGTCGGCCACTGCGCCAGGTGGGTGACGTCCTCGAACGACTCGGCGCTGAACGACCCGCCGGGCACGTGCTCGACGAGATCCCCGGCGAAGACGACGCCCGCGTCGGGGACCTGCGCCAGCACGTCGTTGTCCGTGTGCGCCGGACCCGGGTGGTGCAGTCGCACCCACCGTCCGCCGAGGTCGACCGCGGCGTGCCCGGTCAGCGTGTGGTCGGGCACCGCCACGTCCCCGCCGGGTGCGCGCAGGTGCGCCGCACACCGTTCGTGCGCCCACACCGGGCAGGGCAGGAACGCGGGCAGGCCGAGACAGTGGTCGAAGTGGTGGTGGGTGAGCAGCACCGTCCACGGCAGCGGGGTCACCGCCCGCACGGCGGAGGCCAGTTCCGCGCCCTGCGCGCGGTCCGCGCGGGTGTCCACGACCAGGCATCCCGTGTCGCCGAGCACGAGCCCGACCGTGAGGTCCCACTCCCGGTAACGGCCGACGAACACCCCGTCGCCGACCTCGGACCAGCCGTCCACCCCGCCTCCCGCCGTGTCCGACCGTGTGCGCCGTGCCGCGGGTGCGGCACCCGGTTTCCCGTCGAGTGTGACACGGCGGGTGCCTGCGGCCGGGGCGGACCGCGATGGCACACTCGGAGGCTGTGCGTGTCTACCTGGGATCTGACCATGCCGGTTACGAACTGAAGAACCATCTCGTCACCCACCTGCGGGAGCAGGGGCACGAGGTGACCGACGTCGGGCCACACGTCTACGACGCCGCCGACGACTACCCGGCGTTCTGCGTCGAGACGGCCCGCCGGGTGGTGGCCGACGAGGGCAGCCTCGGCGTCGTGGTCGGCGGGTCCGGCAACGGCGAGCAGATCGCGGCGAACAAGGTCCCCGGGGCCCGGGCGGGCCTGGCCTGGAGCGAGGAGATCGCGACCCTGACGCGGGAGCACAACCACGCCCAGCTGATCGGGATCGGCGCGCGGATGCACTCCGCCGGGGAGGCGGCGCGGATCGTGGACGCGTTCCTGGCCACACCGCCGTCGGACGACGAGCGGCACACCCGCAGGGTGGGCCAGATCAGCGAGTTCGAGCGCACCGGCGTTCCCCCCGCGCTGCCGGGGGCCTGATGCCCGAGGGGCACACCCTCCACCGCCTCGCGCTGCTGCACCGCCGCCGCTATGTCGGCGCACCGGTGGCGGTGTCCAGCCCACAGGGCCGCTTCGCCGCCGAAGCGGCCGCGCTCGACGGGCACACGATGACCGCGACCGAGGCGCACGGTAAGCACCTGTTCCACCACTACGGTCCACACGGGACCGTCCACGTCCACCTCGGACTGTACGGCGGGTTCACGGAGTTCCCGCTTCCTGCGGACGAGCCGGTGGGAAAGGTCCGGATGCGCCTGCTCGGCGGGACACACGGGACGGACCTGCGCGGGCCGAACCGGTGCGAACTGCTCACCACCGCGGAGGCGGACGCGATCAAGGACCGGCTGGGACCCGACCCGCTGCGGGACGACGCCGAGCCGGACCGGGGATTCGCCCGGGTGGACCGGTCGCGGACGTCGGTGGCGGCGCTGTTGATGGATCAGACGGTCGTCGCGGGGGTGGGCAACGTCTACCGCGCGGAGGTGCTGTTCCGGCAGGGGATCGCGCCCCAGCTGCCCGGGCGTTCACTCGGGCGGTCCCGGTGGGACGCGGTGTGGGCGGATCTGCGGCGGCTCATGCGCGAGGGTGTGCGGGTCGGGCGGATCGACACCGTCGAGTACGCACACCGGCCGGAGGTGACCGGCCGCGCCCCGCGCAACGACCGGCACGGTGGCGAGGTCTACGTCTACCGGCGCACGGGACAACCGTGCCTGGTGTGCGGCACGCCCGTGGCGCACACGGAACTGGCAGGCCGGAACCTGTACTGGTGCCCGACCTGCCAGCCCGGTGACTAGGCCACGCCCGGATCCGGTGCGCGGACCCCGGCGGCGGTGTCAGAACCCGAGGTCGAATCCGCCGCCCATGTCGCCCATGTCACCGCCACCCATGTCACCGCCCATGTCGCCGCCGCCCATGTCGTCACCGCCACCGGCGTCGCCGCCGTCCCCGGCGTCGCCGGACTCCATCGCGTCCTCCTGGCCGGCGTCGTAGCCGGACTCCCAGGCCTCCGCGCTCGGCACGCCCGCCATGCCGGAGAACATGGCACTGAACAGGAACATGGAGCCCAGGCCCCAGGCGCCGCCGACCAGGGCGGGCTTCCACCAGGGCTCGCTGTACCAGCCCTGCGGCACCGGGCGGCCCGCGACGCGGCCACCGGGGTAGTAGTGCGGGGTGTTCGAGGTCGGATCCGGCGAGGCCTCGTAGTGTGTGCCCTCGACGTCCACGGCACGGTGCTCGGTGACCTTGCCCGCACGCTCGCGCTCCCGGTCCTCGGGCAGCTCGGGACCGGGGTCCATGCCCATGGCGGTCCGGGCCGCGCGGACGTAGTAGAGCCCCTCGAGTGCCGTCTCCCGGACCAGCCGGGCCTGCTCGGCGGTCTCGGCCTGCTCCATCTGGGAGCCCGCGGCCGTGTAGCGCTCACTCGCGTCGGCCAGCGCCTGTTGGGAGGCCGCGTCGGTGCCGGTGAGGTTGAGCACCTGCCCGCCGAGCCGCTCCACCCACCGCCGCGCCTCGGCCTTGGCGTCCTCGACCTTCTGTGCCTTCGCCTGTGCCTGGGACCGGACGAGGTACAGCGTGCCGCCCACGATGATCAGCAGGAGCACGATCACCACGACAGCGGTTTCCATGGGAACTCCCGGGTTGTGTGGGTTCGTCGAACCGGACAACGCGGACGGTATCCGAAAAGTTCCCGGCCGGCCTCACCACGCCCGGCCCACGGTGTAGGCGTCGGTCCAGATGCTCTGCCTGCGGACGACGTCCCCCGGCTCCGGCGCCGCCCACATCACGTTCGACCCCGCGAAGATGCCGACGTGGTACACGCGCCCACCGTTGTGGAAGAACAGCAGGTCACCCGGACGCATGGCCGAACGGGACACGGTGGGGACGGCCGCACGCTGCTGGGCGGCCGTCCGGGGGAGGTCGATGCCCGCCTGTCTGTGCACGTACTGGACGAGGCCGGAACAGTCGAACCGCGCGGGTCCCTCGGCGCCGAAGACGTAGGGTTTGCCCTCCTGCCGGCCCGCTATCTCGACGATGCGCTGCCCGGCGGGCACCGCGGGCTCCCCCTCGACCTTCTGCGGCTGCGGCTCCGGCTCGGCCGGGGGCGCCGTGTCGGCGGGTGCACCGCCGCCCCGCGGGGAATCCGGCGCCGATCCGCCCATCATGGCCGACCCCGTTCCGTCCAGGCCCACCAGCGTTCCCGCCGTGAGCATCAGAACCGCCACCGACCTGGTCAATGCTGTTGTGGCCACGAGCTTCCTCCTGGATGTCGAACGCTTTCACGGATCTCCTCTTCGGACACATATCGCCGTTTTCGACGACACAGAACGGTAAACACGGCGAAGCCGCGGAAAGCGAAACCGGCAATGGTGCGGAGTCGGCGCGGAACACGATTCCGCAACTCGAGGTTTAATCCGCGTCGTGCCGGTGAGCAGCGTGTGCGGTGCTTCCCCGTTGATTTCCGCGGTTCGTACTCAGTGACTCACATCACGTGTTCGTCGGTGATCCGCGTCACGCCCGATGGGGTGGGGCGGAGATCGAGGCGACGGCCGCGCCGAGGGGTGCACGCCCGGCTGCGGTGCGCTCCGCCCGGCGCAACCCTGGCCCGGACAGGTAGAACTTGTTACAGTTCGGCCGCATGAAGTTCACGCTGTCAGTGGCGTTGAGCCCGCTCGACCAGCTCGCCGAGCTGGCCCGGACGGCGGAGGAGTGCGGCTTCTCCGCCGTGGCACTGCCGGACTCGCTGTTCTACTCGGAGACGACGTCGGCGTCCTACCCGTACACGCCGGACGGCAGCCGGTTCTGGGACGAGAACAGCCCGTGGGTCGACCCGCTCATCGCGGCCGCGTCGATGGGCGCGGTCACCACCCGTCTGCGCTTCTACACCTCGGTGCTCAAACTCGGCTCGCGCAACCCGGTGCTGCTGGCCCGTCAGGTGGGGTCGGTCGCCAACCTGACCGGCGACCGGTTCGGCCTCGGTCTCGGGGTCGGGTGGTCGCCCGAGGAGTTCGAGTGGTGCGGCGCGCCCTACGCCGAGCGGGGAGCGCGCGTCGACGAGGCGATCGAGGTGCTGCGCCGCGTCCTCGGCGGCGGCATGGTGGAGTACCACGGCCGCTTCTTCGACTTCGGCAGGCTGAGTATGGCCCCGGCCCCGGCGCGGCGCGTCCCGTTCTACATCGGCGGGCACAGCGCCCCGGCGTTGCGGCGCGCGGCCCGGGTGGGGGACGGGTGGTCCTCGGCCATGATGACGCTCGACGAGCTGCGCACGACGATCGGGCGGCTGGGCAGGCTGCGCGCGGAGTACGGCCGCGCCGACGAGGAGTTCGAGATCCAGGCGGTGTGCGTCGACCAGTTCGGCCTCGACGGCTACCGCAGGCAGGCCGAGGTCGGTGTCACCGACGCGATCACCGTGCCGTGGATGCTGGAGGGGCTCGGTTTCGACGCGCCGCTCGGGAAGAAGAAGGACGCGCTCCGCCGGTTCGCCGACGAGATCATCGGTGAACTGGGCGAGCCGCCATCGGACGTGGACGCGCCGGGGGAACCGGCAGGAGGGACGACCCCGTGACCGTCACCGTGTGCTGGGACACCGCCATCGACCAGCCACCCGCCCGGACGGCGGCCTGGCGGTCGATGAACGCCGTCACGGCCAAGGACAAGGAGGCGTGGCTCGCACTGTTCCACCCGGACGGCGTCGTGGAGGATCCGGTCGGACCCTCGATGTTCGACGAGGCCGGCCGGGGGCACCGGGGACGGGCGGCGATCGCGGCGTTCTGGGAGGCCGCCATCGCCGGCACCGAGCGGATCGACTTCGTCCTCCGCGACTCCCACGCGGCCGGGGACGAGGTGGCCAACGTCGGCACCATCACCAGCTACCTGCCGGGCGGCTACCGGGTGGACACCGACGGGGTGTTCGTCTACCGGGTGGACGGCGACGGCCTGATCGTGTCGATGCGCGCGTTCTGGGAGGTCGACCGGGCGATGGCGACCACCCGCCCGGTGGAGTGAGCGCGTCAGGGAGAACCGTGCCCCCGGCCCGAGGGGGACCGGGGGCACCTCGTTGTGGAGCGGGCGACGGGAATCGAACCCGCGTAACCAGTTTGGAAGACTGGGGCTCTACCATTGAGCTACGCCCGCGTACGGCCGGACCACCCGGCCGCGACAACAGTGTAACGCGACCCGCTAGAGTGGTCGCACACCGCCCTCCGGGTCGGTGTGAGGACGGGGTGTAGCGCAGTTTGGTAGCGCATTCGCTTTGGGAGCGAAGGGTCGCAGGTTCAAATCCTGTCACCCCGACCGCAGGGCTCGGGCCTGTCGCCGCGCGGACGTGCGGGGGCGGGCCGTTCGGCCACGAGCGTCCACCTTCCCGGACGTCGGCATCCGGGCGCCGCTGAGCGGATCGCGGACGGCGGCACGGTTCTCCCGGTGGCAGGATGCGGGGGAGGGCCCGGTTCCCGGGGACCCTTCTCTCGGTCGAGGCGTCGGACGTGGGTGGTGGAGTGAGTCCCCTCAACCTGTCGCTGGCGGTGATGGGTGCCGCGGTGCTGCTGATCGGCCTGCTGTCCAACCCGATCAAGCGCGCGTTCCTGTCCGGACCACTGCTGGCCCTGCTGTTGGGGATCGTGCTCGGCCCCGTCTCCGGGCTGCTCGATCCGTCCGGATGGGCCGACCCGGTCACGCTGATCGAGGAGGTCGCGCGACTGACGGTGGCGGTGTCCCTCATGGGGATCGCCCTGCGGTTGCCGCGGCGGTACCTGCGTCCCCACTGGCGCGCGCTGGTGGTCGTGCTCGGACCCGTGATGCTGCTCATGTGGCTGGTCAGCGGGATGCTGGTGTTCGCGGTGCTCGGGGTGCCGATCTGGCTCGCCCTGCTGATCGGTGCCGTGCTCACCCCGACCGACCCGGTGATCGCGAGCACGATCGTGGAGGGCAGGCTCGCGCAACGGCTGCTGCCCGAACGGCTCCGGCACTTCCTGTCGGCCGAGTCCGGGGCCAACGACGCCCTGGCCTACCCGCTGGTGTTCCTCGCGCTGCTCATGTTGGAGGGACCCGCCGCCTCGGCGCTGTCCGAGTGGGTATGGCGGAGTGTGCTGTGGGAGACCGGGGGTGCCGTGCTGTTGGGGATCGCCCTGGGTTACGTCGCGGGGTGGTTGCTGGTCTGGGGCTACCGCCGGGAGACGGTCGCCGAGACCTCCCACCTCGTCTACAGCCTGGCGCTGACCGCGACCGCGCTCGGCGCCACCCACGTGGCCGAGGCCAACGGCCTGCTGGCGGTCTTCGTGTCCGGTCTGGTGTTCCGGCGGGTGATCCCCGAGGAGGAGGACCAGAGCGAGGAGCGGGTCCAGGAGGCGGTCAACGACTTCTTCCTGCTGCCGGTGTTCATCCTGCTGGGGGTGGTGGTGCCGTGGCGGGAGTGGCTGGACCTCGGCTGGCGTGCCGCGGTGCTCGTCGTCGCCGTGCTGCTGCTGCGCAGGCTGCCCGCCTTCCTGGCCCTGGCCCCGGCGATGGAGACGGTGCGCGGGCGGGCCGAGGCGCTGTTCCTCGGGTGGTTCGGTCCGATCGGTGTCGCCGCGCTCTACTACGCGGCGCTGTCCCGCAGCGAGACCGGCGACGAACTGGTCTTCACCGTCGCGACGCTGGTCATCTGCTCCTCCGTGGTCGCCCACGGGGTGACGGCCACCCCGGGCAGCCGCCTGTTGGGCCGGCGGGAGGCACGGGACCGCCAGGCGACCGGCTGAGCGGGGGCGGGACACCGACACCGCGGGCACACTCCGGACACGCGAACGGCCGGGCCGGAGGGAGTGACTCCTCCGGCCCGGCCGTGGTGGCCCGTCCGG
>NZ_KE387120.1:59301-72210 GCF_000430445.1 Saccharomonospora iraqiensis subsp. iraqiensis
TGGCGGGGTACCGGCAGGGGCGGCCCGGACGGGCCGGTCGCGCCCGGCCTCAGTGCGCCGAGGCCTTCTCCGCACCCGCGCCGGTGAGCGAGCGCACCTCCATCTCCTTGTGCTTGTCCTCCAGGTGCTCGGAGGACAGCACCGTGCCGAGCCAGCCGAGGAAGAACGACACCGGGATGGACACCAGCCCCGGGTTCTGCAGCGGGAACCAGCTGAAGTCGGCGCCACTGATCATCGAGTTCTCCGTACCGGACACGGCCGGGGAGAACACGATGAGCACGATCGTCACCGACAGCCCGCCGTAGATCGACCACAGCGCGCCCGAGGTGTTGAACCGCTTCCAGAACAGCGAGTACAGGATGGTCGGCAGGTTGGCCGAGGCCGCCACGGCGAACGCCAGGGCGACCAGGAACGCCACGTTCTGGTCCTTGGCCAGGATCCCGCCGAGGATCGCCACCGCGCCGATGACGCAGGCGGTGATGCGGGCGACCCGCACCTCGGTGTTCTTGCTGTCGACCTTGCCCCGCTTGATCACGTTGGCGTAGACGTCGTGCGCGAACGACGCCGACGCGGTGATGGTCAGGCCCGCCACCACGGCCAGGATCGTCGCGAACGCGACGGCGGCGATGAAGCCGAGCAGCACCGGTCCGCCGATCGCCTCGGCCAGCAGCGGTGCCGCCGAGTTCTCCCCGCCGGGGGCGTTGTTGATCGTGTCGGTGCCGACGATGGCCGCCGCGCCGTAGCCCAGCACCAGGGTGAACAGGTAGAACAGGCCGATCAGGGAGATGGCCCACACCACCGACTTCCGGGCGTCCTTCGACGTGGGCACGGTGTAGAAGCGCATCAGCACGTGCGGCAGGCCCGCCGTGCCGAGCACGAGGGCCACGCCCAGGGACAGGAAGTCCAGCTGGGTGGCGCTGTCCACGCCGTACTTGGCACCCGGGTTGAGCAGCGTGTCGCCCTCACCGGAGGCTTCGGCGGCGGAGCCGAGCAGCTCGGAGAGGTTGAACCCGTACTTGCCGAAGACCCAGACCGTCATCGCGAACGTCCCGGCGATCAGCAGCCCGGCCTTGATGATCTGCACCCAGGTGGTGCCCTTCATCCCGCCGACCAGCACGTAGATGATCATCACGACGCCGACGACCGCGATGACGAGGCCCTGCCCGACGTCGCCCTCGACGCCGAGCAGCAGCGACACCAACGCGCCCGCGCCCGCCATCTGCGCCAGCAGGTAGAAGAACGACACGGCCATCGTCGAGGTGGCCGCCGCGGCCCGCACCGGCCGTTGCCGCATGCGGAACGCCAGGACGTCGCCCATGGTGAACTTGCCGGTGTTCCGCAGCAGCTCCGCCACCAGCAGCAACGCCACCAGCCAGGCCACGAGGAACCCGATCGAGTACAGGAAGCCGTCGTAGCCGTACACGGCGATCGCGCCCGCGATACCGAGGAACGACGCCGCCGAGAGGTAGTCCCCGGCGATGGCCGTGCCGTTCTGCGGCCCGGAGAACGCCCGGCCGGCGGCGTAGTAGTCGGACGCGGTCTTGGTGTTGCGGGACGCGCGGAACACCACGACCAGGGTCACCACCACGAACAGGGCGAAGATCGTGATGTTCAGGATCGGATTGTTGCCTTCGATGCTCTGCGCCAGGTTCACGACGACGCCTTCCCTTCCGTCTGGTCACCGTCGGTGTCCGACTCGCCGTCGGCGAACCCGGCCGCCTCGACGTCGTTGCGGATGCTGTCGGCGACCGGGTCGAGCCTGCGGTTGGCGTAGCGCACGTACAGCCCCGTGATCACGAAGGTGGACACGAACTGCAGCAGCCCGAAGATCAACCCGATGTTGATGTTGCCGACGACCCGGACGGACATGAAGCCGTGCGCGTAGTCGGCCAACAGCACGTACAGCAGATACCAGACCAGGAACAACGCGGTCATCGGGAAGACGAAGTTCCGCAGCCGTTTCCGCAGGTCCTGGAACTCGGCGCTGCCGTGCACCTCGGCCCAGGAACTCGGCCCCGGCGGATGCGTCGAGGGCTCGGTGGTACTCACTCCTGACCTCCTCGTCAGTGGCGCACTCTCGTCGGTGGGCGCACCCGCCGACCGGTGCCCGTGGGGGCGTACCGGTCCGCGGTGCGCCGTGCGTGCCGCGTCACAGTAGGGAGGAGGTCCGAGACGTCGTAATTGTCAGCGGACCAATCGGCGCGTGATGCGACGAACGGCCGACGAGCGGCGGGCCGACCACGACGAGTGGCCCAGGTCACGTGCCAGGGCCCGGCGGTCGGCGAACGGGGAGCTGCGGTGCTCGTGCAGGTGCAGCCGCAGCATCGCCGCCGTCGCCCACGGCGGCGGCCTGCCGAACAGCGACACCACCACCATCACCGCGAAGGCGAGCGGCACCGACCACGGGGCGGGCTGCACGAGCAGGACGGTGAGCCAACCCGGCAGCGCGACGTCGAGGGTGCCCAGCAGGAAGGCCCCGCACGAGGTCGCCAGCCCGACGGCGACCCCGGCGACCGCGCCCGCCGCCGTCAGCCGGGACCACCAGATCCCCAGCACCAGCAGTGGGCAGAACGTCGAGGCCGCGACCGTGAAACCCCAGCCGACCAGGGTGCTGGCGTCCAGTCCGAGGGCCGGCAGGGCCAGCAGCACCATGACCGCCGCCGCCCCGAGCACCGCGACCCGCAACTGCCGCAGCCCGCCGGGCACCAGATCGTGCGAGATCGCGCCGGCGACCACCAGCAGCAGCCCGAGCGAGGTCGCCAGGAACGCCGCGAACGCCCCCGCGGTCAGCAACCCGGTGAACACCGTCCCGACGACGGTGTCGTCGACCTGTGCGGGCAGCGCCACCACCGCGCTGTCCGTCGCCCCGGACAGGTACAGGTGCGGCACGAGCACGTGGCCGAGCGTGCCGTAGATGCCGGGGAAGAGGTAGAACGCCGACAGCAGCACCACGGTCAACGCGGCCGTGCGCCGGGCGGCGGTGCCGTCCGGGCTGGTGTGGAACCGCATGATGACGTGCGGCAGGCCCATCGTGCCGAACATCGTCGCCATCAGCACCGCGAGCGTGGCCAGCAGCGGGTGCCCGGTGTCGTCGAGGTCGAGCAGCGGCCGTTCCCAGCCCGGCGCGCCCGGCGGTGCCGCCCCCTCGGGTTCGGGGGCGCGGCTGCCCGCGGCGAAGGTGACCCGCGTGTCCTCCGGCACGGTCCACTCGCCCGGGGGGACGGTCCGCGTGCCGCCGTCCGGGGTGCGTACCCGCACCCCCTCGGGAACGTCCAGGGTGGCCCCCACCCGGAAGGTCACCGCGGTCTCGCTGTCGAACCGGGTGAACTCCTCGGCCGTCAGCGCCCGCTCCCGGACGTCCGGACCGACCTGCGCCAGCAGCCACAGCGCGGGCACGATGAACAGCACCAGCTTCAACGCGAACTGGAACGCCTGGACGTAGGTGGCCGCCCGCATCCCGCCCAGGGCCAGGGTGGCGCTCACCGCGGCCCCGGCGATGATCACGCCCACCCAGTAGGGCGTCCCGCTGACCACGCTGAGTACCAGGCCGGCGGTGCGGAACTGCGGCACCAGATAGAGCACCCCGATGGTCAGCACGACCGTCGCGGCCAGTCTGCGCAACGTGGGCGAGGCCAGCCGCGCCTCGGCGAAGTCGGGCACCGTCAGCGCGCCGGAACGGCGCATCGGCGCGGCCACCAGCGCCAGCATGGCGATGTAGCCCGCGGTGAAGCCGACCGGGTACCACAGGGCGCCCACGCCGTCGCGGATCATCAGCCCGGCCACCCCGAGGAAGGAGGCGGCGGAGAGGTACTCCCCGGACACCGCCGCCGAGTTCAGCAGCGGCGACACCCGGCGCGAGGCCACGAGGAAGTCGGACGTCGTGCGCATGGCCGCCACGCCGCGCAGACCGACGAACAAGGTGATCAACAGCACCGGCGCCACGGCCAGCGTGACGATCACGGGGGGCCTCCCCGGGACGGACGGTGCCCGTCCACGTCCCCGTCGCCGTCGTGGTCGGACCGTTCGGTGCGCTCGACGTGGCGCAGGTGCCACACCGCCAGCAGCACCATGCACGGGAACGGCAGCACCCCGACCGCCACCCAGGACACCGGCACCCCGAACACCCGCACCGTGTCCAGTGCCGGGACGGCCGCCAGCAGCAGGGGAAGCCCGACCACGAGCACGCCCAGCAGGGTGAGGGTGAGCACCGCCCGGCGCAGCTGCACCCGGTACTGGGCGACCGCCCGCGGCGCGTCCGCCGGGTCGAGCGTGGTGGGGCGCCACGGTCCCCGGTACCGCCGTCGTGCGTGCGCCAACCGGGTCTGCGGGCTGGTGACCGTCACTCGGCGCTGGCTCATGGTGCCGCGGCCGGTGTTGCGGTGGAGGGCCCGGTGCTCGCGGTGCTCGCGGTGCTCACGGGGTCGTCCCCTCCGCGTGCAGCTCGCCGCGCTGTGCCGCGCGCAGCAGCTGTTCCCGCAGGTTGCGCGCGTGCCGCCTGCTGACCGGGACGTCACCCAGGTCGGTGTGCGCGAGCAGGCCCCCCACGGAGTCGCTGCGCAACTCCCGCACCGCGCTCAACGCGACCAGGAATCCCCGGTGGGTACGGACGAACCCGGCGTCGGCCCAGTACTCCTCCAACCGGGAGATCGGCATCCGGACCAGGTGCACCCCGGACCGCGTGTGCAGCCGGACGTAGTCGCCGTGGGCCTCCACGAACCGCACGTCCTGGCGCTGGACGTACCGGGTGCGCCCCGCCGACTCGACCGGCAGCGCCGCCAGCGCGTCGGGCGTCGACTGCCGCGGGGGCGCCGGGTGCTCGCCGGGCACCATCCGGCTCACCCGGGCCAGGGCGTCGGCCAGGCGTTCGGCGCGCACGGGCTTGAGCAGGTAGTCGACCGCGCCGATCCCGAACGCGGCCACGGCGTGCTCGTCGTAGGCGGTGACGAACACGATCACCGGGGGCGTGGCGAGCTTGTTCAGCAGCGCGGCGAGTTCGAGCCCGTCCAGTCCGGGCATCGCGATGTCCAGGAACACCGCGTCGAACCGGTCGTCCTGCAGCCGCTTGAGGGCCGTCAGCGGGTCGGCCGCCGCGACGACCTCGGTGACCTCGGGCGACTCCCGCAGCAGGTGGCACAGATCGTCCAGGGCCGCGGGGACGTCGTCGACGGCCAGCACCCGCAGGGCCGTCGGGGCGGGGTTGGTCTCGGTCACGGCATCACTCCCGGCTGGAATCGCGGTATCCGCATCACGACCCGCGTGCCCGCACCCTCCGCCGTCTCGAGGACGAGGCCGAACCACGGCCCGTACACGTTACGCAGACGGCGGTCGACGTTGGCCAGCCCCATGCTCGTGGCGCCGCCGGTGCCCGCGAGCAGGTCGCGGGCCAGCTCCGGGTCCATGCCCACCCCGTCGTCGGTGACGCTGATCACACAGTCGGTCCCCTCCGCCTCGCCGAGCACCTGCACGGTGCCGCCGTCGGAGTGGCGTTCGATCCCGTGCCGGACGGCGTTCTCCACGATCGGCTGCAGCACCAGGTACGGCAGCGCCACGGCGAGGACCTCGGGCGCGACCCGCACCTGCACCCGGAGCCGGTCGCCGAGCACCGCGCGCTGGAGGGCGAGATACGTCTCGATCGCGTGAAACTCGTCGGCCACGGTCGTGTACTCCCCGTGGCTGGCGAGGCTGTACCGGATGTAGTCGGCGAAGTCGAGCATCAGCTCCCGGGAACGGTCCGGGTCCGGCCGTACGAGTCCCGCGATCACGGTGAGGGCGTTGTACACGAAATGCGGGGAGATCTCGGCCCGCAGCGCCCGCAGTTCGGCCTCGGCGGCCTGCTCCGCCGACGCCTCGAGGCGGGCGCGTTCGAGCGCGGCGACGATCAGGTTCGCCACCTCGCGCAGTTCCGCCGTCCGCGGGGCCCCGGAGACCACGAGGACCCCGGCGAGTTCGTCGTGGACCAGCAACGGCAGCGCGACCACGTCCCCGCGGCGGCCGCGGTGCTCGGTGTGCAGGACCCGGTCGATCAGCGCCGTGGCGTCGACGTCGGCGGGCATGGCGCCGACCGTGGTGACGGATCCGGAGAGGTCGGCCAGCCCGACGGCGTCGGCGGCGAGCAGCCTGCGGATGCCGCGGCAGGCCGCGCGCACCCGGGGGCCGGCGAGTCCGTCGGCGAGGTCGTCGGACACGTGCCGGGCCGTGCGCAGGACCGCACCGGAGTCCCGCGGAGCTCGCGACCACGGCGAACCCCGCTGTGGACGGAGTCGTCCCGTGGGTGTCGACATGTGGCTCCCAGCGTCGTCGGCGGTGCGGGGGAATCTAACCGCGCGCGCACCGGTCCGGGAACCCTCCCGGGCACACCGGGAGTGACATTCCGCTCAAGTCGTGCGGATCGGGACCCGTGGGGCGGTCCGGTCGGCCGCGGGGGCCCGCACCGCGACGGGACGCCCGCCCGTGCCGGATAATCGCGGCGTACAGGGGTGGAACCGGCCGTTCGTCGTCTCCGTCGTGCCGTGTCGGGGAAGGCGGTCGCCTCGTGCGGGGCGTCCCCGCGGGTGCGGTGTCGCCCCGGGGCCCGCGGCCGGAAGCCGCCGGTGCGTGCGGTTCGCCAAGTACGATCACGCCTGCAGTGCCCGACGCACCCGACCGGGAGGGGTTGACGAGACCGAGATGAGCACACCACCCCCCACCACACCGAAGCTGTTCAGCCGCACGACCTGGCGGGAGTGGAAACAGGTCGCCGAGATCCTGCGCCTGGAGACCGTCGGCGGGATGTTGCTGCTCGCCGGAGCGGTCGTCGCGCTGGTCTGGGCGAACTCGCCCTGGTCGGAGTCCTACACGGCGATGCGGGAGTTCACCTTCGGCCCGGAGGCACTGCACCTGAACCTCGACCTGTCGCACTGGGCCGCCGACGGCCTGCTGGCCATCTTCTTCTTCGTGGTGGGGCTGGAGCTCAAACGCGAGTTCGTCGCCGGGGAACTCCGGGATCCACGGCGCGCGGCGGTGCCGGTCGCGGCGGCGGTCGGTGGCGTGGTCCTCCCCGCGGCGATCTACGTCGTGATCAACCTGGGTGATTCGTCGGCACTGAGCGGGTGGGCGATCCCCACCGCGACCGACATCGCGTTCGCCGTGGCGGTGCTGGCGGTCGTCGGCCGGTTCCTGCCCTCGGCCCTGCGGATGTTCCTGCTCACGCTGGCCGTGGTGGACGACCTCATCGCGATCACCATCATCGCCGTCTTCTACACCGACGACCTCGCGGTCGGGCCGCTGCTGCTGGCGCTCGCCCCGCTCGCCGTGTTCACGCTGCTCGTGCAGCGCCGCGTGCGGTCGTGGTGGCTGCTGATCCCGCTCGGCCTGCTCACCTGGGGGCTGGTGCACGCCTCCGGGGTCCACGCGACCGTGGCCGGGGTGCTGCTCGGGTTCGCCGTGCCCGCGCTGCGGCGCGAGGGCGAGGCCGTCGGCCTCGCCGAGCACTTCGAGCACCGCTGGCGGCCGGTCTCGGCCGGTGTGGCCGTGCCGATCTTCGCCCTGTTCGCGGCCGGGGTCGCCTTCGGCGGGTGGAGCGGACTCGTCGAGGCCCTCACCGATCCGGTCGCGCTCGGCATCGTGGCGGGGCTCGTCCTCGGCAAGGGACTCGGCATCTTCGGCACCACCTACCTCATGGGCCGGTTCACCAAGGCCGAGCTCGACCGGGACATCGCCTGGGTGGACGTGCTCGGACTGTCCCTGCTCGCGGGGATCGGCTTCACGGTGTCGCTGCTGGTCGGCGACCTCGCCTTCGGCACCGGCGGGGACCGGGACGAGCTGGTGAAGATCGCCGTGCTGTGCGGCTCACTGCTGGCCGCGCTGCTGGCGACCGTGATCCTGCGGCTGCGCAACCGCGTCTACCGCCGCATCCACGAGGAGGAGACCCGCGACGAGGACCGGGACGGCATCCCGGACGTCTACCAGGAGCCGTCCCCCGCGGACGGCGGCACGGGCCGCCCCGAGTCCCCGTAGGTGTCGTCGTAGGTGTCGCCGTGCAGGCCCCCTTCCCCGCGTGTGACTCCGCGAAGGCCCCCTTCACTGCACGGAGCGCGGGGAAGGGGGCCTTCACGGAGTGCCGGGGCGGGCACCGGACGCGGTCGATTCCCGGGTGGGGGACGGACCCGAACCACGGGGGAGCGGGGTGCTGGCCTAGACTCGGACATCCGGTCCGTGCTTGACCCGAGGTCGCCGGGCCGGCCCATCAGACCGACACAGTCCCGGCGAGGAGATAACGTTGAAGAGCACCGTCGAGCAGCTGAGCCCGACGCGCGTAAAGATCAATGTCGAGGTGCCGTTCGACGAGCTCAAACCGAACTTCGACCGCGCCTACCGCAAGATCGCTCAGCAGGTCCGGATCCCAGGTTTCCGTCCGGGCAAGGCCCCGGCCCGGGTCCTCGAAAGCCGTATCGGCCGTGCCCCGGTGCTCGACGAGGTCGTCAACGAGGCCATTCCCGCGAAGTACACGGAAGCGGTGCGCAGTGGTGAGGTGCGCACGCTCGGGCAGCCCGACTTCGAGGTGACCCGGCTCGAGGACCGCGACGTCCTGGAGTTCAGCGCCGAGGTGGACGTCCGCCCGGACATCACCCTGCCCGACCTCGACGACCTCACGGTCAGCGTGGACGACGTTGAGCTCGACGAGTCCGAGGTCACCCAGCAGCTCGACGAGCTGCGCGCGCGGTTCGGCACGCTGAGCGGCGTCGACCGGCCCGCGCAGAACGGTGACTTCGTCTCCCTCGACCTGTCGGCCACCGTCGACGGCGAGGAGGTGCCCGACGCCTCGACGAGCGGCCTGTCCTACGAGATCGGGTCCGGCCAGCTCGTCGACGGCATCGACGAGGCCATCATCGGTGCGAACGAGGGCGAGACGAAGCACTTCACGACGCAGCTCGTCGCCGGCGACCACGCCGGCCGCGACGCCGACGTCGAGGTCACCGTGAACTCGATCAAGGAGCGGGAGCTCCCCGAGGCGGACGACGAGTTCGCCCAGCTGGCCAGCGAGTTCGACACGATCGACGAGCTCAAGGCCGACCTGCGGGAGCGGGCGCTGCGCATGAAGCGCGTGCAGCAGGGCGTGCAGGCCCGGGACAAGGTCCTGGACGAGCTGCTGGAGCGGGTCGAGGTCCCGCTGCCGGAGACGATCCTCGAGCAGGAGATCTCCAACCGCAAGCACGACGCGATCCACCCGTACGACCACGACGAGGACGCCTACAAGCGTGCGCTCGAGGCCCAGGGCGGCGACCCCGAGGAGTGGGAGAACGAGGTCCGCACCGAGGCCGAGAAGTCGGTGCGCACCCAGCTGCTGCTGGACGCCGTCGCCGACCAGCGCGAAGTGGACGTCGACGACTCGGAGCTGACCGAGCGCATCATCTACCAGGCCCAGCAGTCCGGGATGAACCCGGACGAGTACGTGCGCCGGCTCCAGGAGGCGAACCAGCTCGGGGCGATCTACGCTGACGTGCGGCGGGGCAAGGCACTGGCCGGCATCGTGCGCGAGGTGACGGTGACCGACCAGTCGGGCTCCACAGTCGACCTCAGTGAACTGTTCGGGTCCGACGAGGACACCGACGACACCGGGGACGAGTCCGGCGCCGGGCAGGACACCGGGTCGGAGAACCGGGACGAGGACGCTGCCACCGCCTCGGGTGCGAACACCGCCTCGGGTGAGGACAGTGCCGGGTCGGCCACCGCCGACGACGCCGAGGGTTCTTCGACGCCCGAACGGTGACCGGTGCTCATGCTCTGAGCGAACTCGGGCGGTGACAGGCCATCTGCACCGCCCGGGTTCGTTAGGGTCGGTGACAAGATCTTCACACTTTGCGAAAAGGCAGGCAGACGTGACGCAGCACATGCCCGAGGGGCGGACCGGCACCGCGGGGCTCAACCTGACCGACTCGGTGTACGAGCGGCTGCTCCAGGAGCGCATCGTCGTGCTCGGATCCGAGGTCAATGACGAGGTCGCCAACCGCATCACCGCGCAGCTCCTGCTGCTGGCCGCCGAGGACCCGCAGGCCGACATCCGCTTCTACATCAACTCGCCCGGCGGATCGGTGACGGCGGGCTTCGCCATCTACGACACGATGCAGCTGATCGAGCCGGACGTGGCCACCTACGCGATGGGTCTGGCGGCGTCCATGGGGCAGTTCCTCCTGTCGTCCGGGACCCCGGGCAAGCGGTACTCGCTGCCGCACGCCCGGATCCTGATGCACCAGCCGTCGGCCGGTGTCGGGGGTACGGCCTCGGACATCGCCATCCAGGCCGAGGTGTTCGGCAAGTGGAAGCACCAGTTGGCCGAGATCACCGCCGAGCAGACCGGGCAGACCGTGGACCAGATCCTGGCCGACAGCGACCGGGACCGCTGGTTCACGGCGAGTGAGGCCCGCGACTACGGCTTCGTCGACCAGGTGCTCACCCGCGACAACCCGACCCCGAACGCGAACTGACCGGGCACGGTAGGAGGAGAAGACCATGAACATGCCCTATCTCCCGCAGTCCCGGTACGTGATGCCCTCCTACGTGGAGCGGACCAGTTACGGGATCAAGGAGTCGAACCCGTACAACAAGCTGTACGAGGAACGACAGATCATGCTCGGGGTCCAGGTCGACGACGCCTCGGCCAACGACGTGATGGCCCAGCTGCTGCACCTGGAGCACGAGGACCCGGACCGCGACATCATCATCTACATCAACTCGCCGGGTGGTTCGTTCACCGCGTTGATGGCGATCTACGACACCATGCAGTACGTCCGTCCGGACATCCAGACGGTGTGCCTGGGGCAGGCCGCCTCGGCCGCGGCGGTGCTGCTGGCGGCGGGGACGAAGGGCAAGCGGCTGGCGCTGCCCAACGCGCGCATGCTGATCCACCAGCCCGCGACCGAGGGCGCCTACGGCCAGGTCTCCGACCTGGAGATCCAGGCCCGGGAGATCCAGCGGGTCCGCCGCCTGATGGAGACCACCCTGGCCAAGCACACGAACAAGTCGGCCGACGAGGTGCGTGCGGACATCGAGCGGGACAAGATCCTCACGCCCGAGGAGGCCAAGGAATACGGCATGATCGATCAGGTGCTGGAGTACCGCAAGGCCTCGACGGACTGAGGACCTCGCAACGGCCTGATGCACGGTGACGGGCGGGCGGCGTGTCGGGAGACGGCAGCCGCCCGCCCGCGGCATTAGAGTGGGAGTCCGCGCCCCGATCGTCCGCGGACGCTCCCGTGGGACGCGCGGGGCAGGTACCGTCGGTGGCAACCGGACGGCAGCTTCATCGGACGGCATTCGCCACCGGAGAGCATCCGTCACCGGGCGGCGGTCGTCACCGGGAGCGGTGGCAACGGACAGAGGTGTCAACGCACGAGAAGGTGTCACCGGCACCACGCGGCACGCGGGTGTCACCGGCACCGGGAGGGGACGAGGTCAGCGGTCATGGCACGGATCGGCGACGGCGGAGACCTGCTGAAGTGTTCTTTCTGCGGGAAGAGCCAGAAACAGGTGAAGAAGCTCATCGCCGGCCCCGGCGTGTACATCTGCGACGAGTGCATCGAGCTCTGCAACGAGATCATCGAGGAGGAGCTCGCCGAGTCGAATGACGTCCAGCTCGACGAACTGCCGAAACCGACGGACATCCACGAGTTCCTCGAGCAGTACATCATCGGTCAGGACGAGGCCAAGCGGACGCTGGCCGTGGCGGTGTACAACCACTACAAGCGCATCCAGTCGACGCCGAAGAGCGGCAAGGACGGCAAGGACGAGCCGGTCGAGCTCGCCAAGTCGAACATCCTGATGCTCGGGCCGACCGGGTGCGGCAAGACCTACCTGGCCCAGACGCTGGCCAAGCTGCTCAACGTCCCGTTCGCCATCGCCGACGCCACGGCGTTGACCGAGGCCGGGTACGTCGGCGAGGACGTCGAGAACATCCTGCTGAAGCTCATCCAGGCCGCCGACTACGACGTCAAGCGCGCCGAGACCGGCATCATCTACATCGACGAGGTCGACAAGGTCGCGCGCAAGTCCGAGAATCCGTCGATCACCCGGGACGTGTCGGGCGAGGGTGTGCAGCAGGCGCTGCTGAAGATCCTGGAGGGGACCACCGCCTCGGTGCCGCCGCAGGGCGGGCGCAAGCACCCGCACCAGGAGTTCATCCAGATCGACACCTCGAACGTGCTGTTCATCGTGGCCGGGGCGTTCGCGGGCCTCGACAAGATCATCAACGACCGGATCGGCAAGCGCGGCCTGGGCTTCGGCGCCGAGATCCGCACCCAGCGCGAGATCGAGGAGAGCGACGTCTTCAGCGAGACGATGCCCGAGGATCTGATCAAGTTCGGTCTGATCCCGGAGTTCATCGGGCGCCTGCCGGTCGTCGCGAGCGTCACCAACCTGGACAAGGAATCGTTGGTGCGCATCCTGACCGAGCCCCGCAACGCGCTGACGAAGCAGTACACCAAGCTGTTCGAGATCGACAACGTCGAGCTGGAGTTCACCCGGACGGCGCTGGAGGCGATCGCGGACCAGGCGTTGCTGCGCGGGACGGGCGCCCGGGGACTGCGGGCGATCATGGAGGAGGTCCTGCAGCCGGTGATGTACGACATCCCGAGCCGCGACGACGTCGCCAAGGTCGTCATCACCGAACAGACCGTCCGGGAGAACGTCAATCCCACGATCGTGTCGCGGCAACCCTCGCGCCGGTCGCGGGAACGCGGTGAGAAGTCGGCCTGACCCCACGGGCGCTACCCTGCCGAGTCATGACGTCTCTTCCGCCGAATCCGCAACCGGTGCCGTCGTCCGGGGGCGGTGACGACGGCACCGTGACCGCGCGCGCTCCGGCCCCGCCGGAACCGCGGACGGTGCCCATGGCGGCGATGCCGCCGACGGTGTCCCCGCCGCCATCCGGTGCCG
>NZ_KE387120.1:72310-82387 GCF_000430445.1 Saccharomonospora iraqiensis subsp. iraqiensis
TCACCGCCACCGTTCTGGCCGGGCTGCTCGTCCCGCTCGTCGCCGACCCCGGGCACGCCCCCGGATCGGGCGGTGCCGAGGGTGCCGGGGCCGGGGACGGCGCCACGGCTCCGGGCGGGGTCGTCGGAGGCGGTGCGGGTGCCGACCACGGTCTTTCCTAGACTTGCCCCGTGACCGACAGCGCCGTGAACGACAGCTCCGCGCCCGAGGGCGCGGCCCCCCGCACCGACCTGCCCACCGCCTGGAACCCGGCCGAGGAGGAGCCGGCCCTCTACGAGCGCTGGGTATCGGCGGGGTACTTCACCGCGGACGCCGGGTCCGACAAGCCGCCGTTCACGATCGTGCTGCCCCCGCCGAACGTGACGGGCACCCTGCACATGGGGCACGCGCTCAACCACACGTTGATGGACGCGATGTCCCGGCGCAGGCGGATGCAGGGCTACGAGGTGCTGTGGCTGCCGGGAACGGACCACGCCGGCATCGCGACGCAGAACGTGGTCGAGCGGGAACTGGCGAACGAGGGGCTGTCCCGGCACGACCTGGGCCGGGAACGCTTCGTCGAGCGGGTCTGGGAGTGGAAGGCCGAGTACGGCGGCAAGATCCTCGACCAGATGCGCGGGCTCGGGGACGGCGTCGACTGGACGCGCGAGCGGTTCACGCTGGACGACGGCCTGTCCCGCGCGGTGCAGACCATGTTCAAGCGCCTCTACGACGAGGGGCTGATCTACCAGGCCGAGCGCATCATCAACTGGTGCCCCCGCTGCCTGACCGCGCTGTCCGACATCGAGGTCGAGCACTCGGACGACGACGGCGAACTGGTCTCCATCCGTTACGGCGACGCCGAGGACGCCATCGTGGTGGCCACGACCCGTGCGGAGACGATGCTGGGCGACACCGCCGTGGCGGTGCATCCGGACGACGAGCGCTACGCCCACCTGGTCGGCACCGAGGTGGAGCTGCCGCTGACCGGCCGCCGCATCCCCGTGGTCGCCGACAGCCACGTCGACCCGGAGTTCGGTTCCGGCGCGGTGAAGGTGACCCCGGCCCACGACCCGAACGACTTCGAGATCGGCAGGCGGCACGACCTGCCGATGCCGTCCATCCTGGACGAGCGCGGCGTGGTGACCGCGCACGGCCCGTTCGAGGGAATGGACCGGCTGGAGGCCCGCCCCGCGATCGTGGCGGCCCTGCGCGAGCAGGGGCGGATCGTCGCGGAGAAGCGGCCCTACGTGCACGCCGTCGGGCACTGCTCCCGGTGCGACACGGTGGTGGAACCGCGTCTGTCGCTGCAGTGGTGGGTGAAGGTGGGCCCGCTGGCGAAGGCCGCCGGGGACGCGGTGCGGGACGGCCGGGTGCAGATTCACCCGCCGGAGCTGGCCAAGCGCTACTTCGACTGGGTCGACGACATGCACGACTGGACGATCTCGCGCCAGTTGTGGTGGGGCCACCGCATCCCGGTGTGGTACGGGCCGGACGGGGAGGTCGTCTGCGTCGGCCCCGACGAACAGCCGCCGAGCGGCCCGGGGTGGCACCAGGACAAGGACGTGCTGGACACCTGGTTCTCGTCCGGGCTGTGGCCGTTCTCCACGATGGGCTGGCCGGACGACACCGCCGACCTGGCGAAGTTCTACCCGACGAGCGTGCTGTCCACCGGCTACGACATCCTGTTCTTCTGGGTGGCCCGGATGATGATGTTCGGGCTGTACGCGATGCGGGACAACGGCCCGGAACGCTCGGTGCCGTTCGAGCACATCTACCTGCACGGGCTGATCCGCGACGCCCACGGCAAGAAGATGTCGAAGTCCCGGGGCAACGTCCTCGACCCGCTGGACTGGATGCAGCGCTACGGCGCCGACGCCACCCGGTTCACCCTCGCCCGCGGTGCGAACCCGGGCGCGGACATGGCGTTGGCCGAGGAGTGGGCCGCGGGTGCGCGCAACTTCTGCACCAAGCTGTTCAACGCCAGCCGCTTCGCGATCACCAACGGCGCCACCGTGGCCACGCCGGTGCCGGAGCGCGACGCGCTCACCGAGGCCGACCGGTGGATCCTCGGGCGGCTGTCCGCGGTGGTGGCCGAGGCCGACGACCTGATCGAGCAGTTCCAGTTCGCCAAGGCGACGAACCTGCTCTACCACTTCACGTGGGACGAGCTGTGCGACTGGTACCTCGAACTGGCGAAGGTGCAGCTGTCCGGTGCGCACGCCGAGGGCACCCGTGCGGTGCTGGGCCACGTGCTCGACGTGGTGCTGCGGCTGCTGCACCCGTTCGTCCCGTTCCTCACCGAGCGGCTGTGGACCACGCTCACCGGCGGGGAGTCGCTGGTCATCGCGGACTGGCCCGACAGCGCGCGGTCCGGACCGGCCGAGCGGGACCCCGCCGCCGAGGAGCGGATCGCCGACGTGCAGAAGCTGGTCACCGAGATCCGCCGGTTCCGCTCCGACCAGGGCCTCAAGCCCGGGCAGCGGGTCGTCACCCGGCTGTCGGGGGACGGGTTCGCCGTGCTGGCGGGCCACGAGGAGTCGGTGCGGACGCTGGCGCGGCTGACCGAGCCCGGCCCGGAGTTCACGGCGACCGCGTCGTTGGACGTCGCGCTCTCGGCGGGCACCGCGACGGTCGAGGTGGACACCTCCGGGGCGATCGACGTCGAGGCCGAGCGCAAGCGGTTGCGCAAGGACCTCGCCGCTGCGGAGAAGGAACTCACCCAGACGCGGAACAAGCTCGGCAACGAGTCCTTCCTGGCGAAGGCGCCCGCGGAGGTGGTGGACAAGATCCGCGCCCGGGAGGAGACCGCGGCCACGGAGATCGAACGGCTCACCGCCCGCCTGGAAGCGCTCGGCTCCTGATCCCGGACCCGCCCGACGGGCTCCGCACACACCGTGCGGCGCAGGCGGGCCCGGTACGAACGGGCGGCGGCCCTGCTCTCCTCCCGCGGGGACGGGGAACTCGCCGCGTGGGTGGACGCGGCCCCCGTCAACGGTGTGGGGGTGGGCGGGGCGACGGCGGTACTGGACGTCGACGCGGTCCCGGTGTTCGTCAAGCGCATCCCGTTGACGGACCGGGAGCGCGCACGTCCCGGTTCCACCGCCAACCTGTTCGGGTTGCCCGTGCTCTGCCAGTACGGGATCGGGAGTCCCGGCTTCAACGCCTGGCGGGAACTCGCCGCGAACCGCATCGTGACCGACGCGGTGCTCTCCGGCGAGGCGGAATCCTTCCCGTTGCTCTACCACTGGCGGGTCCTGCCCGGCCGCCCGCACGTGCCGGACGAACACGGCGACCCCGACGCCGCGGTGGCCGCACTGGGCGGCGCTCCGACGGTGCGTGCCCGCCTCGACGCGCTGCGCACGGCGTCGGCCGGCCTCGTGCTGTTCAGCGAGTACGTGCCGTACGACCTCCGGGACCTGCTGCGGCACGAGCCGGAGAGCAAGATCGGCATGGTCGAGCGACAGCTCGCGCACCACGTGCGCGTCCTGGGTGCGCGCAGGCTGCTGCACATGGACGCCCATTTCGACAACATGCGCGGTGACGGCGAGCGCATCCACCTCACGGACTTCGGACTGGCCACCTCGCCCCGGTTCGCCCTGTCCGACGTCGAGCGGGATTTCGTGCGCCGGAACCGGTCGCACGACGCCGACTACGCGGCCATGCGACTGGTCAACTGGGTGGTCACCGCGGTGTGCGGAGTCGCGACACCCACCGGAGGCGCCCCCGTCGCACGCAACGAGTACGTACGGCGGTGCGCCGCCGGGCACGTTCCGGACGAGGTGTCGCCCGTCGTGGCCGACATCCTCACCCGGTACGCACCCGCCGCGGCGAGGATGAACAGCTTCTACGGGCGGCTGTTCGCCGAGCGGGACGCGCGCGGCGGGGGGAGCCGGGCACCGCACGAACCCGATGGGGGCCCGACGTAGACTCGGACGTGTCAACCGAGCTGTAGGGAGAGTGCGTGTCCTCCGACGACCAGGAGTTTCCCCCGCAACTGTCGGAAGGGGACAACTTCATCGCCGGTCCGTTGCCGGACGACGAGTCCGAGGCCGAACCGTCGGTGGACGAGGCCGCGATCGCCGCGCAGGCCCGCCGGGACCTGGTGGCCGTGGAGGCCGAGCTGGACCGGCGCTGGCCGGAGACGAAGATCGAGCCGTCACTGACCCGGATCGCCACGCTGGTCAACCTGCTCGGTGACCCGCAGCGCACCTACCCGGTGCTGCACGTCGCGGGCACCAACGGCAAGAGTTCGACCGCGCGGATGATCGAGGCGCTGCTGAGTAGGCTCGGGCTGCGGGTCGGCCGGTACACGAGCCCGCACCTGCAACTGGCGACCGAGCGCATCAGCATCGACGGGGCGCCGGTGTCCCCGGAGACCTACGTCGCCACCTACCGCGACATCGCCCCGTTCGTCGGCATGGTCGACGGCGCGCAGGCACCCGGCGACCCGGCGATGAGCAAGTTCGAGGTGCTCACCGGGATGGCCTTCGCCGCGTTCGCCGACGCCCCGGTGGAGGCCGCCGTGCTGGAGACCGGGATGGGCGGCCGGTGGGACGCGACGAACGTCGCCGACGGCCAGGTGGCGGTGATCACGCCGGTCGGCATCGACCACGCCGAGTACCTCGGCGACGACCGCGCCACGATCGCGGGGGAGAAGGCCGGGATCATCAAGCCGGACAGCGTGGTGGTGCTCGCCGAGCAGGAGCCCGACGCCGAGCGCGTCCTGCTGGAACGCGCCGTCGAGGTGGAGGCCGCGGTCGCGCGGGCGGGCAGCGAGTTCGGTGTGCTCGAGCGCACCATCGCGGTGGGCGGCCAGATGCTGCGCCTGCAGGGGCTCGGCGGGGTCTACGAGGAGATCTTCCTGCCGCTGCACGGGGCGCACCAGGCCGCGAACGCCGCGGTGGCGCTGGCCGCCGTGGAGGCGTTCTTCGGCGCGGGCAAGGACCGGCAGCTCACCGTCGACGCGGTGCGCGAGGCCTTCGCCGAGGTCGCCACCCCCGGCAGGCTGGAGCGGGTGCGTGCCGCACCCGCGGTGCTGCTCGACGCCGCGCACAATCCGCACGGCGCGGCGGCGCTCGCCGCCACGGTGGAGGAGGAGTTCGCGTTCCGCAGGCTGGCCGCCGTGGTCGGTGTGCTGCGGGACAAGGACGTCACCGGGGTGCTGGAGGCGCTCGAACCGGCGGTGTCCGACATCGTGGTCACCACGAACTCCTCGCCCCGGGCGATGCCCGCCGACGAACTCGCCGCACTGGCCGTGTCGATCTTCGGCGAGGAGCGGGTGACGGTGGAGCCGGTCCTGCACGCCGCGATCGAGGCGGCCGTCGCGCTGGTGGAGCAGACCGACGAGCCCGAGGAACCACTGTCCGGCGGGGGTGTGCTCGTGACCGGTTCGGTCGTCACCGCGGGCGACGCCCGCACCCTGTTCGGCAAGGAGCCGGAGTGAGCGACGAACCGACGTCCGACACCCCCACCGACGACGCACCGGCTCCGGCGCAGGACCCGTGGAAGGGCTTCCGCGGGGTGCAGGCCGGCACGCTCGTGCTGGAGGCGATCGTCGTGGGGCTCGCCCTGCCGGTCGTCGCGCAGCTCGGGGACGGCCTGACGAGCGTGCAGGGCTGGGTCGTCGGCGGGATCGCCGTCGCGCACGTGGTGTGCAGCGGCCTGCTGCGGTTCGCCTGGTCGACGTGGGTGATCCTCGCGCTGCAGGCGGCCCTGCTCGCCTTCGTCGTCACCCTGCCGTGGGTGGCGGTCATCGGCGTGCTGTTCCTGGCGGTGTGGTTGTGGCTGCTGTGGCTGCGCCGCGACGTCGCCCGCCGCATGGCCCAGGGCCGACTCCCGGGCCAACACCCCACCAACCCCGCGAGTTGACGCCCGGCGCCCGCGAGTCGCCACCCCAATCCCGCGAGTTGTCACCCCGGACCCGCGAGTTGCCACCCCAGGCCCGCGAGTCGACGCCCCGTGCCCGCGACACGACGCTCCAGGGGCGTGCCGGATCGCCGTGACCGGGCACGGATAAGGTGCCGGACAACAGAAGTCAAGCCTTGACATCCCTGACCGAGCGAAGGAGAACCACCATGAGCGAGCGCACCCTGGTCCTGGTCAAGCCCGACGGCGTCAAGCGCGGTCTCGTCGGCGAGGTGATCGCGCGGATCGAGCGCAAGGGCCTCGGCCTCGCGGCGATGGACCTGCGTGACGTGCCGCGGTCGGTGGCCGAGGAGCACTACGCCGAGCACAAGGACAAGCCGTTCTACGGCGAGCTGCTGGACTTCATCACCTCCGGCCCCGTCGTGGCGATGGCGGTCGAGGGGCCGCGCGCGGTGACCGCGTTCCGCCAGCTCGCGGGCGGGACCGACCCGGTGGACAAGGCCACGCCCGGCACCCTGCGCGGGGACTACGCGCTGGAGACCCAGTTCAACCTGGTGCACGGGTCCGACTCGCCCGAGTCCGCCGAGCGCGAGCTGAAGCTCTGGTTCCCGGACCTCTGAGCGCCGCGCCGCCGGTGCCGTGAAGGACGCCTTCCCGGCACCGGCCGTTCCCCGCCGAGGACGATCGCGTGTTGTCGGTGGTCTGTGGCAGTGTCCGCGCTGTGGGGAATCACACGGTGATGCCGGACGACGCCGACCGGGCGGGGGAGGCGGTCGGGGACGCGCCGCTCGTCCAGGCCAAGGCGTTGGTCAAGCGGTTCGGGGGCACGGAAGCCGTCCGGGGGATCGATCTGCACGTCCGCCGGGGCGAGGCGTTCGGTTTCCTCGGCCCGAACGGGGCGGGCAAGTCCTCGACCATGCGCATGATCGCGTGTGTCTCGCCGCGCTCGGACGGTGCGCTGTCGGTGCTGGGCATGGACCCGGACCGGGACGGTCCCCGCATCCGGGCGCGGCTCGGCGTGGTGCCGCAGCAGGACACGCTGGACACCGAGCTGACGGTCCGCCAGAACCTCCAGGTCTACGGGCGCTACTTCGGGCTCTCCCGCGCGGTCGTGCGCCGGCGTGCCGGGGAGCTGATGGAGTTCGCGCAGCTGTCCGACCGCGCCGACGACGAGGTCGAGTCCCTGTCCGGCGGGATGAAGCGGCGGCTGACCATCGCCCGGTCCCTGGTCAACGACCCGGACCTGCTGCTGCTCGACGAACCCACCACGGGCCTCGACCCGCAGGCGCGGCATCTGCTCTGGGACCGGCTGTTCCGGCTCAAGTCCCGCGGCGTGACCCTGCTGCTCACCACGCACTACATGGACGAGGCCGAGCAGCTGTGCGACCGCCTGGTCGTGCTGGACGACGGCCGGATCGTCGCCGAGGGGAGCCCGGCCGAACTGATCAGCCGGTACTCCACCCGGGAGGTACTGGAGCTGCGGCCCGCGGAACAGGACCGGGCCGGGCTGGCCGAGCTGGTCGGTGACCTCGCCGAGCGCACCGAGATCCTGCCCGACCGGATCCTGCTCTACACCGCCGAGGGCGAGGCCGCGCTGGAGCGGGTCCACGCGCGGGGTGTGCGCCCGGTAGCCAGCCTGGTGCGGCGCGCCACCCTGGAGGACGTCTTCCTCCGGCTCACCGGACGGAGTCTGGTCGAGTGACCGGGCCGGATCGCCGCCCCCGCCCCGGCGGCGGTGCCGACACGGCCGGGGAGGAGACCGCGCGGGTGCTCGGCTCCTGGCGGGCCGCGTGGTTGCGGGTGGAGGGCCACTGGACGTGGTACCGCCGGTACTGGACGTCCAACCTCTACTCCTCGGGCCTGCAGCCGTTGCTGTTCCTGCTCGCCATGGGCATCGGCTTCGGCTCCCAGGTGGAGCCCGGCGCCGCCACCGGCGGGGTGAGTTACCTGCACTACGTCGCTCCGGCGCTGCTGGTGGCGGGCGCGGTACAGAACGCGGTCGGTGCGGCGAGCTACCCGGTGCTGTCCGGGTTCAAGTGGCAGCGCGACTACCACGCGGTGACCGCCACGCCGGTCACTCCGGGGCAGGTGCTCGGCGGGCAGTTGCTGTGGATCGGTCTGCGCCTGGCCCTCGCCTGCGTGGTGTACGCGCTGGTCGCCACCGCGTTCGGCGCCTGGACCGGCGCGGGGGTGCTGCTCGTGGTGCCGGTCGGGGTCCTGGCCGGGCTGGCCTGTGCCGCGCCGGTGACGGCGGTGGCGGCGACCACCTACGACGAGGGGGCACGCTTCGCGGCGGTGTTCCGGTTCGTCGTCATGCCGATGGTGTTGTTCTCGGGCACGTTCTTCCCGGTCGGGCACATCCCGGCGGCGCTGCGGTGGCTCGCCTGGATCTCGCCGCTGTGGCACGGCAACGAACTCGCCAGGGCGGCCACGCTCGGGTCGGCGGGGCCGCTGCCCGTGCTGGGGCACCTCGCCTACCTCGCGGCGGTGTTCGCCCTCGGCGGGCTCGTGGCCCGGCACTTCTTCTACCGACGGCTGGTGGTGTGAATGGTGGCGACGTCGCGGGACGCCCCGGCGCGGACGCGCCCGCGGGTGCTCGCCCGGATGCTGCCCGCCGGGCGGTACGCGGGCCGGGCCACCGCGTTGATCGAACGTTCGGCGTTGGTGTACTCGCGGGTCTGGCTGGTGTTCGTCTCCGGCGTCGTCGAGCCGGTGCTGTACCTGCTCGCGTTCCAGGTCGGCTTCGGTCGGCTGGTGGGCGAGGTGGTGGGGCCGGGTGGGCAGTCGATGTCCTACGTGGCGTTCGTCGCGCCCGCGCTCATGGCGGCCTCGGCGATGAACGGCGCGGTCTTCGACGCCACCTTCGGCACCTTCTTCAAGGTCCGCTACGACAGGACCTACGACGCCATGCTCGCCACCCCGATGGGGCCGCTCGACCTCGTCCTGGGGGAGATCGGCTGGGCGGTGCTGCGCGGAGCCCTGTACGCCTGCGCGTTCTTCGGCGTGATGGCGGCGATGGGGCTCGTGGCGACCCCGTGGGCGGTGCTGACGGTGCCGGTGGCGGTGCTGGTGTCGTTCGCGTTCGCCGCCGTCGGCATGGTGTGCGCGACACTGCTGCGCACGCCGTCGCAGTTCGACTTCGTGCAGCTGGCGATCGTGCCGATGTTCCTGTTCTCCACGACGTTCTTCCCGCTGTCGGTCTATCCCGACGCGCTCGCGCTGCTCGTGCGGTGTCTGCCTCTCTACCACGGGGTGGAGCTCACCCGCGGATTCGCGGCGGGGGTGCCGGACGTGTCGATGCTCGGGCACGTCGCCTACCTGGTGGTGCTGGCCGTGTGCGGTGTGTTCGCGGCGGCGCGCCGCATGGAGGGGATGCTCCTGCGCTGACGGCCCGCGGACACCGGGTGTCCGTCCGCGCGGAGTATCCTCGGCACCGGGAACCGCGGTCGGGCGTGGTCGTGCCTCCGCTTCCGGTGGTGCCGTCACCCGGTGTCTCCGGCCACGTGGCCGGGTGGCGCACGGTCGGGGGCGCCGGGCGGAACGCCCCTCGTTCGGGGTCGCCCCGAAGAGGGCCGCGATGACGCCGTGTGAGTATGGGATACTGGACACCGGTTACCGAGTCGTCGGCGTCGACGGACGGCGGGGCGGCTGCGGGTGGCCCGGTGACGTGCTGGAGGAACCGCGGGTCGTCGCCACCGCGCACGGGACGTGCCGGACGACTCGACGACAGGGAGGCGCACCCGGTGTGCGTGCGTTCCGCCGGGACGTCGTCGCGGGACCTGCCGTCGGCGGTGTGTCGGTGTACGCCGGCCCTCCGGTGGCTTGCAAGGCAAGGATTCCCGCCACGGTGGACTCCACCACGGCGGACACAACAGGGACACGGCCCCTGAGCGGCGGCGTGCTGAACGCGCCCGGGGGTGGAGGAGATGTATGTCGAACGCGGAGACACCCGCCGAGAACGTCGGCGGGACCGCCGCCACATCCGCTGCGCAGACGCTGGCGGATCTGCCCGAGAAGACCCGGGTCCACGTGGTGGCGAAACGACTCGGCACCACGAGCAGGGAGGTGCTGACGGCGCTGGCCGATCTCGGGGAGACGGCGCGCAGCCCGCAGTCCGGGGTGTCCCGGGACGTCGCCTTCCGCGTCGCCGAGGCGCTGGGCGTGGGTGTCGACACCGCCGGGGAGGGCGAGGTGGCCCGGCCGGACGAGGCGGCGGAGCCCGACGGGGCC
>NZ_KE387120.1:82487-88652 GCF_000430445.1 Saccharomonospora iraqiensis subsp. iraqiensis
GGCGGCCCCGCCGCGCGGCGGGCCGCCCCGCGGGCCCGCCCGTGCACGCACAGGAGAACGGGTGAGGCGTACCCCGGTGCAGGACGTCCGGGAATGAGTCAGTACCCTGAAGGACGGCCCGCGAGCAGGGCGGGTCGTCGAGCCCCAACCAGCAGTCGAGCAATCAGGAGACTTCCGTGTCGGCGTATGCAGTCGTCAAGACCGGCGGCAAGCAGTACAAGGTCGCCGTCGGCGATGTCGTCGAGGTCGAGAAGCTCGACGGCGAGCCGGGCACCGAGCACACCCTTCCCGCCGTGATGGTGGTCGACGACGGCACGGTCACGACCGGCGCCGACTCGCTGGCGAAGGTCTCGGTCTCGGGCAAGGTCGTCGAGCAGACCAAGGGCCCCAAGATCCGTATCCACAAGTTCAAGAACAAGACCGGGTACCACAAGCGGCAGGGACACCGTCAGAAGCTGACCCGCCTCGAGGTCACCGGCATCAACAAGTGAGGAACCTGACCAGCCATGTCAACGAAGAAGGGCACCGGCAGCTCGAAGAACGGCCGTGACTCCAACCCGAAGTACCTCGGTGTCAAGCGGTTCGGCGGTCAGGTCGTGAACGCGGGCGAGATCCTCGTCCGTCAGCGCGGTACCAAGTTTCATCCCGGCGTGAACGTCGGCCGTGGTGGCGACGACACGCTGTTCGCTCTCGCCGAAGGGTCGGTCCAGTTCGGCACGAAGCGTGGCCGCAAGACGGTCAACATCGTGCCGGCCGAGGCCTGACCGGCCCGGCCGGCACACCGAGTCAAAACGAGGGGCGGGCCCGGAACACATCCGGCCCCGTCCCTCGTTTTGCTGTGACGGGACGGTTCGCGGACAACCGCGGGCTCCCGACCGTCGAGTTCCACACCCCGCCCGCTCCGGGCGGCACCGGAGAAAGGCAACCGGATGGCATCCCGATTCGTCGATCGCGCGGTGATCCACGTGTCCGCGGGCAACGGCGGCAACGGGTGTGCCTCGGTGCACCGGGAGAAGTTCAAGCCGCTCGGCGGGCCGGACGGCGGCAACGGGGGCAACGGGGGCGACGTGGTGCTCGTCGTCGACCCGGGCGTGCACACGCTGCTCGACTTCCACTTCCGCCCGCACGCCACCGCGGGCAACGGCAAACAGGGCAAGGGCTCGCACCGCAACGGTGCCGCGGGGGAGCCGCTGGAGATGCGGGTCCCGGAGGGCACCGTGGTGCTCACCGAGGACGGCGAGGTGCTGGCGGACCTCGTCGGCGCGGGGACCCGGTTCGTCGCCGCACGCGGCGGACGCGGCGGTCTCGGGAACGCGGCACTCGCGTCCCGCTCCCGCAAGGCGCCCGGGTTCGCCCTGCTCGGCGAACCCGGCGAGACCCGGGATCTCGTGCTCGAACTGCGGTCGATGGCCGACGTGGGACTGGTCGGTTTCCCGTCGGCGGGCAAATCGTCGCTGATCTCCGCGCTGTCGGCGGCCAGACCGAAGATCGCCGACTACCCGTTCACCACGCTCACACCGAATCTCGGGGTGGTCGCCGCGGGCGAGACGGTGTTCACCATGGCCGACGTGCCGGGACTCATCCCGGGCGCGGGTGAGGGCCGCGGCCTCGGGCTGGACTTCCTGCGGCACATCGAACGCTGCGCGGTGCTGGTGCACGTGGTCGACTGCGCGACCTTCGAGCCCGGACGCGACCCGCTCTCCGACATCGACGCCCTGGAGGAGGAACTCGCCCGCTACACCCCCGCGCTCGGGGGCGAGCTCGCCGACCGGCCGCGGGTGGTGGTGCTGAACAAGGTGGACGTGCCGGACGCCGCCGAGCTCGCCGACCTCGTGCGGCCCGATCTCGAGGCCCGGGGGATGCGGGTGTTCGAGGTCTCCGCCGCGACCCGTGGGGGCCTGCGTGAACTGACCTTCGCCCTCGGCGAGATCGTCGAGCGGCACCGTGCGCAGCAGCCGCCGCCCACCCCGGAGAAGGTGGTCCTCACGCCGAAGGCGGTCGACGACGGCGGGTTCGTCGTGGAGCCCGACCGGGACGAACCGGGCGGCTTCGTGGTGCGCGGCGCCCGTCCCGAGCGCTGGATCCGGCAGACGAACTTCGACAACGACGAGGCCGTCGGGTACCTGGCCGACCGGCTGAACCGGCTGGGGGTCGAGGAGGAGCTGGCCCGGCAGGGGGCCGAACCGGGGAGCCCGGTCACCATCGGTGGGGTCACCTTCGACTGGGAGCCCACGACGCCCGGTGTGGTCGGCGCGCTCGCGGGCCGGGGTGGCGATCCCCGGCTGGAGACGACGCAGCGCACGACCGCGGCCGAGCGCAAACAGGCCCGGCAACGGCGTCGTGCGGGCGAGCCGGACGACGCCACGGAAGCCCCGGACACCGGAGCGCAGGAGGCTGCCGGGGACGGGGACGACGATGAGTGACGCCCGGAGCGCGGTCGCCCGCGCGGGGCGACTGGTGGTCAAGGTCGGTTCCTCGGCGCTGACCACCGCGGACGACGGGCTGGACGTGCGCCGCCTCGACGCGCTCGTCGACGCGGTCGCCGCGCGGGTGTCCGCGGGCACCGAACTGGTCCTCGTCTCCTCCGGGGCGATCGGCGCCGGACTCGCCCCGCTCACCCTGAGCACCCGCCCGAAGGACCTCGCCACCCAGCAGGCCGCGGCCAGTGTGGGGCAGCTCGCCCTCGCGCACGCCTACGCCGAGTCGTTTGCGCGGTACGGGCTCACGGTCGGTCAGGTACTGCTGACCTCGAACGACGTGGTCCGCCGTGCGCACTACCGCAATGCCGAGCGCACCTTCGCCCGGCTGCTGGCGCTGGGCGCGGTGCCGGTGGTGAACGAGAACGACACGGTCGCCACCGAGGAGATCCGGTTCGGCGACAACGACCGGCTCGCCGCGCTCGTGGCGCATCTGACCGGTGCGGACGGGCTCGTGCTGCTGTCCGATGTGGATGCCCTGTACGACGGGGACCCCCGGTCGGGGGGAACGCGGCGGATCGCCGAGGTGACGTCCGGATCGGACCTCGCCGGGCTGTCGGTGGGGATGTCCAGCTCGGGACTGGGCACCGGGGGCATGATGTCGAAGGTCGCCGCGGCCCGCACGGCCGCCGCGTCGGGCATCCCGGTGCTGATCGCCGCGGCCGGGGAGGCGAAACACGCCCTGGGTACCGCCGAGGTCGGTACGGTGTTCGCCCCGGCGGACACCCGGCTCTCCGCCCGGCGGTTCTGGCTCGGCTACGCGGCGGGGGCCCGCGGCCGGCTGCACCTCGACGACGGTGCGGTGGACGCCGTGGTGCGGAACCGGCGGTCGCTGCTCGCGGCGGGGGTCACCGGGATGGACGGTGACTTCGAGGCCGGGGACGTGGTCGACCTGGTCGACGCGGGCCAGGAGGTCGTGGCCCGTGGGGTCGTGGCGTTCGACGTCACCGAGCTGCCGGACCTGATCGGCCGTTCCACCCACGAGCTCCCCCCGGAGTACCGGCGCGAGGTCGTGCACGCCGACGACCTCGTCCCGCTCCGCCGCTGACCGCCGGTCCGTCCCGGTTCCGGCGGCCCTGTGTCCGGGGCCGGAGGGGGTGGACCTTTAGAGTGGGGTCCCATGTCCGCACGCCGTATCGGGGTCATGGGAGGCACGTTCGATCCGGTGCACCACGGCCACCTCGTCGCAGCCAGCGAGGTCCAGCACCGGTTCGGGCTGGACGAAGTGATCTTCGTGCCGACCGGCCAGCCGTGGCAGAAGGCCGAACGGACGGTGTCGAGGGCGGAGGACCGCTACCTCATGACCGTGATCGCCACGGCCTCGAACCCGAAGTTCTCCGTCAGCCGCGTCGACATCGACCGGGGTGGCCAGACCTACACCGTCGACACCCTGCGTGACCTGCGCGCCGAGTACCCCGACGACGAACTGTTCTTCATCACCGGGGCCGACGCGCTCGCGCAGATCCTGGGTTGGCGGGACGCCGACGAGCTGTTCACCCTGGCCCACTTCATCGGAGTCACCCGTCCGGGGTACCGGCTGCACGACCATCACCTCCCGGACGGCAAGGTCAGCCTCGTCGAGGTGACGGCGATGGCGATCTCCTCGACGGCGTGCCGGGACAAGGTCCACGACGGAGAGCCGATCTGGTATCTCATGCCGGACGGGGTGGTGCGCTACATCAACAAGCGACTCCTGTACCGGGCCGACCGCAGCACGTCGGTGGGCAGGCACCGGGAGTGAGCCTGCCCGTGCACCGGACGCGGCGGGGGTGCCGCCGTCGGCGCCGTGGGTGAGACCTGCGCCGCCCGCGGGCGCCTGCGGGTAGGCTTTCCCGACAGACGTTCGACCCCCCGAAGGAGCATCGTGTCAGCGACCGCCGAAGCCCGAGAACTCGCCACCGTGGCCGCGCACGCGGCGGCGGACAAGAAGGCGATCGACGTGGTCGTGCTCGACGTGTCGGACCGCCTCGTGATCACCGACGTGTTCGTGATCGCGTCGGCGCCGAACGAGCGGCAGGTCGGCGCGATCGTGGACAACATCGACGAGAAACTGCGCGCCGTCGGGCACAAGCCGGTACGCCGGGAGGGCGAGCGGGAGGGCCGCTGGGTGCTCATGGACTACGTGGACGTGGTCGTGCACATCCAGCACGCCGACGAGCGGTCCTTCTACGCGCTGGAGCGGCTCTGGAAGGACTGCCCGCGGGTCGAGGTGGACGGGCTCGAACAGCCGGAGGAGTCGCCCGACGGGGACGCCGCCGGGGACGGTGCCACCGGGCCGGACCCCGCCGGTGGGGCCGACACCGGCCGGGCGGCGGGGACGGAATCGGGGCCGGACACCCCGTGACCCTGCGGCGACTCGTCCTGTGGCGACACGGGGAGACCGACTACAACGCGGCCGGCCGGATGCAGGGCCAGCTCGATTCGGCGCTGACCGAGGTCGGGTGGAACCAGGCGCGGTTCGCGGCCCCGATGCTGGCGCGGTTCACTCCCGACCTGGTCATCGCCTCCGACCTGCGCCGGGCCACCGACACGGCGACCGTGCTCACCGAGGCGTTCGGGGTGCCGTTGCGGATCGACAAGCGGCTGCGGGAGACGCACCTGGGAGAGTGGCAGGGGCTGACCGCGGACGAGGTGGAGGCCCGCGCGCCGGGGGAGCGGGAGCGCTGGCGCCACGATGCGACCTGGGCGCCGCCCGGCGGGGAGTCCCGGGTCGAGGTGGCCGACCGGGCCCGGGAGGTGGTGGGCGACCTGCTGCGGGGCACCGAATCCGTCGGGACCGTGCTGCTCGCCGCGCACGGCGGGGTGATCCTGGCGCTCACCGCCCGGCTGCTGGGACTGCCGGTGTCGGTGTGGCCCGCCCTCGGCGGGATCTCGAACTGTCACTGGGTGGACCTCGCCCGCCGGGAGGAGGGGTGGCGGCTGTCCGCCTACAACGCCGGGATGACGGGATGAGCGTGCCGTCCGGGGTGTCCCGGATCCTGGTCTTCGGCGATTCGCTGAGCTTCCACGGGCCGGACGGGGCCCACGCGGCCGACGACCCGCGGTTGTGGCCGAACGTCACCGCCGGGGCGCTCGGCGGCCGTGCCGAGCTCGTCGCCGGGTTCGGCTGGTCCGCGCGGGACGTCTGGTGGGCGCTGACCGGCGACCCCCGGGTGTGGGCGGAGCTGCCGCACGCCGACGTCCTCGTGTTCGCCGTGGGGAGCATGGACACCCTGCCGTCGCCGCTGCCGACGTACCTGCGGACGGGGCTGCGCTATCTGCGCCCCGGGTCGTTGCGGCGCGCGGTGCGCGGGGCCTACCACGCTGCCCAACCGGTCCTGTCCACCGCGTTCCGCGGCAGGCCGCCGGTGCTGCCGGCCAGGCTCACGGTGCACTATCTCGACACCGCCGTCACGGCGGTGCGCGCGCTGCGGCCGTCGTTGCCGGTCCTCGGCTGGTTGCCGTCGGTGCACCGGGCGGCGTCCTACGGCCATGTCCACACGGAGCGGGCGCGGACGGCGCGGGAGCTGACCCGGTGGGCGCGCCGCGCGGAGGTGCCGCTGCTGGACCTGCCCACCGTGGTCGGTCCGCACGTGTGGGGCGGGCACGGCAACCCGGACGGCATGCACTGGGGCTGGGCGGGGCACACGGCGGTCGGCCACGCCATGGCGGAGTTGATCGCCGCGCGGGCCGGACGGGCCGCGGACGG
>NZ_KE387120.1:88752-92446 GCF_000430445.1 Saccharomonospora iraqiensis subsp. iraqiensis
ACCGCGGCCGCCGCTGAGCCCGGACGGACCCGACGGTCCCGCCACCCGGCGACCGCCGCCCCGGACCCACGGAACCCGCCCCGGACACACGAAACCCCCGGTGACCACCACGGACGTCGCCGGGGGTCGCCGGGGGCCGCGAAGACCGGGCGGCCGGTCGTCAGAGCTTGTTGACGCGCTGGGCCATGGCGGACTTCTTGTTCGCCGCCTGGTTCTTGTGCAGCACGCCCTTGCTCACCGCCTTGTCGAGGGCGCGGGCGGCGTTGCGCTGCAGCTGCACCGCCGTGGCCTTGTCGCCGGCGTCGGCGGCGCGCCGGAACTTGCGGATCGCGGTCTTGGTCGCCGACTTCACCGACTGGTTGCGCTGGCGCGCCTCCTCGTTGGTGCGGATGCGCTTCATCTGCGACTTGATGTTGGCCATGTGCCGCTCCCTCTCGATCGTGGAATCCGTCGCCGCGTCGTCGTGGCGCCGGCCCGGGGCCAGCCTTCCTCCCTGGCGGAATGCCACACGGCAACAGTCGGCCAGTCTAGCAACGCCGTCGGCGCCGCACGCCGCACCCTCACCCGTGAGACGGTGGTCGCCATGGACGTGCTCAACAGCCGTACGCTGCTCATCCCGGACGACCCGGAGGTGACCACGGCGTTCTACCGCGACACGCTGGGCCTGGCGGTGTACCGGGACTTCCCCGGCGGCACCGTGTTCTTCCTCGGCGGCGGGCTGCTGGAGATCGTGGGGAAGGGCGGCGGGGCCCGCACACCGGACGTGGCGCTGTGGCTCCAGGTGCGCGACCTCACGGTCACCCTCGCCGAACTGCGGCAGAAGGGCGTGTGGCCGGACCGGGAGCCGCGCCGGGAGGCGTGGGGGCTGGACGAGGCCTGGCTCAGTGACCCGGACGGCACCCGGATCGTGCTGGTCGAGGTCCCGCCGGACCACCCGCTGCGGACCGACGTCCGACCGGGCTGAGGCGGGGTGGCGGCCGAGCCGCCCACGCGCGGCGTGGGACCATGGAGCCCACCAGCCACGAGCGAGCCCGAGGTAGCGAGTGACACCGACACGTCCGTCCGCAGACACCACGTTCACACCGCCGGAGTTCATCCGGAACTTCTGCATCATCGCGCACATCGACCACGGCAAGTCGACCCTGGCCGACCGCATGCTGCAGCTCACCGGGGTGGTCGAGGAGCGGACGATGCGGGACCAGTACCTCGACCGGATGGACCTGGAGCGCGAGCGCGGCATCACGATCAAGGCGCAGAACGTGCGCCTGCCGTGGACCCGGGACGGTCGCGAGCACGTGCTGCACCTCATCGACACCCCGGGGCACGTCGACTTCACCTACGAGGTGTCCCGGGCGCTGGAGGCCTGTGAGGGGGCCATCCTGCTCGTGGACGCGGCCCAGGGCATCGAGGCGCAGACGCTGGCGAACCTCTACCTCGCCCTGGACAAGGACCTGCACATCATCCCGGTCCTGAACAAGATCGACCTCCCGGCCGCCGAGCCGGACAAGTACGCCGCCGAACTGGCGCACATCATCGGGTGCGAGCCGGACGACGTGCTCCGGGTCTCGGCGAAGACCGGTGCGGGGGTGCCGGAGCTGCTCGACCAGGTGGTGGGCCAGGTGCCGCCGCCCGAGGGCGACCCGGACGGGCCGCCGCGCGCGCTGATCTTCGACTCGGTGTACGACGCCTACCGGGGCGTGGTGACCTACATCCGCGTCGTCGACGGGCGGATCACCCCGCGGGAGCGGGTCACGATGATGCACAGCGGCGCCACCCACGAGCTGCTGGAGGTCGGGGTCATCTCGCCCGACCCGAAGCCGTGCGAGGGGCTCGGGGTCGGCGAGGTGGGCTACCTGATCACCGGGGTCAAGGACGTCCGGCAGGCCAAGGTCGGCGACACGGTGACCACGGCCCGCCGGGGTGCCGACGCGCCGCTCGCGGGTTACCGCGAACCGGTCCCGATGGTGTTCTCCGGTCTGTACCCGGTGGACGGCTCCGACTACCCGGACCTGCGGGACGCCCTGGACAAGCTGCAGCTCAACGACGCGGCGCTGAGCTACGAGCCGGAGACCTCGGTGGCGCTCGGCTTCGGCTTCCGCTGCGGGTTCCTCGGCCTGCTGCACCTGGAGATCACCCGGGCGCGGCTGGAGCGGGAGTTCGGGCTGGACCTCATCGCCACCGCACCGAACGTGGTCTACGACGTCTACCTGGAGGACGGCTCCGAACTCCAGGTGACCAACCCCTCGGACTGGCCCACCGGCGGCAAGATCGCGGAGGTGCACGAACCGGTCAGCAAGGTCACCGTGATCGCGCCGTCCGAGTTCATCGGTGCGGTGATGGAACTGTGCCAGGGCAAGCGCGGGCAGCTGCTCGGCATGGACTACCTGTCCGAGGACCGGGTGGAACTGCGGTACCAGCTGCCCCTTGGCGAGATCATCTTCGATTTCTTCGACTCGCTGAAGTCGCGCACGCGCGGCTACGCCTCCCTGGACTACGAGGAGGCCGGGCAGCAGGCGGCCGACCTGGTGAAGGTGGACATCCTGCTGCAGGGCGAGACGGTGGACGCCTTCTCGGCGATCGTGCACAAGGACTTCGCCTACCCCTACGGCAACAAGATGACCAACCGGCTGCGCGAGCTGATCCCGCGGCAGCAGTTCGAGGTGCCGATCCAGGCGGCCGTCGGGGGCCGCATCATCGCCCGGGAGACGGTGCGCGCGATCCGCAAGGACGTGCTGGCCAAGTGCTACGGCGGGGACATCTCGCGCAAGCGCAAGCTGCTGGAGAAGCAGAAGGAAGGCAAGAAGAAGATGAAGACCGTGGGGCGCGTCGAGGTGCCGCAGGAGGCGTTCGTCGCCGCGCTGTCCGCGGGCGGGGGCGACGGTGGCGACAAGGGGGAGAAGGGCAAGGGCGACAAGGGCAAGGGCGGTAAGGGCAAGAAGTAGCCCGCGTCCCCGACGCCCACCGCACCGGATCCCGTGAACCCGTGGCCGCGTCACACGGCGGCCGCGCCGATTCGTAGGCTTGGCCCATGTTCGACAGCTTGCGCGTGCCCGTGATCGCCGCGCCGATGGCCGGGGGGCCGTCCACGCCGGAGCTCGTCGCCGCCACGGCGCGTGCCGGGGCCTTCGGGTTCCTGGCGGGGGGCTACCTCAGCGCCGCGGCCCTGGCCGACCAGATCAGCACCGCCCGCGCCCTGTCGGACGACGCGTTCGGTGTGAACCTGTTCGTGCCCGGGATCAGGTCCACTGTGGACCTGTCCCCGTACACGGCCCGCCTGCGGGCCGAGGGCGGACGCTACGGCGTCGAACCCGGTGACCCGCGCTGGGACGACGACGGCTACGCGGCCAAGCTGGACCTGCTCGTCGAGGCCCGGGTCCCGGTGGTCTCCTTCACCTTCGGGGTGCCGCTGGAGTCCGACGTCGACCGGCTGCACGAGGCGGGCAGCATCATCGTGGTGACCGTGACCTCACCGGACGAGGCCCGCGAGGCGGCCGCGGTCGGCGCCGACGCGCTGTGTGTGCAGGGATTCGAGGCCGGTGGCCACCGCGGGGTGTTCACCGACGACGTCACGGACCCGTTCGGTGGCGAGCTGCACGGTGTGCTGGCGGGGTTGCGCCTGATCGCGGCGGCGACCGACCTGCCGCTGATCGCCGCGGGGGGACTGGTGCACGGCGCGGACGTCGCGGCGGTGCTC
>NZ_KE387120.1:92546-94905 GCF_000430445.1 Saccharomonospora iraqiensis subsp. iraqiensis
TCCCGCCGTCGGCTCCGGCGACGGCGACGGTGGCCGGCCGCGGGCCGTCCTGCCCGGGACGGACCAGCAGGGCGTGCCGGGCAGGATTGGTCCGCACCGTCAGCGGCACCGTGCGCACGGTGCCGGTGAGCCGGACGACGATGCGCGGCAGCCACCACCAGTTCTCCCGGCACAGCAGCGGGCTGTCCGCGAGCGCCCGGGACGGGGGGTACTTGCGCAGCTCCTGGCCCAGCAGCTCGACCGTGAACAGGTCGCCCTCGGTGTCGTCGACCACCTCGACGGTCGCCGTACACGCCAGGCCGGACTCCCCGTCGGGCACCGACCGGGAATCCGTGACGGCGAATGCCGCCCGTCCCACGCGGCGCAGCCCCGCCACCTCGGCCGCCCGCGAGTACGGCAGTGCCACGCAGGGGACCCCGCGGTCCAGCAGGGGAGTGGTCGCGAGCGCGCGCGGCGTGCCGTCGGTGTCCAGCCAGCACAGCTCCGCCGTGAGCGCGCGCCGCCATAACGGTACGAACTCGTCCATCGTGAACCCTTACCCGTCCGTCACCGGCCTGTTACCGTGCACGCTCGACATCGTCGGGCCCTTCGCAGGTGTACCGGGGAGTGAGTGTGATGCCTGCCATCGTGGTGGTCGCGTTCGTGGCCGTCCTGTTCTACCTCGGGTACCGGTACTACTCCTCGTACCTGGCCAGAAAGGTCTACGCCCTCGACCCCGCGTTCGTCACCCCCGCGCACAGCATGCGCGACGGGATCGACTTCGTGCCGACGAACCGGCACGTCCTCTTCGGGCACCACTTCACCTCGGTCGCGGGTGCCGCACCGATTGTGGGGCCCGCGATCGCGGTCTTCTGGGGCTGGGGTCCCGCGCTGGCCTGGGTGGTGCTCGGCACCGTCTTCGCGGCGGGCGTGCACGACTTCGGTGCGCTGGCCGTGTCCGTCCGCCACCGCGCCAAGAGCATCGGCACCCTGGCGCAGGAGGTGATCAACCGGCGCGCCCGCACGCTGTTCCTGCTGATCATCTTCTTCCTGCTGACCCTGGTGAACGCCGTGTTCGCGGTGGTGATCGCGAACCTGTTCGTGGCCTATCCCGAGGCGGTCCTGCCGATCCTGCTGCAGATCCCGATCGCGATCGGGATCGGACAGTACGTCTACCGCACCCGCAGCGCGGCGCTGCTGCCCTCGATCGTCGGCGTCGTCCTGCTGTACGCCTCGATCCTGCTGGGCCGGGCGCTGCCGCTGTCCCTGGAGGGCATCGCGGCGGCCGACGGGCTGTTCACCGAGCGCAACATCTGGGTGCTGCTGCTGTTCGCCTACACGTTCGTCGCCTCCCGCATCCCGGTGTGGGTGTTGCTGCAACCGCGCGACTACATCAACTCGCACCAGCTGTTCATCGCGCTCGGCGTGATCGGGCTCGGCGTGATCGTCGGGATGGACACGATCGTGGCCCCCGCCTTCCACGACACCCCGGAGGGCTCGCCGAGCTGGTTCCCGCTGCTGTTCATCACCATCGCCTGCGGGGCGATCTCCGGGTTCCACAGCCTGGTCGCCTCCGGCACGACGGCCAAGCAGCTCGACAAGGAGCCCGACGCGCGCTACGTCGGCTACTTCGGCGCGGTCGGCGAGGGCTCGCTGGCGGTCGCGTCGATCCTGGCCTGCACCGCCGGGTTGTTCGCCACCACGGACGCGTGGAACGCCGCCTACGCGGACTTCGGGTCCGCGTCCGGTTCGGCCACGTCGAACTTCGTGGAGGGCGTCGCGGCGTTCGCGGGCAATCTGGGTGTGCCCGTGGCGGTGGGGATCGTCTTCGCCTCGATCGTGGTCATCAGCTTCGCCGCCACGACGATGGACACCGGCGTGCGGTTGCAGCGCTACATCGTCCAGGAGATCGCCGAGATCGCCGGGGCCCGGACGGTGGCCCGCAACATCACCCTGGCCACCGGCATCGCGGTGCTCGTGCCGCTGGTGATGGCGCTGCTGCCCGGTGGGGGCGAGGACGGCTACACCTTCGGCGTGCTGTGGCAGCTGTTCGGCACCACCAACCAGCTCACGGCGGGCCTGGGCCTCGCGGTGATCGCGGTGTGGGTGACCCGCAGGCGCCGCAACCCCGTCGCCGTGCTGGTGCCGCTGGTGTTCCTGCTGGTCATGACGACCTGGGCGCTGGTGATCAACCTCGGCACCTTCGTGGAGGAGGGCCAGTGGGTGCTCGCGCCGCTGGACGCGATCATCTTCGTGCTCGCGGTCTGGCTGATCGCCGAGGCGGCGATGGCGCTGCGCCGCGCGTGGACGACCCGGGACGAGAGCCCGGCGCCCGAGCCGCGGCCCGCACCGGAGCCGGAACCCGAGCGGTGAGCCTGCG
>NZ_KE387121.1:0-1740 GCF_000430445.1 Saccharomonospora iraqiensis subsp. iraqiensis
CGACCGACCCGTCCGCGGTCGAACGCGCGGACGCGGATCCCGACGACCTGCAGGCCCAGCTCGCCGCGGCCGACTACGAGGTCGCCTCCGGGGCCGTCGAGGACGGCTTCCGCAGGCTGACCGCGACCGCGCGCCGGGTCGCGGGGGACGACCGGGACCGCGTCCGGGAGCACCTCGTCGGCCTGTTCGACCTGTTCGACCCCGCCGACCAGCGGGTCGCCAAGGCACGGAGGGACCTCGCCAGCGCACTGTTCTGAGTGCCCGCCGGAGCCCCGCGCCCGGTCCGGGAACCCCGGGCGCGGGGTGCCCGGACCGGGATCACGGGTAGGTGTCCGTGCAGGCGGCGGAACCCTCGTAGTAACCCAGGCGCAGCGCCTCCACCCGGGCGAAGCCGTTGGCCACCCGGAGACCGTCGGCGTCGGCGGCGATGAGACTGCGCGGCTGCAGCAGCTCGGCGATCGCCTCGTCGAGGTCGCCGGGGGAGGGACGCAGCAGCGCGCCCTCCACGTCGATCGCGTTGGTCCAGGCGCCGACCAGGCACGCCGTCCGCAGCCCCGCCTCGGGGCTCGTCACGTCCGCCCCGACCCCGAGCTGCACACCCTGGACATACCGGGACACGATCTCGGCGAACGCGGCGAAGTCCCCCATCCCCCCGGCGCTCTCCGTGCCGCGGAACTCGGCCTCCCGGTCGATCGGCTGTCCCAGTTCGGCCAGGGCCGCCATGTCGATGCCGACGGTGTTGTTCTCCCGGCAGTAGGAGGCGGGCGGGGTGCCGGTCCCGTCGGGGCAGTCGCCGCCGGTCTCGACGATGCGGGGCGGATCCACCTCCGCGGCGGCGAAGGAGTCGTCCAGGCTGCGTTGGAGCATGCCCACGGTCTCGGCCGAGATCCGCAGGTCACCTCCGCCCGCGTCCTCCGGGGCGAACGGCCGCTCGGTGATCCGCGCCTCGACGTCGGCCCGGTCGAGGTCCGCGCACCGGGCGGAGCCGGAGGAGAACCCGAGCTGGAAGGCGTAGGTCCGGTCGAACGCCGTGCCGTGCGCGCCGCCCGCCCCGGGGTCGTCCCGGATGAAGAACAGCGAGGACAACACCTGGTTCAGGCCCTCGGAGGTGGAGACCCGGAAACGGGCGCTGGAATCCTCGGCCATCCACCGGAAGTAGGCACCGGTGAAACAGTCCGCCTGCTGTTCCTTGACGATCGTCGGGGTGGTCTCGTCGATGCCCGCCCGGTCACCGAGCCGGTACTGGACCGCGTGCCCGAACTCGTGCGCGAGGACGGTCACCACCGCCATCGGGCCGAACCGCTGACGCAGCAGCGGGAGCAGCAGGCCCCGGTCCCAGGCCACCAGATCCTCGCTCGGGCAGTAGAGCGCGTTCATCGCCGCTTCGGTGGTGTCCGCGCCGCAGATCTCGAAGGCGGTGCCCTGGGGGTCGTAGGACAGCAGGCGGCCGACCGGCTCGAACTCGTCGGCGAACCGTTCGGGGAACTCCTCCGTCCAGAAGGCACTGACGTCGGCGATCGCGGCGAGCGCGAGCCGGTCCTCCGCGGAGTCGGAGACGTTCTCGACGGTCAGCTCGGGCGGGGGCGCGTCCGGGCGCAGGCCGCTCTCGAAGTGCGTGACCGGGAGTCCCGCGATGTCGCCGACGCTGTGTGCCTGCCCGCGGACCTCCGCGCCGCAGGCCGTGGCCACCAACGCGCACGCCACCGCACCGGCGACGAACCCCCGGTTCCGGCGGGGCGC
>NZ_KE387121.1:1840-3967 GCF_000430445.1 Saccharomonospora iraqiensis subsp. iraqiensis
GTGGAAGGCGTTGCCCGTCGGGATCTTCGGCCTGGCCGGGGTGTGTGGTGCGGCGGGGCGGGTCCTGCGGTAGACGTCGGCGGTCTGTCCGGCGATGCGGACCCAGTCGAAGTCCGTGGCCAGGCGGGACCGCGCCGCGTCCGCGCGGCGGGAGGCGGCCCCGGTGTCGGACAGCACCCGGTCGACCGAGTGTGCGATGGCGTCCACGTCCCCCGGGGTGAAGGCCAGCCCGGTCTCGCCGTCCACGACGAGTTCCCCGAGCCCGCCCGCCGTGGAGGCCACCAGCGGCACCCGCGCGGCGGCGGTCTCCAGTGCCACGATGCCGAACGGTTCGTACCGGCTCGGCAGCACCACCGCGTCCGCCGCCGCGAGCACGGCGCGCAGTTCGTGGTCGGGCAGGTGTCCCACGAAGTCCACGGCCCCGCTGAGGTCCAGTTCGGCGGTGCGGTCCACGAGTTCGCCACGGTGCCTGCCCTCTCCCGCGACCACGAGCCGGGCTCCGGGATGCCGTCGCCGGACCGCGGGCAACGCCGCGAGCAGGTCCTGCACGCCCTTCTCGTACTCCAGTCTGCCGAAGTACAGCAGCAGCGGCGCCGAGGTGGCGGCGTGCCCGGCCCGGGCCCGCCGCACCGCCTCGCCCGGGACCTGCCAGCTCCGCTCCTCGATGCCGTTGTGGATCACGGTGATGTCCGTGGGGTCCAGGTCGAAGAGGGTGGCGACCTCCCCGCGCATGGCCTCCGAACAGGTGATCAGTGCGTCCACCCGGTTGGCCAGCCACCACTCCACCGAGTGCACCTGTTGGTTCAGCGGGTGGGAGAGCCACCCCGAGTGCCGGCCCGCCTCGGTGGCGTGGATGGTCCCGACGAGGGGAACGTGCGCCGCCTCGGCCAGCGCGATCGCGGGATGGGTGACCAGCCAGTCGTGGGCGTGCACCACGTCGGGCCGCCAGTCGCGCACCAGCGCGGTGCCCGCGCGGATCATCCCGTGTCCCATCGCCAGGGTCCAGGCCACCAGGTCGCGCTCGAAGGTGAGGTGCATCGGGTCCTCGGCGACCCGGATCACCCGCACGCCGTCCACCCGGTCGTCGGTGGTCGGGTGGGTCCCGGCGTCGGTGCCCGCGACGTGCCGGCACAGCACCACCACCTCGTGCCCGTCCGCGACGAGGTGCCGGGCCAGCGCGTGGACGTGCCGGGCGAGTCCGCCGACCACCACCGGTGGGTACTCCCAGGACAGCATCAGCACGCGCATGCCTGGAGGTTACTCACCGGTCGCCCCGGGTGCGCCGGCCCCGCCCGACTTCACCGGGGCGGTATCCGCTCCTGTGCCAGCATCGGTGGGCGTGAACAGTCGAGCACCGTTGCGGGCCCCGGTGCCCGCACCGCCGCACACGTCGATGACCACACCGTGGAGCGACCGGGTGGGACCGGACCACGCCCTGCCCGAACACCCCCGCCCCCAGCTGTTCCGCCCACGGTGGCGCACGCTGAACGGTCCGTGGGACTACGTCGGCGTCCCCGCCGGGGGGCGGGAGGGGCCGCACCGGGGTGAGCGCATCCTCGTCCCCTATCCGCCCGAGTCCGCGTTGTCCGGGATCGGGCGCGCCGACGAGCGGATGTGGTACCGGCGCACCGTCGACGTCCCCGCCGGGTGGCGCCGGGAGCGGGTGCTGCTGCACTTCGGCGCCGTCGACCAGATCGCCACGGTGTGGGTGAACAACCAGTTCCTCGCCCGGCACGAGGGCGGGTACACGGCGTTCTCCGTCGACATCACCGACGTGCTGCGGGACACCGACGAGCAGGAGATCCTCGTCCGTGCCGACGACGAGGGCAACCGGGGCACGTTCCCGGTGGGCAAGCAGGCCGACCGGCCCGGCGGCATCCTCTACACCGGATGTTCCGGCATCTGGCAGACGGTGTGGCTGGAGTGTGTGCCCGCCGTGCACGTCACCGCACTCGACCTGGTGCCGGATACGGGGGGAGTCGACGTCGTCGTGCACATCGACCCCGGGCCGGGGCCGGAGCCGGGGACGCCGGACGGGCCGGACGGCGCAGGCGCTCCGGACGAGCAGGAAGGTCAGGGCGGCCCGGACGACCGGGAGGGTCCGGACGAGGCGGCTCCGCCGGCGCC
>NZ_KE387122.1:0-1143 GCF_000430445.1 Saccharomonospora iraqiensis subsp. iraqiensis
GTCCGTGCCGGCGCCGCGGCCGTCGCGTCACCGGGCCTGGGCGAGCACGGCGTGCAGCACCTCCGCGGCGACCTCGGCCGAGTGGGTGTCGTCCGAGACCTCCACGCTGTGTCCGCCCGCGCCGACCCTGCCGACCTTCACGGTGCGGCCCGGCACGACGCCCACCCCGCGGAGCTGGGTCATCAGATCCTCGTCGAGCTGCACGTGCTCGGCGATCCGCCGGATCTCGACCTTGCCCCCGCCGGACCTGGCGACCTCGTCCAGCCGCACGAGATCGGCCTCGGCCGGGGGAGCGGGCTCACCCGCCCCGAGCTTGTCCAACCCGGGGATCGGGTTGCCGTACGGCGACGTCCTCGGGTTGTCCAGCAATGTCACGAGCTTGCGTTCCACCGCCTCGCTCATGACGTGCTCCCACCGGCACGCCTCGTTGTGGACGTGTTCCCACTCCAGCCCGATGACGTCGACCAGCAGCAGTTCGGCCAGCCGGTGCTTGCGCATCACGGCGACCGCGAGGTCCCGCCCGTGGTCGGTCAGTTGCAGGCTGCGGTCGTCGGCGACCACCACGAGCCCGTCCCGTTCCATCCGCGCCACCGTCTGGCTCACGGTGGGGCCGCTCTGCTGCAGACGCTCCGCGATCCGGGCGCGCAGCGGCACGACTCCCTCCTCCTCGAGCTCGTAGATGGTGCGCAGGTACATCTCGGTAGTATCGATGAGATCGTTCACGCCTGTCCCCTTCGCTCCGCCTCACTCATGGTAATCGCCGGTCCCGACACGGAGGGCGGGCGAGGGGCGCGGACCTCCGGGTGTGCCGGTCGGCGTGTCCCGGCCACCGTCCGTGGGGCCGGGATCCGGCTGTCGCGCACCGTCCGCCGCCGCGACGACGGGTGAGACCGGCAGGATAGGGGTATGCGTCCGGTCATTTCGACAACGGAACTGGCGGAACTGTCGCGCCGCGACCCCGCGGAGGCCCCCACCCTGCTCGACGTGCGGTGGCGGCTCACCGGCCCGCCCGGCCGGGAATCCTACCTCGCCGGGCACGTGCCGGGGGCGGTCTTCGTCGACGTCGACACCGACCTCGCGGGTCCGCCCGGGCCCGCGGGGCGGCACCCGCTGCCCGACCCCGCGTCGCTGCAGCGCACCCTG
>NZ_KE387122.1:1243-3123 GCF_000430445.1 Saccharomonospora iraqiensis subsp. iraqiensis
TGCAGCGCACCCACCGTGGTCGTCGCGGGGGGTGGCACCGCGGGCCACATCGAACCGGCGCTCGCGCTGGCGGACGCGGTGACCCGGCTGCGGCCGGATGCCCGGGTGGTGGCCCTGGGCACGGAGCGCGGGCTGGAGAACCAGCTGGTGCCCGCCCGCGGCTACCCGCTGGAACTGGTCCCACCGGTGCCGATGCCGCGCAAGCCCACCGTGGATCTGCTGCGACTGCCGGGGAAGGTCCGCGACTCGGTCCGGCGCACCCGGGAGGTGCTCGACCGCGTCGACGCCGACGTGGTGGTCGGCTTCGGTGGCTACGTGGCGCTGCCCGCCTATCTCGCCGCCCGTGGGCGGGTGCCGATCGTGGTGCACGAGGCGAACAAGCACGCGGGGCTGGCGAACAAGGTGGGGGCGCGTCTCGCGGCGCGGGTGGCCACCGCGGTGCCGGGGACGGCGCTGCCGGGCGCCGACGTCGTCGGTATCCCGTTGCGGCGTTCGATCACCACGCTCGACCGCACCGCGCTCCGGGACCGGGCCCGCGAGTATTTCGGCCTCGATCCGAGTGCCCCCGTGCTGCTGGCCTTCGGCGGTTCCCAGGGCGCCCGGTCGATCAACACGGCGATGTCCGACGCGGCGGAGCGGTTCGCCGACGCGGGCGTGAGCGTGCTGCACGCGCACGGACCCGGCAACACCGTCGTGGTGCGCGAGTTCCCGGGACGGCCCGCCTACGTGCCGGTGCCGTACCTGGAGCGGATGGATCTCGCGTACGCCGCGGCGGACCTGGTGCTGTGCCGCTCCGGGGCGATGACCGTCGCGGAGGTGTCGGCGGTGGGACTGCCCGCCGTCTTCGTCCCGCTGCCGCACGGCAACGGCGAACAGGCGTCGAACGCGCGGCCCGCGGTCGACGCGGGCGCGGCGCTCATGATCGACGACGCGGACCTCACCGGCGACCGGATCGCGGAGAGCGTGGTGCCGTTGGCGACCGACCCGGGCAGGCTGGGGAGGATGAGCGCGGCGGCGGTCGGCCTCGGCCACCGGGAGGCCGACGAGGTGCTGGCGGGCATGGTGCTGGAACAGGCGGCCGCACGAGTGGGCAGGTCCTGACACGACAGGTCCGGAAACGACGAGGGGAACCGAGGCAGGGGGCGATGACGTTGGAGCGGGACGGGGTGCTCGACAGGGCACATCTCATCGGGATCGGCGGTGCCGGGATGAGCGGCATCGCGCGGATCCTGCTCGCCAGGGGAGCGCGGGTGTCGGGATCCGACGCGAAGGACTCCCGTGCCTTCCTCACACTGCGCGCCCAGGGTGCGCACATCGAGGTCGGGCAGCGGGCCGACAATCTCGACGTGCTCGGACAGGACCCGTCCGCGGTGATCGTGTCCACGGCGATCCGGGAGGACAACCCGGAACTGGTGGCCGCCCGCGAGCGGGGGATCCCGGTGCTGCACCGGGCGCAGGCGCTCGCGGCCCTGATGGAGGGCCACCGGGTCGCCTGCATCGCGGGGACGCACGGCAAGACCTCGACGACGTCGATGCTCACCGTGGCGTTGCAGCACTGCAGGCTGGACCCGTCGTTCGCCATCGGGGGCGACCTGAACGAGTCGGGGGCCAACGCGCACCACGGTGAGGGCGGTCTCTTCGTCGCGGAGGCCGACGAGAGCGACGGGTCGTTCCTCGCCTACACCCCGTCGGTGGCGGTGATCACGAACCTGGAACCCGACCATCTCGACCACCACGGCACGGCCGAGGCCTACCAGGCGGTGTTCGCCGAGTTCGTGCGCCGGATCGAGCCGGGTGGTCTGCTCGTGGTCTGCGCCGACGACCCGCCCGCCGCGGAGCTGGCGGCGGCGGCCGAGGCCGACGGGGTGCGGGTGCGCCGG
>NZ_KE387122.1:3223-7033 GCF_000430445.1 Saccharomonospora iraqiensis subsp. iraqiensis
CCCGGCCCGCGCCGGACCGGACCGGGCCGGGATCGCGGGGGAAGGTGCCGGGTGGGCGGTCCGCGGGCCGCCGGAGCCGGTGGACGCGCCGAACGAGAGGTGACATGGACGAGCTGCCCCTCGTGCTGGGTTCGGGCGCGGCCGTCCTGCTCGCCTCCGTGTTGGCCGTGCGGTTCTCGATCCGGCTCGGCCTGCCGTCCCTGCTGATCTACCTCGGGATCGGTGTCCTCATCGGGGAGGCCGGCCTCGGGGTCGAGTTCGACAACCCGGAGCTGACCCAGAGCCTCGGGTTGGCGGCACTCGTGATGATCCTGATCGAGGGTGGTCTCACCACGACCTGGTCCGAGGTCCGGCCGAATCTCGGTCCGGGCCTCGCGCTGTCCACAGTGGCCGTGGGAGTCACCGTCGTGGTGACCGGGTCGGCACTGCACTGGCTGTTCGGCCTGGAGTGGGAGACCGCCCTGCTGTGGGGCGGAGTGCTCGCCTCGACCGACGCGGCCGCGGTGTTCTCCGTGCTGCGTTCGGCCGGGATCGGTAAGCGGTTGTCCAGCATCCTGGAACTGGAGTCGGGGCTCAACGACGCCCCGACCTACATCGTCGTGGTGCTGCTGGCCACCGGGACCACCATGGACTGGACCCTGCCGCTGCAGGTGGTCTACCAGCTCGTGGCGGGCGGCCTCCTCGGGTTCGGGATCGGGCTGGCCGGCGCGTGGGCGCTGCGGCGGGCCGCCCTGCCCGCCACCGGCCTCTACCCGCTGGCGACGGTGGCGATGTGCGTGCTCGCCTACGCGGGCGCCCAGTTCGCCCTCGCCTCCGGTCTGCTGGCCACCTACGTCGCCGGGGTGGTGCTCGGCAACTCCCGGCTGCCGCACCGGTCGAACACGCTGTCGTTCGCCGAGGGGGTCGGGTGGATCGCCCAGATCGGACTGTTCGTGCTGCTGGGGCTGTTCGCCGCACCGTCCCGGATGCTGGACGCGGTGGTGCCGGGTGTCGTCGCGGGACTGCTGGCGCTGTTGGTGGCCAGGCCGCTGGCCGTGCTGATCTCCACGGCGCCGTTCCGGGTGCCGTGGCGGGAACAGGCGTTCCTGTCGTGGGCGGGGCTGCGCGGTGCCGTGCCGATCGTGCTGGCCACCATCCCGCTCGCGGAGGGCAGGCCCGGAGCCCAGGAGCTGGTCGACGCGGTGTTCGTCATCGTGATCGTGTTCACCCTGTTGCAGGCCGCACTGCTGGGGCCGCTGGCGAAACTGTTCGGGGTGGCCGGTGCCTCCGAGCCCCGGGAGATGCAGGTCGACGCCGCACCGCTGGAGGAACTGGGCGCGGTCCTGCTCCAGGTGCGGATCCTGCGCACCTCGCGCCTGCACGGGGTCTACCTGGCGGAGCTGCGCCTGCCGAAGGGTGCCACCGTCAGTCTGGTCGTGCGTGGCGAGCAGAGTTTCACCCCCGAGCACACGACCCGGCTGCAGGAGGACGACCAGCTGCTCGTCGTCACCACGCAGCAGGCCCGGCGCGCGACCGAACGCCGGTTGCGGGCCGTCGACCGTGCGGGACCGATCGCCCGCTGGAAGGGTGAACGGGGCGACTGACCCCGCCGCGCCACCCGCGCCGCGCGCGACACCGACGGTGGACGGGGCGGGCGGACGCCGACATGGACAATGGGACGGTGAACTCCGAGCAGCAGAACTCCGCACCGGACCCCGGTCGGGCGGATCCGGAACGACCGGCGGGAGCGACGGAAGCCCCCGTGGCGAAGCGGCGCGCGGGGCTCCTCCTCGTCGTGGCGGCACTGGCCTACGTCGTGGACGTGGTGACGAAGGTCCTCGCCACGGCGGGCCTGGAGGCGGGCGAACCCGTCCGCATCCTCGGCGGCGCCGTGTACCTCCAGTTGCTGCGCAACCCCTACGCGGCGTTCGGGATGAGTTTCGGCGGCACGTGGGTGCTCACCGTGGTGGCCACCCTCGTCGTGCTCGGCATCCTGTGGTTCGCGCGGCGGCTGCGGTCGGTGGGCTGGGCCGTCGGACTCGGCCTCATCCTCGCGGGCGCGCTCGGCAATCTCACCGACCGGATCTTCCGTGCCCCGGGTGTGTTCGAGGGCCACGTCGTGGACTTCGTCTCCGTGTTCGCGCCGAACGGGGAGTTCTTCCCCGTGTTCAACGCGGCGGACTCGGCGATCACCGTGGGTGCCGTGCTCATCGTGCTGCTGACGGCGCTGGGGCGGGAGTACGACGGCACCCGGACGGGCAAGCAGCGGGACGACCGCGCGCACCCGCGGGCGGCGGACGGATCCGGCGCCGCCGGGGAGGACCGGGCATGAGCACCCGGATGCTGCCGATCCCGGACGGGCTGGAGGGCATGCGGGTCGACGCGGGGCTGGCCAAACTGCTCGGCCTGTCCCGCACCGCGGTCGCGGAGCTCGCGGGCTCCGGGGACGTCCTCGTGGACGGGGTCCCCGCGGGCAAGTCGGACCGGTTGCCGGCCGGGGGGCTGCTGGAAGTGACCCTGCCCGAACCGGACCGGCCGGTCGAGGTGGTGTCCGAGCCGGTCGAGGGCATGCGGATCCTGTACGACGACGACGACATCGTCGTGGTCGACAAGCCGGTCGGGGTGGCGGTCCACCCCAGCCCCGGGTGGTCCGGCCCGACCGTGGTGGGCGGCCTGGCCGCCGCCGGGCTGCGGATCTCGACCTCCGGCGCCGCCGAGCGGCAGGGCGTGGTGCACCGGCTGGACGCCGGCACCACCGGGGTGATGGTGGTGGCCAAGAGCGAACGCGCCTACACGGCGCTCAAGCGCGCGTTCAAGGAACGCACGGTCACCAAGGGCTACCACGCGCTCGTGCAGGGGCACCCGGACCCGACGCGGGGCACGATCGACGCGCCGATCGACCGGCATCCCCGGCACGACTACAAGTTCGCCGTGGTGGCCGACGGCAAACCGTCGGTGACGCACTACGAGGTGATCGAGGCGTTCCGGGCGGCGTCGCTGGTCGATGTCACGCTGGAGACTGGGCGGACCCACCAGATCCGGGTCCACTTCGCGGCACTGCGGCACCCGTGTGTCGGTGACCTCACCTACGGGGCCGACCCGGTGCTCGCCCGGCGGCTGGGCCTGACCCGGCAGTGGCTGCACGCCCGGCGGCTGGGCTTCGCACACCCCGCCGACGGGCGGTGGGTCGAGTTCACCAGCGACCACCCCGACGACCTCGCCGCCGCCGTCGATGTGCTGCGCGCCGAGACCTGACCCGGTCCGGCACCGCGGGCCCCGTGCGGGGGCCCCGGCTCAGTCCGGGATCGCCCAGGTCACGCTGCGGTCGTCCGGCTCCGGCCGCGGGCTCCACCGGACCGAGGTCACCCGGGTGTCCGCGCCGAGGACGTACACCGTGTGCCCGCCGCTCGTCTCGCCGGGGCCGACCCCGATGCCGTGCGGCTGCCGGGAGGTCAGCGACACCGGGGCCTTGGCGACCGGGGTGCCCTCGTCGGTGAGCAGTTCCAGGTGGTTGTCCGGCAGCGAGGCGAACGGCACCGTACCCCGGTTGGTGACCTCGGTGTGCACGACGACCGCGCGTTCCCCGTCGTCGAGCCGGTAGCCCGCCGCGGTGAACAGGAAGTCGGCGGGGTCCTGGACCTCGAGCAGTTGCACGGAGAGGTCCTCCCCTTCGAGGCCCCGGGTCTCCAGCACGTCCCCCACGGTCCCGGACCGCGCGGCCGGGCGGTCGCCGGTCCCGTTCCGGTCCGCCTCTCCCGACGGCGGGGCCCCGGGAGCCCGCGGCGTGTCCTCCGTGCCCGGTGCCGGATTTCCCCCGCCCGGTGCGGCCGG
>NZ_KE387122.1:7133-8840 GCF_000430445.1 Saccharomonospora iraqiensis subsp. iraqiensis
TGCCCGCCTGCTGGCCGAGGTGGTCCGGCCCGCGTTCGCCACCTACCGCGACGTGCTCGACCGGGAGATCGCCCCGCACGGCCGGCCCGAGGAGCGGCCCGGGCTGTGCCACCTGCCGGACGGTCGCGAGCGCTACGCCGCACTCGCCCGGGTGCACACCACCACCGACCAGGCGCCCGAGCGGCTGCACGAGACCGGACTGGAACTGATCGACGACCTGGCGCGGGAGTACGCCCGGATCGGTCAGCGGGTGTTCGGCACCGCCGACCTCGGTGAGATCTTCGGGCGGCTGCGCACCGACCCCGCGTTGCGCTGGGACAACGGCGAGGAGCTGCTGGAGGCGGCGCGGTCCGCCGTCACCCGGGCCGAGCGGGAGGCGCCCCGGTGGTTCGGCCGCATCCCGCCGCAGCCGTGGGTGGTGGAGCCGGTGCCCGAGGCGGAGGCCCCGGGGGCGGCGGCGGGGTACTACCTGCTGCCCTCGGCCGACGGGTCCCGGCCCGGCACGTACTTCGCCAACACGTACCGGGTGACCGAGCGGTTCCGGCACACGCTCGAATCGATCGCGTTCCACGAGGTGATTCCGGGGCACCACTTCCAGCTCAGCACCGCGCTCGGACTCACCGACCTGCCGCTGTTGCGCCGGATCAGCGGCTTCAACGCCTACAGCGAGGGCTGGGGGCTGTACTCGGAACGCCTCGCCGACGAGATGGGCCTGTACTCCGACGACGTCGCGCTGCTCGGCCTGCTGAGCAGCGATTCGATGCGCGCGGGCAGGCTGGTCGTGGACACCGGGCTGCACGCACTGGGCTGGACCCGGCAGCAGGCGATCGACTTCCTCGAACGCAACACCCCGCTGCCGACGGTGGAGATCGTCGCGGAGGTGGACCGCTACATCGGCTACCCGGGGCAGGCACTGTCCTACATGGTCGGGCGGTTGGAGATCCAGCGGCTCCGGGCGCGGGCGGAACGGGAGCTCGGCGCGGCGTTCGACGTCCGCGACTTCCACGATCTCGTGCTGTCCGGGGGCGCGCTGCCGATGACGGTGCTCGCCGACGTCGTCGACCGCTGGATCGCCGACCGGCGCTGAGGCACCACCGGCCGGTGGCGTTCACTCGACGGTGGTCAGCCGGGCGGACACCAGCACGGCCCCGGGGTCGTCACCCGTACGGTCGAACACCCCGGTCGTGGTGAGCAGCCGCAGCGTCCGGCTCCCGGTGGGCGCGGTCGCGCGTTCCAGCGCGTGATCGTGCGGGACGCGGTCGACCCGGTCGACGGTGAACGTCGCCCCGGTGCCGTCCGCGCGGTGGACGGTGATCTCGTCGCCCGCGCGCAGCCGGGAGATCCCGGCGAAGACCCCGCGCTCCGCCGCGTAGCTGGCGTGCCCGGTCAGGACGGCGGCGCCCGGTTCACCCGGGGTGGGCGTGGTGGCCAGCCAGCCGACGATCCCCGCGTGCCCGGGCACCTCCATGCCCCCGCCCGTGGTGCGGTGCAGCTCGATGACGGACCCGGTGTCGATCCCCACCGCGGGCACGGACACCCGGGTCGGGACGGATTCGCGGAGGGAGGTGCGGGACGTGGGCGGAGCCGCCACGGCCAGTGGCCCCCGCGGGGGTGTCGTCGTGTCCGCCCCCGGGAGGGTGGCCGCCGGGTCCGTCGTGTCGGTGCCGCTCGACCGCAGCAGCGCCACCGCCGTGAGCGCCGTCGCCA
>NZ_KE387122.1:8940-21441 GCF_000430445.1 Saccharomonospora iraqiensis subsp. iraqiensis
GTCCGGTGCCGCCGCCACCCGGTTGACCCCGACCACCCACGCGAAGTCACCGGCCCTGCCCGCCTGTACCCCGGATCGGGCGTCCTCGAACACCGCGGCCCGGTCGGGCCCGACCCCGAGTTCGCGGGCGCAGCGCAGGAACGAGTCCGGTGCGGGCTTGCCGCGCAGGCCCTCGGCGCGGATCGTGCGGCCGTCCACCCGCGCCCGGACGTAGGGCGTCAGCCCGGCCGCGTCGAGCACCAGCTCCCCGTTGGCGGAGGAGGTCACCACGCCGATGGCCAGGCCGTGTTCCCGTGCGGCGTCGAGGTAGCGGACCGAACCGGGGAAGGGGTGCACCCCTTCGGAGGACAGCAGCGCCAGCAGCCGGTCGTTCTTGCGGTTGCCGACACCGTGCACGGTCGCCGCGTCGCCCGGGTCGTCGGGCGCGCCCTCCGGCAGGTGGAGACCGCGGGAGGCGAGGAACTCCCGCACCCCGTCGAGGCGGGACCGCCCGTCCACGTGGGCGGTGTAGTCCCGGTCGGTGAACCCGTGCTGGTCGGGGGCGTGCTCGTGGAGCACCTCGTCGAAGGTCCGTCGCCAGGCGCGCAGATGCAACGAGGCGGTGCTCGTCAGCACGCCGTCGAGGTCGAACAGGCACGCGGTGACCGCGGGGGGTAACCCGATCATGCCGTTCACGCTAGTAGCGCGGCCCCCGCCTCGCCACGCTGAAACCTGTACACTTGAAAAGGTGAACAGATGATCAGTCGGCTTCGGCGGTGCCGATGACCCGTCTTCCTCCCGGGAGCGCTATGGAAACCCTCGCCCTGCACGTCAGCGACGGACTGCTGGACGTGCCCACCTCGCTGCTGTTCGGCGTGGTGGCCGTGGCCGGCCTCGCCGTCGCCCTCGCGATGTCCCGGCGTGATCTCGACGAGCGGCTGGTGCCCCTGGCCGGGCTGGTCGCCGCCTTCGTGTTCGCGCTGCAAATGATCAATTTCCCGGTGCTGCCGGGTGTCAGTGGCCACGTGCTCGGCGGGGCACTGGCCGCCGTCCTGGTCGGTCCCTGGGTCGGCGCGGTCGGTCTCGGCGTGGTGCTGCTCGTGCAGGCCCTGCTGTTCGCCGACGGCGGGCTGAGCGCGCTCGGCATCAACATCACCAACATCGCCCTGCTGGGTACGGCCGCGGCCTACCTCGTCGCCCTCGGGCTGCGGCGGTACGCCCGGGCGTCCCGGACGGGCCTGCTCGTCGTCACGTTCGTGGCGGCGTGGGTGGGCACCGTCGCCGCCGCGGGGGGATTCGTCGTCCAGTACGCGCTCGGCGGTCAGGGCGACGTTCCGATCGGCGGGCTGGCGGCGGCGATGTTCGGGGTCCACGCGCTCATCGGGATCGGCGAGGGGGTGATCACGGCGGTGACCGTGGCCGCCGTCGCCGCGGCCCGCCCGGAACTGGTGCATCTGCTCGGCCGTCGGCCGGTGACCACGGCGGGCGACCCGCCGACCAGGACAGGCGACACGCTGACCACGGAGGCGGAACGGTGAGTACGGAGCGGGAAACGGACCTCCGCCCGGACGGGGCGGGCCGGAGGCGGCGCGGCGTGCGGTTCTCCGTCGTGCTCGGCCTGGCGGCGTTACTGCTCGCCGGGGTGGTGTCCTACCTGGCCGACGGGTCCCCGGACGGGTTGGAGTCGGTGACCCGGCAGGGCTGTACCGAGGTCGACGGCGAACTCCGGGGGGACTGCGTCGCGCAGGCCGAGCGTGGGCACGATCTCGCCGGGAGCGTGTTCGCCGACTACACCCTCGGCGGCGACGAGACGTTCACCGGGTTCGCGGGGGTCCTCGGCGTCCTGGTGACCCTCGCCGTGACCGTCGTCCTGGTGTGGCTGCCCCTCCGGCGGCGCCGGTCCCGGCAGGGTGGTTCCGGACGGTGAGTGCACCCGTCCTGCACCGGCCGGCCGACACCCCGGTGCACCGGCTCGCGCCCGAGGTGAAGGTCGTCGGTGCGTTCTCGGCCGTGCTGGGCGTGGTGGCCACCCCACGGGAGGCCTTCTGGGCCTTCGGGCTCCACCTGCTCGTCCTGGTGGGCGTGTGGGCGGCCGCGCGGATCCCACCCGGCTGGCTCGCCCGACGGGCCGTCATCGAGGTGCCGTTCGTCGTCTTCGCCCTCGTCCTCCCGTTCGTCTCGGGCGGGCCCCGCACCGACGTGCTCGGGGTCGCGGTGTCCACGGAAGGTCTGCTGGCCGGGTGGAACATCGCCGTGAAGGGCACCCTGGGCCTGCTGGTCTCGCTCACCCTGGCGGCGACCACGCATCCCGGTGAGCTCGTCACCGGACTGCGCCGCCTGCGGGTACCCGCGACGGTGACCATGATGGCCGGACTGCTGGTGCGCTACGTCGAGGTGATCGTGTCCGAGGCACGGCGGATGTCGCGGGCCCGCCTGGCCCGCGGGGACGACCCGCGGTTCCTCTGGCAGGCGGGCGGGATCGCCCGCGGTGTCGGGACGCTGTTCCTGCGCAGCTTCGAGCGTGGCGAACGGGTGCACCTGGCGATGCTCTCCCGCGGGTTCGACGCCGGGGCCCCGGCCACGTACCTCGCCGACGGTCGCCGTGCCGCACCCGGCCAGTGGGCGGCGGCGCTGGTTCCCGGCACGGTGATCGCGGGGGTCTGCGGGGTGGCACTGTGGCTGGGGTGAACGCCGACCGCCGCGCGGACCGGGAGGAGCCGGCGTCCTCCGGCGCGGCCCCGGAACCGCCCGCGCTGGAGATCACCGGTCTCCGGCACCGCTACCCCGACGGACACCGGGCGCTGTCCGGGATCGACCTGCGGGTGGAGCCGGGGGAGCGGGTGGCGGTGCTCGGACCGAACGGGGCGGGGAAGACGACCCTGGCCCTGCACCTCAACGGTCTGCTCCTCCCGGACGAGGGAACGGTGCGCGTCGCCGGGGTCCCAATCGGCACCAGGACCCGGACCGACGTCCGCAGGCGGGTCGGCGTGGTCTTCCAGGACCCGGACGACCAGCTGTTCATGCCGACCGTCGGGCAGGACGTGGCCTTCGGCCCGCGCAACTTCGGCGTGCCGGAGCCGGAGCGGTCCCGGCGGGTGCGTGCCGCGCTCGACGCCGTCGGGATGGCCGGGCACGCCGACCGGCCGCCGACCCACCTGTCCGTCGGCCAGCGACGCCGGGTCGCCCTGGCCACCGTGCTCGCGAGCGATCCGGACGTGCTGGTGCTGGACGAACCGTCGGTGAACCTCGAACCGGTCGCGCGCCGGGAACTCGCCGAGACGCTGCTCGCGCTCGGGACCACGACGGTGCTGGTGACCCACGACCTGCCGTTCGCGCTCCAGGTGTGCCCGCGCAGCGTGCTGATCGACGACGGGAGGGTCGTCGCCGACGGGCCCACCCGGGAGCTCCTCGCCGACGAGCGGCTGCTGGCCGCGCACCGCCTGGAACTGCCGTGGGGCTTCCGGGTGGACCCGGAGTGAAACCCCGTGCCGGCCGGCGGGGACGACCCGCCGGCGGTCGCGAAGGATCCGTCAGCTCCCGGGGTGGTGCGGTCGCACCTGGTGGATGAGTTCGTGCATCGTCTCGTCGGCGAGCCGGTAGTACACCACCCGGCCCCGGCGGTCGGCGGTGACCAGCCCGTGCGCGCGGAGGATGCGCAGCGCCTGGGACACCGCGGTGTCGGTCATCCCCACCGCGACCGCGAGGTCGGACACACAGATCTCGCGGGCGCAGTGGATGCACACCAGCAGGGCCAGTCGGGAGGGGTCGGCGATCACCGAGAACCGGTCCGCCCATTGCTGGACGTTCTCCCGGTCCCCGAGACATTCCTCAGCGGCTCGCACCCGCTGCGGGTCGATCAGGCGGCGTCGTGAATCCGTGGGCACCCCTGAATGATCCCACCGACTCAGAGTCCGGCGAGCAGGTCGGTCCCCGTGCCGTCGGAACCGGCCGACCGGCCGTCGCCGAGGAACCACTCGGTGCCGAAGGCGTGGGCGAACGCCTCGTCGGGCATCGCCAGGAAGAACGACTGTTCACTGATCTGGCTGGCGTGCGCGCGCATCGCGGCGCGCTTGTGCCCGAGATAGCCGGTCACGTCCACCGCGGTGTCGATCACCGACTCGGGCTTGCCGAAGTTCTCGTCGAGATCGGGGAGCTCGAACAGGGCACCCTCGGGCGAGTCGGCGAAGACACGCCTCCCCCGGGCCAGGTGGTCCCGGTTCATGGTGTTCTGGAACACCCGCGGGGTCCCGGCCAGCCCGGCGGCCCGCATCCCCACGCGGTGTACCTGGATGTGATCCGGGTGTCCGTACCCGCCGTTGTCGTCGTAGCAGGTCAGCACGTCGGCGTGCTCGTCGGTGAGGATCGCCGCCAGACGTTGGGCGGCCTCGTCGACCGGGGTGGTCCAGAACGACCCCGGTGCGTCGTTGGTGTCGGCGCCCATCATGCCGGAGTCGGTGTAGCCGAGGAACTCGACGCGGTCCACGCCGAGTATCTCCGCCGCGGCGTGCGTCTCGGCCACCCTGCGCCGCCACAGCGGTTCGCCCTCGTCGAGGAACCCGTCCGGCACCTCGCCGTGCTCGCCGCGGGTGGCCACCACGAGCACGACGCGGTGGCCCTCCTCGTGCGCCTTGCGCAGCACCCCGCCGCAGCCGATGCACTCGTCGTCGGGGTGGGCGTGGAAGGACACCAGCGTCGCCATGCGTTCACCCTATCCACCCGCACGACCCACCGCGCGGGGATCCGGAGGCGGTCCGCACGGCGCGGGTCGACTCAGGTCGAGGGCGGCTTGAGCGGATCGTGTCCCAGGGACATGAGCCGGTGCCGCCAGTGCGTCTCCCCGGCGGTCGGTTCCAGGTCCTCCCGCCGCTGTCCGTGGATCTTGTCGACCACCCGGCGCATGACGTCGAAGTCGTCCGGGATCAGGTCGGTCTTGCGTTTGCCGAGGATCTCCAGCACCCGCTGGCCCAGGTGCGGGCCCGCCCGGTCCGGGTACTCCTCGTCGTCCGGGGTGGACGAGCGCGTGCGCAACCACTCGCTCAACTCCCGCGAACTCATGTTCACCACGCGGTGGAACTCGTCCCACAGCCGTTCGTCCCCGCTGTCCACCGGCGACCTCCTTGTCGTTCTCCCACGGAACCCGTGCTCAGCCCGGTGTCGTCTCGCCGCCCAGCGCCGCCATGACCTCCCCGGTGTAGTAGGAGGACAGCCGGTCGGCCGCGAGGAAGACGTACGACGGCGCCAGTTCGTCGGGTTCGGCGGCCCGGCCCATCGGGGTCTGCGCACCGAACGACCCGACGTGCCCGGACTCCATCGTCGCGGGGATCAACGGTGTCCACACCGGCCCCGGCGCGACACAGTTCACCCGGATGCCCCGGCCGATCAGCGACTGCGCCAGCGCGAACGTCCACGAGTGCACCGCACCCTTGGTGGCCGAGTAGTCGATCAGCTTCTTGTTCCCGCGCAGCCCGTTCACCGAGCCGGTGTTCACGATCGCCCCGCCCTCGGGCAGGTGGCGCAGCGCCGCCGCCGTCACCCGGAAATAGGAATGGATGTTCACGTCGAAGGTGTGGGTCCACTGCTCGTCGGTGATCTCGTCGAACGACTCGTGCTGGGACTGGGTGGCGATGTTGTTCACCAGGATCTCCAGCCCGCCGAGTTCGCGGACGGTGTCGGTGACGACCGACTCGCACCGGTCCCGCTCGGCGAGGTCACCCGGCAACAACAGGCAGCGCCGGCCCTCCTGCCGTACCAGCGCCGCCGTGTGCTCGGCGTCGGAGTGCTCCTCGAGGTAGGACACGGCGACGTCGGCACCCTCCTTGGCGAAGGCGACGGCGACGGCCCGGCCGATCCCGGAGTCCGCCCCGGTGATCAGGGCCCTGCGGCCCGCCAGGAGGTCGCGACCGACGTAGCCGCGCATCTCGTCGACGGGCTCCGGGGCCATCTCCCCGGTGTCGCCGGGCGGCCGCTGCGTCTGCTCGGGTTGGTTCACCGGATCCTCCTCCTCACGTCGGGCGGGTGGTCGTCGGCGGCGTGGCCGGGTCAGAAGTCGGTGAGCAGCATGTCCGCCGTGACCGGGAGCTCGCGCACCCGGACGCCGGTGGCGTGGTAGGCCGCGTTCGCGATCGCCGCCGCGGTGCCCACGATGCCGATCTCGCCGATCCCCTTCGTGCCCATCGGGTTCACCGCCGGGTCGCGCTCGTCGATCCAGGTGGCCTCCACCGACTCGACGTCCGCGCAGGCGCTGATGTGGTACTCGGCGAGGTCGTGGTTGACGACGAAACCGAACCGCTCGTCGAGCACGCTCCGTTCGTGCAGGGCCATCGACAGGCCCATGGTCATGCCCCCGACGAGCTGCGAGCGCGCCGTGCGCGGGTTGACCACGCGGCCCACGGCGAACACGCCGAACAGCCGGGGCACCCGCACCTCGCCGGTGTCGACATCGACCCGGACCTCGGCGAACTGTGCGCCGAACGCGTGCATCGAGAGTCGCCCGGCGTCCGGGTTCGGCCGCATCGTGGCGGTGGACCCGTCGCCGGGTTCCGGGTCGGGGCCGTAGGTCTCCCGGAACCGGCGCGCGGCCGCCACGATCGCCGACCCCCAGTTCGTCGTGCCGGACGAGCCGCCCGCGACGGTCGCGGTGGGCAGGTCGCTGTCGCCGATCCGCAGCGCGACGTCGTCCACGTCGACGTCCAGGGCGTCGGCGGCGATCTGGGTGAGCGCCGTCCACGCCCCGGTACCGAGGTCGACCGCCCCGATCGCGACCTCGTACCGCCGGTCCGGGCGCAGGAGCACCCGTGCCGACGACTTCGGCCGCTGCAGGACCGGGTACAGCGACCCGGCCACGCCGGTGCCGATCCACCAGCCGTCGCGCACCGTGGACCGGGGCAGCGGGGGACGCCGGTCCCAGCCGAACCGGCGGGCACCCTCGGTGAGGCAGGGCACGAAGTTCCGCGTCGAGTACGGCAGACCGCTGTCCGGGTCGATGTCCGGTTCGTTGCGCAGGCGCAGTTCCACGGGGTCGAGTCCGCACGCCTCGGCCAGCTCGTCCATCGCGATCTCGGGCGCGACCATGCCGGGACACTCGCCCGGGGCCCGCATCCAGGACGGCACCGGGACGTCCAGCGCCGCCAGCCGGTGGGTGGTGCGCCGGTTCGGCGCGGCGTACATGGTGCGCGCCGGGACGGCGGTCTGTTCGGCGAACTCCTTGAGCCGGGACGTGGTCTCCACGACGTCGTTGCTCAGCGACACGAGGTGGCCGTCCGCGTCCGCGCCGAGGCGCACCCGTTGGATCGTCGGGGTGCGGTAGCCGACGAACGAGAACATCTGTTGCCGGGTGACGGCGAACTTCACCGGGCGTCCCCCCGTGCGCAGGGCCGCCAGCGCCGTGAGCACGAAGTGGGCGTGCGGGGTGCCCTTCGACCCGAACCCGCCGCCCACGTACGGGGCGAGCACGCGCACCCGTTCGCGGTCCAGGCCGAACATCCGGGCCACGGTGTCGCGGGTGGTGTGCACACCCTGCGTCGAGTCGTGCAGCGTGAGGCTCCCGTCGTCGTGCCACATCGCCACCGTGGTGTGCGGTTCCAACGGATTGTTGTGGTTGCGCGCGGTGGTGTAGGTGGCCTCCACCGCCCGCTCCGCCGCGGCGAACGCGGCGTCCGGGTCGCCCTGCCGGGTGTCGGTGGGATGGCCCCCGTTGACCACCCCGGGTGCGTAGAGGTCGTCCCGGTCGGCCGCGAACGCCACGTCGTGCGGCCTGCGTTCGTAGCTCACCCGCACGAGGTCGGCGGCCTGCCGGGCCGTCTCCGGGGTCTCGGCCACCACCGCCCCGATGAGCTGTCCGCGGAAGGCGACCTCGTCCGACTGCAGCACCTCCAGCTCGGCGTCGTACCCCCGCTCCAGTGCCGGGGCGTCGAACGGGGTCAGGACCGTGACCACACCGGCGAGCGCGGTCGCCGCGCGGGCGTCGACGTCGAGCACCCGGCCCCGCGCGACCGTGGCCTGCACGGGGTGCAGGTACGTCGGTGCGGGCACCGGGTGTTCCCAGGCGTACGGCGCCGTCCCGGTGACCTTGGCGTGCCCGTCGATCCGTTCGAGGTCGGCCCCGAGCGCGCTCGTCCGCGGCGTCGTGGTCACGACGGGTCCTCCGCACGGTCGTCCACCAACCCGCGGAGCACGGCGACCAGCAGGTTCCGCGCCATCGGCACCTTGAAGGCGTTGCCCGCGAGCGGCCGCGCGTCGGCCAGTTCGGCCTCCGCGGCCGCGCGGAACTCCCCGGCCGTCGCGGGCCTGTCCCGCAGGGCGTGCTCGGTGAGCGTGGCCCGCCACGGTTTGTGGGCGAGCCCGCCGAAGGCGATCCGGGCGTCGGTGACGTGCCCGTCGTCGAGGTCCAGTGCGGCGGCCACGGACACCAGCGCGAACGCGAACGCGGCGCGGTCGGCGGCCTTGCGGTACCACGACCGCGCCGAGAACGGGGTGGGCGGCAGGTCGACGGCGGTGATCAGCTCGCCGTGGCCGAGGACGGTGTCGCGTTCCGGGTGCGCCCCGGGCAGCCGGTGGAGGTCGGCGACGGCCACGGCGCGGTCGCCGTCGGCGCCGCGGATTTGGACGACGGCGTCCAGCGCGGTCAGGGCCACCGCCATGTCCGAGGGGTGCACCGCCACACAGTGTTCGGATGCCCCCAGCACCGCGTGGTACCGGGTGTATCCCTCCAGCGCGGAGCACCCCTGCCCCGGCTCCCGCTTGTTGCACGGTGTGGTGACGTCCTGGAAGTAGACGCACCGGGTCCGCTGCAGGAGGTTGCCCCCGACGGTGGCGAGTGTGCGCAACTGTCCGGAGGCCCCGCGCAGCAGTGCCTGCGCCAGTGCGGGGTACCGCCGCCGGATCACCGGGTGCGCGGCCACGTCGCTGTTCCGGGTGCCCGCGCCGATCCGCACCGTGCCGTCCGGGAGCTCCTCCACACCGTCCAGCGGCAGCCCGGTGAGGTCGACCAGCAGTTCCGGCCGCGCGATGCCCAGCTTCATGTGGTCGACGAGGTTGGTGCCGCCGCCCAGGAAAGCGGCCCGGTCGTTGCCGGTGACCGTGGCGACCGCGGAATCCACGTCCTCGGCGCGGCGGTACTCGAACGGGATCACGACCCGGCTCCCGGTGCGTCGGTGTCCCCGTCCGCCGCGACCCGCTCCCGGGCGAGGCGGGCCACCGCCGCCACGATGTTGCCGTAGGCACCGCAGCGGCACAGGTTGCCGCTCATCCGCTCGCGGATCTCGGCGCTGTCGTCCACGGGGGCGGACCGGGCGGCGGAGGTGACGGCGCTCGGTTCGCCCGCCTCGAGCTCCGCCAGGACACCGGCGGCCGAGCAGATCTGCCCGGGGGTGCAGTACCCGCACTGGAAGGCGTCGTGGTCCAGGAACGCGCGATGCAGCGCGTGCAGGACCGGGTCCGCCTCGTCGGCGGCGGTGATGATCTCCGCGCCGTCCCGGGCGACGGCGAACGTCAGACAGGTGGTGGCGCGCCTGCCGTCGAGCAGCACGGTGCACGAGCCGCACTGGCCGTGGTCGCACCCCTTCTTCACCGAGGGCACGTCGAGCCGGTCCCGGAGCGCGTCCAGCAGGGTCACCCGGGTGTCGACCGACAGCGTGTGACGTCGACCGTCCACGGTGAGTGTGATCGGCGATTCCATGACACCCCATGCGACTCGTCGGGACCCGTTGGCGGCGGCGCATTCGACGTACCCCGCACCCCTGCGCACCAAACGGCGCGGTCGGGCGGTGGCGGGGTGGTCGGGACCGCCTCACTCGGTGAGCCGACCGCGGAGGAACTCCAGGGTCCGGGCCAGCAGTCGGGAGACGTGCATCTGGGAGATCCCGACCCGCTCGGCGATCTGGGTCTGGGTCATGTTGCCGAAGAACCGCAGGATCAACACCCGCCGTTCGCGTTCCGGGAGCCCGGCCAGCAGCGGTTGCAACGACTCGTGGTACTCGACGTTCTCCAGCTCCGCGTCGTCCGAGCCCACCGTCTCGGCCAGGGGGAGAGTGCCTTCGTCGTCGTAGGCGGCGTCCATCGAGACCGACTGGTAGGCGTTGCCCGCGAGCAACCCGTCCCAGACGTCCTCCGCCGCGAGTCCGAGTTCGGTGGCGAGCTCGCTGGGCGTGGGTGCCCGCCCGAGCCGCTGCGCCAGCTTGCCGCTGGCCTGACTGATCGACAGGTGCAGTTCCTTGAGCCTGCGGGGGACCCGGACCGCCCAGCTCGAGTCCCGGAAGTGCCTGCGGACCTCACCCATGATCGTGGGCACCGCGAAGGCGACGAACTCCGTGCCCCGCGAGGCGTCGAACCGGTCGATCGCGTTGAGCAGTCCCAGCCGCGCCACCTGGACGAGATCGTCCCGGGGTTCGCCGCGGCCGACGAAACGCCGGGCGATGTGCTCGGCCAACGGCAGGCACCGTGTGATGATCTCCTCGCGTACGACTGCCCGCTTCGGGTCGTCCGGCGCGAGCTCGGCCAGCGTGTTGAACAGTGGAGCGAGATCCTCGTAGCCGCCTGAATGCTCGCGCCCCTCCGCGTGGGATTGCTCGTCAGGGGTCACGAAACCGTGACTACCCCGGGCCCCGGTCGGCCACACCCGGCCGCCGGGCGGTGCCCGCCCCCGGGATTGACACCGCCGACGGCAGCGTGACGGCTTCCCCGATCTTCGTCCGCGCACGGTCGAGTTCACCCCGAAGTGCCGATTTTCCCGTGCTGCCGGGCGGTTCCGGCACCGTGGACGGCTCGGGACACCGCCGACCGTGCCGCCGTCCACACAGTCCACAATGGAGGAATCAACCGCGGGGGCGTGGGCCGTCCCGGGTGCCCGCCCCCGCGCCGTCGCGCCGCCGGGCCGTCACCGTAACGGAGTGGTTGCGGTCCGTACCCGGCTGTGCGTACCGTCCCGGGCGGTGGCCGTTGCCCGCCACGCCGGACCGGAGACGACAGGGGAGGCGGCGACCATGGACCGCGAGGTGCGCACGGGGGCCGACATCCGGATCGAGGCTCCCGTCGCGGGTACGGCGGTCGTGCGGGTGTCCGGGGAGGTGGACCTCGCGGGCGCGCTGCTGCTCCGGCGTTGCCTGGACGACCTGCCGGGCGACGTCCGCGGCGTCGTTCTGGACCTGTCCGGGGTCGTGTTCTTCGGGGCCGCGGGCCTGTCCGCCCTCGGACACGTGGCCGCGACCGCCGCCCGCCGCGGTCTGCGCCGGGCACTGGTCTGCCCGTCCGTGGTACTGCGCCCGATGCGGATGACCGACCTCGATGTCGGTATGCCGGTGTGCGCGGACCGCGCCGAGGCGCTCGCCGTGATCACCGGGGTGGGCGGGCGGCTCGCGCCGTCGTCGTGACCGGGCGGCCCGGTCGGTTCCGGTGCCGGCCCCACGGACCCCGGTGGCTCACCCTCCGACGTGCCGCGAACGGTGTCGGCGGGGCGTGCGACGCGCCGCACAGTCCTCCTGCGCGCACCACTCGCTGTTCCGCGCCGGTGACCGGTCGTAGAACACCCAGCGGCAGTCCGGGTTGCGGCAGGTCTTGAGCCGGTCGCGCTCGCCGGTCAGCCCCGCCGTGAAGGCGGTGCCGAGAATCTCGGCCAGATACCCGGTCAGTGGACCGGTCCGCCGCGGTGGCAGCACCGGCTCGCCCTCGGTCGACCACCGTGGCGCGCCCAGCAGCTGCCTGGCCAGCTTGTTCAGTTCCCGGGTGGCGTCCCGGCCCTCGACGTGGTCCCGGAGGCACTCCCGCACCCGCAGCAACAGCTCGTGGTCCCTGCGGCTCAGCTCCCCGATCACCACGTCCTGGGACCTCAGCCAGGCGGCGGCGCTCGTCGGCGTGATGAGGGCGTCCTCGGTGGCCAGCAGCCGTGCCGAGTTGCACAGCTCCACCATCCGGGAGAGCTCCTCGGGGGCCTCGGTCCGCGCGAACGACATCCCGTCAAGGCTACTCGGCGGTGGTGGCCCGCCGTGGTCAGCCGGTACGCACGGGTGACGGCCTTCACGGGTCGGTCGTGCGGCCCCCCGGCGCCACGAACGTCCCCTTGGAGCGCAAGGTCTGCACCAGCCCGCGTTCCCGCAGGATCTGCGTCGCCTTCCGGATGGTGTCCAGGGCGACCCCGTACTCCGCGGACAGTGCGCGCTCACCGGGCAACCGGCTCCCCGGCGGCCACTCGCCCCGCTCGATGAACTCCGCCAGATGGTCGGCGAGCAGCACGTACTCGTACCCGGTCTTGCTCTCCGGGTTGTACTTCTTCCGTTCGGGACCGTTCATGGTCAGCAAGATAGAACGGTCGACCGCTGTGTCGGAGTGCGGACCGCGCCCCACCGCGGTGTGGCGCGGTTTCCGGACGGGTGGGGACGGTGGTCGATCCGGGGGGCCGGGGCGGACCGGGCGGACGGTCAGCCGTCGGCGGCCGGTGCGCGTTGCTCGGGGATCGGCTGGGCGGCGATCTCCCGCGTGACCTCGATCAGTCTGCGGGCCGCCTGCTGCGCGTCCGCGGGGGCGAAGCGT
>NZ_KE387122.1:21541-25642 GCF_000430445.1 Saccharomonospora iraqiensis subsp. iraqiensis
GGGCCGCCCGCGGGACGCGGCCACGGACCTGTCCCGGCCGCCGCCGTGGCGCGTGTTCCGCCGGCCGGCGGGTGGGTGGCACGGTGCCGCCCACCGACGCCGGATTACCGACGGAGAATCGCGTGCGTCCGTGCGGGGAGAACATTCGGCTCCGGAACCGTCCGGTGTGCGGGGTGTGCGATCGGACACCCGGCACGGTTCGTCGTGAATCGGGACCGATCCGCCGATGACGGATCACGCGGCGAAAACATCGGAACGGAAATCGACACCGGTGATCGTGTTGACGATCCGTCGCGGAATAATCGCGTTGCGACCCACGGGGCGGGTGCGGCGGTGACGTCGCCTCCGCGGGGAGCAAATCGTGTGATCCCGACCGCCGGAGATGTGCCGTCGTCACCCGGAGTGGAGGGCAAGCACGAATCGGTAACAAAAGCGGGATGTACCGAGGGTGTGCGAACATTGCACCGTCGGTGTTCCGGGGCGTTTTTCGTTGGGTACTACGCAACGCGTTGCCGTATACGATACGAACGCAACGGGGCGACCGACATCACACATTCGGTCTAGGAGGTCACGGACGGTCGGACACTGAGCGACGAAGAGTCAACAACACTCCCCCGTTCGAGTGAGTTTGTAGTCTTGGACACAATCGCTTGGATCGGTTGTCAAGTGGCCGGCCAAGATTTCCGAAAACCGCCGACGACCACGGAGAATGTCCTCCCGGAGCCCCGCTCGCCGCTGTGCGCCCAGCGCCCGGAGGTGCGGATCGTGCGCCGTCGGCTTGTACGTGGGGTGAGCCCCGACATCACGCAATTGACCCATTGATACTTTCGACCGGTACTCAATAGATTGAGTCGAGGCGATTGCGGAGATCAACGTCGATGTGCTGCAATCAGCCGAGTCGGGGTGAGGGCCGAGCTCGCCGAGCCCGGGTGCGGAACTACCGCCGGCGAGTCGCGGGTCGTATCAGAGTCGATGCTGCTCGGATTGTGATGACCCAGCGCTTTCGCGCGCCCTTTTCCGGCTCGACGGCCGCGCGCGCCACCGAGGAATTGTGTGCGCGCCCGAGGACGAGGAGGACTGCCGGGAAGTGTGACGCGGGTCGCGAAAGCAATGCTGTGTCTGGCCGAACGTGGAAGGAAGCGTAATGAGTGATTCGAGGTCTGGCCCGTCCGATGTGAAGGAGGCCGGAGCGGTTGACGAGAACCAGGAGATCGCGGCACATCCGGCACAGGAGTTCGGTTCGGACCCGCTGACCGTTCGGGACACCGACCACTACACCGACGAGTACGTCAAGGGCTTCGTCGACAAGTGGGACGACCTCATCGACTGGAAGAAGCGGTACGAGAGCGAGGGCAGCTTCTTCGTCGACCTGCTGAAGTCCCGCGGTGTGACGTCGGTGCTCGACGTCGCCACCGGGACCGGGTTCCACTCCGTCCGGCTGATCGAGTCGGGCTTCGACACGGTCAGTGTCGACGGCAGCGCGGAGATGCTGGCGAAGGCCTTCGAGAACGGGCTGAGCTACAACAACTACGTCCTCAAGGTCGTGCACGCCGACTGGCGCTGGCTGAACCGGGACGTGCAGGGGCAGTTCGACGCGGTCGTGTGTCTCGGCAACTCCTTCACGCACCTGTTCTCCGAGCGGGACCGCCGCAAGGCGCTCGCCGAGTTCTACGCGGTGCTCAAGCCGGACGGTGTGCTGATCCTCGACCAGCGCAACTACGACTCCATCCTGGACAACGGCTTCTCCAGCAAGCACACGTACTACTACGCCGGCGAGGAGGTCACGGCCGAGCCGGAGCACGTCGACGACGGCCTGGCGCGGTTCCGGTACTCCTACGCCGACGGCTCGCAGTACCACCTCAACATGTTCCCGCTGCGCAAGGACTACACGCGCAGGCTGCTGCGGGAGGTCGGCTTCCAGCGGGTGGAGACCTACGGCGACTTCCAGGAGACCTACACCGCCGACGAGCCGGACTTCTTCATCCACGTCGCGGACAAGAACTACATCTCCTCCGTCGACGACGCGGCGAACTACTCCAGTGCGGTGAACGTCGCCCGGGACTACTACAACTCGGACGACGCGGACAACTTCTACTACACGATCTGGGGCGGCGAGGACATCCACGTCGGTCTCTACGAGACGCCGGACGAGCCGATCGCCCCGGCGAGCGTGCGCACGGTCGAGCGCATGGCCGGCAAGCTGACGATCACGCCGCAGACGAAGATCCTGGACGTCGGTGCGGGCTACGGTGGCGCGGCGCGCTACCTGGCCAAGACCTACGGATGCAAGGTCACCTGCCTGAACCTGTCCGAGGTCGAGAACAACCGCAACCGGCAGTTCACCGAGGAGCAGGGCCTGTCGCACCTGATCGACGTGGTGGACGGCTCGTTCGAGGACCTGCCCTTCGAGGACAACGAGTTCGACGTGGTCTGGTCGCAGGACTCGTTCCTGCACAGCGGTGACCGGGTGCGGGTGCTCCAGGAGGTCGTGCGCGTGCTCAAGCCCTCGGGCGAGTTCGTGTTCACCGACCCGATGGCGGCGGACTCGGTCGACAAGCCCTCGCTCAAGCCGATCCTGGACCGGCTGCACCTGGACAGCATGGGCTCGCCCGGGTTCTACCGCAGGGAGCTCAACCGGCTGGGCCTGACGTCGATCGACTTCGAGGACCACACCCCGCAGCTGGCCACCCACTACGGCCGGGTGCACGACGAGACCGAGCGCAGGCACGACGAGGTCTCCAAGGTCGTCAGTGAGGAGTACCTCACGCGCATGAAGACCGGTCTCAAGAACTGGGTCGCCGGTGGCAAGAGCGGTAACCTCGCGTGGGGCATCTTCCACGCCAGGGCGTGACTCCGCCGCCCGTCGAGCGACCCCCGAATTTCCCCTTCCCTACGAGAGACGAGGATAAGAGTGACTGCTAACCGTAGGCTGTTCACCAGTGAGTCCGTGACCGAAGGCCACCCCGACAAGATGGCCGACGCGATCAGCGACAGCATCCTGGACGCGATGCTGAGCGTGGACCCGCGCAGCCGTGTCGCGGTCGAGACCATGATCACCACTGGTCAGGTCCACGTGGCCGGCGAGGTGACCACCGAGGCCCAGGTCGACGTCCCGAAGATCATCCGTGACCGCGTGCAGGAGATCGGGTACGACGAGTCCGGCAAGGGCTTCGACTGCAACACCTGCGGGATCAACGTGTCGATCGACGCGCAGTCCCCGGACATCGCGCAGGGTGTCGACACCGCCTACGAGACGCGGCTGGAGAACGCCCTCGACGAGTTCGACAAGCAGGGCGCCGGTGACCAGGGCCTGATGTTCGGCTACGCCAGCACGGACACGCCCGAGCTGATGCCGCTGCCGATCGCCCTGGCGCACCGCCTGTCCCGCAGGCTGACCGAGGTCCGCAAGAACGGCACGGTTCCGTACCTGCGTGCCGACGGCAAGACCCAGGTGACCATCGAGTACGACGGCAACAAGCCGGTCCGCCTGGACACCGTCGTGATCTCCAGCCAGCACGCCGAGGGCGTGGACCTGGACAAGGAACTCGCCGTCGACCTGCGCAAGCACGTCATCGCGCCGGAGATCGAGTCGCTCGGCCTCGAGGCCGAGGACCCCCGCATCCTGATCAACCCGACCGGCCGCTTCGTGGTCGGCGGGCCGATGGGTGACGCGGGCCTGACCGGCCGGAAGATCATCGTCGACACCTACGGCGGCATGGCCCGGCACGGTGGCGGCGCCTTCTCCGGCAAGGACCCGTCGAAGGTGGACCGCTCCGCGGCCTACGCCACCCGCTGGGTCGCGAAGAACATCGTCGCGGCCGGCCTGGCCGACCGTGCCGAGATCCAGGTCGCCTACGCCATCGGCAAGGCGGCCCCGGTGGGTCTGTTCATCGAGACCTTCGGCACCGAGAAGGTGGCCCACGACAAGCTGCAGGCCGCGGTGAACGAGGTCTTCGACCTCCGCCCGGCGGCGATCATCCGCCACCTGGACCTGCTGCGTCCGATCTACGCGCCGACGGCCGCCTACGGCCACTTCGGGCGCCCCGACCTGGACCTGCCGTGGGAGCGCACCGACAAGGCCGCCGCTCTGAAGGACGCGGC
>NZ_KE387122.1:25742-31743 GCF_000430445.1 Saccharomonospora iraqiensis subsp. iraqiensis
CCGGATCGTGGCGGACGCCGCACAGGAGGCCGCCGACGTCGTGGACCGGGCCCGGGCCCGGGTCCGTACGCTGGAGACGGCCCGTCGTCGGGTCGCCGCCGAGCTGAGCTCGGCGCGGCGGACGTTGGAGGGCGCGCTGCCGTTGATCGAGACGGTGCCGGACGACCTCACGGACGGGACCACCCCGGACCACACGGCCGTGGACGGGACCGGGGAGACGGTGCCGGAGGGGGACGGAACCGACCGGTCGGACGCGGACGGGACGGCGGCGCAGCCCGCTTCCGCGGAGGCGGCGGAGCCCACGTCCGCGGAGGCGGAAGGGTCCGCACCGGCGGAGGGGACACCGTTGCCGAGCCCGCGGGAGCCGGACACGACGGTGTCCACCACCGGCTGAGCCGATCACCGGTCCCGACGGCGTCCGGCCGTCCGGCGCCGCAGACGGGCCGCGGAGGATCCCGGGTCGGGACGGGACCGGCCCGGGGGGTGCGAGAAGTATCGTCCCGTGGACGCCTTCGGCGTCGATCGGGAGAAGCACGGAAGGTGAGCGAATGGCACGGTCGTGCGTGCTGCTGAAGTACGGCGAGCTGATGCTCAAGGGGCGCAACCGCGGCACGTTCGAGCGGTACCTGCGGGAGGCGGTGCAGCACGCGGTCGCGGGCGCGTCCGCCCCCGTGCGGATCTCCCAGCGGCCGGGTGTGGTCGTGCTGTCCGGTGATCTGCCCCGCGAGGAGTTGGTCGAGCGCGCGCAGCGGGTGCTGGGGGTCAGCGTCGTCCAGCCCGTGCTCCGGTGCGGGCGCTCGGCGGAGGACACCGTGGACACGGTCCTGCGGGCACTGGCCGAGCGGTTCGGCAGCCCGGCCGGGACCGCGCCGCGCCGGTTCGCCGTCCGGGCGCACCGCAGGGACAAGAGCTTCCCGATGAGTTCCGAGCAGCTGGCCGCGCACGTGGGCAGCAGGGTCGTCGAGGAGTGGGGCTGGCCGGTCGACCTCGGTGACCCGGACGTGGAGATCACCATCGAGGTCGACCAGCGGGAGGTGTTCGTCGGCCTGGACCGGCAGCGTGGCCGGGGCGGCCTGCCGGTGGGGGCGAGCGGGCGCGCGCTGGTGATGCTCTCCGGTGGGTATGACTCGCCCGTGGCGGCCTACCGCGCGATGCGGCGTGGGCTGCGCTGCGACTTCCTCCACTTCACCGGGGCGCCACTGACGGGGCCGTCGTCGACGTACAAGGCCTACGCGCTGACCCGCCAGCTCGACCGGTTCCAGGGGGACTCGCGACTGCACGTGATCCCGATCGGCAACGCGCAACGGGCGCTGGCCACGTCGGGAGCGGGCAACCTCCAGGTCGTGGCCCAGCGCAGGCTCATGGTGCGCACCGCCGAGGCCCTGGCCACCGAGCTGGGCGCGCAGGCGTTGGTCACCGGGGACAGCCTGGGGCAGGTCTCCAGTCAGACCCTGGCGAACATGGCCACCGTCGAGCAGGCGTCGGCACTGCCGCTGCTGCGCCCGCTCGTCGCCTGGGACAAGGACGAGATCATCGGCGAGGCGCGCCGGATCGGCACGGCGGAGATCTCGACGTTGCCGGACGAGGACTGCTGCAGCCTGCTCGCCCCGCCGCGGGTGGCCACCAGGACGACACCGGCGCAGTTCGAGCGCGTGGAGCGGCGCCTGGACATCGACGAACTGGTGCCGAAGCTGCTCGCCGACGTCCAGGTGCACGTGCCGGGTTCGGACTGACCGCCCGCGGGACGGCCCGGGGTCGAACCGCGCCATCCCCCACGGACGGGCCCGCCGTGTTGATACCGTCTGCGGCCGTGGGCAAGCTACGTTCCGGTATCGCGACGTTCCTCGCGCGACGCTACTTCGCGCGGGCCCGGAGGAAGGGGCTCGGCCTCGCCGACCTCCCGCTGCCCGACGGAGCGCTGATGCCGTTGCGGCGGGAGGTGCTCGACCCCGTCGCGGAACTGGACCGGCGGCGGGAGCGGGAACCGGTGAGCCGGTTGCCGGTGCCGTTCGGGCCGACCGTCTGGCTGGTCACCGGATACGCCGAGGCGAAGGCGGTGCTGGCCGACGCCACCACCTTCAGCAACGACTTCGCGAACATCGCGGGGCATACCGGCATGGGTGCCGAGGACGACCCGGGTGGGCTCGGCTTCACCGACCCTCCCGAGCACACCCGTCTGCGCCGGCTGCTCACCCCCGAGTTCACGATGCGCAGGCTCTCCCGACTGAAACCGGAGATCGCGGACATCGTCTCCGGGCGGCTCGACGCGATGGCCGCGGCCGACGGGCCGGTGGACCTCGTGGAGGAGTTCGCCCTGCCCATCCCGTCGCTGGTGATCTGCGAGCTGTTGGGGGTGCCCTACGCCGACCGCGAGGAGTTCCAGCGGCACGCGGTCACCCGGTTCGACCTGTTCGGCGGGGCGGGGCAGTCCTTCGGGGCGATCTCGCAGTCGTTGGAGTACCTGGAAGGGGTCGTGCGCGCGCAGCGGGTGAACCCGGGGGACGGGCTGCTCGGCATGATCATCACCGAGCACGGTGACGAGGTGACCGACCGGGAGCTGGCGCAGCTCGCCGACGGTGTGCTCACCGGCGGGTTCGAGACCACCGCGAGCATGCTCTCCCTCGGCGCGCTGGTACTGCTGCGGGACGCGGAGGCGTTCCGACGGGTCCACGACTCCGACGAGGCGGTTCCCGACTTCGTCGAGGAACTCCTGCGGTACCTGACGGTGGTGCAGGTGGCCTTCCCCCGGTTCGCCCGCGACGACGTCGAGATCGGCGGTGTGCCGATCTCCCGGGGCGACATGGTCGTCGTCTCGCTCAGCGGGGCGAACCGGGACCGGGCACTGGGGGACGGGCTCGGCGTCGTCGACGGGAGCCGGGCGCCGACCTCCCACCTGGCGTTCGGGCACGGCGTGCACCGCTGCGTCGGGGCCGAGCTCGCCCGGATGGAGCTCCGGGCGGCCTACCCGGCGCTGGTGCGGCGTTTCCCGTCCATGCGGCCGGCCGTCCCCGTCGGGGAACTGGATTTCCGGCAGAGCTCCATCGTCTACGGGGTCGAACGGCTCCCGGTCACACTCGGCTGAGACCCCGCACCGCCACCGACCTGTTCCCGGCGCCTCCGGGCGGGCCTCAGCCACCGGCCATCGCCCCGACCACGAGCAACGGCTCGGTGCCCCGGGCGACCGGTTCGGGCAGCGGTGTGTCCGGGGAGTCGTGCGACAGGTCCCGTTCGCAGGCGAAGAACCGCACGTACGCGCGGCGCCGCCGGGTGGTGTGGTCGCGCAGGGTGCCCTGCAGTGCCGGGTGCCGGGTCTCCAGTTCGTCGAGCACGTCGCGCAGTGTCACGGTGCCGGTGAGGTCGAGCTCGACCTCACCGTCGATGCGGGCCAGTGTGCGGAGCTGGGCGGGGAGGGCGACGCGGATCATGGCAGGGTCTGCACCTCGACGGAGAGGACCGCGGGCAGATCCCGCACGATCGGCGCCCAGGTGCCGCCCGCGTCCGGCGAGGCGTAGACCTGCCCGCCCGTGGTGCCGAAGTACACCCCGCACTCGTCGAGCGCGTCCACGGCCATCGCGTCCCGCAGCACGTTGACGTAGCAGTCGCGCTGCGGCAGTCCCTCGGTCAGCGGCTCCCACTCGTGGCCACCGACGCGGCTGCGGTACACCCGGAGCCTGCCGTCGGGCGGGAAGTGCGCCGTGTCGCTGGTGATCGGCACGACGTAGACCGTGTCCGGGTCGTGCGCGTGCACCTGGATCGGGAAGCCGAAGTCGCTCGGCAGGCCGTCCCCGATGTCGTACCAGTGCTCCCCGCCGTCGTCGGTGCGCAGGACGTCCCAGTGCTTCTGCATGTAGAGCACGTCCGGCCGGTCGGGGTGCCGGGTGAGGTTGTGGACGCAGTGGCCCACCTCGGCGTCGGTGTCCGGGATGCCCTCCGAGACCAGACCCTTGTTGACCGGTTCCCACGTCTCGCCGGCGTCCCCGGTGCGGAACGCGCCCGCCGCCGAGATCGCCACGTGCATCCGGGAGGTGTCCCGGGGGTCCTGGACGATGGTGTGCAGGCACATGCCCCCGGCCCCCGGCTGCCACGACGGGCCGGACCCGTGGGTGCGCAACCCGCGCAGCTCCCGCCAGGTGACACCGCCGTCCGTCGAGCGGAACAGTGCCGCGTCCTCGACACCGGCGTAGACGGTCTCCGGGTCGGACAGCGCGGGTTCCAGATGCCACACCCGGGTGAACTCCCACGGGCGTTGGGTGCCGTCGAACCACTGGTGGGTGCCGACCGCGCCGTCGTAGGCGAACTCGTTGCCCACGGGCTCCCACGAACGGCCCCCGTCGTCCGAGCGCTGCACCACCTGCCCGAACCACCCACCGGACTGGGACGCGTACACCCGCTCGGGCGCGCTCGGCGCCCCGGCCACGTGGTAGACCTCCCAGCCGGCGAACAGCGGTCCGTCCACCCGCCAGTCCCGCCGACGTCCGTCGGCGGTCAGGATGAACGCCCCCTTGCGTGTCCCGACCAGGACCCGAACCTCTGTCATCGTCGCTCCTCACGCCCGTGGACCCGGTCACCGTAACCGTGGTCACCCATGACTGACATGTCCGCGGTCGTCGGCGTGCACCGACCGGGTGGCCGGCTCCCGCGGTCCTGCCCGATGTCCTAGCAGAGGGGACCGACAGTTCCGGTCCGCGTCCACGGGTGTGCGCTTGCCGGGACCGCCACTCTCCCGGGTGGCCGTGCGGCGGCATGCCCGCGCCGTGTGTGGGTAGCCGACAACCGGAGTCCCATCCGACGAAGCAGGGAGCGTGTCATGAAGGCTGTGGTGTACCAGGGAGCCAACGAGGTCAGCGTGGAGGAGGTCGACGATCCCCGCATCGAGGACCCCACCGACGTCCTCGTCCGCATCACGACCACCGCCATCTGCGGGTCCGACCTGCACATGTACGAGGGGCGGACGGCCGCCGAGCCGGGCATCGTCTTCGGCCACGAGAACATGGGGATCGTGGAGGAGGTCGGGTCCGGGGTCGCCTCCGTGCGCAAGGGTGACCGCGTCGTCCTGCCGTTCAACATCGCCTGCGGCTTCTGCCGCAACTGCCTCGCGGGCAACACCGCCTTCTGCCTGACGGCGAACCCCGGCTTCGCGGGCAGCGCCTACGGCTACGTCGGCATGGGGCCGTACAAGGGCGGCCAGGCGGAGTACCTGCGCGTCCCGTTCGCGGACTTCAACTGTCTGCACCTGCCGCCCGGCGAGGAACACGAGGACGACTTCGCCATGCTCGCCGACATCTTCCCGACCGGGTACCACTCCACCCAGCTCGCCGGGGTTTCGCCCGGGGACACGGTCGCCGTCTACGGCGGCGGTCCGGTGGGGCTCATGGCGGCCTACTCGTCGATGCTGCGCGGGGCGTCCAAGGTGTTCGTGGTGGACAAGGTGGCCGACCGGCTCCGCACCGCGGAGGAGATCGGCGCCATCGCGGTCGACTTCAGCAAGGTCAATCCCCCCGAGGCCATCCGCGACCAGACCGACGGGGGTGTCGACCGGGGTATCGACGCCGTCGGCTACCAGGCGACGGTGCCCGAGGGCACCGAGCAGCCCGCGATCGTGCTCAACCAGCTGATCGAGACGGTGCGGCCGACCGGTTCGATGGGCGTGGTCGGGCTCTACCTGCCGCAGGACCCGGGCGGGCCGACCGAGGACGCCCGGCACGGCAGGCTGCTCATCGACATCGGGCGCTACTTCGAGAAGGGCCTGCGGATGGGGTCCGGACAGGCCAACGTGAAGGCCTACAACCGGCAGCTGCGGGACCTGATCATCGCGGGCCGGGCCGAGCCGAGCTTCGTGGTCTCCCAGCGTCGCCCGCTCGACGAGGCCGCGGACGCCTACGCCCGCTTCGACCGGCGCGAGGAGGGCTACACGAAGGTGGTGCTCAAGCCCTGACCCCGGGGCCGGCGCTCCGGCGGACGGATCGCCGGGCACGGACCCGGGGCGTGCCCGCGCGGGCCC
>NZ_KE387122.1:31843-34477 GCF_000430445.1 Saccharomonospora iraqiensis subsp. iraqiensis
CCGACCTGGGCGCAGGTGGAGGCGGCGAGCAGTTGTTTGAGCTCGCGCTGCACCACCGCGACCGCACCGAGCAGGAGCGCCGTGGCGACCCCGGCCCAGACCACCAGCGTCGTCGCCCACCCGGTCGCGCTCAGCAGCGGGTGCAGGCGCAGCAGCAGGTAGGCCCCCGCCGCCACCATCGTGGCCGAGTGCAGCATCGCCGAGACCGGGCTCGGGCCGTCCATCGCCCGGGACAGCCAGAAACTGAACGGCAGCTGCGCCGATTTGCCCAGCGCCGCCAGCACCACCCCCGCGGCCGTGACGTCGACCCACCCGGCGGGCAGGTCGGCGAGCGCGTCGAGCGACAGGCCGCCCGCACCCCCGGCGAGCGCCGCCCCGGCGGCGACGTAGAGCCCGAGATCGGCGGCCCGGGTGGTCAGGAACGCCACGGCGCCGGAGGTCGCCCGGCGCGTCTCGTGCCACCGGAACCCGATCAGCGCGTACGAGGTCGCGCCCATCACCTCCCACGCCATCAGCAGGGTGAGCAGCGTGGTGGCGGTGACCGTGACCAGCATCGCCGCGGCGAACAGCAGCATCAGGCCGACGAACCGGGCGCGCGTCCCGTCCCGGGGGAGGTCGCCCGCGGCGAACACCAGCACCGCGAGCAGCACGGCGGTCACGGTCACCACGAGGACGGCGGAGAGTCCGTCCACCCGCAGCCCGGCCGGGATCCCGGCCAGGAACCCGTCGGACAGCTCCGGGCGGCCCACCGCGGCGGCCACGGCGAGGCCGAGCGCCACCACCGCCACGCCGATCCCCAGCGGGAATGCCCACCGGTCGGCGGGACGGCCGGTGCCGAGCAGCACCGCACCGGTCACCGACGGCAGGACGACGAGTCCGACGAGCACCGCGGTCATGGCACTCATCCCCGCAGATCCGCGGCCATGTCGGTCATGTCCACGTCCCGGGCCCGGAACAGCGCCGTGGTCACCGCGAACCCCGCGGCCATCTCCACCGCCATCGCGGTGATCGCTAGCACGATGAGCACCTGGCCGTCGGCGGGGCGTGGGGTGACGAAGTACCAGAACCCGGCGGCGCCCACGAGCACGGCGTTGATCATGAGTTCGAGGCCCATCATGATCATCACGACCGACTGCTGGGACAGCGCGCCGTACAGGCCGACGCTGAGCAGCGCCGCGGCCAGCAGCAGATAGTGCTCCAGGATCACCGGCCGACACCGCCCCGCACCGGGTCGTCGGGTCGACGGCGGTCCAGCCGGTCCCCGTAGCGGTCGTACCGGCCGCGCCGGGTGGCCAGCACCACGGTGGCGACGAGGGTGGCGAACAGCACCAGCCCCAGCACCATCATCACCAGCATCTTCGGCCCCATCAGGGCCGCGCCGAGCGCCCGGGTCGCCTCCGCGGGCGGGTCGGTGTCCGCCGAGGGCCAGTCGACGAGGAGGATGCCGGTGGCGAGCACACCGAAGGTGCCGACGGCGATGCCGAGCGCCCCGCGCCGGTTGTGCACCATCGTCATGGGCATCAGCCCGGCCGGGTTCATCATGTACATCACCATGAACACGACCATGATCAGCATTTCCATGATCATCATGAGCACGACGAGCACCCCGAGGTAGGTCAGCCCGACCAGCAGCAGCGTCCCGCCGGCGAGGACGAAGGACACCAGCAGCGCGAACGTGGCCCTGGCCATGGAGTCCACCCGGAACACCAGCATCCCGGCCACCACGGCCCCCGCCGCACACACCCAGAACACCACCTCACTCCCCACCGACCCCACCCCCCTCCCCGCGAGTCGCCACCCCATGCCCGCGAGTTGCCACTTCGTGCCCGCGAGTTGACACTTCGTGTCCGCGAGTTGCCACCCCACGCCCGCGAGTTGCCGTGTCCCGCCCGCGGGTCGGTATCCCGGTCACGGCACCGCCCCCGCGAGCACCACGAGGGACACCGCAAGCGCCTGCAGCAACGCCAGCGGAATCAGCACCACCCAGGACAGTTCCTCGAACCGCTCCATCCGCACGGTCGGCACCCGCCGCCCGGCCCAGACCAGGACGGCGAGGACCGCGAGCGTCTTGAGCACCGACCACAGCCACCCGGGCAGCAGCGGGCCGGACCCGCCGCCCAGGAACAACGGCACGGACATGGCCGCGCCCGAGACGAGCAGCAGCCACCGTCCGGCACGGAACACCAGTGCGTCCACACCGGACAGTTCAGCGGTGGCACCCCCCGCGACGTCCGCGTGCACCGGATGGTCGAACGGTGCCCGGAACGCCATCGCCGACACGGACGCCAGGAACACCACGAACGCCACCGGCATCCAGACCACGAACCACAACCGGTCCTGCGCGGCGACGATGTCGGCGATCCGCAACGACCCGGCCGCGATGGCGGCGGTGGTGAGCACGAACATGTGCGGCAGTTCGTAGGCCAGCCCCTGCGCCAGGAACCGGTAGCCGCCCACGAGGGCGAACGCCGAGTTGGCCGACCAGCCCACCAGCCACACGGCGGCCCACGCCACGATCTCCATGGCGTTGAACCAGACGAGCCCGACGGAGAGGTCCCCGACCGCCCAGCGGCCCAGCGGGGTGGCCAGCGAGGCCGACAGTGCGGCGGTGAGCAACGCGACGCCCGCCGCCCG
>NZ_KE387123.1:0-5643 GCF_000430445.1 Saccharomonospora iraqiensis subsp. iraqiensis
CTGTGGCGAGCACGACCGCGTCCGCGCGGACCACCCGCCCCGAGGCGGTGTGCACCGCGCGGTCGGCCACGTCGAGCCCCACGGCCGCGTCGCCGTACGCGAACTCCGCATCCAGTGCGGACAGTGCCTCGGGTCTGCGCAGCCGCGCGCGGTCCGGCTCCCACGCACCGCTGAGCACCTGTTTGGACAGTGGTGGGCGGTCGTAGGGCTCGTGCGGCTCGTCGGCCAGCAGGGTCAGTGTGCCCTCGTAGCCCTGACGCCGCAGCGCCTCCGCGGTGGCCAGACCCGCGGCCGACGCACCGACCACCGCGACCCGGGACGGTACGCTCATTCGGCTCCGGCCACCTCGATCGCACCCGCGGGGCACATGTCGACGGCCTCGCGGACCGAGTCGTGCAGCTGCTCCGGGGGCTGCTCGTCGAGCAGGACGACGACGCCGTCCTCGTCGCGCTGGTCGAACACGTCCGGCACGAGCATCACGCAGGTACCCGCGCCACAGCACTTGTCCTGGTCGACCGCGACCTTCATCGGTTCTTCGTCCTTCCTGTCGTGTGTCCGCCGCCACGTCCGGTGGCGGCCGTGTCACCGGTGGGGGTCACCGGAGCCTGGAGGAGGCCGACCAGGGCGTCGACGAGCCCGACCGTGGCGTCGTGCCAACTCGCCCGGTCGGTGACCTCGCCGTCCGCGAGCGCGCGTTCCCGCTCGGCCCACATGTTCGTCATCAGCTGCCGGGCCATCCCGTCCCGCTCGGCGCGCACGTGCGGCGGCAGGTGCGGCAGGCACCGGTTCAGACCGTCGATCACCTGCCGCAACGACGGTGCACCCAGCGACTCCTCCGCCATGATCGGGCGCAGGGCGGGGTCGGTCATCACCTGCGCCCCGAAGCGCGCGAACCAGGTCGGTTGCGGCAGGCTCGCCAGGTGCTCGCCGTGCGGGCGGACCAGGCACACCACCCAGTCACGCAGCTCGGTGGACTCGCCCACCTCGGCCACCAGCCGCGTGCGGATGTCCTCGATCGCACCGATGTGCCGGCGCACGATCGCCCGCACCAGGTCGGCCTTCGTGCCGAAGTGGTAGCCCACCGCCGCGTTGTTGCCCTGCCCGGCGGCCTCACTGACCTGCCGGTTGGACACCGACGCCACGCCGTACTCGGCGAACAGCCGTTCCGCCGCGTCGAGGATCGCCTCCCGCGTGGTGTGCGCGCGCTCCGGCCGGTCGGCCCGGTCGGTCTCGGACCTCACCATCGCACGGGCACTTCCTCGAGGCCCCCCACGACGAGCCCGTCGAGCCTGCGCAGCTCGTCCACCGGCACGGCCGGCTCCAGGGTGGGCAGGCGGCGCAGCAACACCTCCAGCGTGGTCTGCAGCTCCGTGCGCGCCAGCGCCTGACCGAGGCAGGAGTGTCCGCCCGCGCCGAAGGCGAGGTGCGGGTTCGGGCTGCGGTCGAGCGTCATGTCGTCGGCGTCGGTGAAGAAGTCCTCGTCGCGGTTGGCCGAGGCCATGCTGCACACCACGGTGGTGCCCTCCGGCAGCACGGTGTCCGCGATCTCGAGGTCGTCGTCGAGGTGGCGCAGCATGCCGAAGCCGGAGTTCGCGTCGAACCGCAGTGCCTCCTCCACGGTGGTCCGCACCAGGGCGGGTTCGGCACACAGCCGCTCCCAGCGCGTGCGGTCGGCCAACAGCATGGCCACCATTTTGCCGATCATGTTGGCGGTCGTCTCGTGCCCCGCGACCAGCAGCGACTGCCCGGTGGCCACCAGCTCACCGTCGGAGAACGTGGTCTCGGTGTCCGCGGCGAGTTCGCTGAGCAGGTCGTCGCCCGGATCGGCCCGCATGGCCCGCACGTGGGCGAGCATGTACTCGACGAACTCGGCCTGCGCCGCGTCGATCTCGGCCTGGGTGTACCGGGTCATGCTCAGCAACGTGTCCGACCAGTGGGAGAACCGGCCCCGGTCGGAGTCCGGGACGCCGAGCATGTCGCAGATGACCCACACCGGCAGCGGGAACGCCAGGGCCGACTTGAGGTCGGCCGGTGCACCGTCGGCCACCATGGCGTCGATCAGTTCGTCCGCCTTCCGCTCGATGCGCGGGCGCAGGGTGGCCATCCGCTTCGCGGTGAACCAGCGTCCGATCCGCTGGCGCCACCGCTGGTGCTCGTCGCCGAACTGCGGGATCGTCGCGGCCATCTCGGTGTTGAACACCCCGCCGGACTCGCTGTCCGCCACCCGCGCGCCGCCACCGCCGGGCAGCGGCCGGGTGAACCGCGGGTCGGACAGGACCTGCTTGACGTCGGCGTGCCGGGTGACCAGTGTCGCCTCGTCCCCGCTGGGCAGCCGCACGGTCGCGGCCGGGCACCGGCGACGCAGATCCGCCCACTCCGCGGGCGGATCGAGCGGCCCCTCGCCGCGCATCGGATAGCTGAGTACCTGACCACTGTCGCCGTCGACCATCACGACCTCCCTTGTCACCCGTGTCGCCGCCCATCCTCCGGATGCTGCTACGTTAAGTCAAGCGCTTGATTTAATCGGTTCGTCAGAGGCGAATCGTGCCCCCGACGAAGGGAAGGTCCGCTTCCATGTCCACCGCTCTCACCGCGGAGCCCCGGACATCGGCGCCCCCGACCGGTGTCGTCGTGCCCGTGCTGGCCTTCGCCGGGATCGTGGTCTCGCTGATGCAGACCCTGATCGTCCCGCTGGTCGGTGACCTGCCCCGGTTGCTGCACACCTCGGCGGGCAACGCGGCCTGGGCGGTCACCACGACGCTGCTCGCCGCGGCGGTGGCCACCCCGGTGATGGGTCGGCTGGGCGACATGTACGGCAAGCGCCGCATGTTGCTGCTCAGCATCGGCCTGCTGGTCGCCGGGTCCGTGCTGTGCGGGCTCAGCGACACGCTCGCCCCGATGGTGCTGGGCCGCACCCTGCAGGGGCTGGCGGCCGGGGTGATCCCGCTCGGCATCAGCATCATGCGCGACGAACTGCCCGCCGAGCGGCTCGGCTCGGCGATCGCGCTGATGAGCGCCTCCCTCGGCGTGGGCGGTGCGCTGGGGCTCCCCCTGGCCGCGCTGTTGGCCGACCACGCCGACTGGCACCTGCTGTTCTGGACCTCGGCCGGACTCGGCCTGATCGCCGGAGTGCTGGTGGCGACCCTCGTGCCCGAGTCGTCCGTGCGGACCGGGGGGCGCTTCGACCTGGTGGGGGCCCTGGGGCTGTCCGTCGCGCTGGTGTGCCTGCTGCTGGTGATCTCCCAGGGCGCCGCGTGGGGCTGGACCTCGCCCCGCACCCTCGCCTTCGGCGCCACCGCGGTGGTGGTGCTGCTGGTGTGGGGCTGGTGGGAGCTGCGCTCCCGCGCGCCGCTGGTGGATCTGCGCACGAGCGCACGGCCGCAGGTACTGCTGACCAACGCCGCGTCGGTGATCTTCGGCTTCGCGATGTTCGCGATGTCGCTGGTGCTGCCGCAGCTGCTGCAACTGCCCGAGGAGACCGGCCACGGGCTGGGCCGGACCATGCTCTACGCCGGACTCGTCATGGCCCCGTCCGGGCTGGCGATGGTCTCCATGGCACCCGTCTCGGCCCGGATCTCGAAGGCGGCGGGTCCCAAGGTCACGCTCATGGTCGGTGCGACGGTGGTCGCCACCGGCTACGGCGTCAGCCTGGTGCTGATGTCGTCGGTGTGGGAACTCGCCCTGGTGTCGGCGATCGTGGGCACCGGCATCGGGCTCTCCTACGGGGCGATGCCCGCCCTGATCATGAACGCCGCCCCGGTGCACGAGACGGCCGCGGCGAACAGTCTGAACACACTGATGCGCTCGATCGGCACGTCGACCTCCAGCGCGGTGGCGGGTGCCGTGCTGGCCCGGATGACCGTCCCCCTCGGCGACACCAGCGTGCCGTCGGAGACCGGCTTCCGGATCGTGATGGGCATCGGCTGCCTCGCCGCCCTCGTCGCGCTCGGGATCGCGGCGTTCATCCCCGGCCGCGGCCGGACGGGCACGAGCGGGGACGACCGGGCCGACACCGCTGCCGCCTCGTCCTGATCCGGCTCGTCCCGAGCCCATCCCGGACGACACCGGCCCACCGGGCCGCCGGTTCGTCGGCGGTGCCCGGTGGGCCGGGAATCTCGTGGTGCGTGGTGTCCGGACCCGACGTGGTGGTCAGAACCAGCGTGGGATCGTCGGGAGTTCGTCGCCGCGGTCCCGGGTCAGCCCGCGCGCTCCCCGCCCGGTGATCCACCGGACGAGGTCCGGCAGCGCGCCGGAGACCCGGGTGCCGCCCGCGCCGAGGACGGTCTCCGACCGTCCGTGCGGCGCGAGGACGAGATCGACCTGCTCCCCGCGCCGCTGCCAGAACCGCAGCACGTCGGCGAACAGTTCGTCGAGCAGGTCCTCCGGGAAGTCCCGCGTGCTCGCCCCGGTGTCCAGGTCCAGCGCGTGCATCCACACCTCGCGGGTGCGCATCCACGCGGTCTCCCGCGCGGGCACGAGCCGCCCCTGCGCGGTGCGCACCTCGGCGTCCCACGCGGCGTCGGGCAGGTCGCGCCACTCGACGTTCAGGTGCGTCTCGGAGTGCGCGAACAGGCTGCGCAGCGCCCGTGCGGGCAAGGTGGCCCCCGCCTCGATCTCGGCGTTGCGCTGCTCCGGCGAGGCGTACATCGGGGTCTCGACACCCGTGCGCGCCCACTCCAGCAGCCGGGTCAACGCGCGGGCGTTGTACCCGACGTGGGCGATCACCTGCCGCCGGGACCAGCCCGGCAGCAGACTGGGCGCGTCGAGCTCGGAATCGGCCAGCCCGGCCAGCTCCCGGGCGAAGTAGGCGGTACCCCGCCGCGCCCAGGACAGCTGCGTGGCCGGGGCGTTCGGCGCGTCGTACCGCGCGCCGGGCCCCTGCCGCCTGCGCAGCTCCTCGCGCGCCACGTCCTCCGGGGTGCTCATTCCGGCACCCGCTCCGTGGCCGCGACGTTGACCAGTTCGCCGATGCCGTCGACCGACGTCGTCAGCGTCTGCCCCGCCGACAGGTACCGCGCGGGGGTGCGGGCGTGCCCGACGCCGCCGGGGGTGCCGCTGGCGATGACGTCCCCGGGGGACAGCGTGACGATCGTGGAGATGTAGCGCACCAGCTCGACGGGGTCGAACACGAGGTCGTCGATCGTGGTCCGCTGCACCTCGTCCCCGTCCACGCGGGTCACCAGCGCCGCGTCGGAGGGCACCTCGTCCGGGGTGGCCAGCACCGGGCCGAGCGGGGTGCTGTTCTCCCAGGTCTTGCCCTGCAGCCACTGCGGCGCCCGGTACTGGTAGTCGCGCATGGTGACGTCGTTGAGCACCGAGTACCCGGCGATGGCCGCACGGGCCTCGTCGGCGGAGGCCCGCCGCACGCGGCGACCGAGCACCACCGCGAGTTCGCCCTCCCAGTCGACCTTGTCGGACTCCGGGGGCAGCTGGATCTCGTCGCCCGCCCCGATCAGGGCCTCGGGGTACTTCGCGAACAGCGTCGGGTGCTGCGGCAGGTCCCGGCCCATCTCCAGAATGTGGTTGCGGTAGTTCAGGCCGATGCAGATGATCTTGCCCGGGGTGGGGACCACCGGGGCCACCCCGGCCGTGCCGAAGTCGTGCCGGGCGCCGTCGGCGGCGGCCGCCGCGTCGAGGTCGCCG
>NZ_KE387123.1:5743-8651 GCF_000430445.1 Saccharomonospora iraqiensis subsp. iraqiensis
GAGGCGGTCGTCGTCGGTGCCGGTGCCGCGCCGTCCGCCGGCGACAGCCGGGTCACCGACGCCGCGGTGATCTTGAAGTACGGTTGTTTCGACACCGGATCCCAGCCGTCCATGGTCAGTTCGTTGGCCGCCCGCGCGTCCCCGTCGGGCGCCGCGACCGAGCCGGTGTCCCAGTAGCCGTAGTGGAACGGGACGAACACCACGCCGTCCCGGCCCCTGCCCACCCGCGCCGGGAGGTCGAGGGTGCCGCGGGCGGAGGCCACCCGCACGAGGTCGCCCTCGGCCACACCGAGCCGGTTCGCGTCCGAACGGGACAGCTCGACCCAGGGACCCGGTGCCGCCTCGTGCAGGGGACGGGACCGTGCGGTCTTGGTCCGGGTGTGGAACTGGTACACCGTGCGCCCGCTCACGCAGGCGAACGGCCGCTCGGCCGTGGGAACCTCCGGGGGCGGGACGTACGGGGCGTGCCGCAGGAACGCGCGGCCGTCCGGCTGCGCCGCGCGGTACCGCTGGGGTCCGACCGCCGCGCCGGTGACGAGGTCGTGCCCGAAGCTCTCGCACACCTCCGGGTCGGTGGGGAACACGCCGTCGGCGTACAGCCGGTCACACCCGTCGGGGTGCTCCTCGTTGCACGGCCACGGGATTCCCGTTCCCGCCCGGAGTTTCGCGTACGACAGTCCTGTGTAGTCACACAGCCTGCCGCGGGTGCACTCCTTCCACGCCTCGAAGGCGCCCTCCGGATCGCTCCACCGGATCAGCGGACCGCCCTCGTCGTCCCGCAGGTCCATCCGCCCGGCGTAGTCCAGGAAGATGTCCAGATCGCTGCGCGCCGCACCGGGTGGGTCGACGGCCTTGTCCGAGAGGTGCACGGTCCGGTTCACGTTGGTGTAGGTGCCCTGCTTCTCGCCCCAGAGCGCCGCGGGCAGCACCACGTCGGCGTACTCGGTGGTCTCGGTGCGGAACCCGTCCTGCACCACCACGAACAGGTTCGGATTCCGGAGGATGTCGCGCACCCGGCCCAGGTCCGGCAGGGACACCGCCGGGTTCGTGCCCGAGATCCAGAGGAACCGGATCGAGCCCTGCTCCGCGTAACGCCAGATCTGCATGGCGTGCGTCGGCTGGGACCAGTGCGGGATCCGCAACGGGTCGACCCGCCACAACCGCGCCAGCTCGCGCACGTGTTCGGGATTGTGCCAGTTGCGGAAGCCGGGGAGATCACCGTCGGCCCCGCACTCGCGGGTGTTCTGGGCGGTCGGCTGGCCGTTCATCTGCAACACCCCGCACCCCGGCCTGCCGATCCGGCCGGTCAGCAGGTGCAGGTTGTTCACCTGGCAGGACGCGGCCGTGGCCTGGTGCGACTGGTAGAAGCCCTGCAACACCGTGGACAGGACCCGGTCCGAGGTGCCGAAGACACGGGCGGCGGCCCGCACGTCGTCGGCATCGACCCCGCAGATCCCGGCGACCCGTTCGGGCGCGTACTCGCGCACCGTCTCGGCGAGCTCGTCGAAACCGAGCGTGTGCGCGTCGACGTAGTCGCGGTCCAGCCACCCCTGCACGACGATCTCGCGCACCAGCCCGTTCAACAACGCCTGGTTGGTGCCCGGCAACGGTGCCAGGTGCACCCCACCGGTGCGTTCTGCGGCCTCGGCCACCGCCGTGCGCCGCGGGTCGACGGCGACGACACGGGGCGGGTCGGCGCCCGCAATCCGGTCGAGCACGCGGGTCCACAGCACCGTCTGGGTCTCCGGCATGTTGTGCCCGAAGCAGAACAGTGCGTCACAACTGTCGATGTCGGTGTAGCTGCCGGGCTGGCCGTCCGAGCCGAAGCTCTCCTTCATCGCGGCCGCCGCGGTCGCGGTGCACAACCGGGTGTTGCCGTCCATGTGCGGGGTGCCGAGGCCACCCTTTCCGAGCACGGCGAGGGTGTAGTACTCCTCCAGGAAGAGCTGGCCGGTCGTGTAGAAGCCGTGCGACAGCGGCCCCACCTCGTCGAGCAGCTCCCGGGACCGGCCGACGACGCGCTCCATCGCGGTGTCCCAGTCGGTCGCGACGAGTTCGCCGCCCTCGCGCACCAGGGGGCGGGTCAGCCGGTCGGTCCCGCTCCACCGCCACGAGCCGTAGAGCCCCTTCGGGCCGAGCCTGCCGTGGTTGACCACGTCCCCCGCCACGCCGCGCACGCCCACCATCCGACCACCGGAGACGGCGATGTCGCACGCGCACCCGTTGCTGCACAGCACGCACGCGGACCGCACCCAACGCTCCACGTCGTCCTCGGTGACCCCGTCGTCCAGGTGTGTGTCCACGCGCACGGGCCAGGCGGCGTCCCGGGCGAACGGCGTCCGGGTGCCCCACACGTCGCTGATGCGGTCCATCCCTGTCCCGTACCCGCACAGCCCACGTTGGCCCGGCGCCACCCGCGGGTTGACCCGTTCGAGCGGCCCCGGAGTGTCCCCACCTTCACGGCGGCCACATCCCCCACGCGCGGGGCTCCGCGGACTCCAGCACCTCTGTGACCAGCAGAGAGTATGCAGTCAAGCACCAACACGGGATCGGGCGCTATTCCGTAACCGAATCGTTGTGGCAAGCGTCAAGTTTTGTGGAGTGCCCCGCGCGCCGCTGCGCATAGTCGCGACAGCCCCGAACCCAGGTGTCCGTCGGCCCCCCACCGACGGCCACCGTTTCCCCGACATCATTGGAGTCGCACATGCGTGCGCGTCACCAACTGAAGCGTGCTGCCCCGATGGCCCTGCTCGCTTCCATGACGCTCATTTCCACACCTGGCGTCGCCGTCGCGGCCACGGACTCCCAACCCGCCCAGCCGCGTACGGCCCAGGTACAGCAATCGACTACCACCAAGGCCCAACAGCCAAACCCGGACGCTCCGCTGGAACAGCGGATCGCCTCCGCC
>NZ_KE387123.1:8751-17036 GCF_000430445.1 Saccharomonospora iraqiensis subsp. iraqiensis
CGCCGCACCGCCAGGTCAGCGAGATCTCGTCCGAGTTTTCGGCGAAGGTGAGGCCGTCCCGCAGCTGTACGAGGTACGACCAGTAGCGGCCGTCGACCTCGTCCTGGTGGGCGCCCTCCAGGATCTCGAAGTCCGGGGAACCGACGCCCCGCGGCTCACCCGCGGCACAGGCGATCAGGAGGAAGCCGAGGCCGCGCTCCGGGTCGATGTCGATCCCGTAGGCGACGTCGTCGACGTAGTCGGGCTCACCGCCGGCGGGCGGTTGCGTGGGCTGCGTCGTGGTGCCCGGGTCGGAGGGCTCCGTCGGGTCCGTGGGCTCGGTCGGCTCGGTCGGGTCCGTGGGGTCCGACGGGTCGGTCGGCTCGGTCGGCTCGGTCGGATCCGTCGGCTCGGTCGGATCCGTCGGATCCGTCGGATCCGTGGGATCGGTCGGATCCGTGGGACCGGTCGGGTCCGACGGGTCCGTGGACTCCGAGGGCTCGGTCGGATCCGTCGGATCCGTCGGATCCGTGGGCTCCGTCGGGTCGTTCTCCGTGGTCGACTCCGCCGGTGCGGACGTGGTCCCCGGTGGCGTGGAGCCTTCCTCGGCCGTGGCGGAGACCGGGACGGTCACGGTTCCGGCCAGCACCATTCCCGCGAGAACGGCCCCCACGAGATGACGTCTCGGCTTTCTCACATTCTTCTCCCATTCCCCAGTGCCGGTCGGTGCGCGACCGGACGGTGTACGACGGGGTCGGTGCGCCGGACATCGGCGACGTCGACGACCCGAAAACCCCCAGTTCGGATGTGCCGGACATCCTGCCGCACACCCGCCCGGAAGGTGAAACCGATTCGGAGTGAAGAACCTCATCCGTCGGTGCGGTAACGAAAACTTGTTCGCGACCGAAAGGGCCGCCGCACGCGGCGGCGGCCGTACCCGCCCGTCGTTCAGCCGTCGCGGCCGGTGAACCGGCTCCACACCTTGTCCGCCGCACCGGACATCGCCTCGCCGACATCCGAGAACACCCGCACCAACGGATCGGTCGAGGTCGTGAACGAGTCCCGGTAGGAGCGCGCGGCCCCGGCCAGATCCCGCATCCGGTTCGACTGCGGTTCGTCGTCGTGCCGCCGCGGATACTGCCCGGCGAGAATGTCGCGGTACTCCGCCGAGGCCGCCCACCGTTGCAACTGGGCGGCACGGACGACGGCGAGCGGATGGCCCATCAGCTCCACGTTGCGCACCTTCGCCAGGCTGTCCCGGATGTCGTCGACGGACTCGTACTCCTCGGCCTGCCGCAGGAACGCGGAAACGTCCACCTCGGACGGGTCCGGACCGCCCGCGAGCAGCAGGTGTGTCCGCAGCGCCGCCGCGGAGTCCTGGCCGCACAGCAGCCCCGCACGGTCGCACGACAACTCGGCCTTGCGATACCACTCGTGCAGCGCCGCCAGCACCGCGCGCAGCCCCAGCGCACTCGCGGGGGTCCAGGACAGCGAGTCCTGCAGCCGCAGCAACCGCAGCAGCATCGTCCGGTACAACGCGTGCCCGGACAGCACATGACCCATCTCGTGCCCGACGACGAACCGCAGGCCCTCCGCGTCGAGCAGGTCGACCATGCCGGTGCTCAGCAGCACGAACGGTTCGTCGATCCCGATCGCCATCGCCGAGGCCGCGGGGTCCCGCGCCACGAAGAGATCGGGGACCGGGTCGAGGTCCAGCACCCGCGCGCACTCGGTCCGCACGCGGTCCAGCTCCGGGTACTGGGTCGGCCCGACCCGGACGGCCGAGCCCAGCGCCATCAGCCGCTCCCCGCGCTCGTGGAAGAAACCGGCCACGGCCTTGAGGACCTCGCCGAACCCGGGAACGGAGCGCAGCGTCGCCAGCGCACCCCGGTCCACCGGGTGCTCGTAGGCGCGGGGGCTGAGGTCCGGGAACCGCACCACGGACGGACCGTTGCCGTCGCCAATCGTCATCGAACGCTTCCTTTCGTCGCCCGCGACAGCCTAGAAGTTCGTCACCGCGCCCGGGGGCGGATCGACCACACCTAGGATCGACGGCGTGCGCACTCCCGAGACGACGCAGCAGGTGCTCAAGCGGGTCTTCGGCTACGACTCGTTCCGCGACCACCAGCAGGAGGTCGTCGACCACGTGACCGCGGGCGGCGACGCCCTCGTGCTCATGCCGACCGGTGGCGGCAAGTCGCTGTGCTACCAGGTCCCCGCCCTGGTGCGGGAGGGCGTGGGCGTGGTGATCTCGCCGCTGATCGCGCTGATGCAGGACCAGGTCGACGCCCTACGGGCGCTCGGCGTGCGGGCGGGCTACCTCAACTCCACCCAGGACCCGGACGAACGCCGCACGGTCGAGGCCGAGTTCGTCGCGGGCGAGCTCGACCTGCTGTACCTCGCCCCGGAGCGGCTGCGGTCGGAGAGCACGGCACGACTGCTCGAACGTGCGCCGATCTCGCTGTTCGCGATCGACGAGGCGCACTGTGTCTCGCAGTGGGGCCACGACTTCCGCCCCGACTACCTCCAGCTCTCCGACCTGCACGAACGCAGGCCGGACGTGCCGCGCGTGGCGCTGACGGCCACCGCGACCGCCGACACCCGGGCCGAGATCGCCACCCGGCTCCAACTGACCGGGGCCCGGCACTTCGTGGCCGGCTTCGACCGGCCGAACATCCGGTACCGCATCGTCGGCAAGACCGACCCGCGCAAGCAGCTGCTCCGGCTGCTCACCGACGAGCACCCGGGCGACTCCGGCATCGTCTACTGCCTGACCCGCAAGTCGGTCGAGGAGACGGCGTCCTTCCTCGTCGACAACGGGATCGAGGCGCTGCCGTACCACGCGGGACTCGACGCGGGTACCCGCGCGCGGCACCAGGCGCGGTTCCTGCGGGAGGACGGTCTCGTGGTGGTGGCCACGATCGCCTTCGGCATGGGGATCGACAAGCCCGACGTCCGGTTCGTGGCACACCTCGACCTGCCCAAGTCGGTGGAGGGCTACTACCAGGAGACCGGCCGGGCCGGGCGCGACGGCCTGCCCGCGACCGCCTGGCTCGCCTACGGGCTGCAGGACGTGGTCAACCAGCGCAAGCTGATCGACTCCTCGGACGGGGACGCCGCGCACCGCAGGCGGTCGGCCGAGAAGCTCGACGCCATGCTCGCGCTGTGCGAGACGGTCGAGTGCCGACGTGCGCACCTGCTCGCGTACTTCGGCGAGTCCGCGGGGCCGTGCGGCAACTGCGACACGTGCCTGACCCCGGCCGAGTCGTGGGACGGCACCGTCGCCGCGCAGAAGCTGCTGTCCACGGTGGTCCGGCTCCGGCGCGAGCGGCGGCAGAAGTTCGGCGTCGGGCAGATCGTCGACATCCTGCGCGGTAAGCGCACCACGAAGGTCGCCCAGCACCGGCACGACGAGCTGTCCGTGTTCGGCGTGGGCGCCGACCTCGGCGACGCCGAGTGGCGGGCGGTGGTGCGGCAGCTGCTCGCGCGCGGATTGCTCACCGTCGAGGGCGACTACGGGACGCTGGTGACCACCGACAGCTCCGACGAGGTGCTGTACCGGGGCCGCACGGTGCCGATGCGGCGCGAACCCGCCCGGACGGTGAGCGGCTCCGGAGCCGCCCGCGGGAAGGCCGACCGTGGGGCCAACGGGAAGCGGGTCGAGACCGCCGAGCTCGGCGCCGAGGACACCGCGATCTTCGACCGGCTGCGTGCCTGGCGGGCGGAGGCGGCCAGGGAGCAGGGCGTCCCCGCCTACGTCGTCTTCCACGACGCCACGCTGCGCGAGATCGCCACCCGCCGCCCGGCATCGTTGTCCGAGCTCGGAGAGGTCGGCGGGGTCGGGGAGAGCAAGCTGGCCCGCTACGGCGAGCGGGTCCTGGACGTTCTGGCCGACGACTCCGCCACCGGGGCCGCCCGGACGTGACCGTTGGGGGCCGGGGGAACACCGGACGCGATGATCTCCCCCCTCAGGCGTCCGAAATCTTCACCCTATCGGACCATTTGCTATTTCCCCGGACAGTTCTTCTGTGTAGCCACTGAGCCACCGGAACGAGTCCCAGGGTCTTACCGACCGGGTTGCCGCCTACTGTGAGTAGCACGCACGCGGACACGACTTCGCTGCTCAACCCACGAATCCCCACCAAACGAGAACACAATGTGACGTGGGACACCACGTATCCGGGTGACGACACGGCATCGCATTTTGCCGTGTGTGACGTTCCGGCGGCTTGTAACTTCGTCGGCGGTTGCGGTCAGAAATCCAGCCGCAGCAGAAGACATCACTCGAGTCGATAGGAATGGGTTAAGGTGTTCAAGAAGTCTGCAATTGTCGCCACCGCCGCGGCCGGCCTGCTGGCGATCGGCTCGCCCGCCCTCGCGACCACCCCCGGAGACGAGACGAACGTCGAGGACAACACCAGCCAGTTCGGGCTGATCAACGTTGACGACGTCCTCAGCCACAACAACATCGGCATCTGCGACGTGCTCGACGTCGGTGTCGGCATCCTGGGCGTGGGCAACAGCCAGGGCAACTCCACCTGCATCGCCACGGCGGAGAACTGACCGTCGCCCGAACCACGGGTGGGAGGCCGATCGGCCTCCCACCCGTTTCCATGTCCGGCCCCGGACACACGCCTGACCGCCGCCCGGTCCGCGGACCGGGCGGCGGTCAGGCGTCGTTCGTGTCCGTCGTGGCGGCGGCCACCGCGGCCAGCAGGTCGCCCGCGAGTCCGGGGCGGCAGATCAACAGATCGGGCAGGTACGGGTCCGGCGCGTTGTACCGCAGGGGGGAGCCGTCGATGCGGGAGGCGTACAGCCCCGCCGCGTGCGCCACGCCGACCGGGGCCGCCGAGTCCCACTCGTACTGCCCCCCGGCGTGCAGATAGGCGTCGGCCTCCCCACGCAGCACGGCGACGGCCTTCGCCCCCGCCGATCCCCTCGGCACCAGATCGGCGTCCAGACGCGCGGCGACCGCGTTCGCGAAATCGGGTGGACGTGTGTCGCTGACGAGAATACGGACCCGATTCCCGGGTATTTTTGCGCCCGCTTTTCCGGCGGCGATGTCGTCGGTCACCAGGACTTCGCCCGAATCGGGCCGGGCGACGGCCGCGGCGGTGATTCCGGTCCCCGGTTCCCGCGCCGCGGCCGCGGCCTCCCACAACGCCACGTGCACGGTCCAGTCGGGCCTGCCGAGGCCGTACTCCCGGGTGCCGTCCAGCGGGTCGACGATCCACACCCGCTCCGCCCCGAGGCGGCGCCGGTCGTCGGCCGACTCCTCGGACAACACCGCGTCGCCGGGCCGCTGCTCCCGCAACGACCGCACCAACAGCTCGTTCGCGGCCGCGTCGCCGCGGCGGCCCAGCTCCTTCGGATCCGTGGGCCCGGCACCGGCGGGAACGTCGTCCCGCAGTCGGAGCAGCTCCTCCCCCGCCTGTTCGGCGAGCCGGGCGGCGAGTCGCGCGTCTGTCGTCACACTCCGCAGCCTAGCCCGCCCGGCCCCAACGGACGGGACCACGGCGACGCCCACCGGGCCCGTCCCGCCGGACGCGATTGCGGCGCCCTCCGGTGGGTAGGTCCCGTACAACAGGACCGAACGCCGGGAGGGCGATGATGGCGTCTCCGTTGGCCGTGGTGACCGGGGCCTCCGCCGGGATCGGGCGGGAACTGGCCCGGGAGTTCACCCGGCATGCCTACGACCTGGTGCTGTGCGCCGAGGACGAGCGCATCGAGGACGTCGCCGCGGAGCTGCGGGGCGGGGGCGCGCGGGTGTGGGCGGTGCGGGCCGACCTGGCGACCGGCGACGGGGTCGCGGAGCTGGCCGACCGGGTGGCCGGGCTCGACCGGGCGGTGGACGTGCTCGCCCTGAACGCGGGCATCGGGGTCGGCGGCGCGTTCGCGGGCTCGGCCACCGACCGGGAGGACCAGCTCCGCGTGCTCGGGTGCAACATCACCGGCACGGTCGACCTCGCCAAACGTCTGGTGCCGGACATGGTGCGGCGGGGCAGCGGGCGTGTGCTGGTGTCCTCCTCCACCGTGGCGCGGCTGCCGGGGCCGTACCAGGCCACCTACAACGCCTCGAAGGCGTTCCTGTACTCGTTCTCCCTCGCGTTGCGCGCCGAGCTGCGCGGCACCGGGGTCACGGTGACGGCGATGCTGCCGGGGCTGACCGACACCGACTTCTTCGACCGCGCGCGGATGACCGACACCCGCATCGGCGCGACGACGGTCAAGGACGATCCGGCCCGTGTGGCCCGCGAGGCGTTCGCCGCGCTGACCGCCGGTCGCGGCACCGTGGTCACCGGGCCGTTCTACAACCGGCTCCTCTTCGCGGCCGGACGATGGCTGCCGGACCGGGCACTGCCGTGGATCTTCAGCTTCTTCTCCGCCCCCGGCTCGGCCCGCACGGGGCGGTCGGTCCCGAAGCAGCGGTCGTGGGAACAGGAGTCGTCGGAACAGGGCGGCCGGGGCGAGCGGGTGACCCCCACCCACCCCGCCCGCAACCCGGGCACACCACACTGACTCCCGGCCGTGCGGTCAGCGGGTCGCCACGGACAGGGCCCGGGCGATCTCGCGGCCCAACGCGTGCGTGGCGGCCGCCGGTGCGGGACCCACCCGGACGACCACCGACCCGCCGAACGGCTGGTGCTCCACGACCTCGATGCGCTCGCCGAGCCCGATCGCACGGTCGGCGAGGTAGCGCAGCAGCTCGGGGTCGGTGTCCCAGACGCGCACGATCTCGCCGACCGTGCCGGTGGGCAGATCCTCCAGCAGCCGGGTGGAGACCTCCTCGATGCTGCCGTCCACGGCGGGGATCGGGTCGCCGTGCGGGTCACGCACCGGGTCGCCGAGCTTGGCGGCGATGCGGGCCACGAGCAGGTCGGAGACGACGTGTTCGAGCCGGTCGGCCTCGGCGTGCACCTCGTCCCAGGTGTAGCCGAGTTCGGAGACCAGGTACGACTCGATGAGCCGGTGCCTGCGCAGGACCGACCGGGCGAGTCCCCGGCCGTCGGAGGTGAGTTCGATGCCCCGGTACGGCACGTGTTCCACGAGGCCCTGCTGGGCCAGCTTCGTCACCATGCCCGACGCCGAGGACGGGCTCACCTCCAGCCGGGAGGCCAGGGACGTGTTGGTGACGGCCTCGCCGCGTTCCTCCAGGCCGTAGATCGCCCGCACGTAATCCTCGATCGAGGTCGACCGACGGTTCGAGCCATCCACCATGCCTCCCACGATACGTACCGTGGGGAGCCGCGTTCTCACCCGCGCCAGCGGTACCGGACCCATCCGGGGACGGGATGTGCACCCAGCCCCGCGTAGAACGCGGCGGCCTTGTCGTTGCCCTCCTGCATGTCCCACTCGACCCGGCCGTCGGTGCGGGCCCGCAGCTCGTCGAGCAACTGCCTGCCCAGGCCGAGCCGCCGGTGTTCCGGGCGGACGTAGAGGTCGTCCAGCCAGATCCCGGGCCGCGCCTCCCACGTCGAGAAGCTCCAGGAGCAGAACGCCATCCCGGCCACCGCGCCGCCGTCGTCGGTGGCGAGCACCACCCACGCCTTGGGGTCCGGGCCGAACAGGTGCCGGGCCATCTCCGCGCGGTCGAGCCGCAGGTCGTCGTTGCCCTCGTAGCGGGCGTGCTCCTCGATCAGGGAGCAGATCTCGTCGATGTCGTCGCGCACCGCGTCCCGTACCGGCATGGAAACGGACCCTATCGACCGATCGGTCGGTTCGTCTAGGCTGCACGGCATGGAGCCCGAGACGCGGACCGTCGAGGTGGACCCGGTCACCGACCGGGTCGCCGTCGTGCGACTGAACCGGCCCGAACGGCTCAACGCCGTCACCCCGGAACTGGTGGACGACCTGATCGCCGCGCTGCGCGGGATCGCGACCGACGAAGGCGTCGGTGCCGTCGTGCTCACCGGCGCCGGACGCGCGTTCTGCTCGGGCCACGACCTGCGACAGCCGCCGCCGGAGCAGGAGCCCCGCGCGCGACTGGAACGCCTGCAGGAGGTCACCCGCACGCTGCGCGCGCTGCCGCAACCGGTGGTGGCGTCGGTGCACGGCTACGCCGTCGGCGCGGGCGCCGAGTTCGCCCTCGGCTGCGATCTGGTGCTCGCCGCCGACGACGCGGTGTTCGCCTTCCCCGAGGTGGGGCTCGGACTGAGCGTCACCGGCGCGGCGTCCCGTCTGCTGCCGCTGCTGGTGGGGCCCCTGCGGGCCAAGGAACTCGTGCTGCGCGGGGAGCGCGTGGACGCGGCCACCGCCGCCGGGATGGGGCTGGTCAACCGGGCCGTGCCCGCCGCCGAGCTGGCGGA
>NZ_KE387123.1:17136-20673 GCF_000430445.1 Saccharomonospora iraqiensis subsp. iraqiensis
CCGCGCGCCGCCGACCCCGCGACCGACCGGGCCAACGGCCGGGCGCTGCTGGCCTCGGCCAAGGACCACGTCGAACACGCCGTCCTGGCCGAGGCCGTCGTGGAGGCCCTGCGGCCGTACTGCCGCAGGCTGGACGTCCCCGACCGGCCGCGCCTGGTGTCCACCCCGACGATGTGGCACCTCGGCACCACGATCACCGGTGAGTTGACCGACCGCGACGTGACCGCCCTGCATCTGGCCGCCGCACTGCATCCGACCCCGGCCATCTGCGGGACACCGACCGACTCCGCGCGGCGACTCGTGACCGAACTCGAGGAGTTCGACCGGGACTACTACGCGGGCACGACCGGCTGGACCGATGCCGACGGCGACGGCGAGTGGGCGGTGTCGATCCGCTGCGCCGAGGCCGACGGCCGCTCGCTGCGGCTCTACGCGGGCGGAGGCATCGTGCCGGAATCGGACCCCAAGGCGGAGCTGGAGGAAACCTCGGCCAAGTTCGCGACGTTGCTGCGCGCGATGGGCCTACCCCAGGAGTGAGACTCGGGTCGCGGGCGGACACGGTCACAGGCGGTCACGGTCGACGCCGGACGCCCCGGCCGCCGTGCGGCGGATCCGGGTCGGCACGTCGGGGCGTCACCGCACCGACCTCACTTCAGGGCGCTGATGAGCGTCTCCCGCTGGCGGTCGCCGAGGCCCGCCGCCCGGCGGTCCGGGTCGATCCCGGCCTGCTCCAGCAGCGCGTTCACCTTGACCTGGCCGAGCCCGGGTACCGCCTTGAGCAGCTGGGTCACCTTCGTCTTGCCGACCGTCTTGTCCTCCTTGGCGCGTTCGAGCACCGTCTCGATGCTCTGCTCGCCCGACTTGATGGAGGCCAGCAGCTCGGAACGGGCCTTCCGGGCCTCGGCGGCCTTGGCCAGCGCCTCTGCCCGCTGCTCCGGGGTCAACGTGGGAAGAGCCAACGCAGTGATCCTTTCTGGTCGTCACCACCACGGCTTCGCGCGGCGGGTCGGGCGGGCGGCACCCGCTGGTACGGGCGCCCGGTGGAACTGGGGCCCACCCTCGGATACCTCGGGGCTCAGTAAACGCCAACCACCGCGATTCCGCGAAATCGACACGCGATATTTCCCCGACCGTGCCACGGCCGGTCACCCGCCGTGTCGGTTGCGTTCGCCCAGCAACCGACCCTCGTCCGGCGTTGGGCGCCGCGCACAAGCCGGGACCGTGCTGAGCGCACTAGAGTCGGGCCGGATCGGATCACCCATACCTGGAGCGGGAGTCTCAATGTTGAGCACCATGCAGGACGGCCAGCTGTCGCTGGCCCACCTGCTGCGGCACGGCGCCCAGATGCATGCCGACAGCGTCGCGGTCACCTGGACGGGCTCCGGGTCCCGGACCGCCACCTTCGCCGAGGTCGGCAAGCGGGCGGCGCAGCTGGCGAACGCGCTGCGCGACCTCGGTATCGACGACGACGAGCGCGTCGGCACGTTCATGTGGAACAACACCGAGCACCTGGAGGCCTACCTCGCCATCCCGGCGATGGGCGCGGTGCTGCACACGCTGAACGTCCGGTTGTTCCCCGAGCAGCTGGTCTTCGTCGCCAACCACGCCGAGGACCGGGTCGTGATCGTCGACGGCACGCTGGTGCCCCTGTTCGCGAAGCAGCTGCCGCAGATGACGACGGTCAAGCACGTCATCGTCGCCAACGGCGACCCCTCCGCGCTGGAGGCCCCGGACGGGGTGCAGGTGCACTCGTACGACGAGCTGCTGTCCGGGCAGCCGGAGACCTTCGACTGGCCGGAGATCGACGAGCGGTCGGCCGCGGCCATGTGCTACACCTCCGGCACCACGGGCGACCCGAAGGGTGTGGTGTACTCGCACCGCTCGATCTGGCTGCACTCGATGCAGGTCTGCATGAGCGACTCGATGCGCCTGTCCGACGCGGACAAGTCCCTGGTGATCGTGCCGATGTTCCACGCGATGTCCTGGGGCATGCCGTACGCGGCGTTCATGGTCGGCGCGTCCATGGTGCTGCCGGACCGCTTCCTGCAGCCGGAGCCGATCGCCCAGATCCTCGCCGCGGAGAAGCCGACCTTCGCGGGCGCCGTCCCGACCATCTGGCAGGGCCTGCTGCAGCACCTGGACGCCAACCCGCAGGACATCTCCCACCTGCGGGAGGTCGTGGTCGGCGGCTCGGCCGCGCCGCCGGCGATGATGCACGCCTTCGAGGAGCGCTACGACGTGCCGGTGCTGCACGCCTGGGGCATGACCGAGACGTCGCCGCTGGGCAGCGTGGCCCGTCCGCCGTCGTCGGCCACCGGGGAGACCGCCTGGCAGTACCGCTACACGCAGGGCCGGTTCCCCGCGTCGGTGCGGGCGCGGCTGATCGACGACAACGGCGACGAGGTCCCGTGGGACGGCGAGAGCGTCGGCGAGCTGGAGGTCGCGGGCCCGTGGATCGCGGGGTCGTACTACGCCGACGCCGACCCGGAGAAGTTCCACGACGGCTGGCTGCGCACCGGCGACGTCGGACGGATCACCCCGGACGGCTACCTCACGCTCACCGACCGCGCCAAGGACGTGATCAAGTCCGGCGGCGAGTGGATCTCCTCGGTGGACCTGGAGAACGAGGTCATGGCGCACCCGGCCGTGGCCGAGGCGGCCGTGGTGGGCGTGCCGGACGAGAAGTGGGACGAACGCCCGCTGGTCGCGGTGGTGCTCGCGGAGGGCGAGCAGGCCACCCCGGAGGAACTGCGCGAGTTCCTGCGCGGCCGGGTCGCCAAGTGGCAGCTGCCCGAGCACTGGACGTTCGTCGACGAGGTGCCCAAGACCAGCGTCGGCAAGTTCGACAAGAAGCGCCTCCGCTCCGCCCACGCCGAAGGCACCCTCGACGTCAACCACTTCTGACCCCACCGACCTCCCCTCACCCGGCCGGGTGTTGCCGTGAAGGGCACTTTCCCTGCGTGTCGTGTCGTGAGGGGCACGTTCCCTGCGTCTGATGCAGGGAACGTGCCCCTCACGCCAACACGGTGGGTGAGGGCGGTGGTCAGCCGGTGGCGTGCTCGGTTAAGGTGTGACAGATGGAGTCGGGTCGTCACATCGCTGCGGGCGGTGCCACCGTCGTCGGTGGGGCCGGGGTTCCGGTACGGACGCCCGGGGACGGGTCGCGGGCCGGGCGCGCTCCCACCGGCCGGGTACCCGACGACGTCCTGCTCGACGCGGCACGGGAGTGTGTCCTCGCCCGGGGCGTGCGCCGCACCACCCTGACCGATATCGCCCGCACCGCCGGCGTGAGCCGGATGACGCTGTACCGCCGGTTCCCGGACGTGCGCAGCGTGCTCGCCGCGCTGATGACGCGGGAGTTCGGCGCGCTGTTGCGCGAGGTCAGTACCCGGGCGGGCGGGGTCGGCGACGACACCGGCGGGGCCGTCGGCACCGGCGACCACGGGGCCGACAGTGTTCCCGGTCCCGACGGAACCCGCGGTGCCGACGGAACCCTGGGTGCCGACGGCGCCGACGGCGGTTCCGGCACCCGGCACG
>NZ_AICW01000237.1 GCF_000430445.1 Saccharomonospora iraqiensis subsp. iraqiensis
CGCCGGGTCGGGGGCCGGCGTGCTCACAGCCGTTCGACGACCGCGCCGGTGGCCAGCGCGCCGCCCGCGCAGATCGCCACGAGCGCGGTGGTGGCGTCCCGGCGTTCCAGCTCGTCGATCGCGGTGGCGATCAGCCGGATCCCGGTGGATCCGACGGGGTGGCCGACCGCGATCGCGCCACCGTTGACGTTGAGCCGGTCGTCGTCGACCCCGAGCACCCGCTGCAGCGACATCGGCACCGACGCGAACGCCTCGTTCACCTCGACCAGGTCGATGTCGGCCATGGTCATCCCGGCCCGCTTCAGCACCCGTTCGGCGGCGTCGATCGGACCGTCGAGGTGGTAGTACGGGTCGGATCCGACGAGTGCCTGGGACACGATCCGGGCACGGGGACGCAGGCCCAGGGCACGGGCGCGGTCCGAGTCGGCGACCAGGGCGACCGTGGCACCGTCCGAGACCTGGGACGAGGTGCCCGCGGTGTGCAGGCCGTCCGGCAGCACCGGCTTGAGCCCGGCCAGCGCCTCCACGCTGGTCTCCCGCAGCCCCTGGTCGCGGGTGACCCGCACCGGCTCGCCGGTCTCCGCCGACGGCGCGGTCACGGGGATGATCTGGCGGTCCAGTCTGCCCTCATCCCAGGCGCGCCGGGCGCGCTCCTGGGAGCGCACGCCGAAGGCGTCGAGCTCCTCCCGGGCGAAACCGCGGCGGGCGGCGATCCGGTCGGCCGCGCCGAACTGGTTCGGCATGTCGATGTCCCACGAGTCGGGCTTCGGGGACCCGGCCTCGCCGACGTTGGCTCCGAGCGGCACCCGCGACATCGACTCCACACCGCACGCCATACCGATGTCCAGCGCACCGGTGGCGATCAGCCCGGAGACGAGGTGGACGGCGTTCTGCGCCGACCCGCACTGGGAGTCGATCGTGGTGGCGCCCGTGGCCCGGGGCAGCCCCGCGTGCAACCAGGCGGTGCGCGTGACGTTGCCCGACTGCTCGCCCGCCTGCGTGACACATCCGCCGATGATCTGTTCGACGAGGTCGGGGTCGAGGTCGAGCCGGTCGAGCAACCCGCGCTGGGCGGCACCCAGCAGCTCGGCGGGGTGCAGGCCGGACAGCCATCCTCCCCGCTTGCCGTACGGGGTGCGGGCGGCGTCGACGATGACCGGGGTCGGCATGCGTCCTCCTGCGATCGACTGCGGCGGGCCCGGGGAGGGCGGGTCCGTGCGGGGTCGGTGCGGTATTCCACCGACCCCGACCACCAGGCGATCGTCAGGTTGCTCGGAGGTGCCCGGGACCGTCAACGCGCCGGTCCCGGTGAGTGAACGCGCCGTGGTGCGACCGCGCCGACGGCCGTGGGCGCCCGCGCGGGTCGCGGTCCGATCAGGTGAGCGGGCGGCGGTGTCCGACTCCCGGTCAGGACGGCGAGTCCACGGCCACGGGCTCGTAGCGGTCCCGGGACAGGCGGCGCACCCGTCCCTCGTACGCGGCCTCGCTCAACGCGGCACGGAACCGGCCCGGGCCCCAGTACCGCGCGCCGACCGCGTCGGCCAGCTCGCGCCGGGAGAGTGCGCCGTGTTCGCGCAGCGCCATCTCCAGGCTGCTGATCTCCCGGTCGAGATCCTCCTCGGCGGAGGGGGCCCAGCGGCTCGCGGTCCCGACCATGCCCGGGGAGTACAGATGCCGCCCCGGGCCCGGCCGGTACCGGCGGGCGCCGCTGCGCTCGCGCGCGGTGCG
>NZ_KE387124.1:0-4987 GCF_000430445.1 Saccharomonospora iraqiensis subsp. iraqiensis
CGCCTCCGACGACCCCGCGTCCGACGATCCCGCGTCCCGGCCCGCCGCGGCAGCCGTCCGGCCCCGCCGCCCGGCCGACTGCTCGACGAGGACGAACACCATCGCCAGCAGGTACACCACGACGGCCGTGGCGTAGGACCAGTCGCTGTACTGCGACAACGTCTCGTTGACCGGCATCAGCGTGCCTTCCCGTCCTCGAGTCCACGATGCAACAGGTCACCGGTGATCGCGGTGAACTCCTCGCCGTACCCGGCCTGGTCCGTCCTGGCCAGCCCGCCCATTTCTACTACTGTACGTCGGAGATCATCGTCGTCGCGTGCGGGTGTGATCCGCATCCAGAACCGGCGGCGTTTGATCGCCAGCGAGGCGCCCAGGCCGACGAACATCGCGATCGCGAAGCCGAGCACCCAGCCCTGGGTGGGGTCGTGCGAACCCTGCAACGACACCCACTCCCCGACCCCGTCGAAGCTGATCGTGGTGCCGTCGTCCAGGGTGAGCTCCTCCCCGAGGCGCAGGTTCTCCCGCGCGACCCGTTCGAGCCTGCCGCTGTCCACCAGGGACCGGTCGATCTCGAAGATCGACACGGATCGCCCGGCCTCGACGCCCAGTTCCCCGCGCATCACGTCCACGGCCACCGCGGGGTCGGTCAGCTCGGGGAAGGACGAGTTGAGGATCTCGCCGCGGAACGCGGCGGTCGGGGCGAACAGGCCGGTGATCGCCAGTTGGTTCTCCCGGCGCTTCTCGGGGTCGGTGATCCCGGGCGGGTCGAACTTCGTCGCGCCCTCGGACAGCAGCGTCGTCTGGTCGGTCGGGCGCCACTGGATCGTCTTCGTCCGGACCTCGCCGTCCGGGTAGGTCACGGTGAACGTGGGCGCGTACCCGTGTCCGAGGAGGTAGACCCGGTCCCCCGCGGTGCGCAGGGGTTCGTTGACCTCCAGGTGGTACGGCCGCCAGGTACCCTCGTCCAGGTCCTCGCCCGACTGGTACTCGAGGTCGGCCTCGTACGCGATCGGCTGGCCCGCGTCGGTGTAGTCCGCCTCGAAGTCGTTGACCCGCACACAGAACTGGTTGAGCTCGGTACCGTCCACCCGGAGCCCGGGGTCGAACGAGTCGTAGGCATAGGCGCCGGAGTTGCAGAACTCCTGGCCGTCGGCGTGCACGATCACCTGGCCCTCGTACGAGTACATCGCGCCGAGGCCGAAAGCGACGATGAGGCCGAGCATTCCGAAGTGGAACACCAGGTTGCCGGTCTCGCGGAGGTACCCCTTCTCCGCGCTGATCGTGCGGACGCCGTCGGGCTCCTCGCGCTCGACCAGCCGCCAGCCACGCAGGCGTTTCCGCGCCGAGGCCACGATGTCCGCGGGTGCGGCGTCCGACTCCGCCCGCACGTGGTGCGGCAACCGCGCGAGGTTCTTCGGGGTGAGCACCGGCCCGGCCCGCATCGCGCGCAGGTATTCGAGGCTGCGCGGCAGCAGGCAGCCGACCAGCGACACCATCAGCAGCAGGTAGATCGCCGAGAACCAGACGCTGGAGTAGACGTCGAAGAACTGCAGCCGGTCGAGCAGCCTGCCCCACCAGCCGTGCTCGGCGATGTACTCGGCCGTCTCGGCCTCGTTGAGCTGCCGCTGCGGAAGCAGGGCCCCCGGCAACGCGGCCAGGGCGAGCAGGAACAACAGCACCAGGGCCGTGCGCATCGACCGCAGGCCGCGCCAGGTGTTGCGGACGAATGCGAGGGCACGCTGCCACCGGGAGGGGCCCCGGCGCGGGGAGTCGGCCGACGACGTCGGGGTCGCGGTGTCGGTCACAGCGGCAGCTCCGTGTCCGTGATGAAGGCGTCCCGCATCCAGGCCACCATCTCCATCCACAGCCCGGTCACCAGCAGCACACCCACGCCGATCAGCAGTGCACCGCCGACGATCTGCACCGTCCGGCCGTTGCGGCGCAACCAGTCGGTGGCGCGCACGGCCCAGCGCGCCCCGGCGGCCAGGAACACGAACGGCAGTCCGAGTCCGAGGCAGTAGATCAGCACGAGCAGGAAGCCGCGGGCGGCGGCGTCCCCACTCGCGCTCGCGATCATGAGCACGCCGGACAGCGTCGGCCCGATGCACGGGGTCCAACCGAGGCCGAACACCGCACCCAGCACCGGGGCACCCCACACGCCCGTCCGGGGGACGTGCTGCGGACGGGTGTCCCGCTGCAGCCCGGGGAACAGGCCGAGGAAGACCAGGCCCATCGCGATGATCACAACCCCGCCGAGACGCTGCAGCAGCTCCTGATTCGCCCAGAGGGTGTCGGCGACCCAGACGAGACCGCCGACGCTGAGGGTGAACACCACGGTGAACCCGAGGACGAAGAGCCCGGCCGCACCCACGACCGCCCGCCGTCCCTGCTTGCGCTCCTCGTCCGGCCGGACGGCGGGGGCGTCCGACCCCACCAGGGCGGACAGGTAGGCCAGATAGCCGGGCACGAGGGGGACCACGCACGGTGAGGCAAACGAGATCAGGCCCGTGAGGAGGGCGAGACCGGCCGCGACCAGGATCGGACCGGACACCGCCAACTCAGTCACCGCATCCACGCGCCTCAGCGTAGGGAATACGACTCGTGTGAAGTCGGCCGGTGGGCCCGGCCCGAGGGGAAGAGACGCAGGACACGCCGTGGACGCCGGGCACGGACCACGTCGACGCCGTCGACGGTGTGGCGCGAACGACCCGCGTCCCGGGCCGCGTGGACACACGCAGTGTCCGACCATGGGCGCGGGGTGTCAACTCGCGGGCGCGGGGTGGGGACTCGCGGGCACGAGCTGTCAACTCGCGGGCGTGGGGTGGCGACTCGCGGGGTGGGGTGGGTCAGGTGTTCGGCGCCGGTTCGGCGGCGAGGCGGTCGACCAGGGGGCGCAGGTCCGAGGCGAGGACGTCGCGGAGGTAGATGGCGGCGACGCGGCCCTGCCGGTCCACGATGATCGTGGACGGGACGACGCTGCGCGGGTAGCCGGTCAGGTTCAGCAGGGAGCGGCCGGGCGGGTCGTAGATCGACGGGTAGGTCAGGCCGCGGTCCCGCATGAAGTCCTGCGGCGCCGCACGGTTGTAGTCCCGCAGGTCGATGCCCAGCAGCTGCACACCCTGGTCCCGCGTCGCCTCCCAGAGGCGCTGCAGCTCGGGGGCCTCGGTGCGGCAGGGGCCGCACCACTGGCCCCACAGGTTGATCAGCAGGACCTTCCCCTCGTAGTCCGCGGCGGCGATCCGGTTGTCCGGGTCGAACAGGTCCTCCCCGGCGACCTCCGGCAACTGCTGCCGCTCGTCTTCCGGATAGTGGATGTCGGTCTCGCCGCCCGGCGAGACGAACTCGAAGTCACCTCCCCGGGCCACCGCGTCGTCGCCGGTGGCGCACCCGGCGACGGTCAGCACCACCACCGCGAGCGCCGCCATCAGACGCGCACGCCGACCGGACGGTGTCGCGCCGTGCCCGATCCCCCGCCGCCCGGGACGGAACGGAACTCTCCCCACCGACATTCGACCTCACCTACGCCCTGCTCCGGTGTGCGCGGTGCGCCCGGTCCACCGGCCGGGCGCGCTCACCTCCACTGTGCGCCACCGTGCCCCGGCCGGTCCGGCAGGGGTGGGCCCGACCGTCCGCCCGTCCGCACGGTCCGGTGCCCGACCCCGCACGTTCGGTGACGGACGGCGGGGTGGGCACCGGCCGCGGGAGCGGGCGCTGTCAGCGACGTCACAACTCGACGACCACGCCCCCGCTGAAGGCGGAGTCGTGCAGTTCGAGCTCGGCCGGGGTCGCGTCGGCCGGGATGTCGAAGACCACGACACCCTCCACCGCGTTGCCGGGATTGATCTCCTCGAACAGCGTCTGGCTGTCCTGGTCGAGGTAGATGCCCGCCTCGGTGTCGGCGGAGAACTCACGACCCTCGGCGTCGTAGAGCTTCTGGTTGTCCCCGAAGAGGGACTGCGGCTCGTCACCGATGTTCTCGACGGTCATCGACACCAGGCAGAACTGGCCCTGTGCCGTCGTGCCCGCGAACTCGTTGCCGACCTCGGTGCGCCCGCAGTCCACCCCGCTCACGGTGAACTCGAACTTGCCGTCCCGGGCGGGCGTGTTCAGTCCCGCGGTCTCCGGCTCGTCCCCACCATCGGCGGCCTCGTCGCCTGCGGAGTCACCGCCCGCGGCCGCTTCGGCGGGGGCGTCGGAGCCGCCGGAGCCATCGGAGCCGTCGCCCCCACCGCCCAGCGCCGAACCGATGCCGATCACCACGAACACCACCAACAGGGCGGTCAGCACCTTGTGCCGGCCGAACCAGCTGCCTTCCGCACCCTTCCCCGACGACTGCTGCGCTTCACTCACCTGGACCAAGCCTCTCTCACCCATCCGCACGGACGGATCGACGTTTACGGACGATGTCCCTACGTCGGGGCCGGAGGTGGGAACGTGAACAGCGGTGCGCGCCGAACGTGACGGACCGAACAGTCCCGCTGTGGTCAGGCGCCGGTGACCGTGGGGTCGGTGGTGCCCGCCGGTTCGCTGTAGACGATCCCGGTGAGGTGTTCGCCGTCGAAGACGAGGCTCGTCAGCGACGCGAGGGAGCACTGGCGCCGTCTGGGGTCGTGCCAGAGTCGCCTGCCCTCCAGGAACCGGCGCAACGTCCAGATCGGGAGCTGGTGGGACACGCACAGTGCCTCGGCGCCCTCCGCCGCCGCGCGGGCGGTGTGCACCGCGCCGAGCATCCGGTGCGCGAGCCCGGTGTAGGGCTCGCCCCACGACGGCAGGAACGGGTTGCGCAGTTTCGACCAGTGCCGCGGCTGCCGCAACGCGCCGTCGCCCACCCCGACCCGTAGGCCCTCGAACCGGTTGTCCGCCTCGATCAGCCGCTCGTCGGTGGTCACCGGCAGCCGGTGCGCCGCCGCGACCGGCTCCGCGGTCTCCTGCGCCCGCTCCAGCGGGGAGGCCACCACGTGCACCAGCGCGTGCGTCGCGAGCGTCT
>NZ_KE387124.1:5087-8048 GCF_000430445.1 Saccharomonospora iraqiensis subsp. iraqiensis
GCCCATCCTGGACCCGCGCACCCCCTCCGCGCCGCCCGCGCGGTGCTCCGGGGCCGCTCAGCCGCCCAGCGCGGCGCGCAGCCGGGTCTTGTCGACCGACCAGTAGTCGTGCTCGGCGTCGTCCACGAGGATCACCGGGACCCGGTCGCCGTACTCGGCCCGCCACTCGGGGTCGGTGTCCACGTCGGCGACGGTGAACGGCACCCCGAGCTCACCGCAGACCCGTTCCACGTCGCGTTCGGCGGTCTCGCACGCCGGGCAGTCCGCGCGGGTCATGACCGTCACCGAGTGCCCCTGCGGGTGCGCAACGTCAGCCATGGCCCCCATCCTCCCCGGCGTCCGCACCGACGGTGTCCCCGGCCGTGCCCCCGGCGGTGTCCCCGGCGGTGTCCCCCGGGACACCCCCGGACGAACGCAGTTCCGCCCGGCGGACCTTGCCCGTCGGGGAGTGCGGCAGCTCGGTGACCAGATCGACCGTGCGGGGAACCTTGTAGCCGGCCAGGTGCTCGGCGCAGTGCTCCTGCACCCGCTGCGCGGACAGCCCCGCCCCCGCCGCGGGCACCACGACCGCCTTCACGGCCTCGCCGGTGCGCTCGTCGAGCATGCCCACCACGGCCACCTCGGCGACCTGCGGCATCGCGCCGATGACCTCCTCCACCTCGTGCGGGTACACGTTGAACCCGTTCACGATCACGACGTCCGTGGCCCGGTCGACGAGGTGCAGGTCGCCGTCGACGTCGATGTAGCCGACGTCCCCGGTCCGGAACCAGCCCTCGGCGTCCGGTCCGTACGCCCCGTCCGGCCAGTACCCGGAGAAGAGGTTGTCCCCGCGCACGGCGACGAGCCCGGTGCCGTCGGCGTCGGTGTCGAAGGCGTCGTCGGGGTCGTCCGGGTCGAGCGGCACCGGCAGCGGGTCACCGTCGCTGTCCACCAGCCGCACCTCGACGCCGGGCAGCGGCCGGCCCACCGAGCCCGGTTTCGGGTAGCCGGTCCGCAGCGTGGAGGTCACCACGGGTGCGGTCTCGGTGAGCCCGTACCCCTCGTAGACCCCCTGGCCGGTGGCCGAGCGGATCGCGGCCAGCACCCGGGGGTGCAGGGCGGCGGCCCCGGAGACCATCAGCCGCAGCGCCGACACGCTCTCCCGGATCCGTTCGGGCGGCTGCTCGGCCAGCGCCGCGTACATCGCGGGAACCCCCACCATCGCGCTCACCCCGTACGCGGTGAGGTCGGCCAGGGCCTGCCCCAGTTCGAACCGGGGCGCGAGCACGGTCGTGGCGCCCGCCGCCGCGGCCGAGAGCAGCCCCGGGCCCAGGCCGTAGATGTGGTGCAGCGGGATCGCCACGAACACCCGGTCGTCCGGGAGGGTGGCCGGCGGGTCGAGGGCGTGCAGCTGGCGGACGTTGGCCAGCAGCGCACGGTGGGACAGCATCGCGCCACGGGCGGGCCCGGCGGTGCCCGAGGTGTAGAAGATCGCGGCGATGTCCTCCCCGCCCCGGGAGGTGCCCCGGGCGAGGGCGGCGCCCGACTCCGGCTCCGACTCCGGCTGCGGGGCCGGGTCCGGGTCCGGCACCAGGAGTTTTGGTTCGTCCCCGGTTCCGAGCGCGCGGTCGGCGATCAGCAGCCGGGCCCCGCTGTGGTCGAACACCGGGGTGGTCTCGCCCGGGGGCGCCTGCGGGTTCAGCGGGACCGCGATCGCGTCCGCGCGCAGGATCGCGAAGAAGGCGACGGCGAAGCGCGCCGAGGTCGGCAGCCGCAGCGCGACCCGGTCGCCGGGACCGACGCCGGTGGCGGCGATCCGGGTCGCGAGCGCGTCGACGGCGCGGTCGACGGCACGCCAGGTCAGTGTGGTGTGTGTCGCTGTATCGATCAACGCCGCATGGTCGGGTCGGGCCCGCGCCGCGGAGGCGACGAGGTCGGCGACATTGCTGTCCTCACCGGTCACAAACAGCCCCTTTCCGAGTCCGGACAGTGTGCCACCACTCCCCCGCGGGGCGTGATCAGAGCCGGGCCGTGCCCAATTCGCAACAGGGACACCACTACCTACTTTTGGGTAACTACCCGTATGCTCCGTCGGGCGACGTAGTGGCGATGATCACGCGGAGGCCGGGAAAGGGCCCGGAGGAGGTGCGACACGTGAGCATGCCGATCGCTGTTGCGGCGGGGCCCGCACCCGCACGGTTGCGACCGGTCGGGGGCGCGGTGACCGAACAGACGGCACGCGCCGAGCCCGTCGACGCCACCGTGGCGGAGAACTGGGATCTCGTCCGCCGGGCCCAGGCCGGCGACACGGCCGCGTTCGGCACGCTCTACGACCGGCACGTCGACGGCGTGTACCGGTACGTGCTCCTGCGGGTGGGCGACCGGCACCTGGCCGAGGACGTCACGAGCGAGACCTTCCTGCGCGCCCTGCGCCGGATCACGTCGATCTCCTACCAGGGGCGCGACGTCGGGGCCTGGTTCACCACCATCGCCCGCAACCTGGTGCTGGACCACGTGAAGTCCAGCCGGTTCCGGATGGAGGTCGTCACGGAGGAGATCGCGGAGTCCCCGCCGCCGTCCGAGGCCGCGGGGTCGGGACCCGAACAGCAGGTCATCAACCGGAGCACGCACGACGAGCTGCTCCGGTGCATCGCCGACCTCGGTGACGACCAGCGGGAGTGCATCATCCTGCGGTTCATCCAGGGCTACTCCGTCTCGGAGACCGCCACGATCATGCAGCGCAACGAGGGTGCGGTGAAGGCGCTCCAGCACCGGGCGGTGCGCAGGCTGGCGCGCCTGCTGCCGACCGGCTTCCGGTGACGGGTCCCCGCGCGTAACCACGGTCGATCACCGGTCGTTGCCACCACGACGGTGTCGACGACGATGTGGAGGCGTGCGCGTGGATTGGGGGCGCGGGTCCCGCGCAGGCCGTTCCCGGCCCGGGAGGCACCGGGCCGACCGGGCCGACCGGCCGGGCAGGCG
>NZ_KE387124.1:8148-10494 GCF_000430445.1 Saccharomonospora iraqiensis subsp. iraqiensis
CGCCGGGCGGCGCGGCAGGCCGTCCGGCGCGGGGTGGGCGATCGGCGCGGCAGATCGGTTCCGGCCGGCCCGGCCCGTCAGGGCTCGAACTTGTAGCCGAGCCCGCGCACGGTGACCAGGTGCCGGGGGGACCCCGGATCGGCCTCGATCTTCGACCGCAGCCGCTTGACGTGGACGTCGAGCGTCTTCGTGTCCCCGACGTAGTCCGCGCCCCACACCCGGTCGATGAGCTGGTGCCGGGTCAGCACCCGGCCGATGTTGCGGAGCAGGTACTCCAGCAGGTCGAACTCTTTCAGCGGCAGCGGCACCTCGGTCCCGTCCACGGTGACGACGTGCCGTTCGACGTCCATCCGCACCGGCCCGCCGGTCAGCGCCTGCGTGGCCGCCTCGTCCTCCGGCTGCCCCTCGCCGCCGCGGCGCAGCACGGCCCGCACCCGGGCGATCAGCTCCCGCGCCGAGTACGGCTTGGTGACGTAGTCGTCGGCGCCGAGTTCGAGCCCCACCACCTTGTCGACCTCGCTGTCCCGCGCGGTGACCATGATGACCGGGACCGCCGACCGCTGACGGAGCTGCTTGCACACGTCGGTGCCGCTCATTCCCGGGAGCATGAGGTCGAGCAGGACGATGTCGGCCCCGTTGCGGTCGAACTCGTCGAGCGCCTCGGTGCCGTCGGTGGCCACCGCCGCGGTGAACCCTTCCTTGCGCAGCATGAAGGCCAGTGGATCGGCGAACGACTCCTCGTCCTCGACGATGAGCACCCTCGTCACGGCGATGTCCTCTCCTCGGTGCGGTCCGTCTCCCCGGCGCGGTCCGCCGGCGTCGTGCGGGGCGACCCGGACGGGATCCCCGCGGGGACACCACCGTCCGCCGTGTCCCCGGCGGCCCCCGCCCCGGTGACGGCAGGCTCCGGCGCGGTGGTGTCGTCCCCGGAGGCGGTGTTTTCGGAGGCGGTGTCCTCGGCACCGACGTCCTCGGCGCCCTTGTCCTCGGCGCCGGTGTCCCGGGTCGCGGTGTCCGGGGTCCCGGCCTTGTGGAGGGGGATGCTCAGGGTGAAGGTGGATCCCACGCCGGGGCTGCTCCACAGCCGCACCTCGCCCCCGTGGTTGGCCGCCACGTGCTTGACGATGGCCAGTCCGAGGCCGGTGCCGCCGGTCTCCCGGGACCGCGCCTTGTCGGCCCGGTAGAAGCGTTCGAAGACGCGCTGCTGGGCGTCCGGGGGGATGCCGACGCCCCGGTCGGTCACCGCGATCTCGGCGTGGGTGTCGGTGCTGCGTCTGCTCACCGACACGGGACTGCCCGCGTGCGAGTAGGCCACCGCGTTGTCCAGCAGGTTGGACAGTGCGGTGACCAACAGGGTGTGGTCACCGTCGACCCGGAGGCCGCTGGGTCCGTCGGTGCCGATCCCGATGTCGGCGGCGTCGGCCGCGAGCCGGGTCCGGCCCAGGGCCTCGGTGACGACGGCGTCGACGTCCACCACGGTGAGTTCGGGCAGCCGCTCGGCACCCTGCAACCGGGAGAGCGCGATCAGCTCGGTGACCAGCCTGCCCAGCCGGGTGGACTCCCGCAGGATCTTCTCGCCGAACCGGCGGACCTCGTCGCGGTCGTCGGCGGCGTCCACCAGCGCCTCGGCGAGCACGGCGATCCCGCCCACCGGGGTCTTCAGTTCGTGGCTGACGTTGGCGACGAAGTCCCGGCGCGTGGCCTCCAGCCGGACGGCCTCGGAGTGGTCGACGGCCTCCACGACGGTGTAGCCGTCGCCGAGCGACCGGAGCTGCCCGAGCACCGCCTCCGGAGTCCGTCCCCGGGCCTCCGACGGCGACAGGTCGATCTCGGTCGGCTCCCCGGTGCTCAGTACCTGCTCGGCGGCACGGCGGGCGCGCGGGTCGGCGTGATGCTGCCGCACCAGCCCGAGTTCCTCCGCGCGCCGGTTGTGCAGCACCGGGTCACCGAACCGGTTGAGCACCAGCACCCCGTTGTCCGAGGTCCGCACGAACCGGTCGAGCAGGTCGGCCGCGGTGGGCCCGGTCGGCCGCCTGCGGGTCCCCGGCAGCCTGCCGGAGAGGACGAACCCGGCGACGAGGCCGAGCACCGAGGCGGCGAGGGCCAGGGCGAGCGAAGCTGACGCCGTCACGTTCGCATCGTAGACACCCGGACGGCCCCGCGGACCAGTCTCGGAGGCCGGTCGTGACCGCTCCGACATCCCGCGGGCGGTCTGTTCACCACGGCGTCAGCACCCGTTCACCGTGAGGTCGTGCGCGGGTCACCGGACGGTCCCGGCACACGACCCCACGGCGGCCCGGCGGACGCCGGGCGTGGGGGGTCAGCGGCCCTGGCTCGCCACCGCCG
>NZ_KE387124.1:10594-12137 GCF_000430445.1 Saccharomonospora iraqiensis subsp. iraqiensis
GGAGGGGTCGGCGGGGTCCGATCGGGTTGCCCACCACGCGGGTACGGGCCGCTGCGCTGGGCACCGCCCGCCTGCGCGCCGTTCGGATGCGTTCCGTTCGGATGCGCGCCGTTCGGATGCGCGCCGTTCGCCCGGTCGGTGGACTGGGGCCCGCCGCGACGCGGCGCCCCGTCGGGATCGGCCCCGTTCGCACCGGCGCCGTCGGGCTCCTCCGACCGGATCCGGTCGATGATCGCCTGGGGTGCCGTGTCGGTCACCCCGGGAGCGCGTCCACCGGACGCGTCGTCGTCCTCGGCAGCGCGACGCCGCCGGCGGCGTGATGCACCCCCGGCCTGCCCGCCGTGTTCGGCGAGGAGTTCGGCGACAGTCTTCTGCGCCCGCCCGCCGTCGCTGTCTCGAGTCATCCCTTCCACCGTGCCCGTAGCCCGTCGTCCGCGTCCAGTGTGCGCCCGGGGGTCACGAGTGCCGCTCCGGGGCCGTGTCCACCGCAGTCTGATCCTCGCCGTTGGAATGGTCCAGCCGTCGTAGGATGACACCTTCGCGTAGTGCCCACGGGCAGATCTCCAATGTGTCGAGTGACAACGCTCGCATCGTGCTCTGCGCCACAAGCGCCCCCGCGACGAGCTGGTGTGCCCGGCTCGGGCTGACCCCCTCCAGCTCGGCGAGGTCGCTGGAGGACATCCGCGAGATGAAGGCGATGAGCTGGCGCAGCGCGGTGTCGGTGAGCACCCGCCGCGCCCGGGGACCCGCGGCCGAGGGGGCCGCCCCGGTCAACCGCGCCAGCGACCGGAACGTCTTCGACGTGGCGACCACCCGGTCGGGCTGCCCCTGACGTCCGATCTCGGTGGCGAGCGGGGCGAGCTGGTCCTCCAACCAGGCCGTGGTGGCCACGACCTCCGTACGGGTCGGCGGATCGTGCGCGAACCGGGTGCGGGTGAGGCGCCCGGCGCCGAGCGGCAGGGAGACGGCGAGGTCGGGTTCCTCGTCCACCCCCATCGCGACCTCCAGGGACCCGCCGCCGATGTCGAGCACCAGGAGCCTGCCCGCCGACCACCCGAACCAGCGGCGCACCGCGAGGAAGGTCAGCCGCGCCTCGGTCTCGCCGCTGAGCACGCGCAGCTCGACGCCGGTGTCCCGGGTGACGCGGTCGAGCACGTCCCCGGCGTTGCGCGCGTCCCGCAGGGCCGAGGTCGCGAACGCCATGACCTCCTCGCATCCCAGCCGCCGCGCCGACCCGCAGGCCGCCACGACGGCATCCACCAGTTCGTCGGCCGCGGCCTTGTCGATCTCGTTGTCCCCGCCGATCCGCTCGATGAGCCGCACGACGGTCTTCTCCGAGTGCATCGGGGTCGGGTGGCCACCACGATGGGCGTCCACCACCAGCAGGTGGACGGTGTTCGACCCGACGTCGAGTACCCCTAGGCGCACGAAGCCCAACGGTACCCGGAGTCGTCGTTAGTGTGCTGTGACATTCGCCGGACGGTCGCCCGCTGCGGCGGGGCGGAGGGTCCGCCGCGCCGGGCGGCGCGGCAGGCCGTCCGGC
>NZ_KE387124.1:12237-20770 GCF_000430445.1 Saccharomonospora iraqiensis subsp. iraqiensis
CGACCCGCCGCGGCTGGACTTCGCCCGGGGCGGCTTCGAACTGGCGGGCACCCGCCCGGCGGTGGTGCGCGCGTTCAACGTGCTGCGCCAGTACGACGAGGCCGACGTCGCGCCGTCGTGGCGGGCGATGCTCACCCGGCTCGCACCGGACGGGGTGCTCGTCGAGGGCACCTGCGACGAGCTCGGCAGGCTGTGCTGCTGGGTGACGCTGACCCGGCAGGGGCCGCGCACGCTGACCCTGTCCTGCCGCCCGGACACGTTGGACCGTCCGTCCACACTGGCCCAACGCCTGCCGAAGGCCCTGATCCACCGCAACGTCCCCGGCGAGCCGATCCACGCGTTGCTGTCCGCATTGGACCACTGGTGGGCGGTCGCCGCCCCGTACACCGTGTTCGGGGCGCGGGCACGCTGGGCGGAGACGGTCCGGTTGCTGGCCGGGCAGGGCTGGCGGGTCCTCGGGCACCCGGACCGGCGCAGACTGGGCGAGCTCACCGTCGCCTGGGACACGGTGGCCCGGGACACGAGCGCAGCCTGAGATCTCCCTCCCGGCCGTACGCCACCACGGCCGGGGCGCCGCGCGGACGCGCCGGCGAACGGTGACAATGTGGGGCGTGCCGCAGCGCCAGTACGTGATCACGTTCGGCTGTCCCGACCGCACCGGGATCGTCGCCCGCATCGCCTCGTTCCTCGCCGAGGTCGGCGGGTGGATCGTCGAGGCCGCCTACCACACCGACCCGGACACCGGCTGGTTCTTCACCCGCCAGGTCGTCACCGCCGACTCGGTCCCGTTCGACGTCACCGAACTGCGGGCGCGCTTCGCGGGGGTGGCCCGGTCACTGGGGTCGGAGACCGACTGGCGGATCGACGACACCGGCGAGCGCCGCCGCGTGGTGCTGCTGGTCTCCCGGGAGGGGCACTGTCTCTACGACCTGCTCGGCCGGGTGGCCTCCGGCGAGCTGGACGTCGACGTGCGCGCGGTGATCGGCAACCACGACGTGCTCGCCGACGTCACCCGCGCGCACGGCATCCCGTTCCACCACGTGCCGTTCGGCGACGACAAACCCGCCGCGTTCGCCGAGATCGCCCGACTGGTGGACGAGCACGACCCGCACGCGGTGGTGCTGGCCCGGTTCATGCGGATCCTGCCGCCCGAGCTGTGCGCGGCGTGGGCGGGCCGCGCCCTCAACATCCACCACAGCTTCCTGCCGTCGTTCGTCGGTGCCCGGCCCTACCACCAGGCCCACACCCGCGGGGTGAAACTGGTCGGCGCCACGTGCCACTACGTCACCCCGGACCTCGACGCCGGACCGATCATCGAACAGGACGTCATCCGGGTGGACCACCGGGACACGGTGACCGACATGGTGCGCAAGGGCCGGGACATCGAGAAGATCACCCTCGCCCGCGGCCTGCGCTGGCACCTGGAGGGCCGCGTCCTGGTCCACGGCAACCGCACCGTGGTGTTCTGAGCGCGAATGGGGGCGGGTCACCTTCTTCGATCCGCCGTCCGGCCCGGTGGATCACGCAGGTTCGGCCGCACCGCGCGTCACCGGGATCGACGACCTCCCGGGTCCCGCGCTCACGCTGTGCGCCAGGCGCTGAGCAGATCCTCCGGGGTCAGGGTCCGGACGCCGTCCACCGTCGAGCCGGACCGGCTGACGGCGAACAGCGGGGTGTCGTCGTCGGCGCCCGGGAGTTGCGACCGGTGCCGGACGAGCCGGGCGAGGTCGTGGCCGTCGAACGGGTGGTTCTGCAGCCACTTGATCGAACCGGCCAGTGTCACCCGTTTCGCGACCGGCTCCCGGTCCGCACCGACGAGATCGATCTCCGGGTCGTTGCTGCGGGTCCAATAACCCCCGAACACCTCCGTGCCCTCGGGGAACATGGTCGGTGACAGACGGCGCAGCGACTCGCGGACCACCGGTTCGATCGCACGTCCCCGCCAACTCGTCCAGGAGGAACGGACACGGTCGAGCACCAGATCGCCCCGGCCCCGCTCGATGTCCGGCAGGCCGGCCCCGAGGAACGCGAGCCAGAACCGCAGATAGGGATCGCTGACGAGGTAGCGGGTCTCCCGGGACGGCCGGGTGGACAGCGGGACCGTCGCCTCGATCACCCGTTTGGAGATCAACAGTTGGAGTGCCCGATTCAACGACCCCTGCGGCAGTCCGCCGGCGGCCCGACCGATCAGGGAGAAGGTCCGTTCCCCCGATCCGATGGCGGTGAGGACCCGTCTGGCCTGCGCGTCGTCCGGGAACTCGGCCGCGAGCGCTCGTTCGGCGCTGACCAGCAGAGCCGAGACAGGATCCCGCACGGCTTCGGCGAGGTACGTTTCGAGATCGGCCCCCTCCGGCCACTCGTCCAGGATGAGTGGCAGCCCGCCGGTGACCAGGTAGGCGTCGAAGGCCTCGGCAGGTTCGACCCCGAGCATGTCGGCGACATCGGCCGGGGTGAGCGGGGGCACCACCATCTCGGACGCGCGCTGGTGGAACGGGCGTCCGTAGTCGTTGAGTGCCTCCATCATCGCCAGGTCCGACCCGATTCCGAGCAGCAGAACCGGTCGACGGGACAGTTCGCGATCGAATGCCTTCTGCAGGGTCCCCTCGAAACCGGGATCGTTGGCCACGAGATACGGAAGTTCGTCGAGCACCACCACACTCGGCCGGTCGGCCGGCAGTGCGGCCGCGAGCAGTCGCAACGCGGCGTCCCAGGAGGTGGGCATCTGCCCCTCGACGATGTCGCGGCCCGGGAGATCGGACGCGAGCACGGATTCGGTGAACAATCCGAGGTCGGTCGCGACGTGCGGTTGTGCGGACGCCGTGAAGAACAGGGACGGCACACCCGCCCGCTCGACGAACTCTTCGACCAGACGCGACTTGCCGACCCGCCGACGCCCCCGGATCAGCAGCGCCCTCCCGGGACGGTTCGCCCTCCCGCCCTTGGCGACCCGGTCGAGAAGACGGTTCAGGACCGCCAGTTCGCGCTCACGGCCGAGGAAACCCGTCACGACACGCTCCGAACGCCAGGGTGACCCTCACGAAAAGACTCTCATTGATGAGACTATCACGCGTGATAGTCTCATCAATGAGAGTGTTCTGCGTCACTCTCCGCGGCCCGGAGGCTCGCGGGGCGCAGGTCGGTCCAGTGCTGCTCGACGTGGTCCAGGCAGGCCTGCCTGGTGTCCTCGCCGTACACGACCCGCCATCCGTGCGGCACCTCCGCGAACGACGGCCACAGCGAATGCTGTCCCTCGTCGTTGACCAGCACGGTGAACCGGCCCTCGTCGTCGTCGAACGGACTGCTCATCGCGACTCTCCCCTCGTCGTCGGGTGCTCCCCGGGTTCCGGCGCCGCACCGCGGGCGCCGACGGGTGTCAACAACTCCCGCGCGTCCCCGGCCGGACCCGGCCCGCCGTGTCCGGCCCGCTGCCGGGTGAGCAGCGACTCCAGGATCTCTCCGGAGCGCACGGCGTTGTTGGACAGCAGGGACGCCGTGATGCCGTGGGTGTGTTCGACCTCGCCGCCCTGCACGTAGATGCCCGCGCGCACGCCGGGGACGGTGGCGACCCGGTAGTCCCGGTCCGCGCGCAGCCTGCCCTCGGCGTCGGTGCGGCAGTAGGCGGCGGTCTCCCCGAGCAGCGCGGCGGCCGGGCTCGGGCGGTAGCCGGTGGCGCACACCAGCACGTCGGCGTCCAGCGTGGTCGTCTCGCCGGAGGTCAGCGACTCGATCCCCACCCGGACCCCGCTGTCGTGCTCGCGGACGTCGGTGACCCGGCTGGTGGCGAACATCCGCAGCCGCTCGGTGCCGAGCACCCGTTCCCGGTAGTGCCGCCGGTACAGCTCCTCGATCAGCTCGAGGTCGACGACCGAATAGTTGGTGTTGGCGTGCCGGTCCAGCAGTCGCGTCCTGGTCTCGGCGGGTGCGGCGTGGAACTCGTCCACGGTGGCGGGGTCGAAGACACGGTTGGCGAACGGGCTGTCGTCGGCGGGGCTGTAGCCGAACCGCGCGAAGACCGGGCAGACCTCGCAGCCGGGGAACCGGTCGTGCAGCAGGGCGGTGGTCTCAGCCGCGCTCTGCCCCGCGCCCAGCACCACGCAGCGCGCGGGCGCGTCGAGGGCGTCCACCCGGTGCAGCAGCTCGCTGTTGTGCCAGACGCGGTCCGAGGCACGCACGCCGTCCGGCAGGCGCGGGCGGAGCCCGGGGGCGAGCACGACGTTGCGGGTCCGGTACCGGGCACCGTCGGCGGTGTGCACGTCCAGGGCGACGATCTCGGTGCCGGACGTCGCGGCCGGATCGCCGGGGCGGTCGGGCCCGCCGGGCCCGGCGTCCACGGACACCGGGCGCACGGCCACGACCTCGCTGTCGTAGGAGACGAGGTGGTCGACCCGGCTCGCGGCCCACTCGAAGTAGTCGTGGAACTCGACCCGCAACGGGAACAGCGTCTTGTGGTTGACGAAGTCGACGAGGCGGCCGCGTGCGTGCAGATAGGACAGGAAGCTGAAGTCACTGCTCGGGTTCCGCAGGGTGACCAGGTCCTTGAGGAAGGACACCTGCATGGTGGCGTCGTCGATCAGCATGCCGCGGTGCCAGCCGAACCCGGACCGGCGCTCCAGGAACCGGGCGTTCAGTTCCCGCCCGCTCCCCACAGCCCGGTTGTGCTCGTGGACCGCGACGGCGAGCGCGAGATTGGACGGTCCGAACCCGACTCCGATCACGTCGTGGATCTCCGAGCCGTCCCGCGGCTGTGTCATGGCATCCCGTCCCCTCGCGAACCCGGTCGTCTCCGAACATAGGACACGCTAACGTAGGTTAGCCATACCTTAGTTACTCCGATCGTGGGTGATCCTCGCCGTGCCGGCGACGCCTTGCGAACTTAGGAAAGGCTTGCTTAACTTGGCGCGCCTGGATGTTCGCCGACCGACCGGAGGGGCCGATGCGGATCGTGATGTTCGGATATCAGACCTGGGGGCACCGCACCCTCCGTGCGCTGCTGGAATCCGGGCACGAGGTGGCTCTGGTGGTCACCCACCCGCAATCCGACCACGCCTACGAGCGCATCTGGGCGGACTCGGTGGCCGACCTCGCCCGGGAGCACGGGGTCGACGTGGAACTGCGGGACCGGCCGGACGCCGCGCTCGCCGAGCGCATCGCGGAGACCGATCCGGACCTGATCGTGGCGAACAACTGGCGGACCCGGATCCCCCCGGAGATCTTCCGCCGTCCGCGCCTGGGGACGTTGAACGTGCACGACTCGCTGCTGCCCGCCTACGCGGGCTTCTCCCCACTGATCTGGGCACTGATCAACGGCGAGAAGGAGGTCGGCGTCACCGCGCACATGATGGACGACGAGCTCGACGCGGGCCCGATCGTGCGACAGAAGGCCGTCGAGGTCACCGCGGAGGACACGGCGACGGACCTGTTCCACAAGACCGTCCCGTTGATCGAACCGCTCGTGTCCGAGTCGTTGGAGCTGCTGGCATCGGGGCGCGCCGAGCCCGTCCCGCAGGACCGCGCGCGGGCGAGCTTCTTCCACAAACGGTCCGTCGAGGACGGTCGGATCGACTGGACCTGGCCCGCCGAGGACATCGAGCGGCTGGTGCGGGCGCAGTCCGACCCGTACCCGAACGCGTTCACCCATTACCGGGGCGAGCGCCTCCGGATCACCCGGGCGTCGGTGTCGACGGGCCGCTACGGCGGCACACCGGGCCGGGTGTTCATCCGTGAGGGGGACGGCATCGTGATCGTGGCCGGCTCCGACGCCCGCCGCGGCCGCAACCCCGGCCTGGTCGTCGAACGCCTCCGCACCGACGACGACACCGACCACGCCGCCACCGACTACTTCACCACGATGGGCGGCTACCTCGGCTGAGCACGCTGCGTCGTTGCCGTGAGGGGCACTTTCCCTGCGCCGAATGCAGGGAAAGTGCCCCTCGCTGCGCCCAGCGCAGGGAGAGTGCCCTTCACGGCAACACCCGTGGGTGCGGGGTGCTCAGAGGCGGACGAGCATTTTGCCGGTGTTGGCGCCGGCGAGGAGGTCGAGGAAGGCCTGCGGGGCGTTGGCGATGCCGTCGACCACCGTCTCGCTGTACGTCAGCTTCCCGTCCTTGACCAGCGGGGCCACGTCGCGGAGGAACCGCGGGCGCGCGTCCTCGTGGTCGGCGACCAGGAACCCGCGCATCGTGAACCGCTTGGCGATGATCTGCGACAGGTTCCGCGGCGCCGGGGTCGGCTCGGTGGCGTTGTACTGCGAGATCATCCCGCACACCGCGATCCGGCCGTGCAGGTTCAGCTGCGCGATGGCCGCCTCCAGGTGGTCGCCGCCCACGTTGTCGAAGTAGACGTCGACCCCGTCCGGCGCGGCCTCGGCGAGCAGGTCGCGCACGGAGCCGTCCTTGTAGTTGAAGGCGGCGTCGAACCCGACCTCGTCGGTGAGCCAGCGGACCTTCTCCGCCGAACCGGCGCTGCCGACCACACGGGCCGCACCGTTCAGCTTCGCCAGCTGCCCCACCAGCGAGCCGACCGCCCCGGCGGCGCCGGAGACGAACACGGTGTCGCCCTCGCGGAAGTTCGCGACGTCGAACAGCCCCGCGTACGCGGTGAGCCCCGGCATCCCCAGCACGCTCAGGTACGCCGACACCGGCGCGGCGTCCGGGTCGACCTTGGCGACGCGGGAGCCGTCGACCACCGCGTGGGTGCGCCAGCCGAGCGCGTGCAGCACCACGTCCCCCTGGGCGAGCCCGTCGGCGTTCGACTCGACCACCTCGCCGAGCGCACCGCCGTCCATCACCTTGCCCACCTCGTACGGGGCGACGTAGGACTTCGCCGTGCTCATCCGGCCCCGCATGTAGGGGTCGACCGACATCCAGGTGTTGCGCACGAGGACCTGCCCGGGCCCCGGGCTCGGCACGTCGACCTCGACGACGGAGAAGTTGTCCAGGGTCGGCGCGCCGTGCGGGCGCGAGGCGAGTCGTACTTCGGTCGCGGTCATGAGGACTGCCGCACCTCCTGCTCCAGGTTGGCGAGAACGCCGTCGTAGATTCGTTTCAGGCCCTTGGGCGCGAACAGTCCCTCGAAGAATCCCCCGATACCGCCCGCGCCCTGCCACGTCGTCTCGATCCGGACGAGCGACCGGGAACCCGCCGACCGCACGGTCCACGTGGTGACCATGGTCGAGTTCGCGTCGGTCTCCACGACCGTGCCGGACTCCGGTTCGCTCACCGTGGCGGCCACGTCGCGGACCCGTTTCGACGTGGCCTGCAGCTTCCACCGCGCCTCGGTGCCCGCACCCGTACCGCCCGCGAGAACCTCGTAGTCGCGGTAGTGCTCGGTCAGGATGCGCGGCCTGACCTCGCGGTATTCGGCGACCCGTTCGAGGACCCGCTCGGCGGGGGCGTCGATCGTGCGCTCGGCGACCGCCGTCACCTTGCCCATACTCCTGCCTTTCCCGTGCTCGTTCTCCCCCGTGGCGTCCGCACGGGGGTGTGCCACCGGGTACCCGGACGGACCCGTTCCCGCGTCCCGGCTCAGCGCGCGAGGCCGTCGACGACCTCGGCCCCCGGCAGGGAGGCCAGCAGTCGGCCGGTGACCAGGAGCTTGCCACCGCGCGAACCGCTGCCGATCACGAGCTCCGGGGAATCGGCGACCGCGGAGTCGACGAGGATCGGCCAGTCGGACGGCAACCCGATCGGGGTGATCCCGCCGTAGGCCATGCCGGTGAGCTCCACCGCCTCGTCCATCGGTGCGAACGACGCCTTGCGCACGTCGAGCCTGCGCCGGACGGCGTTGTTCACGTCCGCCCTGGTGGTCGCCAGCACGAGCGCCGCGGCGTACCGGGTCTGCCCACCCCGCTTCCCCGCGACGACCACGCAGTTGGCCGAGGCCGACAGCGGCGAGGAGTAGGTCGCGCAGAACTCGGCGGTGTCGGCCAGCTCCGGGTCGATCTCGACGACGCCCACCGGTTCGGAGCCGGCGGTGGTCAGTTCGGTCAGCGCCTCGGCGACCGGTGCGGCCAACAGGTCGGGGCGCTCGGTTGCCGGAACGGGCGTGAGGGTGCCCGCGATCTCCCAGTGACTCACACCCTCACCGTACGCGCTGCCGCGACGGAACTAAGCGTGCGCTCACTCACCCGGGAAACGAGCAGGTCACCACGGCGATCCGCCGCGCTGCACCTCGATCAGCTTCGGTCGCACGTCGACCATGTAGACCAGGACGGCCACGATCGCCGCGATCCAGAAGATCATGCCCGCCCCGAAGAACTGGAACAGCAGCAGAGCCAGCGTGGCACCACCGGTGATCGCCATCCAGACGGGCTTGCTCTTGCGGTCCGCGGCCGTGAAGGCGTCGGGCCGCTGCATCACGGCGTGGACGAACGCGACCAGACCGACGAGCGTGCCGGCCCAGTCGATGACCCAGGTGATCCAGTGAGCGAGTGTCGGCACGGTCCCAGCCTACGTCAGTATGTCGAGTCAGCGGGGAGCGTCCGACCGCACCGCACCACGGCGCGGTCGTGCCCCCGGTTCCGGCCGCGCCGGTC
>NZ_KE387124.1:20870-22251 GCF_000430445.1 Saccharomonospora iraqiensis subsp. iraqiensis
GCTGCCGCCGGGGCGGCCCGGGCCCGCCGGTGGACGGTCGTCGCGTGGGCGGCGCTGGGGTGGGCGGCGTTCACCCTGGTCGTGCTGCACGCCGTCAGCCCGTACGACCCGGTGCGCGACCCCGTCAGCAGGTACGCCTTCGGCACCGACGGCGCGGGGCTGCTCGAGGCGAGCCTGCTCTCCTTCGCGCTCGGTGTGGTGGCGGTGTATACGGCCCTGTCCGCCTCGGGGCACCGGTTCGGCCGGACGCCGACACTGCTGGCCGTGGCGACCACGGCGGGGCTCGTCGCCGCCGCGCTGTTCCCGGCGGCGTTCACCGACGACGTCGCCCCGGCGAGCGGTCTGATCCACCAGTACGCCAGCCTGCTCGCGTTCCTGTGTCTGCCGGGAATGGTGGTGTGCCTGCTCGACCGGACCCGGTCGGCACCCGGTCCCGCGCACGCCCGGCGGACGACGACGCGGCTGCTCGTCGCGGACCTCGCCGCGCTGGCGCTGTTCGGGTCGGCCTACGTCGTCGACACCCTGCTGCCCCGGGTGCCGGAGTTGTCCGCGGTGGCCGCCGCGCTGCCGGTGGGCGGGGTGCAGCGGATCGTCTTCGTGCTGCACTTCTGCCTGCTCGCGGGACTGCTGGAGTTCTGCCGCACGCCCGGGGGTGGTGCGGCGGCGGATCAGGACGGGTAGTCGTCGAGCGACGCCGTCATCCGCGGATCCCGCCCGGGCTGGTCATCGACCGGGGTGACGACCTGTCCGCGGTGCAGCTGCACGTTCGTGCTCGTCGGGGTGCGCGGGGTGGGGCCGGCATACCGGTCGTCGGTGGCCCGGCCGTCCCGCAGCTGGGAGATGACCGCCATGGTGACCGCGTGCACCAGGGCCAGCAGCAACAGCAGCACACCGAGGTTGCCCACCACCGCACGGAGCGTGTTCCCGCCGCCGAAATCGAAGTTGAGTACCGACAGCAGTGCCAGGAAGCCGAACATGACGATGTGGAAGAGCACGGCGACCAACTGGGCCATGGAACCGACCGACTCGGTCTCGTCGTCCACATCGGAGAGATAGCGTTTCCCGCTGTGGTAGAGGATCTGCCCGTCCGCGACGATCATGATCAGGCCCAGGCCGACGAACGCCAGGTACGCGTCAGTGGTCACCGCAGCCTCCTTTCCGCGTGGCGCGAAGGCACTCACGCTTCGTACCCGGCCACCGGCCCCGGGAAACGACGACGTGTAGCCGCGCCCCCGATGGGGTATCCGGCCGCAGCGGCCGTGCGCAGCCGGCTACCGGTGCGCCCGCCGTTCCAGAGACCACACGCGACCCCCGGGAGTAGCCGTGAACGCCCACACCTCGACCGCGCCGAGCCACAACCCGCGGCCGGTGTTGCCCTACA
>NZ_KE387124.1:22351-28007 GCF_000430445.1 Saccharomonospora iraqiensis subsp. iraqiensis
TGGCGCGTGCGGTGGTGGCGGCGCGTGGGCGGGGCCCGCCGGCCCACCGGGGGCCGTCCGCGCCGATCCGGGGTCGTACGGCGGAGGCGTCCGGTGACCGTAGTAGGCGTTCTCGGCCTCGACGATCTGCTCCAGCTCACCGCGGTCGAGGAAGACACCCCGGCAGCCGCCGCACTGCTCGATGTGGATGCCGTCCTTGTCCACGGTCGTCATCACGTTCTGGCACTTGGGGCACATCACGCCGAGGAGAATACGCACCGTGTGCGACCGCCGGGAGGGTGTGACCGACGGGAGGGCGCGACCCGCCCCGGGGTCAGTCCGCCTGCGGACTCGCCCGCACCAGGCAGAACGGGTGCCCCGCCGGGTCGGCGTACACCGTGAAGTTCGCCGGGGTGTCGTCGAGCAGCCGCGCACCCAGGCCGAGCACCCGGCGGTGCTCGGCGTCCGGATCGGTGACGTCGAAGTCGAGGTGCAGCATCTGCGGCCGCTCGCGGGACGGCCAGGTGGAGGGCTCGTGGCCGGGGTCGCGTTGGAACGCGAGATCGACGCCGCCGTCCGGGTTGCGCACGGTGACCCAGTCGTCGTCCGGGTCGTCGTCCTCCGCGATCGGCCACCCGGTCAGTTCCGAGTAGAACCGGGCCAGTTCGTACGGGTCACGGCAGTCGAGGGCCACACAGTCCAGGGTGAGCGACGCGGGCATCGGCATCTCCTTCTCCACGGGTGGAGGTCATCGTCGTGGCGTTCCGCGCCCGGCGCCAGTCCTTTTCGGCGGGCGGCGGAACCGTCCCCGTCCGGCTGTCCACGATCGGACTACGACCCTGTGGACAACCCCGTGGAAAACTCCGCACCCTGTGGACAACTTCGCCCGAACGTGTGGACACTTTCGTGACATCCGGTCGGACGCCCTACGGACGACGGCGCGCGAGCGCGGGAATCGACGCGATCGTGTCCTCGGTCAGGTCCTGCCAGAGGATGCCCGGACTCCGCCGCCGCTCGGGGGTCCGGATCACCTCGTCCGGGGTGACGACGAGATCCACCCGGAAGTCGTGCGCCGTCTCGGGCAGCTCCTCGTCGAGGACCTGGGCCCCGTGCACGGTCGTCGCGACGACGGTCCGCTCGTCGACCAGCCCCACGTCGGCGAGCAGGCCGTACTCGATGTCGGAGAACCCGCCACCCTTGCCGACCCGGACACCCGCACGGTTGACCGCGACCGTCCCGCACACCACCAGATCGACGTGCGGCAGCTCGGCGACGCCGGCGGGGGTGCCCAGCTCGAGCACCCGCTCCTTCGCCGCGGCCCGGCGCGGTGCCTCCTCCAGCGACGCCCCGTCCAGCACCACGAACGGCTCCTCCGCGGCCAGCCGGGGTGCGGGCATCACGAGAACCCTGCCCTGCGCCAGAACCCGGGACCGCACGGGCAGCTGCGGCGCGTCCGGGTTGACCTTCACCACCCGCGCCGCCGCCCACTCCGGCACCTGCGCCAACGCCGCCGCGGCGCGTTCGGCGTCGACGAAGTTCGGGATGCGGCCGTACGCACCGGGGAAGCGGGTGACCCGCAGCTCGTCGAGCCGCTCCCACACGCGGCGCCGCACCCCGTGCTTGGCCGCCCCGACCCCGGCCCGGTCACCGGCCGGGCCGCCGCGGCGGTGTTCGTCGTCCACATCGCCCCCCCGGGGTCAGAACAGCAGTTGGGCCACCGCGTGGATGGCGAGCCCGGCCAGCGCACCCACGACGGTGCCGTTGATGCGGATGAACTGGAGATCCCGGCCGACCTGGAGTTCCACCTTGCGCGCGGTCTCGGCGGCGTCCCACCGGTCCACCGTGTCGGTGATGATCGTGGTGATCTCGGTCGAGTAGTGCGTGACCAGGTACGCGGCGACGTTCTCGACCCAGCCGTCCACCTTGCCCGCCAGCGCCGGGTCGGACTGCAGACGCTTGCCCAGGGTGAGCAGCCCGTCCCGGAGTCGGGTACGCAGCTCGCTGGAGGGATCCTCGGCGGCGTTGAGCAGCATCTCCTTGGCCGTCGTCCACGCCGAGTCGATCACCCTGCGCACCTCGGGGTGTTCGACGAGCTGCTGCTTCACCTGGTCGGCGCGCGTCCTGGTCTCCGGGTCGTGCTGCAGGTCGCGCGCGAACTCGGCCAGGAACCGGTCCAGCGCCAACCGCATCGGGTGGTTGACGTCGGTCTTGACCGACCAGGCGAAGGCGAGCACCTCGCCGTAGACCTTGTCGGCCAGCATCGAGTCCACGAACCGTGGCGACCAGGACGGCGCCCGGTCCGAGACCACCCGGAGCACCGCCTCGTGGTTGTCCCGCACCCACTCGTAGGCGCGGTCGACGACCAGATCCACCAGCCGGTAGTGCGCACCGTCGGTGAGCACCTGCGCGAGCAGTGTGCCCAGCGGCGGGCCCCACTCCCGCTCGACGACCCGGCGCACCACCGCCTGTTCCATGACGGCCTGCACGTCCTCGTCCCGCAGCACGGTGACCGCGCCGCGCACCACGGTGGCCGTCTCGGCGGTCACCCGGTCGGCGTTGTCCGGACGGGCGAGCCACTCCCCCGCCCTGCGGGCCGTGCCCACCCGGCCGAGCTTGTCCCGCACCACCGGTTCGGACAGGAAGTTCGTGCCGACGAAGTCGCCGAGGCTGGAGCCGAGCACGCTCTTCTTGTTCGGGATGATCGCCGTGTGCGGGATCCGCAACCCCAGCGGATGGCGGAACAGGGCGGTGACCGCGAACCAGTCGGCCAGCGCACCGATCATGCCCGCCTCCGCGGCGGAGCGCACGTAGCCGACCCAGGCGGGCCATCCCGCGGACTCGGCCCAGCTGGTCAGCAGGAAGATCACGGTGGCACCGAGGAGGAACCCGAGGGCGACCAGCTTCATCCTGCGCAGGCCGCGCCGCTTGTCGTCCTCGCCCGCCCGGCCTCCGAGCGGGCCGCCGGGGACGGCGACGGACCTCGTTTGCTCCATGCCGCGATTGTCCGTGAGGATGGGCCCTCGTGCGCGAACCTGTACTCGTGGACCGCCTGCGGCCGTTCACCTCCACCATCTTCGCCGAGATGACGGCGCTGGCCACCCGGACCGGCGCGGTGAACCTCGGCCAGGGTTTCCCGGACACCGACGGACCCGCCGGGATGCTGACCGAAGCCGGGAACGCGCTGGTCGGCGGCGCGAACCAGTACCCGCCCGGCCCCGGCCGACCCGAGCTGCGGGAGGCGATCGCCGCCCACCGGGCGCGCTACGGCCTGCACTACGACCCCGACGGCGAGATCCTCGTCACGGCGGGCGCCACCGAGGCCCTCACGGCGAGCCTGCTCGCCCTGGTGGACTCCGGCGACGAGGTCCTCGTGATCGAGCCGTACTACGACTCGTACGCGGCGGCGGTCGCGATGGCGGGTGCGACCCGGCAGGTCGTGCCCCTGGTGCGCGACGGCGACCGGTTCGCCCTCGACCTCGACGCGGTGCGTGCGGCGGTCGGCCCGCGGACGCGGGCGATCCTGGTGAACTCGCCGCACAACCCGACCGGCACCGTCTTCACCCGCGCCGAGCTGGCCGCGCTCGCCGAAATCTGCGTCGAGCACGACCTCATCGCGATCACCGACGAGGTCTACGAGCACCTCGTGTTCGACGGCGCCGACCATCTGCCGCTCGCGGGGCTGCCGGGCATGGACGGGCGCACCGTGTCCATCTCCAGCGCGGGCAAGACGTTCAACTGCACCGGGTGGAAGATCGGGTGGGTGTGTGCCCGGCCGGAGCTGCTCGCCGCGGTGCGCGCGGCCAAGCAGTTCCTCACCTTCGTCTCCGGAGGTCCGCTGCAACCGGCGGTCGCCCACGCACTGAATCACGAGCTGGGCTGGGTCGAACACCTGCGCGACTCGTTGGAGCGCAAGCGCGACCGGCTGCGGGACGGGCTGACCGAGGCCGGTTTCGAGGTCCGGCCGAGTGAGGGGACCTACTTCGTCTGCGCGGATGTCCGCCCGCTCGGATTCACCGATGCGGCGGATCTCGCCTGGCGACTCCCCGAAGCGGTGGGCGTGGCGGCGGTCCCTGTCAAGGTCTTCACCGACCACCCGAAGGAGTGGAATCACCTGCTCCGTTTCGCATTCTGTAAACAGGACGAGGTGCTCGACGAAGCGGTGAAACGTTTGCGCACCCTGGCCACGATTGCGCCGTCCGGGGTGGATCGCACACCGACGGGGTGAAACACTCCGCGGGAATGCTAGAAATAGCAGTCTCCGGGTAGCCGGGGCGCGGCCCGCGAGGGCCCGTGGGAGAACGCGGGGTCGACACCCGACCCCCGGCGAGGTCCCTGGTGAGTGTCACGCACGGACGGCGACGGACAGGCGGTGGTGGCGGTGAGGAGTGCGGGTGCCGGGCACCCCTCCGGCCTGCTGACCACCGGTCTGCGCCGCGCACTGGTGGTCGTCGGGTTCGCCGCCGCCGCCTGGCTGGGGGCGGTCGCCCTCGCCGATACCGCTTCCGCGGAGGACGGCACCGGGACCACCGATTCCGGGCGGATCGCCTCCGGGGACACCGGTGAATCGACCGGGGAACCCGACGACGGGGACGACTCCGAAGACACGGCCCCCGGCGACGACACCGGCTCCGACAGCCGCTCCGGCAGTGACTCCGACGGCACCTCCGACGGCACCTCCGACGGTGCCTCCGACGATGACGGCGACAGCGCTTCCGGCGGCGACACGGATCCCGCGGAACCGGAGCCGGAGCGTTCCGGAACGGAGAACACGGCCCCCGCGGAAGACACGGCCCCCGCAGAGGACACGGCACCGGAGGACGCGAACCCGGAGAGCGGGACCGCGCCCGGCGACGAGGCCTCCGGCGAGCAGAGCACGGGGACCGACGGCGACACCACGGGCCGCGACGGCGCCACCGGTGGTAAGGAGGACGAACGCACGTCCGACTCGCCGACGTCGCCCGGGGCGTCGCTTCCCGACCGGGAGGAGACCGACGAGTCCCCGACCGGGGACCGGGCGACCGAGAATGAGCAGTCCCCCGAAGACGCCTCCCCGGAGACCCAGACCGGGGAAGCGCTGCCCGAACCGGCTCCGACCGGGGGGACACTGCCCGGAGGGACACTGCCCGGGGGGACACTGCCCGGGGAGACCGCCGACGGTTCCGGATCGGAAGACGGTACGGCCACGGGGGATCGGCGGCCGACGCTGCTGAGCGGCACGGCCGACGCCCTGGTCGCGACCGTGAACGACCTCGGGCACACGGTCGTCAGCGTGACCGGGGTCGCCACCGGTGCGGTCGAGGAGATCACCCGCCCGGTCGAGGACGGCGTACGCGAGGTGCTCGACCTGCCGAGGACACTGCCCGGCCTGGACGACGCGCTCCCCGACGTACCCACCGATCCGCTGCCGGGCACTGCGCCGGAGACCGTGCCCACCGCGCCCCCCGCGCCGGTGGGGTCGGGCCCGAGCACGGACGACCGGGAGGACGGACCGCCGGAGAGCGACCCGGAGACCACCGGACCGGCGCACACGGACCGCACCCCCGGGTCCCTGATCGCCGGTGGGCACCCGATCCGGACGGTGCCGGACGACGACCGCGACCACGCGGACGAACCCGGGGCGACGGGTCACCCCGGTGGCGGGGGCGCTCCGCAGAGCCCCGCCCCCGCCACCCCGGCC
>NZ_KE387124.1:28107-32299 GCF_000430445.1 Saccharomonospora iraqiensis subsp. iraqiensis
CGTCCCGGCTTCCCGGGGTGGTCGCCGACAGCGGGTGCGCCGGTCCGGGCCGCGCCGCGGTCGGTCCGGCGACCGGAGTGGCCACGCTCGTCACGGGCGACATGGGCGGTACCGGCGACACCGGCGACGCGGACGACACCGCCGACACGGACGACACCGTGGGTTCCGCCGTGGAGGCCGTTCACGACGCCGTCGACGCCGTCGGCGGGACGTCCGTGGTGCGCGCACGTCCCCCGGCGGGGGTCCGGACGTGGAACCGGGCACCATCGGCGGTGCGGGTGCTGCGGGCGTTGAAGGACGAACTCGACCCGCACCGGCGGCTGAACCCGGGCCGGTTCGGGTCGTGGTTGGACACCGAGGAGGCAGGGCCGTGACCGAACCGGGAGAACGGCAGGCACCGTCCAGTTTCGACGCGTTCCACCCGCCGTCGCGGGAACTGCTGGACGACTGCGTGCACTGTGGATTCTGCCTGCCGACGTGCCCGACCTACCAGCTCTGGGGCGAGGAGATGGACTCGCCGCGCGGCCGGATCTACCTGATGGACCTCGCCGAGCGCGGCGAGATCGAGCTGCAGGGCGCGTTCACCGAGCACATCGACGCCTGCCTCGGCTGCATGGCCTGCGTGACGTCCTGCCCGTCCGGGGTGCAGTACGACCGGCTGCTGGAGGCCACCCGGCCGCAGATCGAACGTGCCGTGCCGCGCTCGCGCGGCGAGCGGCTGTTCCGGGACGGGATCTTCGCGCTGTTCCCCCACCGGCGCAGGCTGCGCGCGGCGGCGGTGTTCGGGGTGCTGTATCAGAAGCTGCGCCTGTCCCGGGTCGCCGAGCGGGTCCTGCCGCCCCGGCTGCGGGCGGCGCAGTCGCTGCTGCCACCGGTGCGGCTGCGGGAGGCGTTCGCGGGACTGCCGCGACGGGTGCGCCCGTCCGGGCCGGCACGGCGTCGGGTGGCGCTGCTGTCCGGCTGCGTGCAGGACGTCTTCTTCCACGAGGTGAACGCGGCCACGCAACGGGTGCTGGCCGCCGAGGGGTGCGAGGTGCTTACCCCCCGGGACCAGGGCTGCTGTGGCGCGCTGGGCCTGCACGCCGGGCGCGAGGAGCACGCCGTCGAGCGGGCCCGGCGCACGATCGAGACGTTCGAGCGGCTGCCGGTGGACGACATCGTGGTCAACGTCGCCGGGTGCGGCTCGTCGATGAAGGAGTACGGCACGCTGCTGGCCGACGACCCGGAATGGGCCGAGCGGGCGCGGGCGCTGTCGGCGAAGGTCCGCGACGTCAGCGAGGTGCTGGCCGACCTGGAGCCGCGGGCGCCGCGGCACCCGGTCGAGGCGAGGGTGGCCTACCACGACGCCTGCCACCTGCGGCACGCCCAGGGCGTGTGGTCCCAGCCCCGGCAGGTGCTGCGCACGATCCCCGGCGTGGAGGTGGTGGACCTGCCGGACGCGGAGCTGTGCTGCGGCTCGGCGGGCGTCTACAACCTGCTGCAGCCGGAGGCGGCCGCCGACCTCGGCAGGCGCAAGGCGGACAACGTCCGCTCGGTGCACCCGGACCTGCTGGTCACGGCCAACCCGGGCTGCCTGCTCCAGATCGCCCGCCACCTGGACACCGACGACCTCCCCCTCCAACACCCGGTGCAACTGCTGGACCGCTCGATCCGGGGTGTGCCGTGAAGGACTCCTTCCCTGCGTCGGGTGCAGTGAGGGCCCCCTTCGCTGCGTCGGGTGCAGGGAAGGAGTCCTTCACGGGCACCCGGTGAGCGGGCACACGGGCGGTTAGGCTCGGGGAATGTCGGGACATCGGATCTTCGCTGCCGTGTATGACCGGATGGCCGCGCCGGTCGAGACCAAGCTGCTCGGGCCGCGGCGCGAGCGGATGCTGTCCGGGGTGACCGGGCGGGTGCTCGACGTCGGGGCCGGCACCGGGGTCAACCTCGACCACCTCCGTAACGCCGAGCAGGTGGTGCTCACCGAACCCGACCCGGCGATGCGTGCGAAGCTGGAGCGCAAGCTCGGCCGGGCGCACGCGCCGGTGGTCCAGGTCAGTGACGCGGCCGCCGAGGACCTGCCGTTCGACGACGACTCGTTCGACGCGGTGGTGTTCACCCTCGTGCTGTGCACGGTGACCGACCCCGCGCGGGCGTTGGCCGAGGCCCGCCGCGTATTGCGGCCCGAGGGAACCCTGTACGTCCTGGAACACGTCCGCGGCGAGGGTGCCCAGGCCACGTGGCAGGACCGCGTCACCCCGGTGTGGAAGCGTCTCGGTGCCGGATGCCACCCCAACCGGGACACCCGGACCGCGGTCGAACGCGCCGGCTTCACCTTCACCGAGGTGGAGAACCTCCAGGCGGGCCCCCGCTGGATCCCCGCCAGCCCCCTCCTCCAGGGCACCGCCCACCCGACAGGGTGACCCGTGAAGGGCACTTTCCCTGCACTCGGCGCAGCGAGGGGCACATTCACTGCGCCGCACGCAGGGAAAGTGCCCCTCACGCCACACACGCGGGGTGCGGGGGCCGTCAGCGGGCGGCGGGCACCAGGTCCGCCGTGGACATGACGTACTCGATCAGGGTGATCAGGACCTGCTTGGTGGACTCCTTGTCCCGGGCGTCGCACAGCACCACGGGCACCTCGGGGCCGACGTCGAGCGCCGCGCGCACCTCCTCGGTGCCGTACATGTGCGCCTGGTCGAAGCAGTTCACACCCACCACGAACGGCAGGCCCCTGCGCTCGAAGTAGTCCACCGCGGGGAAGCACGACTCCAGCCTGCGCGTGTCGGCGAGCACCACCGCACCGAGCGCGCCCTGGGCCAGCTCGTCCCACATGAACCAGAACCGGTCCTGCCCGGGCGTGCCGAACAGGTACAGGATCAACTCCGAGTTGATCGTGATACGCCCGAAGTCGAGCGCCACCGTGGTGGTGGTCTTCGCCTCCACACCGGACAGATCGTCCACGCCCTCGGACGCGGACGTCAGCGACTCCTCGGTGCGCAGCGGCGGAACCTCGCTGACCGAACCCACCATCGTGGTCTTGCCGACCCCGAAACCACCGGCGACCAACAGCTTCACCGCCGTCGCCGTCAGTCGCCGCTCGTCAGAGTTTGCGGATGCCATCCAGAACCGCCTGCAGTACGTGTTTGTTGGGGGCGTCGCCCTCGGGCGCCGCTCTACGGAAGATCACATAGTTCTGCTCGATCAGATCACTGAGCAGGACCTTGACCACGGGCAGGGGTAGGTCGACGTGTCCACCCACCTCGGCCACCGACATCGGCCGCTGGCACATGTGCACGATCTGGGCGTACTCGCTGGGCAGGTGCGCGGCCTCGGCCGGCGTGCACAGCGACACGACCAGCGTCATCATGTCCAGGCCGTAGTTGTCCGACCTGGTCCGGCCGCCCGTCACCACGTACGAGCGAACGAGGCCACCGGCGTCGTCGGCTTCGCCGGCCTCGTCGAACCACTCCTGTCCGGGATCACTCATGGCGCACTTTGTTGTTCCACCCTCGGCGCCGCGCTGAGCACCGCGCCTACCCGTTTGACCATCATGTTCATCGAGTACGCCACCATGCCCATGTCGGCGTCCTCGGACGTCAGCAGGGCCAGGCACGCCCCGCGTCCGGCGGCCGTGACGAAGAGGAACGCATGGTCCATCTCCACCACGGTCTGCCGCACCGCTCCGCCGCCGAAGTGCCGCCCGGTGCCCCGAGCCAGGCTCTGGAACGCCGAGGCGACGGCGGACAGATGCTCGCCGTCCTCTTCGGACAGATTACTCGACCGCCCGATCAACAGACCGTCCGACGACAGTACGACGGCACGTTCGGCTCCCGCGACCTGGTTCACCAAGTCGTCCAGCAGCCAGTCGAGTTCGTTGACTCCCGAGTTCGTCATGGTGTCTCAGTCTCCAGTCTCGTCGCCGCCGGGTTTCTGGTGCCGTGCTCTCCGAGTGCCCATCTGGAACGCCGAGAGCCTGCTACGTGCGTCGTCGGGAGTCTCCGCGGGATCGGTGGTGTCACCGCCCTGGTCGGAGGGTCCGGTCTCCTCCCGCAGCTGCGGAGCCAGGTTCTCCTGCCTGCGCCTGCGGGGCAACGGCGGTTTCCCACCCGCCGAGGTGCCCTCCTGGGCCGGCGGCGCGGCGCCCTGCCTGGCGTCCTGGGCGGTGGGCTGCGGAGCGGACTGCGCCGACGCGGCCTGCGGACCCTGCGGG
>NZ_KE387124.1:32399-36334 GCF_000430445.1 Saccharomonospora iraqiensis subsp. iraqiensis
GCACTGCCGGGTACGGCGTCGTCGGCGCTGCCGGACACGGCGTCGTCGGCGCTGCCGGACACGGCGTCGTCGGCGCTGCCGGAGTCGGCGTCGGCGTCGGCGACCGCCTCCTCGAGCTTGCGCAGGATGCTCCGGTACGGCGGCGCCCCGCCGGGGACGTACGCGCCGTAGATCTCGTGCAGGCCGCGCTTGGTGCGCTTGACGGCGTCGGTGACATCTCCCCCGGACGAGACGAGCGCCCTGCGGGCCACCCGCCGCACGGTGGCCGGGGCGAGGCCGCTGTAGCGCTTGCTCTTGCTCAACGCCGCCTCGACGGCGTCCAGCCGCTCGTCGGAATCCGCCCCGTCGTCGGCCGGGCTCCCGGACACGCGCATCACGCCTTCCCCGCTCCGCCGGAACGGTCCCGCCCGGCACACCCAGTGTAGCGACCGGAACCCGCCGGACCGGCCGTCCCGACACCTCCGGGCGGCACTCCGTCGTCCACACCGGACGGGGGTCCGGAGAGGCCGGGCGAGCCGTAAACCTTCCCTAACGTCAGGGTAGGATTGTCGGGCGTGACCCCAGAGAGTTTCGCCTCCGTGCAGGCCTACAACGCCGCGTACCCGGACTGCCCGATGCCCACGGAGCCGCACCTGCGCCACAGCCTGCGCGGCTACCGCGCCGCGATGGGGGGTGTCACCGACGACCTCACCGCCTCGGGGGAGTCGCCCAGCGCCGGCACGAGCGCGGGACTGCCCGCGACGGCCACGCTCACCGTCGATTTCCTGCCCGGCGGGGCGCCCTTCCCGCACGAGCCGGACCGCACCGGCACCGTGGTGGCGACCCACTGGGGCGAGGCGCCGGTGATCGTGCTCGCCCGACGGGTGTCGCTGCGCGCCGCGTGGGAGGCCGTCCGGCGCGACTGGCCCGGCCGACTGTCCGACGTGTACACCGCGGTGCGCGAGGCCACCGACCGCCCCGACTGACCACCCCCGGCGGTACCCGGTGATCCGGTGCCGGTGGCCGACTGTCGCGCACGCCGTCGGCACTGCGAGTGCGGTCCGTCCTCCCGTGTGGGTCAGCCCTCGTGCGCGGTCAGCGCGTCCTGCCAGCCCACCGCTTCGGGGGCGCCGCCGCCGCTGGTGACGAACTCGACCAGCGCCGTGCGCAGCGTCTCCAGCGGCACGCCGCTGCCCTTGGGGAACTGGGCCTCGGAGACGTCGGACAGCGCGGGCGAGTCCGGGTCACCGACGCTGTAGGCGAGCAGTTCGTCACCGGAGTAGAGCAGGTACCCCCAGCTCTCGTGGATCTGCACGTCGAGCGCCGGGTCGTCCTCCCCCTCGTGCACCGTCGCGGTGTACACCTCCTCACCGGACAGCAGCGAGAGCAGCTCGTCGACGTCGTCGGCCCCCGCGACCGGAACCTCCCGGACGTCGTCGGAACCGTCCGGAGCCACCGTCCGCACCGCCGCGTGGTAGGTCACCGTCGTCGTCCTCCTGCTCGCATCGGCTGTGGGCGTGCCGTCCCATCGTCCGGTACCCGCCCGGCGCGTCCGGCAACCGGGGCGGGTCAGGACCCGACGCCGAACTGCGCCCGGCACGCCTCGTCGAGCCCCGCGATCTCCACGTCCACCGTGCGGTGCCGCCGCCAGTCGGCACGGCTCAACCGCAGCCGTTGCTCCACGGCGGCCTCCCCGCGCACGGCGTGCCGGTCGAGCCCGTCCGGTCGGTAGCCGAGCTTGCGGGACACCGCCAGGGAAGCGGCGTTGTCGGTGAAGGCGCCGGTGACGGCCTCCTCCGCGCCCAGCCCCGCGAAGGCGAGATGCAGCACCGCCGCCCGCATCTCGGTGCCCAGTCCGCGGCCCTGGTACCGCCGCCCGAGCCACGACCCGCTGCCGACCACGCGGGTGACGGCGAACTCTCTCCCGGTGAGCCCCTGGGTGCCCACGACCGCACCACCGTGCAGCACGACGAGATTCAGCTTCCAGTCCCCCGGCTCCCACGCGCCCAGTGTGCTCCAGTGGTGCTGCACGAGCCCCCGCGCCCGCTCGACGGGCGGCCGGTCGGTCCACGGATGCAGGAACGGCATCACCTCGGGTGGGTGGACGCCGTCGACGGCCAGGTCGGCCAGCGCCGCGAGCTCCTCGCCCCCGGGCAGACGCAGCTCCAGCCGCGGGGTGCGCAGGCGCAGCCCGAACACGGGAAAGTGTGCCTCCAGCATCGGCCCATGGTGCGCCGCCACCGCCGGGCCGGGCACGGCATTTTCCGTGCGCGCCCGGCGACTACGTCATGCCCTCGAAGCGCACCATGAGCGTGTCGAGGGCGTGCCTGGTCTGTTCGACCGACTGGGCGGACAGTTCGAGCTGGGCCAGCACGCTCTCGCAGTAGCCGCCGACCTCGTCGTGGGCCGCGGTGCCGCCGAGGCTGTTGCGCAGCAGGTCGGACAGGCCGCCCGCCATCGACAGGGCGTGCTGCACCGCGTTGTGGATGTTCGTGCACTGCTCCACACCCTGATACAGCTGCGCCAGCGTCTCCTCGTGTGTCGCCATGTCGTCGTCCTGTTCTCCGGGTTCCCCGGTCATGTCACCCCCGTGACGTCAACCCGCGGACCACCGCCCGCGGGCCACCCGTGAGACGAGTCGGTCGCTCGTCCGCGCCCGTTTCTCCCCCGGCGCCGACGGGACGACGGGAGCGCATCATGCCACCCCGGACGACGTGGCGGGGCCGATTCGACGAGGTCGGCGGCCCCGCCCGCGGGCTCACCCGCTGAGGCCGGTGGCCTCGGCCAGCAGCTCCATCGAACGGATGCGGTCCTTCGGCGTCGGCCCCTGGTGGGCGGTGATCAGCTCGTCGGCGTCGGCGTGGGTGGCGAACTCGTCGAGGTAGCGCTTGGTCTGCTCGGCCGTGCCGACGGCGCTGTAGCGGACCATGTTCTTGAGCTGGCCGCCCTGCGGGGAGTCCAGGATCGCGTCGGCCTCGGCGTCGGTGAAGTTGCGTCCCCGGCCGACCAGCAGCCGCACCCGCTGCCGCTTGACCACGGTGAACTGCTCCTGCGCCTCCTCCTCGGACTCGGCGGCCAGCACGTTCACCCCGGCGATCACGTACGGCTCGGCGAGCTGGGCGGACGGCTGGAACTTCTCCCGGTAGACCGCCACGGCCTGCTCCAGCGCGTCCGGGGAGAAGTGCGAGGCGAACGCGTACGGCAGGCCGAGCATCGCGGCGAGCTGGGCGCCGAACAGCGACGAGCCGAGGATGTACAGCGGGACGTTCGTGCCCTTGCCGGGGACGGCGTCCACCCCGGGGATGGCGCTGCGTTCGCCGAGGAACGCCTGCAGCTCCTGCACGTCCTGCGGGAACGAGTCCGCCGAGTTGGCGTCCCGGCGCAGGGCACGCAGGGTGTTCTGGTCGGTGCCGGGGGCGCGCCCGAGGCCGAGGTCGATGCGGTCCGGGTGCAGCGTGGCCAGGGTGCCGAACTGCTCGGCGATCGTCAGCGGGGCGTGGTTGGGCAGCATCACCCCGCCCGCGCCGAGCCGGATGCTCCGGGTGTGCGCGGCGACGTGTGCGATGAGCACGCTGGTGGCCGAGGAGGCGATCGCCTTCATGTTGTGGTGCTCGGCGTACCAGACGCGGTGGTAGCCGAGCTGCTCGGCGCGCTGGGCCTGCACCACGGCGGCGTCCAGGGCTTCGCGGTTCGTCTCGTTCTTGCCGACCATGGCCAGGTCGAGGACGGACAGGACAGGGGTCACGAACTTCCACCTTTCCGGCGACCACCGCGCGGAGCGTGCGCTCCGGATTCACTCGTCCCCACTGTACCCGGAGCGGAGCAGATGTTCCGCTTGGTGCGTGGCGGCCCGCCGTGGCCCTACGATGAGGGCGTGACCCGGCAGACGACGCGCGAGACCGCGCCCCCGGACGCCACCGCCGCCGCGGAGGACGCCACCGCCGCCGCGCCACGAC
>NZ_KE387124.1:36434-48889 GCF_000430445.1 Saccharomonospora iraqiensis subsp. iraqiensis
TCCGGGCCGGGGGCGGCGCCCCCGACGATGCCGAGCGGCACGGCGTCCGCGGCGCGCCCGTCGGCGACCAGCCGCAGCAGCAGCGCGGCGGCGTCGCCGACGGTGTCGGCCAGCCACCGGATGATCCCGTCGCGTTCGGCGTGCGGAAGTTCGGCGAACCTCGCGGTGGCGACCCGGTCGAGGGAGAAATCCAGCAGCGCCCCGATGTCCAGCGCCCCGTCACCGAGCGCGGAACGACCGAGGCGGACGCCGATCAGCGCGCGGATCGCGGCGTCGCGGGTGAGCACCGAACCGTCCCGCGGCCACCCTTCGGGCGGTTCGGCGTCCAACAACGCCTCCACGAGCCACTTCTCCTCGTGCAGCCGCGGGTCGACGTCCACCGCCCCGAAGCGCTGGGCGACGACACTGGCCCGGTCGACCGGCCGCACGGACCGGTGGATGGCGTAGGCGCGGACGTCCCAGCCGAGCTGCTCGTCGTCCACCCCGGTGGTGACCACCAGCAGGTCGCCGTCGTCGGGGTGGGTGTGCTGGTGCTCCTGCCAGGCCTCCAGGATGCCGAGCACGGAGTGCCGGTCGACCACGTGCACCCGGTGCCGGTCGTCGGCGGTGCGCACGGTGAACGGCTCCGCCGTGCCGACGTATTTGCCGTGCACGAGCAGCAGCCGCCGCCCCCGCGCGGCCGGGAGGTACTCCTCGACCAGGGATTCGACGATGCGCCGGTCGACCTCGGGCGGTGCGCTCATCGCGCCCCGCCCGCCCCGTCACCGGCGCCGGTCCCGTCGTCGACGACCTGCCAGGTCACCTCGAACTGCACGTCGGGGTGCTGCCGGGCGTAGTCGCGGATCTCGTCCTGCACGGCGGAGATCAGGCTGCTGAGCTCGGCCTCCACCGCACTGGCCTTGACCCGCTTCGCCCCGGCCCGGCCGCCGGTCCCGCCGGTGCCACCGGAGACGGGGGGTGTGCCGGTCCCGGTCAGGTGAACGTCGTCCGGTCCGGCACTCCCCCGACCGTCGTGTCCGGCACCGTCCGGTCCCGGCCGCGGGTGCGGATCGGGCTGTGGGTCCGGCCGCGGGGGCTTCGGATCCGGCACGACCCGGGTGGCGTCGTTGACGATCCCCAGCGCCTTCGGCCCGAACTCGTGCAGCACGGGCGCCAGCCGTCGGGTGAACTCGTCGGCCACCGCCGCCTCCGCCACCCCGGCGAGCAGCTGGTCCGCGCGGTGGGCGATGTCGTCACCGCGCGGCAGGAAGTTGCGCATCGAGGTGAACAGCGACCATTCGACCGCCCGCACCGCGGCGAGCACGTCGGCCGCGGAGGTGAGGGTAGTGGCGAGTACCCGGTCGCCGGTGTCGTAGGTGGCGGTGGCGAGCAGGCGCACCAGTTCGGTGCTGTCGGCCTCGTCACGCAGCCGCGCGAGCAGGTCGGCCGCGTCCCGCGTGGCCCGCAACCGCGGTGCGTCCGGCTCTGCGTCCAGACCGAGGTCGGCGGCGTGCTCGCGCAGCTGCGTGCGCAGCCCGTTGACCGGCTCCTCGTATTCGGTGATCTTGCCGCGCACGCCCTCGGCGAGCCGGTTGACATTGCGGGTGAACAGTGTGTCCGGCACGGTCAGCCCGAACAGGGCCGAGGCCCGGTCGCGGGCGGCGGTGAACTCGTTCTCGGTGGGCAGTTCCTGGGCGCGCAGGGCGTGCCCAGGGCCGATCTTGTCGAGGTCGGGCGGTTCGGGCAGCGGCGAGCCGTGCAGCAGCCACGCCCGGTCGGCGAGCATCGCGTACGTGGCAATAATCAGGTTCAGCACGGGTTTGTCCAACCCGGTGTAGCCGAGCTCGATGATCCAGGTGCGGATGTCGTCCACCCGGTAGTCGCCGGTGACGCCGCGCTGGGTAGCTGCCTGTTCGATGCGGCGGCGCCATTCGGTGGCGACCACGAGCGGCCCGTCGGCGACCTCACCCAGCTCCAGCGGGTGCACGACGCGGCGCACCAGTGCCTGGTCCTTGCGGTCGAGGACGACCCGCCGGTTGCCGTCCTCCATCGCGCGCGTGATCCACGCCAGCACGGTGCGCAACTCACCCGTGGTAACGGGCTTGCGGTTGCCGTTCGGGTCGAAGTTCGGGTGTTTGGGGTAGAGCTTGTCGAACAGCCCGTCGGCGAGGGTGAGCGCGTTGTACTCGAACGAGGCTCCCCCGGCCAGCCGGGGCGCGTGCCCGGGCTGCAGGGTGAGCACGTGCCCGTCCTCGCCGACCTCGGCGCCGATGCTGGCGTCGTCGCCCCCGGCGATGCCGTAGAGGTGTCGCAGTGCGGCCGTGAGCTGCGAGTCGAGCGTGTCGGCCTGCGCCTCCAACTGGTGGCGGATCTTGATGCGTTCGTCGGCAGACTTGGTGTTCGCGTAGTCGTCGAGCCTGCTGCGCTCCAGCAGGTAGCGGATCTTGAGCAGCCGGCCGAGTTGGGCGGATTTCTGTGCCGACATGAAGTGCGGCAACCACACGAGCGTGGCCGCCTCAGTGCCCGCCTTGCGCATCCGGTTGACCCGGCTGGCGTCGTCGTGCGGCACGTGGTCACCGGAGTCGAACGGGTAGTCCAGCACGAACCGCACCCGCCCCGGCGTGCTGGGCTCGAACTGCATGCCGGGCAGTTCGTGCTCGTCACGCACGTTGGCGAAGACGAACTCGGCGGTGCGCCGGGTGCCCTTCCAGACGATCTCCTTCTCGCAGACGAAGCTGTCCGAGTCGGCGATGCCCAGCTCGCACCACAGCTTCGTCTTGGTCCAGATGCGCCGCGCGCCGAGGGAGTCCTGCTCCCCCACCGCGTCCAGCAGCGGTTCGATGTCCAGATCGGACAACTGCAGCCGGAAGACAGGGTCTTCCTCGCCCTCGGAACGCAGTTCGCCGAACTCGGCCTGCAGTTCCCGCAGGGTGGACACGGCCATGGACCCGGCGGAGACGGTGCGGGCGCGCAGCGAGCCGTGGTTGAGCGCGGCGAGCCGGGTGCCGGTGAGCCGGGTGAGCGCGGGCACCTGCGGCGCAAGCGCCGACAGCAGCAGGGTCTTCACCAGCCGGTCGGCGGCGACGAACTTCTGCGTGCCCTCGCCGTGCCGTTCGGCGAGCCAGGCGCGGGCCTTGCCGTAGAAGCGCTGGGCGGCTTCGGCCTCGCTGCGCAGCCGGTCGGTGAACGCCTCGCCGGTGCCGTCGGCGAGCACGTCCCACAGGTCGCCGAGCGGGATGAGTTCGCCGACCTTCATGCTGTCCCGGCGGCGGCGCAGCAGCTCCTGCAGCAGTTTGAGCCCGGTACGTTCGCGCTGCAGCGCGCCGGACAGCGCGACGAGCACGTTGAGCAGCGCGGGCGAGAGCGGGTAGACGTCGCGGAAGTCCTGCCAGTCGGCGCCGGTGGCGCCGGCGGCGTCGAGCAGCACCTCCTTGTCGGCGGCCTTGGCGGACTCGATGCCGGCGAAGGCGGCGTCGAGGGTCTCCCGCCCGCCGGGCAGCGGCTTGAGCACCCGCTCCTTGATGATGGCGGGCAGGTTGCGGTCCTCCAGCGAGACCGTATCGAACCGTTCGGCAAGGTAGCGCACTTGCTCTTCGAGGTTGCGCACGTCCGCGCCGGTGACGTCCTCGCCGACGAGCTGGGAGAGGTCGCGCTGCCGGGAGATGAACGACACGATGGGCAGTTCCCGGCTCGCGTCGCCGGATTCGATCAGCTTGACCAGCTTGCTCACCTGGGTGTTGACGAACCGCTGGTCGCTGAGGTGGGCCTGCAGCCACAGGATCAGCTCGTCGAGGAACAGGACCAGCCCGTCGTAGCCGAGTTCGCGGGCGTGTCGGCTGATCACCGACAGCCCGTTCTCCAGCGGGATAAACGCCCCGGCGTCGCCGCTGGCCCCTCGCACGTAGGACGACCAGGGCCCGGAGATCAGGTCCTGCACCAGCCGGTCGCGCACCGGATCGCCCGCGGGGGCGGCGAACGCCCGGTCGAGATCCGCACCGGTCCAACCCCCGGCATCGTCGGGCAGGTCCAGGTCGTCGGGGTCGGCCTCGCCGGGCCCGGTCGAGGCGCCCACGCTCAGCAGTTCGACGAACTTCTCGTCGCCGAGCACCTCGCGCTGTTTACGGGCGTCGGCGAGCATGGCGTCCGCCCGGTACACCGGCGGGGTCGGCTGGTCCGGGTGGAGCCTGCGCACGGTGCGCACGTAGCCGTCGAGGAGGGCGGAGTCGAGGTCGCTGGCGCCCACCAGGTGGTAGGGCACCATGAGGAACCGTTTGCCGCGCAGCCAGTCGTCGTGTTCGGCGATGACGGTCTGCAACGCGGGCTTGGCGCGGGCGACGGGGTCGTTGTTCAGCACGGCGTGCAGGACGGTGAGGAAGTGGCTCTTCCCAGAGCCGAACGAGCCGTGCAGGTAGGCGGCGTGCGAGCTGCCGTCGCGCACGGCGGCCCGCACGTTGCGCAGCGCCGTGTCGAATGCCTGCCGGAGCTGGTCGGTGACGACGTACTCGGCGACACGGGCCTCGGTCTCGGTGAACCCGCCGGTCAGCTCGACCTTGAAGTCCCCGGCGTGCACCGTCTCGGGGATGTCGAGGACGTCGCGCAGGTAGACCTCGTTCGCGCTCACTCTTGCCCTGCCCTCTCGTGACGCCGTTCATCCAGGTCAACGCGCCGACTCGGCACCTGGACGGTTCCTTTCCTCAGCACGGACCGCCCCCGGCATGCTAGTCCCCACGGCGTCGATCATGGTCTGCCGTCGACGCATCGAGACTCCGCCGCAATGTCGGTGTGCCGAGCCCGCACCGCACCGTCGCGACCCCGGGGCACGGTGTTACGCACGGACGGGGCCGAAACCGCCAGGCCGTGCTGGGCCTCTGACGGTTCCGGGCGACCACACGTCACTCCGTCGGCTTGGTGGTGGGGCGGCCTTTCCTGGTGGGGGTGGGGCGCCAGGTGGTGAGGTCGTCTTCGGTGAGGTGGTGGCGGTGGCGTTGTTCGTCGAGGAAGGCCTGATACTCCTCGGCCGGTATCCCGCCCCACTCGTCGTCGTACTCGCCGTGCCACTGGTGCACCCACGGCATCACTTCCGCCAACCCGGCCACCAGCGGCGTCAACCGCTCGACACCCCAGCCGGCGTCCTCGGACCGGTCGTTGATCAGGTTCACCAACGCCTGCGCCTGGTCTTTGTGGTCCCAGCCGGCCCAGCCCAACAGCAGGCTCGGATCGCCCTCCGGCCCCGCCTCCGGATACGACACGAACCGTTCCTTGGGCACGTCCAACTTGCCCCGCTGCGACCAGTACGACGCCTTGCGGAAGTCCCCGGAGGTGTATTTCGGCGGCACCGGAATGTCCAACCGCCGCCCCGTAGCGTCTTCCTCCCGCTGCAGCTGCCACACCCGCTCCCACTGGGCCCGCTTGCGCAACCCGGGCTCCTTGAACCGCAGCGCCGCCAGATACGGCACATGCTGATCCGCCACCACCCGCTCCAACACCTGCGCAAGACTCAAATCCGGCTTGCCCAGATGGTCCGCGGCATACAGCGAGGCCACGGCGTGCATGTCCGCGTCGTCACGGAACGCGTCAGCCAACTGGTGCACCGTACGCGTACGCGGCTGCTCGAACCCGTCTCGCAACCCGAACCACAGCTCGCGACGCTCGCACCGGTCCAACAACCACGTGCGCAGCGCCTCAGCCTCCCGCTTCTCCCACGACTCGGCCGCCCACCGACGCTTGTGCTCCGGCCGCTCCAACAATTCGAGGTCCCGCCGAGACTCGATCGCCTCGATGCGGTCCTGCACCAACTGCCGGTACCACTCCGGCCAGTGCTGCGGCACCTCCGTAACCGGTGTGGAGCCGTGCCGGTCGAACCACGCCGTATCCACCTCCCCCGCCGCCACCCGGCGGGCCAGCACAATCTCAAACGGCCGCTGCCCCAACTCCACCTCCGGCACCGACCCCCAATCAGCAGCGGTCAACCGGGCACGCTCGGCCTCATCCAACAGTCCATAGGCCTGATACACCCACCAATCTAACTCCTCCTGCACCGCCACCATCCGACCTCGCAACCGCACCCACTCAGCCCGCGCCACCGCTAACCGCTCCCGCGACGGCACCCCGTGCTCCGCCACCACCGACGGCTCCCACGACGCCAACTCCTGCGCCAACCCATCCAGAACCCGCCCCAATTCCAACGGCAACACCGTCGGAAGCGGGAACTGCGAAACACGACTCCCATTAAACTGATAGAAGCGTTCCCAGGCAGCACTTGCAATGCCGCCTCCGATACCACCATTTCCCTTGTCGTGGCACATTTGTTTGAGCCAGAAACAGGCCACCGACGAGTTCAACACCCCCAACAACTCCACATGCTCATCCTCACCCGCCCCCTCCGGCAACTTGATCACGGGCGCGGTCCTGTTGAAGACATTTCTACCCCGATCCAGCACAAAATGATTATGCGTCGCCACGTCTGCGAAGGTTATCAAAAACCGCGCCCGAGTTCGCTCCCAAGAAAGCATAACATGTTCGTGCCAAGCCATTCCCCGCTGCTCTCGAGTTTTTCCGAAAGTCACCCCAGACCTTAACAAACGACGATAAGGCCAGAATAATACCGTATCTTGCAACGAGCAGTCTGGATATTCTTCCAGATATGGCCACAACACAGCTACCTTCTTCGTGCGGAAATCGCGCACCGAGTCGCCCATAGTCAACGACTTACTAGGAGCGGCAAGACGATCCCAAACAGGTAGACGAGTGCTAGATAAGAATACATCATCCTCACCAGTTATGTCATGAGGCCCAACCGAATCGACCCTCGCATGGAGCACGTCTCGCGAGGGATTACTAATTTGTTCCATCACGCCGCCTGCCCCGCCGCCGCTCAAGCTCCAGGGGTGCTGGCCGAAGCTTTGTCGGTCGGTGTCTTCGACGGTGATCCAGTCGGATTCGCTGCCCGGCTGGGTGATCTGGTCGACGATGGCAGACCACACTAGCCCCTTGGCCGGGTTTTCGGGTTGGGTAGGTTCGCCGCGGATTCCGAGGACGGCGCGGATCGGGTCGTTGTGGCGGTATTCGTGATTGCGGCCGATGAGGATGACGGTAGGGGTGCCGTGGCCGGGAATGTAGGCCCCGGAGGTGTCGATGACGTGGGTCAGCTGCACCGTGCGGAAAAAGTTTTCGATGAGTTTCTTGCCGAACTCGCGTTTCATGAACGAGTTCGCGGTGATCTGCCCGACGTAGCCGGCGTCCCGGTCCGAGCCGTGGCGGCGTATGGCGAGGTGGAACAGCCGTTGGGCGAACGGTACAGACAGGGCGTACTTGCCCGAGCAGGCATCGTAGCGGTCGCGGTAGTTCTGGTTCTCCTGCTTGTCCTTGACGGTGATGTAGGGCGGGTTGCCCACCACCACGTGATACGAGCCCCGCCCCAGCAGGTCGCAGGAGTTGACGTAGTCGTTGACGTCCTCGGGCACATAGGTGTGCGCCTCCTCCACGGCGAACAACTCCTCCTGCACCCCCGGCGCCCCCCGGCCGTGCAGCAGCGAGTCCCCCACCGCCAAATTCAGCGGAAACTCTGGCGCCTGCTCCAAGCGGGTCGCCTCCGCCGCCCGCAGCGCCGCCACCAACAACCGGAACCGGGCGATCGACACGGCGAACGGGTTCTTGTCACACCCATGCACCGAACCCAGGCTCCGCTTCACGAGCGTCCACTGGTCCGTGCCCGGTTCGGCCTCGCGCCACTTGTCCAGGATCCGGTGGAACAGCCCGAGCACGAAGTGCCCCGACCCGCAGGCCGGGTCGATCGTCCTGAGCCCGGCTAGGCCGAACTCTTCAACGGCGGGTTCCAGGGTCAGGTCGAGGATGAACTCCTCGACGAACTCCGGAGTCTGCAACAACGCATACGTCTTCCGCGCGTGCTCGGACAGATCCTGATACAGATTCCCCAAAAATCGGGTGTCCCACTCCGGATCAGTGAAGTCGTACCGGACCTCACCGTCCTCACCGCGGCGGCGCCAGAACCGCACCAGCCCGCTGGCCGCCTCGAACGACGGGCTGATCTCCCACAGCGGGTTGTGCCGCCGGTCGAACAACCCCGCCGCCGTCGGATGCGCCCCCGCCAACGCCTCGAACCCGGCCACCAGCCAGTCCCGGTCGTTGCGCTCCGGATACCGGCGGAAGAAGTCCTCGTGCCGCTCCTCGGCCTCGGCCAGCCGCTCCCCCGGCCCGGACAGGAACGGCGCCGCCACCAGGCCGTTGTCCTCGCAGAACCGCACGAACACCGTGCCCAACACCCACGCCGCCGCCACCTGCGTCACCCGCGCATCCAGCCACGACTCCCACGGCGCCGCCGTCCGCCTCTTCTCGAACGCCTCGACATACTCCGCCCGCAACGGCTCGCGGAACTCCGCAACCTCCTCCGCACGAGCCCGCAGATCGGCCTCCAGCAGACCCACCTGCCCCCGCAGGTCCGCCACCAACTGCTCCGTCAGGCCAGCGTCACTCACCGTCACCGTCGCCACTCCCCTCAATCACCAGGCCGACCCGCAGCCTATGTGCCGAGCAGCCGAGCGCAGCAATGCATGCGCTCACATCGAGACACACTCGCGACCGCACCGAGGAACGGTCGGTATTGCGCAACGTTGTGTTACAGACGCATGGCTGCCCCGTGCCGTGGTTCGATCGCAAGCCTCGGTGTCTACCGGGGCCGACGGTTGCCCGCAAGCAACCGGGCAAGCTCGCGCAAGGCTGTGCGCTGGACCGACTTTCTACTCTGCCGGGTCAGTTGCGGCAAGTCCCATGTCAAGTAACCTGTGGAATAATAGGTCCGCGCTTGATGCTGACCGCTGGTCAGCATCAAGCGCGGACAGTATGGGAGAGGAGCGGGAACTCCCCGCCAAGGTCACCCCCGCCCCTCTCAACGGCCTCTAACGGGCCAACAGAAGCACGAGACTCGACATCTCGTGCTTGTAGGGCAGCAGGACCACCGGGAACAGGATACTGGTCACCACCAGCTTGTTCCCGGCCCTGCTGACCCGGTCACGACATGCGCACAGGATGCACCGGCAGGGCGGGCCCCGACGCTTATCGCTCTTACTCATCGGTCTCCTTTCCGCGTTGCAGCCGCTCAGCGGCTCCCTTGCCCCTCAGTTCCTAGGGACCACCCAGCGAACTTCGCTGGGAGATTGAGTGCGGAAGATCGAGACCGATCGGGTAGAGCTTACAAGCCGGCATTCCCGGCACCACATATGGATGAGCGCCTTACATCTGCGCACTCCACAGTGCGAGTGATACTTGGCGAAGACGCTATTCACACGGGGGCACCCACAGGCCACGGTGAGCCGGGGCCGCGCGCACGGTAAAGCGGCCCCGACACCCGCCGGGGCTGCTGGGTCGACGCCGAACTACAGGTCGAACTCGCCGTCCTTGGCGCCCGCGAGGAACGCCCGCCACTCGGCGGCCGTGTAGCGGATGACGCCCGCCTCCGGGTGTTTCGAGTGCCGGATCAGGACATCGCCGCTGCCGTCCGTGGCGGCGGCGAACTCGACACAGTTGCCGTTCGGACCGCTGTAGCTGCTTTTCGTCCACATCAGGGGTGCCGTCATGCTGTCGCGCGCTCCAATTCGTCTGCGGTCGTCACGAGCAGGTCGGTCGACTTTTCGGGAGTTAGCGCCACCCCTCGCATAACCTCCACGGCACGCCGGTAGGCCCGCACATCGTCCGCGTCGAGGACGAACGCCCCGGAACTGTAGTGCTCGAAGTGCACCACAGGTGAAGCCTCCCGGAAGTCGTACAGTACAAACGGGCCGAGTAGCCCCGGATGCCAGCCCACGCGCGACGGGACGAGGCGGATCATGACGTTGCTCCGCGCATTCAGTATGACCAGGTGGCGCAGCTGCTCGACCATCACCCCGGGAGAGCCGATCCTCTCGTGTACCGCTTCCTCGCCCACGAACGCCAGCATGGTCACGGGATCCCGGCGAGTGATCACCTCCGAGCGTCCGACGCGCAACATGACGCGCGTATCGACCTCGGGCGGCGGCAGTTCGATCGCGTTCGCCAAGGCACGCGCATACTCCGCCGTCTGCAGGAGGCCGGGGATGAGGTGTGGTGACCACTCCACGAGCGACGATGCCGAGCGTTCCGACTCGATCGCGCCCGCCAGCTGTTGTGGAATGCCCGGCATTCCCACGACCAGCCAGTTCGGCTCGGCCGCGTACCGGGCGAGGTCGACGAGGCGTTGCTTCTCGTCCCCGGTGACGCCCAGCAACGTCAGCAACGAGGCCATGTCCTCCGGGCCCGGCAGCCGACGTCCGGTCACCCAGTGCGAGACGATGCCATGACTGAACCCCAACCGTTGGGAGATCTCCCGACCACTCAGCTTCGAGTCGTCGAGCAGCTTGCGCAGCGCTGCGGTCAGTGCGCGGGCTCTGGTGGTCATACCGTTGACGTCGACGGACATGGCACAGCGTAGTCATCCCGACATGTAACATGACAAGTCACACGATGGGGAGAACGGCGGCTACCGGTCGTAGACACCACGAGGGCAGCGTAGGAGACACAGCACAGCGGCCCCGGCATCCGCTGGTCTGCCGGGGCCGCCGAGTGTCCGCGTCTACAGGTCGAACTCGCCGTCCTTGGCGCCCGCGAGGAACGCCCGCCACTCGGCGGCCGTGTACCGGATCGTGGTCGCATCCGGGTGCTTCGAATGCCGGATCAGGACATCGCCGCTGCCATCGGTGGCGGCGGCGAACTCGACACAGTCACCGTTCGGACCGCTGTAGCTGCTCTTCTTCCACACCAGCGGGGCGTTCATGTCGTCGTGTGCTCCAAACTCTCCGCGATCTCGGCGAGGAACTCCGTCGACTGCGCCGGAGTTCTCGCCATCCCGCAGATGGTCTTGACAGCGGCCCGATACTCCTGCACGTCGTCCTCATCCAGGACGAAAGCTCCAGAGCTGTAGTGCTCGAAGTGCACCACGGGCGGAGCCTCCGGGAAGTCGTACAGGACGAACGGGCCGAGTAGGCCGGGGTGCCAACCGATGCGCGGCGGCACGATCTGGATCGTGATGTTCGGGCGGGCCGCCATCGCGAGGAGGTGCCGCAGCTGGTCGGCCATCACCTCCGGTATCGCGATCCGCTCCCGCACAGCGTCTTCGGCTATCAGCGCGTGGAACTCTACGGGTTGTCGTCGGGTGATCACCTCGGCTCGGCCCATCCGGAGCATGACTCGGCCCTCGACCTCATTCAGCGGCAACCCGCTGGCCATGGCCAGCGCTCGGGCGTAGTCGGCGGTCTGGAGCAGCCCGGGGAGGATGTCCCTCGACCACTGCGTGATCGCCGACGCCGAGCGTTCCGACTCGATGGCACCCGCCAACTGCTGCGGGAGTCCGGGCATGCCGACGACCAGCCAGTTCGGCTCGGCCGCGTGCCGGGCGAGGTCGATGAGGCGTTGCTTCTCGTCGCCGGTGACGCCCAACAGCGTCAGCAGTGAGGCCATGTCCTCCGGGCTCGGCAGGCGACGGCCGGTCACCCAGTGCGAGACGATGCCGTGGCTGAAGCCCAGCCGCTGCGAGATCTCGCGGCCACTCAGTTCGGAGTCATCGAGCAGGTCGCGGATCGCCGCGGTCAGCGCGCGGGCGCGGGTGGTCATGCCGTTGGCGTCGACGGGCATGGCACACAGTTAGTCATCCCGACACAACGAAAACAAGTCACACGATCGGGAGATGCGGACTGCTCTCGGTAGGCAGACCGGCCACGAAACGGAATACGGCGGTCGTTGACCAGCTCCGACCGATCCCAGCGGTGTCAGGTCCGGACATGCGAAACCCGGCCCGCCCACCGTCCGGAAGGCTGCCGGGTCCACTTCACCGGCCTAGTGGTCGGTGCGTCTGTCATGCTATCCCGTTCTTTACGTTGCCGACCAGGTGAGACGGGCAGTCAGTGCTTCAGTCGAATCACCCCTTCGGGAGATTGCAGCTACGAACGGTAGACAGACAGCGTGTCCTCCAATGACAGAGCTGTCGCGTCGCTGACGCGGTGACCAGGGGGAGGGCATCGATGCAGAGGTTCCGGTGGCAGCAGGCCGAGGGGCGCCGGCACGCCTACGACGCCGAGACGGTGGGCACCGCGCATCCCGGGATCGCGTTCACCACGCTCTGCGGCGTCGAGGTCACCCCGGCGCGGCGCGACTTCGTGGAGCTGGACGGCCGGTGGCACGACCCGACCTGCTGGCACTGCGACCACGAGTGGCGCGTGCGCGATGACTTCCCGCCCTGCGACATCCCACGCCTGCCGGAGAACACGTGAACCCACACCAGACGCACCTGCTGTGCCGCGCGCTCGACCTCGCACACGGCATCAGCACCGTGCTCGCCGAACTGCGCGCCACCACCGACGACCGGCAGGCCGACGACCCGGCGCCGCGTGCCGGGTGTGACCCGCCCGTGCCCGGGGACGGGGATGCGGCGCCCGGCCTGTTCGCGGTCG
>NZ_KE387124.1:48989-54333 GCF_000430445.1 Saccharomonospora iraqiensis subsp. iraqiensis
GCCCGCGGACTCGTCCGCCGCTGCCCGGGCCGGTGCGGGGGCGTCGAGCAGGGCCTGTTTCCACTGCTTGAACCGGCGGTTCAGCTCGTTGCGCACGGCCTTGCCCGCGCCGCGCGCCCGGCTGATCTCGTGCGGACGCACCCGCTCCAACAGCTCGCCCACGGTGGACACGCCGAACGACTGCGCCACCGACACCGCCCGTGGCGACAGGCCCGCCGCGTCGAGCTGGGTGTCCGGGGTCGCGGCCTCGGCGTGGGCGTCGCGGGTCTGCTGCAGGTCGGCGTCGTCGAGGTCGACCGTCTCCGGAGTGGTGGCCGGGCGGGCCTGGTCGGCCGCGGTGAACACCGCGCGCCAGGCGTCCTCCATCTGCCGCAGCGTGTCGAAACGGCGGTCGGCGTCGCGGTGCAGGGCGCGCTGGAAGAACGCCGTCAGGCCGTCCCGCAGGGCCGGCTCGAACAGGTCCGCCGCGAGGGAGGGGGTCTCGTCGTCGGTGGTGCGCGGATCACTGACCCCGTCGCCCCACACCGGGCGTTGACCGGTGGCCATCTCGTGCAGCGTCACCGCGGCCGCGTACCGCTCGGCGTGATCGTCGTAGACGGGGCGGCGGTTGGTGTCCAGGAACGGGTCCAGGTAGCCGCGGGTGCCGGCCGTGACATCGCGTTCGGACACCTCGGCCAGGGAGAAGTCGAACAGCATGAGCTGCCACGACCGGTCGGCACGGCGGTAGACACCGAAGTTGTCCGGCTTGAGGTCGCGGTGCCGCACACCCCGCCCGGCGAGCTGGTCCAGGGCGGTGAACAGGTCGCGCCCGTAGCGTTCGAGGTTGTGGTAGCTGAGCTTGCCGTCGGTGCGCAGCGACTCGCCGAGGGTGTAGCCGACGGAGTCCTGTCCCCCGGCGAACTCCAGGTCGAGCACGGTGCGCCCGCCCAGCTCCCGCGGCCCGTCGAGCTTCTGCACCACGACGCCGCCACCCACGATGTCCAGGGCACGGGCCTCCGCACGCAGGTGTTCCGCCTTGTCCTCGTCGAGGGCGACCTTGAGCACCCGGCGCGGGTCCTGCCCGGTGTCGTCCTCGTCGTCGGCGACCGCGGTGACCAGCAGCGCGCGGGCGGTGGCGCCGGTGCCCAGCACACGCTCCACGTGCCAGCCATCCACGACCTGCCCCGCGGACACCGTGAGCGGGTCCACGACCGTGGCCGTCGACGCGGGGACCGACCGGGTCTCGGCGGTGTCCAACCGGGCGAGGAACTCCTCCGCCGACGACAGCCGGTCGGCCACGTCGGTCCGGGTGGCGTCGAACACCAGCGTGTCGAGCGCGTCGGACACGCCGTCGGACAGCGCCGAGGGGCGCAGTCCCCGGTTCTCCGCGAGCCGTTCGATCAGCCCGCCGCGTCGCGTCGCCGGCGGACGTCCGGTGAGCACGAGGAACGCCAGGGCACCCAAACCGAACACGTCCAGATCCACCGGATCGGCGTACGGGGCGAACTCGGGTGCGAAGTACACCTCCGACGAGCCCGCCAGGTGTTCCCCGGTCAGCGAGGAGTGGCCCAGCGACGTACCCGTGGTGGACACGGCACTGTCGAAATCGCGGGCGGCGGCCTGCCAGTCGATGATCCGCACCACCGGGTCGGACCCGTCGTCACGCGCCGACACGTACACCGACCGTGCCGACAGCGCCCGGTGGTACAGCGAACGCTGGTGAGCGTACTGCACCGCCTCGGCGAGTTGGCGCACCAGATCCAGCCGGGTCTCGGTGCTCAGGGACTCGCCGTGCAGATCCATGTACGAGTCGAGGCGGATGTCGGTGTCGCGGTGGTGGAACAGGATCGCCGGGCCGCCCTGATGGTGGCGGATCTGCACCGGCTGGGCGATGCCGCGGTGCGCCACATCCTGCAGAACCTGGTACTCGCGGCGGGCGGCACGCTCGACCGACTGCCGCTTCTCGTCGTCGGCCTGCTGCTCGGTGAGGTAGATGCGGACCCGGCCCTGCTCGCGCACGATGCCGGACCGCTCGGCCAGCCGGTCCTCCCACGTCGGGCCCGCGTCCAGCAGCTCGCCGGACAACGTCCAGTCGTCACCGAAGCGCAGGTGCGCGGTGGAGGCTCGGATGCCGATGGTCTCCAGCAGCATCGGCAGGACATGCCGGGAGAAATCCGGGGTGATCCGCTGGTGCTCCCGCTGCGGCGGGCGGGAGAGCAGGTCGTTCCAGATGCCGGGCAGGCCGTCGCAGTCGTCGTCGCGGCCGTAGACACGGGTGCGCTGCACCTCGTCCAGCTCCGACCGCAGGCCCCGCGCGGAGAGGAACACCGCCGGTTCGACCCGGGGGATACGCACGCTGAGGTGGCGCTTGCGCGCGGCCCAGTCCAGCCGCTGCTTGAGCTCCTTGCACTTGAGGTCGGTCAGCGACAGGGGATTGCGCAGGGTGTTCGGGCGGCGCGACCCGTCCTCTGGATAGACGCTCCAGGTGTCGCCGTGGTTGACGACGCGGCCCGGGTGGCCCTTCAGCTCCACCAGGTACAGCCCACCAGGCACGGCGATGAGCAGGTCACACTCGTTGACCCGGCCGGAGCTGCCGGTGAAGGAGAACGTCGCCCACGCCCGGTAGGGCTCGGCCTGCGGCATCAGCCGTCTGACGTGGTCGAGGCCGTCCTGTTCCCACGCGTACGGGGACGTGCGCTCCTGAAACCACCGCTGCAACGCGGGCGGCGGCCCCGGCTTCGGCGCCGCTTCTCCACCGCTGGCCACGCGGCCACCCCTTCCTTCGGATCCCACCGTGCCGAGCATGCCGGACCGGACCTGCCCGCCGCGGCGATCGTACCGCCGTCAGTGCCACTGTCGGGCCAGCTCCAGCGCCGGGAGCAGCTGCTCCCGGGTGCGCTGGTACAGCCGACCGATGCCGAACTCCTGCAACGCGGCGCGCAGCACCGTCTCGTCGTCGTCGCGGTCGACGTCGGCCGCGCGCCGCATGAGCGCGGCGAGCTCGCGCACCGGCACCTCCTCGACCGACCGGGGGCCGACCTCCCGCACCGGCTCCGGTGACTGCTCCGGGAGCCGGAACGCGGCGGGCTTGACCCCGGCACGGCCGAACGGGTCGTCCCGCACCAGCTCACCCTGCCGCACGGCGTAGCTGATCACCGAGTTGAGCTTGCTGACGATCTGCTTGCCGAGTCGTTGCCCGCCGGAGGCGCGGACGTAGACCTGGCGGAGCCGGTCGCCGGTGATCGGGCCCTCCACGGCAACGATCTCGCGCAGGCCCGCGAGGATCGTGCCGCGCACCGCCTGCACCGACGCCACCGTGCCCCGGAACTCGACGTACGGTTCGGGCGTCCGGGGAGCGTCCGCACGGTGGGGCCCCGTCCCGGTGCCGTGCGCCCGCGGTTCCTCACCGGTGCCGGCGTCGGTGGCCGCGTCCGTGTCCGCATCGGCGTCGGCCTCCGCTCCAGCTGCGGATCCGGTTTCCACCGCTCCCTCGACTCCCGCCGCCGTGCGGCTCACCGGAGCCCCGGTCCCCGTCTCGGGCTCGGGCTCGGGCTCGGGCTCGGGCTCGGGCTCGGGCTCGGGGACGGTGTCGACCTCCGGGGCAGCGTTCCCCAGGACGGTCCCCGGTGCGGAGGAGGAAGCCGGTCCGGACACCGGATCCGTGTCGACGGCACCGTCCGAGGTGGCCATTCCGGCATAGTCCACAACGGACGCCGACGCCGCGGCCGGTTCACCGCCGGAGGGGTGGATTCCCATGTCGCGCAACAGGTCCCACAGTCCGCTCAACACCGCCGACGGGTCGGCGTAGAACAGGGACTCGGGGATGCGGAAGAACCGCCACCCACACCGTTCCAGATCGCGCTGCCGGGCGAGGTCGTGTTCGAACTGATCGGGGCCGTGCCACTCGTCGCCGTCGCACTCGACGGCCAGACGGGTCTGCCCGCCCAGCACCACCAGGTCGATGCGGTACCCGGCGGCCTCGTACTGCGGCAGCACGGTGTACCCGCGGTCGATGATCCGGTTGTACACGCGCTGCTCGAACAGCGAGTCGAACGGCGCCACCGGCGTGTCCTCCGGCACCGGCCGCACCCCGCCGTCGGGGGCGCCCTCGGCGCCGACCTCGCCGCGGTTGATCACCCCGTAGCAGTAGTCCAACAGCTGGAACCGCATGTCCTCGGGGTTGTGCAGCTCGTCCCGGCCGAGCGAGTGGAACACCCAGAGCTGGTCCTTGGCACGGGAGACCGCGACGTTGTACCGCTGCACGTACATGTCGGCGGTCAACGCGGTCAGCCGCCTGCCCTCCTCGGCCACGGAGACCATGGACAGGAACATCACGTCCCGCTCGGAGCCCTGGAAGTCCGCCGCGTCGCCGCAGCGCAGATCCCGCGCGGACCACTCCGGCCCCGGGATCCGCTCCATCAACAGGTTCTGGATGTACTTGGCCTGCTGCTGACCGAGCAGGGAAATGACGCCGAACGTCTTCCCGTCGTAGCGCGGGTCGTTCAGGCACTCCTCGACCTGCGCCACGAGGCGTTCGGCCTCGGCCGGGTTCGTCTTGTTGCCCGCCTGGTAGCCGTCCTCGACGTGGACGGCTCGGATCGGGTCGAGCCGGTCGTTGCCGTACTGGCGCACCGGGACGAGGCGGATGTTGTCCGGCTCGTAGGCGATCCGGTTGGAGAAGCCGATGATCTCCGGCACGCAGCGGCGGTGCTCGGTCAGGGTGATCAGCCCGCCGTAGCGCATCTTCGCCTCGTCGAACAGGCTGCGCTTCGGGTCCTCCCAGGACGCGCGGTAGCGGTCGTGGGTGAGGTACTGGCGGGCCAGATCGCGCAGCTCCTGCTGATCGACGCCGACCGCCGTGGGCGAGACCTGCTTGTCGTCGCCGATGACGACGATCTTCGGCGCGAGGTACTGGAGGAAGGTCGCCTCCAGCCCCGCCTGGGACGCCTCGTCGACGATCACGACGTCGAACATGTCCGGCTGGACCCGGAACTGCTCGGCGATCCGGTACAGCGGCATGATCCACACCGGCACCGCGGGGCGGCAGCGTTCCATCGCCCTGCGGATATCGGCCTTGCGCTGCGCGGCGTACTTGCCGCTCAGTTTGCCGCCGCGTTTGACCAGCTGTGCGTACTGCGTCAGGTCGGCCTTCGCGGTGCCGTCCAGCCGTTCCGGGGAGGCGGCGTAATCCCACGCGCGCCGGGCGGCGAGGGTGCCGACCTGCGCGTGGATCTCGTCCTCGATCGTGACGACGCGCTGCTGCAGGGCGTTGGTGTCCGTGGATTCCTGCGCCGTCAGCCACGTCGCCGTGGCGGCCCAGGCCCACGCCCGCTCGAACGCCCCGAGCCGCTCCCGCCACGCGTCG
>NZ_KE387124.1:54433-58245 GCF_000430445.1 Saccharomonospora iraqiensis subsp. iraqiensis
GGCCGACGGCGGGCGGAAACCGGCCCGCGGCGGGCGGCGTGGTGCCGGGAAGCGGGACGAGGGCACCCGTGCGGGCAAGGACGGGGACGGTGAACGGGCGGACAAGGCCGGGCGGGCGTCCGGACCCGACCTGTCGGAGTTGACCAAGGCCGAGCTCGACCGCCGGGCCCGGGACCTCGGGATCCGGGGCCGCTCGAAGATGAACCGCGCGGAGCTGGAGCAGGCGGTCGGCGAGGCCGAACGGGGTCCGGAGCGCAGGCGCGCCTCCTGATCCCGACCGTCCGCGGGCCGACCGCCGGACGACGACAGCGGTCGGGCATTACGTCGGGGGCGGTCGGGCACCTACGATCCCCGGGTGGTCCGAGGGTTGTCCGCACGTGTCCGTACCGTGCTCCGCACCAGCGTGGGTTTCGCCACGATCGGGATCGGCACCAGCTTCTGCGGTGCCGGACTGGTGCTGCTGCTGTTGTTCCTGCTGGACATTCCCGCCGAGGTCGGCGACGACCGCTGGATCCTGCTGGTCTGCGCCGGTGGGTACGTGCTGCTGGCCTTCGTCATCGGCACGGCGTGGACGGTGTTCCTGCAGCGCCGCACCGTGGTGTGGTTCCTCGCCGGGCGCAGACCGAAGCCTGCGGAGGCGGCGCGGGCCCTGCGCATCCCCGTCGACCTCGCCACGGTCAGCGGCACACTCTGGGTGGGCGGCGCCGTGGCTCTGGGGGTGCTCACCGCCGTCTTCGGGTCGTGGCTGGACGCCATGGGCGTGGTGCTGGCGATCGTGCTCGGCGGCCTGGCCACGGTGGGGATGACCTACCTCGCCAGTGAACGGATCGCCCGGCCGCTGATGTCGCTGGCACTGGCCGTCGCGTCACCCGTGGGCGGACGGCTGCCCGCGACCGTGCTGCGCAGGCTCGTGGTCACGTGGAGCCTGTCCAGCGGGGTGCCGTTGTTCGGGGTGCTGCTCGTCGTGCTGCCACCGGACGTGGGCACCGGCGACCCGACGCTGACCCTGGTGTCCCTGGCGGTGATCGGCCTGGTGGTGGGGGCGCTGGGCACGGGACTGCTCGCCCGCGGGGTCGCCGCCCCGCTGCACCAGCTGCGGCTGGCGCTCGACGACATCGCCCGGGGCCGCCGCGACATCGCGATCGACCTGAACGACGCGAGCGAGATCGGCATGCTGCAGGCCTCGGTCAACGACCTGGCCTCCGGGCTGGCCGAGCAGGAACGGCTCCGCGACCTGTTCGGCAGGCACGTCGGTGACGACGTGGCGCGGCACACGCTGGAGCACGGCATCTCCCTGTCCGGGGACGTGCGCACGGTGACGGCGCTGTTCGTGGACGTCGTCGACTCGACCGCGCTGGCCGCGAACACCCCACCCGAGCAGGTCGTCCGCCGGTTGAACGGACTGTTCACCGACGTCGTCCGGGCGGTGGACACCCACGGCGGGCTGGTCAACAAGTTCCAGGGGGACGCCGCGCTGTGCGTGTTCGGGGCGCCGACCACGCACACCGACGCGGCGACGGCGGCGCTGCGGGCGGCACGGCTCATCCGGGACTCGACACGGGAACGCGGCGAGCTGGACCTGGGCATCGGGGTCGCCACCGGGCAGGTGTTCGCGGGCCAGCTGGGCACCCGCAGCCGACTGGAGTACACGGTGATCGGCGACGCCGTCAACGAGGCCGCGCGGCTGACCGAGCAGGCCAAGGAGCTGCCCGGCCGCATCCTCGCGGGCCACGACACGATCGACGCGGCCGCCGGGGCCGAACGGGCCTACTGGCGTCACCACGCCGACCTCCATCTGCGCGGGCGTGACGCCGACACGCGCGCGTTCACCGCCGTCGTCGCCTGAGGCGGCACCGCGCCGCCTCACTCCGCCAGGGTGAGCCGGGGCCACCGCAGCAGCGCCGAGCCCCAGGTGAGTCCGGCGCCGAACGCGGTCATCAGCACGCGGTCCCCGGCGCACAGGGTGCCGTCCGCCACGGCGTCGGCCATCGCCAACGGGATTGACGCCGCGCTGGTGTTGCCGGTGTGCTCGATGTTGGTCACCAGGCAGTCGGCGGGCAGGCCGAGGCTCTTCGCCGTGGTCTGCAGGATCCGCAGGTTGGCCTGGTGCCCGACGAACCGGTCGACGTCACCCGGGGTCCACCCCGCCCGGTCCAGCACGGCACGCGACGACTCGGCCATCCGGGCCGTCGCGTGGCGGAACACGGCGGGCCCCTGCATCGAGAAGTAGCGGTCGCGCGGATCGTCGGAGGTGGGGCACCGGGTGCCTCCCGCGGGCACGATCAGGAGGTCGGCCAGCTCGCCGTCGCTGTGCAGGTCGAACGGACCGACCGCGCCCGGTTCGCCGGCGGTCCCGGCCCGCAGCACCATCGCGCCCGCGCCGTCGCCGAAGATGGGCACGGTGCCGCGGTCCGCGGGGTCGAGCAGCGTGGTGAAGGCGTCGGCGCCCACGAGGAGCACCCGCCGCGCCGCCCCGGCGGCGATCAGTCCGGTGGCGGTGGCGAGCGCGTAGACGAAACCGCTGCACACCGCGTTCACGTCGAACGCCGCCGCCCCGCCCAGGCCGAGTCGGCTGGCGACCTGGGGAGCGCTGGCCGGACAGGGATGATCCGGTGTCGCGGTCGCGAGCACCACGGCGTCGACCGCCTCCCCGGCCGCCCCGTCGGCCCCGTCTCCCGGGCCGCTTCCCCCGGTGGCCGCCGCGGAGCGCAACGCACGGGCGCCCGCCTCCACCGCCATGTCCACTGTGGAGAGGTCCGGATCGACGACGTGCCTGCTCGCGATGCCGGTCCGGGTGCGGATCCACTCGTCCGAGGTGTCCAGGCGCCGGGACAGTTCGTGGTTGTCCACCGTCCTCGGCGGCAACCATCCGCCGAGTCCGACCAACACCGCCGCGACACCGAGGTCCTGCGTGGACACCTGCACTCCTCCACGGGGCCGGCATCGGGAAACACGGACTGGGAGACCGGCCTGCGCCCACTTCTATGGGATACTTCCCGGTAGAGGATTGCCCTGTGAGCGGCATCACAGCCGCGTGGCGGCGTCCGCCCCGGTCAGGGGAAATCGCGGCCCCGGTCGACCGTCCCGCGGCCGGGTGGTCAGTCCCGATCCCACCGGTTCCACCGGTCCCACCGCTCGGCCGCCTGCCGGTGACCGTGCTGCTCGGCCGCCTGCCGGTGACCGTGCCGGTCGTGGTCGTGCGGGTCCTCCCGGTCCCGGACCGCGGACGGATCACGGGAGTCGGGCCGCGCGGGGGCGCCGCCGGGGTCGCCGTCCCGGGAACCCCGGTGGTCGCGGGCGTACCGGCTGTCGTGGTGGTCCGGGGCGTCGCAGAGCTCCCCCGGTCCGTGCGGGTCCCGGGAGTCACGGAGTTGTCCGGGGCCCGCCGGGCCCGGGTGGTCCGTGGATTCGCGGTACCGCCGGTATCGCTCGGCGACCTCCGCGAACCACTCGGTGACCGAGCCCCCCGGGTGGTCCCCCGTTGCCGGGTCCGGGCGATCGAACCGTGCGGCACCGAGGTCCGTCCGCGCGCCGTCGGGAACGGACGTCGGCGCGGTCGACCGTTCCGGGATGCCGATCGGGTCGGTGGGTGTGGCCGCGACCGCCACCTCGTCCCGAACCGCCGGCGGGTCCGGTGTCTTCGCGAGCCCTGCGGGGTCGCTCTCCCCGGTGTCCGGCCCGGTCCGGGCCGGGTCGGCCGACTCCCCGGTGGGAGCCGGTCCGTCCATGGGAGCCGCTCCGGGGAGGAGGTCGTCGTCGGGTCCGGGTCCGGTGCCCTCGGCCGCGACCGTCGGGGGTCCGGTGTCCCCGGG
>NZ_AICW01000521.1 GCF_000430445.1 Saccharomonospora iraqiensis subsp. iraqiensis
CGTGCGGCGCCGGGACTGGCCGCCGCACCCGCACTGCGGGTGCGGTGCACCGGCCCGATCGCCGCGCCGAGGCCCCCTCCGACAGTGCCGGTGAGGCGGCGAGGCCCGGCGCCACCGCGATTCACACCGGGAATCGGTGCACAGACCGCGATGAGGAGGGCAGAATCGCGGTCGTGACGGACTCGGGCGATTCCCTCGACGACGACCAGACCGACCCCGCGATCCCCCGCAGGGCCGCGGCCCGCACGGCCAAACTGGCCAGCCTGCCGCTCGGCATCGCGGGACGCGCGGTCGGCGGCTGGGGTAGACGGCTGACCGGGCAGAACACCGAGGACGTGAACGCGGTGCTGTCGGCCAAGGCCGCCGAACAGCTCTTCGAGGTGCTGGGCACGCTCAAGGGCGGCGCGATGAAGTTCGGGCAGGCACTCAGCGTCTTCGAGGCCGCCGTCCCGGACGAGCTCGCGGCCCCGTACCGGGACGCGCTCACCCGGTTGCAGGCCGCGGCACCCCCGATGTCGGCGCGGCGGACACACCGGGTGCTGGCCGAGCAGCTCGGCCGGTCCTGGCAGCAACGGTTCGCGGAGTTCGACGACGAACCGGCCGCGGCGGCCAGCATCGGACAGGTGCACCGGGCCGTCTGGCACGACGGCCGCGAGGTCGCGGTCAAGGTGCAGTACCCGGGGGCCGACGAGGCACTGCGCAGTGACCTGCGCCAGCTCCAGCGGTTCAGCAGGCTCTTCCAGTCGCTCGTGCCCGGTACCGAGGTGAAACCCCTGCTCGCCGAGCTCGCCGACCGGATGGACGAGGAGCTGGACTACCGGGCCGAGGCCGACAACCAACGACGGTTCGCCCGGGCGTTCGACGGGGACGCCCGGGTGCGCGTGCCGAAGGTGGTGGCCAGCGCGCCGAAGGTGATCGTGACCGAATGGGTCACCGGAACCCCGTTCTCGGAGATCATCAACACCGGGACCCGGGACCAGCGGAACGAGGCGGGCCGTCTGCTCGCCGAGTTCCACTACTCCTCGCCCGAACGGGCGCACCTGCTGCACTCCGACCCGCACCCCGGCAACTTCCTGCTGCTGGAGGACGGCAGGCTCTGCGTCATCGACTTCGGGGCGGTCGCCGCGCTGCCGCACGGGGCCCCGCCCGCTCTCGGGGTCATGATGCGGCTGGCGCTGCAGAACCGCCCGGACGAGCTGTTCGAGATGCTGCGGGCGGAGGGGTTCGTCCGGGACGACGCCGACCTCGACGCCGACGACGTTTACGCCTGGTTGCGACCGTTGACCGCACCGCTGACCGACGAGACGTTCCACTTCACCCGCCGCTGGGCGCAGAAGCAGGCGCTGCGGATGGGCGACACCCGCAACCAGGACTTCCATACCGGCCGCTTCCTGAACCTCCCGCCCCAGTGGCTGCTCATCCACCGGGTGACGGCCGGGGCCATCGGCATCCTGTGCCAACTCGACGCGGAGGTGGCCGTGCGGGACATCGTGCGCCGGTGGCAACCGGGGTTCGCCGACCCGGGTGAGTGAGCCGACGGCCCGGTCCACCCGCTCGGGCCGCCGGCCGACGGGTGTCCACAGGGCGGCACCCGGGGCAACGGGAACCCCGTTCGCGACGCCGACCCGTCCACAACCCGCGGGTTCACCGGGCCGCCGGCCGCGGAGGCGGCCACGCTCGGCGGTATGACGACAGCGACTCACCCGCAGCATCCGGACCGCAGGGCCCACACCACCGTCGCCGACGTCGCCGCGGCGGCGTTGCGGCCCGACGACGAGGGCTGTGATCCGGCGGTTCCCGTGGTCACCGTCACCGAGCTCCGCCGACGGGGCCTCACCCCGAGCACGATCACGAAGCGCTGCCGACCCGGGGGGCCCTGGCGACGGCTGGCGAAGGGCGTGATCCTGCTCGGAACCGGCAGACCGACCCGGGAGCAGCTCCGCCGGGCCGCCGCGTTGTATCTCGGTCCGGACTGTGCCCTCACCGGTGTCGACGCACTGGCCGCCCACGGTGTCCCGCTCCCGCCGTCGGACACCGTGCCCGCGCTCGTACCCGAGCACCGCCGGGTGTTGCCGCCCCGGTTCACCACCGTCGAGCGGACGTCCCGGCCCCCCGAACCCGTCCGGATCGACGGACTGCCGTTCGCTCCCCCACCCCGTGCCACGGTGGACGCCGCACGCGGCGAGAGCGACGAACACCGGCTGCGGCGGATCCTCACCCGGCCCGTGCAGGAGGGCCTGTGCACACTCGCCGAGCTCCGCGACGAACTCGACGCCGGCAACCAGCGCGGCTCGGCCGCCGTCCGCGCGCAGCTCCGCGCGCTCGGCCGTACCGATCTCGGCCGCGGCCGAC
>NZ_KE387125.1:0-2800 GCF_000430445.1 Saccharomonospora iraqiensis subsp. iraqiensis
GGTCGCGGGCGGTGGCCAGCGCCGCGCCCCGCCCGAGGCCGCCCAGCAGCTGCGGCAGGGCGGCGTTCTCCTCGGCGGTCAGCTCGGCCACGAGCATCCCGGACTGGAAGACGAACCCGAACCGGGTGCGGCGCAGCTCGCTGCGCGCGGTCTCGGACGCGTCGTCGATCCTCGTCCCGCCCGCGAACACCTCGCCCGCGTCGGCGGGCAGGATGCCCGCGAGCACGTGCAGCAACGTCGACTTCCCCGACCCGGACGGACCGACCACGGCCACCGCCTCGCCCGGAGCGATCTCGATGTCGACCCCGTCGAGCGCCCGCTGGGTGCCGTAGGTCTTGACCAGCCCCCGTCCGGCCAGTGCCGGTGCGGACGGCCCGGCCGGCACCGGTCGTCCCGCCGGGTCGGCGCCGGGGTCCGCCCCGCGCACCGCAACCGCCTTGTCTCTTCCGAAAACCATGGCAGGCAGCCTCGCGTGCTCCCCGGGCCGACCGCGTCGGACGGACGGTCCGGAACCCGGCGTGGGAAATCGGCCGATCGGCCGAGCCGCCCTCGGTCCGACGGCCGCTGGGCCGGACCACCGCCTGCTCTACCGTCGTCGGACGTGGCAACCACCCGGAACACACGGCTCACCACGGCCCTGTCCCGTCTCGGCCCGCCGGGCGCGGTGCTGGTGGCCGCCCTGCTCGTCGACCTACTGATCGTCAGCACCGCCGGGTTCGACCGTTACGGCCCGCACGGCGTCGAGTTGTGGCTGCTTCCCGGGATCGTCGGGCTCACCGCGTGCGCACTCGCCGCCCCGGCACGGCCCGCACGGGCGGCGTGGGCCGGATCGGCCGTCCTGGTGGCCTCCAGCGCGCTCATCTCCCGTGTGGAGGCGCCCTCGTACACCGCCCTGCTCCACGGGATCACCGTCACCGAGACCGTGGCCGGGCTCGTGCTGCTGTACCACGGCGTCCGCGCGCTCCCCACGCTCGACGCGGTGTTCGCGGGCGGGGCACTGGTGCTGGGCACGCTGTTCAGCGTGGGACTGCGCGACCGGTCGGTGCCGGGCTCCTCCTTCGACGAGACCCTGCTGGAGGGTTCGGTGCTGCTCGTACTCACCGTGGCCGCCGGTGTGGTGGGGCGCGCCCGCACGACGGAGCGACCGGGTCGGATCGGCACCCTGCTGCGCGAACAGTGGCCCGCCGTGGGCGTGCTCGCCGGAGGGTTGTTCCTCGAACTGATGTCCTTCTCGGTCCAGGCTCCGCCCACCGCGGTACTGTTCCCGTTCTCGCTGGCGGGGGCGGCCGGCGCGGTCACCGCGGTCCGGCGTCCGGTCCGGGCCGCGGTGCTGTTCGGCACCGTGCTGACGGCCACCACCGTCGTCGCGGGGGTCGTCATCGGCCGGGGAACCTTCGGTCCCTCGGTCTACCCGGCTACCGGTGGTGTGCCGTACGGGCAGGTCGCGGCGGGCGTGGTCGTGGTGGTCGCCCTGGTACGCCTGACTCCGCCCCGGCGGGCGGGGATGCTCATCGGCGGGATGAGCGCCGTGGTGGCCGCGGTGGCCGTGCTCCACACGATGTTCGACGACGCCCCGCCGTTGCGCACGTTGTTCGTCGGCGCGTCGCTGCTGCTCGGCCTCGCCGTGGCCTTCGGCCTGTTCCTGCGCGCCCGCGACACCGACCGCGCCCGGACCCTGGCCACCGCGGTCCACGACGCCCAGACCGCCGAGCGGATGGCGCTGGCCCGGGAACTGCACGACGTCGTCGCGCACCACGTCACCGGGATCGTGGTGCAGGCCCAGGCCGCCCGGTTGGTCGCCGAGCACAACCCGCACGCGGCGGTGGACGCGCTGGAGGGGATCGAACGGGCGGGCACCGACGCGATGACCGCCATGCGCCGCCTGGTGCGGAGCATGCGCGAACAGGCGCAGGCGGGCGCGGGCGGATTCAGCGCGCGGGCCACCACGGATCCGACGGCGGATCTGCGCACGCTGATCGACTCGGCCAATCACGGCGTGCCCACCACCGCCGAACTCGACCTCCCGGCCGACCTCCCCGGGGAGGTGGCGCGGTCGGTGCTGCGGCTGGTGCAGGAGTCCCTGACGAACGTCGGCAAGCACGCCACCGGGGCCACCGCGGTGACGGTGCGCGCGGGCACGACCGCCGACACCCTGTACGTGGAGATCGCCGACGACGGCACCGGAGGCGTCGACGGGCCCACCGACGAGTCCGGATACGGTCTCGTCGGGATGCGCGAACGCGTGGAGCTGTTGCGCGGCAGCCTGTCCGCGGGCCCCGCCGACGACGGCGGCGGATGGCGGGTGCGGGCGTGGATCCCGCTCGCGGCGGAATCCACCGGGGCCGACAGGGAGGACGGGCAGTGATCCGGGTGCTGATCGCCGACGACCAGGACATGGTGCGCGCGGGTTTCCGGATGATTCTGGACGCCCAGGACGACATCGAGGTGGTCGCGGACGTCGCCGACGGGGTCGGGGCCGTCCGCCGGGCCCGCGAACTACGGCCCGACGTGTGCCTGCTGGACATCCGGATGCCCGGCATCGACGGACTGGAGGCCACCGGGCGACTCGCCGGGCCGGACGTCGCGGACCCGCTCAAGGTCGTCGTGGTCACCACGTTCGACCTCGACGAGTACGTCCACTCCGCGCTGGACAACGGTGCCTCGGGCTTCCTGCTCAAGGACGCGGGACCGGCCCTGCTGGTGGAGGCGGTGCGCGCGGCGGCACGCGGGGACGCCCTCGTGTCCCCGCAGGTCACCGTCCGGCTGCTGCGGCACTTCGCGGGCGGCGCCGGTGGCCCGG
>NZ_KE387125.1:2900-8489 GCF_000430445.1 Saccharomonospora iraqiensis subsp. iraqiensis
GGCACGGGGGCGGACGACCACGGCACCGGGCCCGACGGGCACGCACCGTACGGGGCGGGTCCGGACGATGCCCCCGGCGACGAACAGCGGCTGCACGAGTCCGGGCCGGACGGCGACGGCGCCCCGGCGTCGCGGTGGGGCCGGCGGACGTCGAAGGCGAACCTGAGCCCGGCGCAACGGAAGAAGCGCCGCTGGAAGATCATCCGGCGGAGCCTCTACGCGTTCGTCGGGCTCTTCCTCGTGCTGCCCGCCACCGCGTTCGCGATCACCTACTTCCTGGTGGAGGTGCCGAGTCCGGAGGACGTGGCCCAGGACCAGGCCAAGGTGGTGACCTACTTCTACTCCGACGGGCAGACCGAGATGGGCCGGGACATCCCCGTCGACGGGGGTAACCGTGTCCTGCTGGACTACGAGCAGATTCCCGAGGTCACCCGGCACGCGGTCTACTCGGCGGAGGACGCCACCTTCGAGACCAACCCCGGCTTCGACGTCAGCGGCATCCTGCGCGCCGTGTACAACCAGCTGACCGGGGGCGTCGGTGGTGGTTCCACGATCAGCCAGCAGTACGTCAAGGTGGCCACCGGCGATGACGCCTACTCCTACACACGGAAGTGGACGGAGATCGTCAAGGCGTTCAAGATGAACAACCAGCTGAGCAAGCAGGAGATCATCACCGCCTACCTGAACACCATCTACCTCGGCAGGGGCGCCTACGGCGTCCAGACGGCGGCCCAGGCCTACTTCGACAAGGACGCCCAGGACCTCACCGCGTCCGAGTCGGCGGTGCTGGCCGGTCTGATCCAGCAGCCCGGCCGGTCGGACGACACCGAGGTGCTCCGCGAGCGCTGGACGTTCGTGATGAACCAGATGGTCTCCAACGGCTGGCTGTCCGAGGCCGACCGCCGCTCCGCCGAGTTCCCGGACATCGTGCCGGAGGAGCGGTCCCGGCCGAACACCATCGACGGGCCGGAGAGCTACATCCAGCGGCGGGCACAGGCCGAGCTCGCCGAGAAGGGTTACCCGGAGGAGAAGCTCCAGGCGGGTGGGTACCAGGTGCACCTCACCATCGACCCGGAGGCGCAGAAGCAGGCCACCGAGGCCGTCAACGAGGTGATGGAGGGCCAGCCCGAGAAACTCCGGGAGGCGCTCGTGGCCGTCGACCCGGACACCGGCGCGGTGCGGGCCTACTACGGCGGTCCGAACGAACCCGGTGTCGACGAGTACGACTGGGCCTCCGCACAGCGCAACCCCGGGTCCTCGTTCAAGCCGTTCGACCTCGTGGCCCTGTTGCAGCAGGGCAAGGGCCTCGGCGCGGTCTACGACGGGAGCTCGCCACGCACGTTCGGGGACGTCGAGGTGCGCAACTCGGGCAACACGCAGTGCGAGCGCTGCACCGTCGCCAAGGCGATGGAGAAGTCCATCAACACCGTGTTCTACGACATGGTGCTCAACGAGCTCGGACCACAGGCCGTCGCCGAGGCCGCGCGGGCGGCCGGGATCCCGGAGAAGGGGTCGGGGCCCGATGCACGGGAGACCATGCCCGCCCCGGACGGCAACATCTCGATCGGCGGCGGCAGCAACGTGGTCTCGCCCACCCAGATGGCCTCGGCGTACGCGACGTTCGCCTCGGGCGGCATGCGACACGACACCCATTTCGTGGCCAAGCTGACCACCTCCGACGGCGAGGTCGTCTTCGACGAGACCTCCGACGTGGCCACCGAGGGCGAGCCGGCCTTCTCCGGCGACCCGGAGAAGAGCAAGCAGATCGCGGGCAACGTGACCGAGTCGCTCGAGCCGGTGCTGCCCTACTCCGACCTGGAGTGCGCCGACGACCGGGACTGCGCGGGCAAGACCGGGACGCACCAGTACGAGAGTGAGGAGCAGACCGGGGAGAACTCGGAGGCCTGGATGGTGGGCTACAACCCGCAGATCTCCGCCGCGGCGTGGGTCGGCACCGGGGGCCACGAGCCCATCCGTACGGCGGCCGGCGCGCCCATCTACGGCAGTGGCCTTCCGGGCGAGATCTGGAAGACCTTCATGGACTCCTACCTGGAGGGCAAGCCGAGGGCATCCTTCGACGAGGTGGAGCTGATCGGCAAGCCGCCCGCGCCCCCGCCGTCCGCGACGGACGACGCCTCCCCCTCGGAGGAGACCGAGGAGAGCTCGGAGACGTCGGAGACCGAGTCGTCCGAGCCGACCGCGACCGTCCCCACGGAGACCGAGACGACCGACAACCCGAACGACAACTGGCCGTGGCCCGGCAACGGTGACGACGAGGACGACGGCGGCGGGGACGGGGACGGCGACGAGACCCAGGGCGGCAACGGTTACGGCAACGACGGCGACCGGGTCCGGGAGACGGAGGACTCCTCGTGGTGGTGACCCGCCCGGGTTCACCGCCACCCGTCCCGGACTGAACGACCCGTAACATTCGCGTCGTGTCCGGCGATAAAGATGACCCGCGTTCGGCGACGACGCCCGACACCGCGTCGCTGGACGTCGCCCGGCGAGCGGTTCCGACATGGACGGAACCGCTCGCCGAGGCGGCCAGCCGCCCCCTCGGGGGTCCCCTCGGCACGCACGCGGTGATGGGGCGGCACTGGTTCTGGACCCCGTTGCGGGTCTGCCTGCTGCTGGCCGTGCTCGCCCTCACCGCGGGGTGGTTCGGCAAGGCCGCCTGCATCCAGCAGTACGACACGGCCGGGGGCCCTGCCCTGGACTGGCGTTCCGACCGGCAGTACGTGGCGATGTGCTACTCGGACGTCGTCCCGCTGTACACGGCCGAACGGCTGGACCGGCCGGACACGTTCCCCTACGCCACGAGCTGGGTGGAGGACGCGGGCACGGCGCAGGAGCAGGTGCGCTACATGGAGTACCCGGTGCTGACCGGGTTGTTCCAGTGGGTGAACGCCACGCTCACCCACCAGTGGACGGACGCGGCCGACGCGGGCTGGCTACCGGGGGCGCTGCCCGTGGCCGTCTACTTCAACATCACGGCGTTCTTCCTCGCCGTGGCGTGGCTGGTCACCGTCTGGGCGGTGGCCAGGACGGCCCGCAGGCGGATCTGGGACGCCGCACTGGTCGCCGTGTCCCCGCTCGTGGTGGTGCACGCCTTCACCAACTTCGACACCCTCGCCACGGCGGCGGCCGCGGCGGCCCTGCTCGCGTGGTCCCGGCGCAGACCCGCGTGGGCGGGTGTGCTGCTCGGCATCGGCGCGGCCGCGAAGATGTACCCGCTGCTGTTGCTCGGCCCCCTGCTCGTGCTGTGCCTGCGGGCGGGGCGACTGCGCGCCTGGACGGTCACGGCCGCGACCACCGCGGGCGCCTGGACCGCCCTGAACCTGCCGTTCCTGCTGTTCCTGCGCGAGGGATGGGGCGAGTTCTTCCGGCTGAACACCGAACGCGACATGGACCCGGACTCGCTCTACAACGTCGTCGCCCACTTCACCGGTTGGGCGGGCTTCGACGGGCCGGTCGGGCCGGGGGAGACACCCGTCTGGCTGAACGCGGTCAGCGGCGCGTTGTTCCTCGCCCTGTGCGTGGGCATCGCCCTCGTCGCCCTGACGGCCTCCCGCAGACCCCGCCTGGCCCAGCTGTGCTTCCTCGTCGTCGCGGCGTTCCTGCTGACGAACAAGGTCTGGTCCCCGCAGTACTCGCTGTGGCTGGTGCCGCTCGCGGTGCTCGCCCTGCCGCGCTGGAGACTGCTGCTCGGCTGGATGGTCGTGGACGCCCTCGTGTGGGTGCCCCGCATGTACTACTACCTCGGGGTCGACGACAAGGGGTTGCCCGCGGACTGGTTCCTGGGCACCGTGGTCGTCCGCGACCTCATGGTGGTCGCGCTGTGCGTGGTGATCCTGCGCGACATCCGCAGGCCCGACCGGGACCCGGTGCGCGCCGACGGCGAGGACGACCCGGCGGGCGGCGTCCTGGACGGCAGCCGCGACGTCGTGGTCCTGCCCCGTCCGCGCGTCCCACGTCCGCGTGGTCAGAGCCGCTCGCGCAGGAAGGCGATGTCCTCGGCCTGACCCGGCCCGGGTGTCTCCACCAGGACCGGTGCCGCCGCGGCCCGCGCCACCTCGACGAGCACCTCCGGGTCGATCGTCCCGTCGCCGCCGACGACATTCGCGTGCCGGTCGCGCTGGGATCCCTTCCCGTCCCGGGAGTTGTTCAGGTGCACCAGGTCGATCCGGCCGGTGACCGCCCGGACCCGGTCGACCACACCGTCCAGGTCCCACCCCGCGGCGTGGGCGTGGCAGGTGTCCAGGCAGAAGCCGGGGGAGAAGTCGCCGACCTGCGCCCACAGCCGCTCGAGCATGTCGAGGTCGCGGGCCATCGCGCCCTCCCCGCCCGCGGTGTTCTCGATCAGGATCGGCACACCGAAACCGCCGTGCTCCGCCTGCCGTTCGAACAGTTTCCGCCAGTTCGTCAGCCCCTCGGCCGGGTCCTCACCGCTGCGGACGTGGCCGCCGTGGACGATCAGTCCCCGTGCCCCGGTCTCCGCCGCCGCGGCGGCGTGCGCGGTCACCGTCTTCCGGGAGGGAATGCGGATCCGGTTGTTCAGCGACGCGACGTTGAGCACGTACGGCGCGTGGATGTACACGGCGACACCCGCGTCGGCGAGCGCGTCCGCCTGCGGATGCGGCCGGGGCGCCGCCCAGCCCTGGGGGTCGGCCAGGAAGAACTGCACGACGTCGGCGCCCCGCTCGCGGGCCGCGGACAACGGGTCCTCGTCGGGAACGTGCGCACCGACCGGTTGAGACCGAGGCATGGAACGAGGGTAACGATGCGTCGCGGGACCGATCGAGTACGGTGACGAGGTCCCGCGAATCCGACACGATCGGCGACACCAACATCAGACGAAATGCGGAACGGGGACCGCATCCGAAAGCGAAGGCGAAGCTGATGGAAAACGGGTCTCGACACGAGCTCACACGAGATTTCCGGCGCCTCGGCACCACGGGGGCGGCGCTGGCCGTCCTGGTGCTGGGCTGGCCCGGAACCGCCGCCGCGGCCACCGGCCCCGTGGTCTCCGGCCCCGTGGTCTCCGGCGACTGCCCCGCCACCGTGTCCGGCGAGGACGGGTCCCCGCTCACGGTCGACGTGGGGGCGTTGCTCAACGCGGACGGGACGCTCGCGCTGGGGCTGGGGACACGCTCGGAGGCGCCCGTCTCGCTCCCCGTCGCGGACGCCGTCTCGGAACTCGGTCTCGACGATCTCGGCGTCGCCTCGGACGCGGTGGAGGATCTGTGCGGGACGGGACAGGACACGGTCAACGCGGTGACCGAACCGGTCCAGGAAGCACTCCCGGGTCACCAACCGGAGAATCCCGAAACGGAGGACCCACCTCCGGGTGAATCTGACGACGATCAGCCGAATTCACCCGAGGGAACTAATCCGCCGACCGGCGACGAGGATTCGACCGACGGTGCCGGCGACGGGGACGGGGCGGACGACGGAGGGACCGTCCCGGGGACCCCCCAGGGCGCGGGCGCACTCGTCCTGGCGGACGGCTGGGGTGGTGCGACCGAGTGGGACATGCCGGATCCGCCGGACGCGCCCGGGGCCGGCCGGGACGTCGCGGTCCCGCCG
>NZ_KE387125.1:8589-10543 GCF_000430445.1 Saccharomonospora iraqiensis subsp. iraqiensis
AGGTGCTGGCCCGGGTGCGCCGCCGGGGATCCGAGCTCGGTGGCGAGGCGGCGGACCTCGCCCGGCTGGCGGGCGAACAGGAGATCGCGTTACGTGCGCTGGTCAGCACCGAACCGGGCGGGTCCGGCGGTGACGACCGGGCCGACCTGCGCGCGGCGCTGCAGGTCCTGAGCACGTCGTGGGTGCAGGTCTCGGCACCCGCCGGGGAGGTGCCGATGCCCGGCACAGCGGTGGAGGAACTCGTGGCCACCGTCCGGGAAGCACTGTCCAATGTCGACAAACATGTCGGACCCGAGGCGAAGGCCTGGGTCCTGCTCGAGGATCTCGGGGAGGAAGTCGTGTTGACGGTGAGGGACGACGGTCCCGGCATCCCGCCGGGGCGGCTGGAGCAGGCGGCGGGTGAGGGGCACCTGGGGGTGGCCAAGTCGATCCGTGGACGGGTCGCCGCGCTCGGTGGCACCTGCGCCCTCCAGACCGCACCGGGCCAGGGGACGGAATGGGAGATGCGCGTCCCGCGCCCGGCTCCGGGAGGGAGAGGCAGATGACGGTGTCGGTCATGATCGTCGACGACCACCCGATCTGGCGGGACGGCGTCGCCAGGGACCTCACCGAGCACGGGTTCGAGGTGCGGGCGACCGCCTCGGACGGTGCGGCGGCGACCCGGATCGCCCGTGCCGTGCGACCGGACGTCGTGCTGATGGACCTCAACCTCGGCAGCACCTCCGGTGTCGAGGCCACCCGCACGATCACCGGGGAACTCCCGGACACACGGGTGCTCGTGCTCTCGGCCAGCGGGGAACACGACGACGTGCTCCAGGCGGTGAAGGCGGGTGCCTCGGGATACCTGGTCAAGTCGGCCTCGGTCGACGAACTCGTGGACGCGGTCCGCCGCACGGCCGAGGGCGACCCGGTGTTCACCGCCGGACTCGCGGGCATGGTGCTCGGCGAGTACCGGAGGATGGCCGACGCCCCCGCGCCGGGCGAACCGCCACCGCAGTTGACCGACCGGGAGACCGATGTGCTGCGGCTGGTCGCCAAGGGGCTGACCGCGCGCCAGATCGCCGACCGGTTGGTGATCTCCCACCGGACCGTGGAGAACCACGTCCAGTCGACGCTGCGCAAACTCCAACTGCACAACCGCGTCGAACTCGCCCGCTACGCCATCGAGCACGGACTCGACCGGGAGTCCTGACCGGGACACGGTCGGCGTGCCGGCGGGTCCGGGGCGCCTTCTCAGGGTCATCCCGGATCCGTCCGCACGCGCGCCCGGCTAGCATCGACGCACATGGGAGCCGAGCGGGACCTGCGCGTGTCCGACGCCGAACGCGAGCACGTCGTCGGACTGCTGCAACAGGCCATCGGGCGGGGCATGTTGACGCTGGACGAGTTCACCGAACGGACCGACACCGCCCTGGCCGCCCGCACCCGGGGTGAGCTCAACACCGTGCTCGTGGATCTGCCCGGGCTCGGCCACCCGGATGTGCCGCGACCCGCCCCGACCACGCCGACCGCCCCGGCGCCCGCCGGTGCCGGTTCCGAGCCGATGGAACTCCGCGCGTACGGTGCCCAGCTGGTGCGCAAGGGACGGTGGTTCGTGCCCGCCGAACTGTCCGTGCGCAACCGCTACGCCGACACGCGGATCGACTTCAGCGAGGCGGAGTTCGCCGGCCCGCAGGTCCACCTGCGGCTGGACACCAAGTGGTGCGCGGTGAAGTTCCTCGTGCCCGAGGGGTCGGTCGTGGACCTGAACGGTCTGGACGAGTTGAAGTGGGCGACGATCCACGACCGCACGCACACCGCGCACGCGACGGACGGACCGCGGTTCGTGGTCACCGGCAGGCTCTACGGCGGCTCCCTGACGCTGCGGCACCCGCGGCGGAACTGGTTCGCGGGCTGACACCCGCGCCGGGTCCGGGGCGTCGGCTCACCCGGCGGCGACGGCCGCCCTGGCCGC
>NZ_KE387125.1:10643-12436 GCF_000430445.1 Saccharomonospora iraqiensis subsp. iraqiensis
GCTCGCGGCCGCGCTGGCCCCGGGCGGGCGGCTCGACGCGCTGGTGCGCGCCGCCGGGAGCCGACGTGACTCGCCGGAAATCTTCGGGTCGCTGTGCTTCGCCGTGGACCCCGACCTGCTCGAGACCGTGCACGCGATGAGCGGCGGCTACCGCGTGCGTACCCCCGAGGGCGACGTCGCCGGGAAGGGGGCGGAGCACGCCCGGAGGTGGCTGGCCGACCTGCGTGAACTGGTCGCCGGGCACTGTGTGGTCCAGCTCCCGTACGCCTCGGCGGAACTGGCCGCGCTGCCCCGCGTCGGGTCGGGCACCGAGCTGACCGCGGACGCCGTCCGGAACAGCGCCACCGTGCTGGACCTGCTGAACCTCGAACCGAAACGGAACATGGTGTGGACCCGCTCGGAGGTGGACGGGTCCGTGTTGGACGCGCTGGCCGCGGCGGGGACCGACACCGTGCTCGCCGACCCGGCGCGGACCGCGACGGACACCTCTGCCCACGAGGTGCGGGTGGTGCCCACGGACCCGCTGGTCACGACGGCGTTCACCACGTCGGGCCCGGCCGGCTCCGGCACCGGCGACCGGGGCCTCGACGTCGGTACCCAGAACGCCGCGGGTGCGCTGGCCGTCCGGGCCGGTGTCGGCGCCGACGGCGGCACCTCCCCGTTGCTGGTGGCACCGCCGCACGGCTGGGACGCCACCCACGACGACCTGACCTCCCTGCTGGACACCGTCGAACAACTGCGCACCACCGGTGCGCTCGCCCCCACACCACTGGGTGAGCTGGTGGCCGAGCCCGGACCGGACACGGAGGCGGTCGGCACGACCACCCCGGCACAGGCCCCGCACGGTCGGCGGGAACCCGGGACGGCACCGGTGTCGGACGCGCTCCTGGAGGCGCTGGACGAGGTCGAGACGACCGCGGCGGACCTCCGGGGGGCCATGTCGGTGGACCCGACCAGACAGGTGGAACCGGTCAGCGTCATCCGGCCCCTGCACAACGCGGTGCTGCGCACGTTGTCCGGGGGGTGGCGCACCCGGGACGCGCGGATGGAGGCCGCCGCGGCCGCGGAGGCGCAGGTGCGTGCCCTGCGCGACCGGGTGACGGTGCAGACACCGTCCCAACCCGTGTCCCTGGCCTCGGAGTCGAGTCCGCTGCCGGTGACGGTGCGCAACGACCTCCCGGTGGCGGTCACCGTGCGCGTCGACCTGGGCGACAGTCCGGGCCTGCGGCCCGCCCGGATCGGGAACACCCCGCTGGCGGCGGACAGCAGCATCAGCAGGCTGATCCCGGCCGACACGCTCCGTTCGGGACGGTTCATCGTCCGGGTGGCGGTGACCACTCCCGGTGGCACGACCCTCGGGAGTCCCGCCCGGATGGAGCTGGTCTCCAGCGAACTCGGCACGGTCGTGGTCGTGTTGACCGCAACAGCCGGTGCGGCTCTGCTCCTGCTCTCGGGACTGCGGATATACCGTCGGGTGAGCACCGGGGCGGGTAAGCGCGGCTGAGTTCCGGGCCCGCGCCCGTTTACCCTGAAAGCCGGTCAGGCCGACCATCGACGGATTGGGCACGTGTTGGACGAGCAGTCGGGCGGTACACCCGAACACGAGGGCGGTTCCGCGCGTTCCGACCGCGTGCCGCCCCGTCGTCCCGGGCAGGCGCCACCACCTCCGGAGCGGGACGCGCGCAGGCGTCCGCCGCACGAACGGTGGGAGCCGCCGTCCGGACCACCGCCGGAGAACGGCCACCACCCGCCGCAGGACGGCCACCACCCGCCGCAGGACGGACCCCGTCCGC
>NZ_KE387126.1:0-1719 GCF_000430445.1 Saccharomonospora iraqiensis subsp. iraqiensis
GGCCGCGGCGGCAGGCACCGCCGCCGGGGGCCGGTGACCGCGTCGGCGGGCGCAGGCCGTCGGCCAACGACGGTGTCCCGCCGGACGATGATCCGACCGACCTGCTCGACCTCGAGGACCCGGAGGACGACCTGCTCGACGAGGGGGTCTCCGACGATCCCTACGGGGCCTACGACGACGAGGACCTCGACGACCTCGACGACGCCGACGACGACCGCGCCGTGGCCGAGTACCTGGAGGACGAACTCGGCGACGACGACACCGACGACGATGCCGACGACGACCGGCGGCGGGGCCGTCCGCTGGTCAAGTGGGTCGCGGCGGTCGGGGTGCTCGTGCTGCTCGCCGGGGGCGCGTACTTCGGTGCGGCCGAGCTGCTCGGGTTCGGCTACGAGGACTACGAGGGCGCGGGGGAGGCCGACGTCGTCGTCCGGGTGGAGGAGGGGGACGTCACCAGTGCCATCGCGGCCGAGATGGTCGAGCTCGACGTGGTCGCGAGCAGGAGGGCCTTCCTGGCGGCCAGCGAGGGCGACGACCGCGTGTTGGGTGTGCGGCCCGGCTTCTACCACATGAAGACGAAGATGTCCGGGGAGAAGGCGCTCGAACGACTGGTCGGCGACTCCTCCCGCGTCGGGCACCTGCAGGTCCGCGCGGGCACCCAGCTCTCCGATGTCGTCCAGCCGGACGACTCGGTGACGCCGGGCGTGTTCACCCTCCTGTCCGAGGCCTCCTGCGCGGAACTCAACGGGGAGAGCACGTGCGTGTCCCCCGAGAAGCTGAGTGAGACGGCCGACTCGGTCGATCTGACCGAGCTCGGGGTGCCCGCCTGGGCCGAGCACGACGCCGCGCAGGCCGAACGCGGGCGGACCCTGGAGGGTCTGGTCGCGCCGGGGGTCTACGACGTGAAGCCGGGCTGGAACGCCGAACAGCTGCTGTCCGAGGTGTTGACGACGTCGGCAACGCGGCTGGAGGCGGCGGGGATGCCCAGTTCGGCGGGCAGCACCCCGTACAGCCCGTACCAGCTGATGGTCATCGCGTCGATCGTCGAGAAGGAGGCGGTGCGCAGCGACTTCGAGAACGTCGCCAGCGTGATCTACAACCGGCTGCGGATCGACATGGCGCTGCAGATGGACTCCACCGTGAACTACCTGAAGAAGCGCCCGGAACTGACGACGGAGGACGAGGACCGGTTCGAGGAGGGGCCGTACAACACCTATTCGCGGCCGGGGCTCCCGCCGACGCCGATCGCGTCGCCGAGCCAGGAGGCGATCGAGGCGGCGCTCGATCCCGCCGACACCGAGTACCTCTACTTCGTCAAGTGCGAGACGAACGGGCTGTCCTGCTTCTCCGAGGACATCGACGAGCACAACGCCAATGTCGAGGACGCGAGGCAACGTGGGATCTTCTGACCGCCACGCGCCCGTCCGTCGGGCGGGCGTGACGGGGAGACCGGTGCGGCACTCGCTGTCCCCGGTGCTGCACCGCGCCGCCTACCGGGCACTGGGCCTGACCGGCTGGAGCTACGAGACACACGAGGTGGACGAGCACCGACTGCGGGACTTCGTGCGTCACCTCGGCCCGGAGTGGGCGGGCCTGTCGGTGACCATGCCGGGGAAACGGGCCGCCGTCGACCTCGCGGACGAGGTCACCACCCGCGCCGCGGCCGTCGGCGCGGCGAACACCCTGGTTCCGCTCGGCGACGGCCGCTGGCGGGCGGAC
>NZ_KE387126.1:1819-4358 GCF_000430445.1 Saccharomonospora iraqiensis subsp. iraqiensis
GGAACCACGTACGCCCCGGCCGGTCGGCTCCCAGCCAGGCGTCCAGCGCGCTCCACAGGGCGGCGGCGCCGACCAGCACGGCCAGGGAGGTGACGGTCATCGGCGTGACGTCGGTCGGATGGAACACGGCGATCTTGGCGAGCGCGACGGTGGCGGCGGCGTGCAGCACGGCCATGCCGAGCGCGCGCGGAACCCAGGACGGCATCGGCTCACTGTAGCGTCGTGGACCGTGCGCCGGGCACCCGTCGGGGGAGGGGCGTCCGTAGACTGAGCGGATGCCCGAGATCCATGCGGACCGCCGCCGCGCGCTGCGCGCCGAGCTGGCCGCGGCCGACCTGGACGCGCTGCTGGTCACCGATCCGGTCAACATCCGGTACCTGACCGGGTTCACCGGGTCCACCGCCGCGTTGCTGGTGCGCACCGACACCGACGGCGACGGGGGCACGGGCGCCGACACCGCCGAGCACGGGACGGTGTTGTGCACCGACGGCCGCTACACCGCCCGGGCCGCCGACGAGGTGCCGGATCTCCAGCGGCTCATCGAACGCCCGAGCGCGGCCGCCCTGGTGCGCCGGGCGGACGGCAGCCCCCGGGAGTACGCCCGGCTCGGGTTCGACAGCGATCACGTCACCGTGGAGGAGCACGCCGCGCTGTCCGGGATCGTCGAGCACGTCCACCTCCGCCGGGCCCCGGGGTTGACCGAACGGCTCCGGGCGGTCAAGGACGACACCGAGATCGCCGCGCTGCGGGCCGCCTGTGCCGCCGCCGACCGGGCGCTGGCCGACCTGCTCGGCCGGGGGGACCTGCGGCCGGGCCGGACCGAACGCGAGGTGGCCCGCGAGCTGGAGACCCGCATGGCCGAGCACGGCGCGCACGGCACCGCGTTCGAGTCGATCGTGGCCGCGGGGGCGCACGCGGCGATCCCGCACCACCGGCCGACCGACGCGGTCCTGGAGCGCGGGGACCTGGTGAAGATGGATTTCGGTGCGGTCGTGGACGGGTACCACTCGGACATGACCCGCACGGTCGTGCTCGGACCACCCGCCGGATGGCAGCGGGAGCTGTACGACCTGGTGCTGCGGGCGCAGACCGCCGCCACGGAGGCACTGCGGCCGGGACGGGAGGTCTCGTCGGTGGACGAGGTGGCCCGTACCGTGGTCTCCGGGGACGGGTACGGCGAACACTTCCCGCACGGTCTCGGACACGGCGTGGGACTGGCGGTGCACGAGGCGCCGAGCCTGTCCCCGCGTGGCGCCGGTACACTGGCCGCCCGCATGGCGGTCACCGTGGAGCCGGGGGTCTACCTGGCGGGGCGCGGTGGTGTCCGGATCGAGGACACGCTCGTCGTGCGGGAGGGCACTCCCGAGCTCCTCACAGTCAGTACCAAGGAACTCGTGGTCGCCTAGTGGCGGCCCCACCCGACACAGGAGAACGCACACTCGTGGCCACCACCAACGACCTCAAGAACGGCATGGTCCTCAACCTGGACGGCCAGCTGTGGTCCGTCGTGACCTTCCAGCACGTCAAGCCCGGCAAGGGCGGCGCGTTCGTCCGGACGACGCTGAAGAACGTCACCAGCGGCAAGGTGGTGGACCGGACGTTCAACGCCGGAACCAAGGTCGACACCGCGACCGTCGACCGACGGCAGATGACCTACCTCTACAACGACGGCAGCGACTACATCTTCATGGACGGCGAGACGTTCGACCAGCTGGAGATCTCCGGCGACATGGTCGGCGAGGGTGCCAAGTTCCTGCTGGAGAACACCGACGTGCAGATCGCGATGCACGAGGGCAAACCGCTGTACGTGGAGCTGCCCACGACGGTCGAGCTGACCATCACCGAGACCGCACCCGGTCTGCAGGGCGACCGGTCCACCGGCGGCACCAAGCCGGCCACGGTGGAGACCGGGGGCGAGGTGCAGGTGCCGCTGTTCGTCGGCAACGGCGAGAAGATCAAGATCGACACCCGCGACGGCCGCTATCTCGGCCGCGCCTGAGCGCGGACGGCGGCCAACGGTGAACGACACACGTCCCTCCCGCCCCCGCCGCGGGGCGCCCGGTCGACGCGACGCCCGACGGCGTGCCGTCGAACTGCTCTACGAGGCCGCGCAACGGGAGACCGATCCGCGGACGCTGCTGGCGGAGCGGGTCGGCGCGACCGAGGTCGAGGCGATCAACGACTACACGGTCACCCTGGTCGAGGGGGTGGGCGCCCACCGCGAGCGCATCGACGAGCTGCTGGCCGAGCACGCGCAGGGGTGGTCGCTGGAGCGGATGCCCCCGGTCGACCTCGCGGTGCTCCGGGTCGGTCTGTACGAGCTGTTGTGGGCCGCTGACGTGCCCGATCCGGTGGCCATCGACCAGGCGGTCGGGCTGGTCCGGGAGCTGTCCACCGACGACTCGCCGCGGTTCGTCAACGGGGTGCTGGGCCGGATCGGCACGATCGCCGACCGACTGCGCACCGTCCTGTAGCCCGACCCGTCCGCCGGACCCGCGCCCCGGAGCCGCCCGCCCCGGACGCGGCCGGTCCCGGGCAC
>NZ_KE387126.1:4458-8806 GCF_000430445.1 Saccharomonospora iraqiensis subsp. iraqiensis
ACCGCCGACGACCTGCGCCGGGTGTTCGGACCGGCCCTGCCGGACGTGCTGCCCGCCTCGTCGCGGGAGATCCTGCGGCACGGCCCCGATCCGGCCGCGTTGCGGGCGGCGGTGGACGACGCGACCCGTGCGCTCACCGGCGATCCGCCCGGGGTCGACTGAATCGCTGCCCTGGTCCACGTACATTTTGATCTTGCACTAGGGTGACTGCCGTGGCGTCACGGGGATTCCGGCGCGACACCGGGGCAGACCACGGTACACGGCCCGGCACCGGGCGGTGTGTGTCCGTGCCAGGCCCGCAGGTCGACGCCACCCCGCATTGAAGGTCCAGGTCGGGGGTGGGTACGGTCGCCACACCCACCCAGAATTTTGAGTAACACCGGAGGAAAACGTGGCACTTCCCCAGCTCACCGAGGAACAGCGTGCTGCGGCGCTGGAGAAGGCCGCCGCCGCCCGCCGCGCTCGCGCGGAGCTCAAGGAACGGCTCAAGCGCGGCGGCACGAGCCTCGCCGACGTGCTGAAGCAGGCCGACGAGGACGAGGTCCTCGGCAAGATGAAGGTCTCCGCCCTGTTGGAGGCCCTGCCGGGCGTGGGCAAGGTGCGTGCACAGCAGACGATGGAGCGCCTGGAGATCGCCTCCAGCCGTCGACTGCGTGGCCTCGGCGACCGTCAGCGGAAGGCGCTGCTCGCCGAGTTCAGCGGCGAGTGAGCGAGCAGGACCGCGGCGTCGACGCGGCAGGCCCCCGGGGCGGCCGCGCGACCCACCGTGAGCCGGCGCCGGGGGAGACCACCCGGCACCGGCTCACGGTCGTCTCGGGCCCGTCCGGAGTCGGCAAGTCGAGTGTGGTCGGCGAACTCCGGCGGTTGTGCCCGGACATCTTCTTCAGCGTGTCGGTGACCACGCGCCCCGCCCGCGCGGGCGAGGTGGACGGCGAGCACTACCACTTCGTCGACCGGCCGACCTTCGAGGACCTGGCCCGGCGTGGCGAGCTGCTCGAACACGCGGAGTTCGCGGGCAACCGCTACGGGACGCCGCGTGCCCCCGTCGAGCGGATGCTGGACGCGGGCAGGCCCGCCGTCCTGGAGATCGAACTCAACGGTGCGCGCCAGGTGCGGGCGGCCATGCCCGAGGCGCGGCTGGTGATGCTGCTGCCGCCCTCGTGGGACGAACTGGTCGGCAGGCTCACCGGACGCGGCACCGAACACGACGAGGCGGTGCAGGCCCGGCTGACGGAGGCCGAACGCGAACTCGCCGCCGCGGGGGAGTTCGACGCGCACGTCGTGAACGCCGACGTGCGGGCCGCCGCGCGGGAGTTGCTAGGCTTGGTGACCGGCCGGAATACCGCTTGCGACGAGACGGAGCACAGTCAGTGACCGCGATTACGCTGGGGCCGCAGGGCGAGGCCCTCGAGGGCATCACCAACCCGCCGATCGACGACCTTCTGGAGAAGGTCAGCTCGAAGTACGCGCTGGTGATCTACTCCGCCAAGCGCGCCCGTCAGATCAACGACTACTACGCCCAGCTCGGTGAGGGGCTGCTGGAGTACGTCGGCCCGCTGGTCGAGCCGGGGCCGAGGGAGAAGCCGCTCTCGATCGCGCTGCGGGAGATCCACTCGGGTCTGCTCGAGCACACCGAAGGGGAGTAACCGGCCGGTGGGCACGCGCGGCCGGGTCGTCCTCGGCGTCGGTGGCGGGATCGCCGCCTACAAGGCCTGTGAGGTGCTCCGGGGGCTCACGGAGTCCGGGCACGACGTCCGGGTGGTGCCCACGGAGTCGGCGTTGCACTTCGTCGGTGCGGCCACGTTCGAGGCGTTGTCCGGCAACCCGGTGGAGACCGGGGTGTTCACCCGGGTGCCCGAGGTGCAGCACGTCCGCGTCGGCCGGGAGGCCGACCTCGTGCTCGTGGTCCCCGCGACGGCCGACCTGCTGGCCCGCGCGGCGCACGGCCTCGCCGACGACCTGCTGACCAACACGCTGCTCACCGCCCGGTGTCCGGTCGCGTTCGTCCCGGCCATGCACACCGAGATGTGGGAACACCCGGCGACCCGGGACAACGTCGCGCTGCTGCGCGGTCGGGGCGTGGTGGTCACCGAACCGGCCTCGGGCCGGTTGACCGGCGCGGACACGGGCAAGGGCAGGCTCGCCGACCCGGCCGAGATCGTGGACCTGGCGCAGCTGCTGCTCGCCCGCCCGGAGGCGCTGCCGCGGGACCTGGAGGGGCTGCGCGTCACCGTCTCCGCGGGCGGTACCCGGGAGCCGCTGGACCCGGTGCGGTACCTCGGCAACCGCTCGTCCGGCCGGCAGGGCTACGCCCTGGCCCGGGTCGCCGCGCAGCGCGGTGCCGAGGTCACGCTCGTGACCGCGCACACGGGCGACCTCCCCGCCCCGGCCGGGGTGGACGTGGTGGACGTCTCCACCGCGCGGGAGATGGCCGACGCCGTCGAGCACGCGGCCGCCGAGGCGGACGTGGTCGTGATGGCCGCCGCGGTCGCCGACTTCCGGCCCGCGGACACGGCGGGCCACAAGATCAAGAAGACCGACGACGGCTCCGCGCCCACGGTGTCGCTGGAGCGCAACCCGGACATCCTCGCCGGGCTGGTGGAACGGGGGCGCCCGGGTCGGTTGCTGGTCGGGTTCGCCGCCGAGACGGGGGACGAGCACGGCGACGTCCTCGACCACGGACGGGCGAAACTCGCGCGCAAGGGCTGCGATCTGCTCGTGCTCAACGCCGTCGGCGAGGGCGGCGCGTTCGAGAGCGAGCACAACACCGGATGGCTGCTCACGGCCGACGGTGCGGAACGCCGCATCCCGCTCGGCCGCAAGTCGGAACTGGCCGCGGCGGTCTTCGACGCCGTGGCCGACGCGGTGCGGGACACCGGGCCCGGCCAGTAGGCTGCGACGAACAGCACGTCAAGTACCGGCCCGCGCAGGGCCGTCCGGCCGGAGGATGGGGCGATCGCCCGTGAGCGCGTCGAACCGCAGGCTGTTCACGTCGGAGTCGGTGACCGAGGGGCACCCGGACAAGATCTGTGACGCGGTCAGCGACTCCGTGCTCGACGCCCTGCTGGCGGCCGACCCGCACAGCCGCGTGGCGGTGGAGACCCTGATCACCACCGGCCAGGTGCACGTGGCCGGCGAGATCACCACGGAGGCCTACGCCGACATCCCCACGATCGTGCGGGAGAAGATCCTCGGCATCGGCTACGACTCGTCGGCGAAGGGGTTCGACGGCGCCTCCTGCGGCGTGAACGTGGCGATCGGCGCGCAGTCGCCGGACATCGCCCTGGGGGTGGACACGGCCTGGGAAAGCAGGCACGGCGCGGGCTCCGGGGACCCGGCGGACGAGCTGGACCGGCAGGGCGCGGGCGACCAGGGGCTGATGTTCGGCTACGCCTGTTCGGACACCCCCGAGCTGATGCCGCTGCCCATCGCGCTGGCCCACCGGCTCGCGCGCAGGCTGGCCACCGTGCGCAAACAGGGCGAGCTGCCGTACCTGCGCCCGGACGGCAAGACCCAGGTGACCATCGAGTACGAGGGCGACCGTCCGGTGCGGCTGGACACCGTCGTGGTCTCCACCCAGCACGCCGGGGAGGTCGACCTGGAGCCCACGCTGGTGGAGGCGGTGTCCGAGCACGTCGCCGCGCCCGTGCTGGACGGTGTCGCGTTGGACACCACGGCCACCCGCATGCTGGTGAACCCGACCGGCCGGTTCGTCGTCGGCGGCCCGATGGGGGACGCGGGGGTGACCGGCCGCAAGATCATCGTGGACACCTACGGCGGGATGGCGCGGCACGGCGGCGGCGCCTTCTCCGGCAAGGACCCGTCGAAGGTGGACCGCTCGGCCTCGTACGCCGTGCGGTGGGTCGCCAAGAACGTCGTCGCGGCGGGGCTGGCCGCCCGGATCGAGGTGCAGGTGGCCTACGCGATCGGCCGGGCCGCCCCGGTCGGGCTGTTCGTGGAGACCTTCGGCACCGAGACCGTGGACCCCGGCCGGATCGAGCACGCGATCGACGAGGTCTTCGACCTGCGTCCGGCCGCGATCGTGCGCGATCTCGACCTGCTGCGCCCGCTGTACGCGCAGACGTCGGCCTACGGGCACTTCGGCCGGGACGACCTCGACCTGCCGTGGGAACGCACCGACCGCGCCGACGCCCTGCGCCGTGCCGCCGCCGGGTGAGCGGCGGACTGGTATGCAGGACGGCGTGCGCCGTCCCGAGCCCGACCCGTTGTGGGAACCGTCCCCGCCACCGACCGCCCCCGGATCCCCCGGGGAGGCGACCCGTCCGGACGGCGGCACGCCGTCCCCCGGTGACTCCGGGCGCGCGGGGACGCCGGGCGGGACCGGTCG
>NZ_KE387126.1:8906-12461 GCF_000430445.1 Saccharomonospora iraqiensis subsp. iraqiensis
GTCGACGTCTCAAGCCCGCGAGTCGACGTGTGCGGACTCCGTCGCCGGCGCGGGTGTGCCCGCCGGAGCGCCTCGCCGGGGCCGGTAGCGGGCGATCGCGACGCCGATCAGGCAGACCGCGCCGCCGACGAAGCCGTACACGGTGGGTACCTCGTGCAGCACCGCCCAGGACAGCAGCACGGACACGGCGGGCACGGCGTAGGTCGTCGCGGCGAGCCTGCCCGCGTCCGTGCGCCGGAGTGCGTAGGCCCAGGTGCTGAAGCCGATCGCGGTGGGGAACGCGCCCAGGTACACCGCGCCCAGCACCGCCGCCGGCGGGGCGGAGCCGAGTTCGGCCAGCAGGGTGGGCGTGAACGGCAGCAGCGCGGCGGTGGCCACCAGGCAGCCGAACCAGGTGACCGTCGCGCCGTCGACCCGGCGCAGGGTGATCTTCTGGATCACCACACCCGCGGCGTAGAGCACGGCGGCCAGCAGGCACAGCAGCACCCCGACCCGGTCGCCGCGGCCGTCGGAACCGAGCCCGATCACCGCCACCCCGCCGAGTCCCACGAGCGCTCCGATCAGCAGCGGCCGGGGCAATCCCTCCCCGAGCAGCGCACCCGCCGCGAACGCCACGAGCAGTGGGGAGATGTTCACCAGCAGGGCCGCCGTCCCCGCGTCCAGGTGCTGTTCCGCGCCGTTCAGCGCGACGGTGTAGCCGGCCAGCCACAGCACGCCGTAGGCGGCGGTCAGCAGCAGCGGCACCCGGCCCCGCGGCACGCGCGGGAGCCGCCGCCGGGACACGGTCACCAGCACCGTGAGGACCACCGAGGCCACGGCGAGGCGCAGCAGCGCCAGCGGCGCGGGGGAGAGGTCGTGGCCCACCGCACGGATGGCGACGAACGCCGACGCCCACAGGACGACGGTCACACTCACCGCCACCGCGGCCTTGACGGCCTCGGCGCGGCCGGAGGTCGGGGGCCCGGACGGGGAGACCCGGGGGTCCCCGGTGTGCGGGCGGTCGGACGGGGAGGAAAGCGATGCCTGCGAATCTCCGGTCACCCGACCATGGTCCGGACCGCGGACAGGACAGCACAACCGCCCACCGCCGCCGTGCGGGACGGCGTGGGGACCGGCTCCGTGGCGGTCGGAGACGGAAGCCGGTCGGAGACGGAAGCCGGTCGGAGACGGAAGCCGGTCGGAGACTGGAGCCGGTCGGAGACCGGAGCCGGTCGGCGACCGACCGGTCAGCGACCGAACTCGACGACGACGGGGGCGTGGTCCGAGGCGCCCTTGCCCTTGCGTTCCTCGCGGTCGACGTAGGCGTCGGTGACCGCGTCGGCCAGCGTGCCGTCGGTGTACACGAGGTCGATGCGCATCCCCTTGTTCTTCGGGAACGCGAGCTGCCGGTAGTCCCAGTAGGTGTAGGGCCGGTCGTACTTCAGCGGCCGCGGCACCACCTCACGCAGCCCCGCGTCGGTCAGCGCGGTCAGCGCCTCCCGCTCCGGTCCGGTGACGTGGGTGGAGTCGGTGAACAGGGAGATGTCCCACACGTCCTCGTCGGTGGGGGCGACGTTGAAGTCGCCCAGGACCGCGAACGGCCGGTCGGCGCCGCCCTCGGCGGCCACGGTGCCGTGCAGGGCCTCCAGCCACCGCAGCTTGTAGGCGTAGTGCGGGTGCCCCGGCTCGCGTCCGTTGGGGACGTAGACCGACCACACCCGCACCCCGTCGCAGGTCGCGCCGACGGCGCGCGGCTGGGTGGCGTTGTCGTAGGCGGGCTCGTCGATCAGGCCGCGGGTGACGTCGGCCAGCCCCACCCGGGACAGCACGGCGACGCCGTTCCACCGGCCGTCGCCGTGGCACGCGACGTCGTAGCCGAGTTCGGCGACCTCGGCGCGGGGGAAGGCCTCGGCACCGCACTTGAGCTCCTGCAGGCACAGCACGTCCGGTTCGACCCGCTGCAGCCACGCCGTCAACCTCGGCAGCCGGGCGCCGACGGAGTTGACGTTCCACGTCGCGATGCGCATGCCGGGAGAATCGCACACCCGTGGGACGCCGCCCGCGACCGCCTCCACCGCACCGCGCGAAGCGTATAACGGCCTGTACGTCCGGGCCCTAGCGCGTGCCGCCACGCGGTGACGGGGGCCGACCGGCGGTGTCGCCGTCCGCCATAAGCTGGGAGCGTGGCTGATCCGTCCACCTACCGTCCGGCCCCGGGAAGCATCCCCGAGGAGCCCGGGGTGTACAAGTTCCGCGACCCCACCGGGCGCGTCGTCTACGTCGGCAAGGCGAAGAACCTGCGCGCGCGGCTGAACTCGTACTTCGCGGACCTGTCCGGGCTGCACCCGCGCACCCGCCAGATGGTCACCACGGCGGCGGGCGTGGAGTGGACGGTGGTCTCCACTGAGGTGGAGGCGCTCCAGCTGGAGTACAACTGGATCAAGGAGTTCGACCCGCGGTTCAACGTCCGCTACCGCGACGACAAGACCTACCCGGTGCTCGCGGTCACCGCGCACGAGCGCTATCCCCGGTTGCACGTCTACCGCGGCCCGCGGAAGAAGGGCGTGCGGTACTTCGGCCCGTACGCCCACGCCTGGGCGATCCGGGAGACCCTGGACCTGCTGCTGCGGGTGTTCCCCGCCCGGACCTGCTCCGACGGGGTGTTCCGCAGGCACGCCCAGATCGGGCGGCCCTGTCTGCTCGGCTACATCGACAAGTGCTCGGCCCCGTGCGTGGGCAACGTCACCGAGGACGAGCACCGGCAGATCGTCGACGACTTCTGTGACTTCCTGGCCGGGCGCACCGACGTGATGATCCGCAGGCTGGAACGGGAGATGGCCGCCGCGTCCGAGCAGCTCGAGTTCGAGCGCGCGGCGCGGCTGCGGGACGACCTGGGCGCGCTGCGCCGGGCGATGGAGAAGCAGGCGGTGGTGCTCGGCGACGGCACCGACGCCGACGTCGTCGCCTTCGCGCACGACGATCTCCAGGCCGCGGTCCAGGTCTTCCACGTCCGGGGCGGCCGGGTGCGCGGACAGCGCGGCTGGGTGATCGACAAGGTCGAGGACATGGACGTGCCCGCGCTCGTGGAGCAGTTCCTCGGGCAGTTCTACGCCGAACAGATCGATCTCGCCGCCGAGGCCCCCACGGACGCCTCACCGGTGCCGCGCGAGGTGCTGGTGCCCGCGCTTCCCGCCGACGCCGACGCGATGGAGCAGTGGCTGTCCCGGCTGCGCGGCTCGCGGGTGCGGTTGCGGGTGCCGCAGCGGGGCGACAAGCGGCAGCTCGCCGACACGGTGGCGCGCAACGCCGAGGAGGCGTTCGCCCAGCACAAGCTGCGCCGGGCCGGGGACCTCACGGCGCGGTCGGCCGCGTTGTCCGAGCTGCAGGAGTACCTGGGGCTGGACACCGCGCCGCTGCGCATCGAGTGCGTGGACATCAGCCACCTGGGCGGGACCGACGTGGTGGCCTCGCTGGTGGTGTTCGAGGACGGGGTGCCGCGCAAGTCCGAGTACCGTCGGTTCGCCCTGCGGGAGGCCGCCACGGAGGGCGACGTCGCGGGCATCGCCGAGGTCGTGC
>NZ_KE387126.1:12561-14933 GCF_000430445.1 Saccharomonospora iraqiensis subsp. iraqiensis
TCCCCGGCGACGTCGGCGGGTTCGGCCTCGTGGCCGGGCATCCCCGGGGTGCGCCGGGTGCGTTTGAGCTCGGCCTCGTGCGCGTGCCGCTGCCCCGGGGTCAGCGCCCGTGCCCGCGCGGCGAGCTCCCGGAACGGGTCGTAGTAGGTGTCCTCGTAGTCCTCGACCACCTGGTAGGTCCAGCGGCCGGGGAGGACGTTGCGGCCGACGAGCTCCCGGTCCAGCCGCGCGGCGAGGTCGGCGTGGCCCGCCTCCCGCAGCAGGGTGGCGGCCTCCTCCACGGTGAAGTCCGCGGTCCCGGTGAGGCGGTGGAACGCGTACAGGTGGCCGCGTGCCTGCTCGACCACCTCCAGCGCCTCGGTGACCTTTCCCACCGCCCGCACGGTCGCCGGGTCCGGCTCCGGTGTGTGTGCCATGCGGCCTCGGGTACCCGTCCGGCGGACGGTGATGCACCGGCACCCGGACCGTCCCCGGGACGGGCGGGGTGGCCGAGGACCCGAGGAGGTGAGTCGATGAGCACCGTGATGAAGGCCGTCGACGTCGAGGCGCCGCTGTCCGCGGTGTACAACCAGTGGACCCAGTTCGAGTCCTTCCCGGAGTTCATGGAGGGCGTCGAACAGGTCCGGCAGCTCGACGACACGCACACCCGGTGGGTCACCCGGGTGGGCACCGTCACCCGGGAGTTCGACGCGACGATCACCGAACAGCACCCGGACGAGCGGGTCGCCTGGGCGTCCGACTCCGGGCCGCGGCACGCCGGCGTGATCACGTTCCACCGGCTCGACCCCGACCACACGCGCGTGACGGCGCAGATGGACATCGATCCCGAGGGCTTCCTGGAGAAGGTCGCCGACCGGACCGGGGTGCTGGAGAAGCGGATCGACGGGGACATGCACCGGTTCAAGGAGTTCATCGAGCGCCGCGGCCGGGAGACCGGTGAGTGGCGCGGGGACGTCTCCCCGCCCCCGACCTCCCGGTCCTGACCCACGCCGGAGGCGCCCCGGCGCACGCCCGCCGACCGGCGCACGGCGGCGGTGCACGACCGGTTCTTAATCGATTCCGCCGGTCGCCCGCGGTGGGCCACGTCTCCCGCCGGGGTATTCCGGTCGGACCCTGGCCAACACGCTAGGGTGGCGGGTGAACCCGACGAGTGTCAGCCCGGGCCGGGCCCGGGCCGAGCCCCCCGAGGAGAGTAGAGCAGTGACGGTTCGCGTAGGCGTCAACGGCTTCGGCCGGATCGGCCGCAACTTCTTCCGCGCCGTGCAGGCGAGCGGCCAGGACGTCGAGGTGGTCGCCTTCAACGATCTCGGTGACGTCGCCACGATGGCTCACCTGCTCAAGTACGACAGCGTCCTGGGCCGGTTGAGCGAGGAGGTCACCACCAACGACGAGGGCATCGTCGTGGGCGGGAAGACGATCAAGGCCCTCGCCGAGAAGGACCCGGCCAAGCTGCCGTGGGGCGACCTCGGTGTGGACGTGGTCGTGGAGTCCACCGGCTTCTTCACCGACGCCGAGGCGGCCAAGGCGCACCTCGCCGGGGGCGCGAAGAAGGTGATCATCTCCGCACCGGCGAAGAACGAGGACCTCACCGTCGTGCTCGGGGCCAACGACTCCGCCTACGACGGCTCGCAGACGATCATCTCGAACGCCTCCTGCACCACCAACTGCCTCGCGCCGCTGGCGAAGGTGCTGCACGACGAGTTCGGCATCGAGCAGGGCCTGATGACCACGGTGCACGCCTACACCGCCGACCAGAACCTGCAGGACGGCCCGCACAAGGACCTGCGCAGGGCCCGCGCCGCCGCGCTGAACATCGTGCCGACCTCCACCGGCGCCGCGAAGGCGATCGGGCTGGTGCTGCCGGAGCTGAACGGCAAGCTGGACGGCTACGCGCTGCGCGTGCCGGTGCCGACCGGCTCGTCCACCGACCTGACCGTGACGCTGTCCAAGAGCGCCTCGCTCGACGACATCAACGCCGCCTACCGCGCCGCCGCCGAGGGGCCGCTCGCGGGCATCCTGCGCTACAGCGAGGAGCCGCTCGTCTCCAGTGACATCGTCACCGACCCGGCCTCCTGCATCTACGACGCGCCGCTGACCAAGGTGATCGGCAACCAGGTCAAGGTCGTCGGCTGGTACGACAACGAGTGGGGCTACTCCAACCGCCTCGTGGACCTGGCCGGGCTCGTCGGTTCGAAGCTGTCCTGAACCATGCCGGTGAAGACTCTCGACGATCTGATCGGCGAGGGCGTGGCGGGTCGGCGCGTGCTGGTGCGCGCCGACCTGAACGTCCCGCTGGACGGCGACCGGATCACCGACGACGGCCGGGTGCGCGCCGCGCTGCCCACGATCTCCCGGCTGGCCGGGGCGGGCGC
>NZ_KE387127.1:0-4069 GCF_000430445.1 Saccharomonospora iraqiensis subsp. iraqiensis
CGCCGTGCTCGCCGAGCGGGACGCCGGCACGGTCGCCTCCCGGGTGCGTGAGCTCGGGCCGCGGCGCACCGCCGCCGCCCGGGAGGCGTTCGTGTCGTTCGGGACCTGCAGTATCACCGAGCCGCTCGCCGAGCTCGTCGACCTCGGCCTGGTCGACGGGTCGGTCGTGCGCGGAGAAGGAGTCAGCACGTGACCCGCATCACCATCCCGGAGGGCTCCCCCTTCGGCCTCGCCAACCTGCCCTACGGCGTGTTCTCGACCCCGGGCACCGACCCCCGGGTCGGGGTCCGGGTCGCCGATTCGGTGGTCGACCTGGCGGCCACGCTCGGCGACGACGTGTTCGCCCGGCCGTCGTTGAACGACTTCATGGCCCAGGGCCGGGCCCGCTGGGACGAGGTGCGGAACCGGGTCCACGAGCTGGTCTCCGGCGACGTGCCGGACCACGCGGTGTACCCGGTGTCGGAGGTGACGCTGCACCTGCCCGTGGAGGTGGCCGACTACGTCGACTTCTACGCCTCCGAGCACCACGCCTCCAACCTCGGCAGGCTGTTCCGCCCGGACGCCGAGCCGCTGATGCCGAACTGGAAGCACCTGCCGGTCGGCTACCACGGACGCGCGGGCACGGTCGTGGTCTCCGGCACCGACATCGTCCGGCCCAGCGGCCAGCGCAAGGCCCCCGACGAGCAGGTCCCGTCGTTCGGCGGCTCCCGACGGCTGGACATCGAGGCCGAGCTGGGCTTCGTCGTGGGCACCGGGTCCGCGCTGGGTGAGTCCGTGTCCACCGACGAGTTCGCCGACCGGGTGTTCGGCGCGGTGCTGGTCAACGACTGGTCCGCCCGGGACATCCAGGCGTGGGAGTACGTACCGCTCGGCCCGAACCTCGGCAAGAGCTTCGCCACCTCGGTCTCGCCGTGGGTGGTGCCGCTCGCCGCGCTGGAGGCGGCCCGGGTGCCGCTGCCCGGCCAGGACCCCGAACCGCTGCCGTACCTGCGCGAGCGTCAGGACTGGGGCCTGGACATCGAGTTCGTCGTGGAGTGGAACGGGCGGGAGGTCTCCCGCCCGCCGTACCGGGAGATGTACTGGTCGCCCGCGCAGATGCTGGCCCACCTCACGGTCAACGGCGCGACCAGCCGCACGGGCGACCTCTACGCCTCGGGCACGATCTCCGGGCCGGAGAAGCACCAGCGGGGCGCGTTCATCGAGCTCACCTGGAACGGCAAAGAACCGCTGGAGATCAACGGGGAGCAGCGGACGTTCCTGGCCGACGGCGACGAGGTGACCCTCACCGCGACCGCACCGGCCACCGACGGCGGCAGGCTCGGGTTCGGCGAGGTGCGCGGCCGCATCCTGCCCGCACAGGACGGCTGACCAGGTGATCCGGTGCCCGCCGGACCCGGCCGGGGACGGTGGGCACCGGCACCGCGCTACAGTGGTAGTTGAACGGACAACTACTTCGTGAGCGTGGTGACGACATGCAGTTCGGGGTCTTCAGCGTCGGGGACGTCACGCCCGACCCCACCGACGGGCGTACGCCCACCGAGCACGAGCGCATCAAGGCGATGGTGCGGATCGCGCTCAAGGCCGAGGAGGTCGGCCTCGACGTCTTCGCCACCGGCGAGCACCACAACCCGCCGTTCGTGCCGTCGTCGCCGACGACCATGCTCGGCTACATCGCCGCCCGCACCGAGCGGCTGATCCTGTCCACGGCGACCACCCTGATCACCACCAGCGACCCGGTGAAGATCGCCGAGGATTTCGCGATGCTGCAACACCTGGCCGACGGCCGGGTGGACGTGATGCTCGGCCGGGGCAACACCCCGCCGGTGTATCCGTGGTTCGGGCAGGACATCCGCCAGGGCATTCCCCTGGCGATCGAGAACTACGAACTGCTGCACCGCCTCTGGCGGGAGGACGTCGTGGACTGGGAGGGCCGGTTCCGCACGCCGTTGCAGGGCTTCACGGCCACCCCGCGTCCGCTGGACGGGGTGCCACCGTTCGTGTGGCACGGCTCGATCCGCAGTCCGCAGATCGCCGAGCAGGCCGCCTACTACGGCGACGGGTTCTTCCACAACCACATCTTCTGGCCCGCCGAGCACACGAAACGGATGGTGGCGCTGTACCGGGAACGGTTCGCCCACCACGGGCACGGCGACCCGGAGCAGGCGATCGTCGGCCTCGGCGGCCAGGTGTTCATGCGGCCCAACTCGCAGGACGCGGTGCGCGAGTTCCGGCCCTACTTCGACCACGCGCCGGTGTACGGCGGCGGGCCGTCCCTGGAGGAGTTCTCCACGCAGACCCCGTTGACGGTGGGCAGCCCGCAGCAGGTCATCGACCGCACCCTGGGCTTCCGGGAGTACGTCGGCGACTACCAGCGTCAGCTGTTCCTGATGGACCACGCGGGCCTGCCGCTGAAGACCGTGCTGGAGCAGCTGGACATCCTCGGCGAGGAGGTGGTCCCCGTTCTGCGCAGGGAGTTCGCCACCCACCGCGCCCCCGGCGTCCCGGACGCCCCCACCCACGACTCCCTCCGCGCGGCCTCCTGAGCGGGCCACCCGGGTGTTGCCGTGAGGGGCACTTCCCCTGCGTCAGGGGCCGTGAGGGGCACATTCACTGCATCTGGCGCAGTGAATGTGCCCTTCACGGCAACACCTCACGCCGGGGTGAGGCCGAGTTCGCGGGCGATGAGCATGCGTTGGACCTCGCTGGTGCCTTCGCCGATCTCCAGGATCTTGGCGTCGCGGTAGAAACGGCCCACCGGGGTCTCGTTCATGAAGCCGTAGCCGCCGAAGATCTGGGTGGCCTCGCGGGAGTTGTCCATCGCGGCGTTGGACGCGGTCAGCTTCGCGATGGCCGCCTCCTTCTTGAACGGCTCGCCGCGCAGCATCTTCGCCGCCGCCTGGTAATACGCCAGCCGCGCGGTGTGCACCCGCATCTCCATGTCGGCGAGCTTGAACTGGATGGTCTGGTACCGCCCGATGGGCCCGCCGAACGCCTCCCGCTCACGCACGTAACGCAGGCACTCGTCGACACACCCCTGCGCCAGTCCGACGCTCAGCGCGGCGATCGCGATCCGACCCTCGTCCAGGATGGACAGGAACTGCGCGTACCCGCGGCCGCGCTCGCCGAGCAGGTTCTGCGCGGGCACCCGGCAGTCGTCGAACGCGAGCTCGTGGGTGTCGGAGGCGTTCCAGCCGACCTTCGAGTACTTCGGCGCCACCGTGAACCCGGGTGTGCCCGCGGGCACGATGATCGTCGAGATCTCCTTGCCGCCGTCCGGCTTGCTGCCGGTCACGGCGGTCACGGTGACCAGGCTGGTGATGTCGGTGCCGGAGTTGGTGATGAACGACTTGCTGCCGTTGATCACCCACTCGTCCCCGTCCAGGGTCGCCGACGTCCGCGTGGCCCCGGCGTCGGAGCCGCCGCCGGGCTCGGTGAGACCGAACGCGCCGAGCTTCTCACCCGCGCACAGCGCGGGCAGCCACCGCCGCTTCTGTTCCTCGGTGCCGAACCGGTACAGCGGCATCGCGCCGAGCGAGACCCCGGCCTCCAGCGTGATCGCCACGGAGGAGTCGACCCGGGCGAGTTCCTCCAGCGCCAGGCACAGCGCGAAGTAGTCCCCGCCCATGCCGCCGTGCTCCTCGGGGAACGGCAGGCCGAACAGGCCCATCCCGGCCATCCCCGCGACCAGGTCGTACGGGAACTCCTCGCGTTCGTAGTAGTCCCCGATCACCGGGGCCACCTCGGCGCGCGCGAAGTCCCGCACGGTCCGCCGCAGCGCCTCGTACTCCTCGTCGAGCCGGTCGTCGATCATGCTGTGCCTTCCTCCGGGGTCACCAGGGCGAGTGGTTCGTCGAGCGCGACCTGCTGGCCCGCACGCACGTTCAGTTCGGTGACCACGCCGTCGACCGGCGCGGTGATGGTGTGCTCCATCTTCATGGCCTCGACCACCAGCAACGGCGCACCGGCGGCGACGACCTGCCCAGGTTCGGCCTTCACCACCAGCACCGTGCCCGGCATCGGGGAGGTCACCGGGCCCGCCTCCGTCGCCTCGGCGTGCGAGGCCAGCAGG
>NZ_KE387127.1:4169-5958 GCF_000430445.1 Saccharomonospora iraqiensis subsp. iraqiensis
GGGGTCGGGCTGCAGGCCGCCACACCCCTGCTGGTCCGGGAGGCGGTGGACGACGCCGTCGACGGGGACACCTCCCGGCTGGGCCTGCTCGCGGGCGGGCTGCTCGCCCTGCAGGTGCTCGCGTTCGGCAGCGCGTTCGCCCGCCGCTACCTGGGCGGCCGGCTGGCCCTCGACGTGCAGCACGACCTCCGCCGGGACGTGTTCGCCTCGGTGTCCCGGCTCGACGGCGGGAAGCAGGACTCGCTGCGGACCGGTCAGATCGTCTCCCGCGCGATCACCGACCTCCAGCTGGTGACCGGGTTCCTGATGCAGGTGCCGCTGTCCACCGGGTCGGTGGTGTTCGCCGGGCTCGCGCTGGGCGCGATGCTGTGGATGTCGCCGCTGCTGACGTTGATCGCGCTGGTGGTGGCACCGGCCGTGGGGATCGTGGTGGGCGTCAGCCGCAAGCGGCTGTTCCCCGCCACCTGGTCGGCCCAGCAGCGTGCGGCCGACGTCGCCCAGCAGGTCGAGGAGACCGTCAGCGGGGTCCGCGTGGTGAAGGGGTTCGGCCAGGAGTCCCGGGAGGTGGACACCCTCGACGGGACCGCGCGGACCCTGTTCGCCGAGCGCCTGCGGGCGGCCCGGTTGTCGGCGGTGCCGACGGCCACCACCTCGGCGCTGCCCGCGGCGGGCCAGGTCGCCGTGCTCGCCGTCGGCGGGATCCTCGCGCTGCGCGGCGAGATCAGCCTGGGCACGTTCCTGGCCTTCGCCACGTACGTCTCCGCGCTGGTGGGCCCCGCACGGATGCTGGCGAGCCTGGTCGTGCAGGCCCAGCTCACCCGTGCGGGCGCCGAACGGGTGCACGAGCTGATCGACGCCCAACCCGAGGTCCGCGACCCCGAGGATCCGCGGGCGGTCCCGGACGGCGCCCTCGACGTCCGGTTCGACGACGTGCGCTTCGGCTACACCCGCGACGACCCGGTGCTCGACGGGCTGACCCTGCACGCGCGGGAGGGCGAGACGCTGGCGCTGGTGGGCACCGCCGGGTCCGGCAAGTCGACCCTGTCCCTGCTGCTGCCCCGCTTCTACGACCCGCACCGGGGGCACGTCCGGCTCGGCGGGGTCGACGTCCGGGAGCTGTCGCTGACCGAGCTGCGGCACACGGTCGGGGTGGTGTTCGAGGAGGCGTTCCTGTTCTCGGACACGGTGCGCGGCAACATCGCCTACGGCAGGCCGGACGCCACGGACGAGGAGGTGGTCGCCGCGGCGCGGGCCGCCGAGGCGCACGAGTTCATCCGTGCGCTGCCCGACGGCTACGACACCCAGGTCGGCGAACGCGGCCTGACCCTGTCCGGCGGGCAACGCCAGCGCGTCGGCCTCGCCCGTGCACTGCTCACCGACCCGCGCGTGCTGATCCTGGACGACGCCACCTCGGCGGTGGACACGGTCACCGAGGCGGCGATCCACGACACCCTGCGCAGCGTGACCCGGTCGCGTACCACCCTCCTGATCGCCCACCGGCGCTCCACGCTGACGCTGGCCGACCGGATCGCGGTGCTCGACAAGGGCGCGGTCGTCGACGTCGGGACCGCCGACGAACTGCAGGACCGGTGCGCGCTGTTCCGCGACCTGGTCTCCGGCCCCGGCGACGACGTCGAGAAGGTCCACCGGCGTACGGAGCCGGTCCGCGACGCCTCGGGCGTGACCCCGCAGCTGTGGCCGGACACCGGCGCGGACGACGAGGTCGCCGAACTGGCGGAGGCCGCCTCCCGGCGTGCGGTGTCCGGTGCGGGCGGAGCGGGCGGGGGCG
>NZ_KE387127.1:6058-9015 GCF_000430445.1 Saccharomonospora iraqiensis subsp. iraqiensis
CCCGCGCTCTACCAGCGCGGCGTGGACGACGGCGTCCGTGCGGGGGCGGAGTCGGTGATCCTGCTCGCCGCCGGGGCGGGGGCGCTGATCATCGCCCTGGACTGGCTGGTGGTCAACGTGCAGACCCGGATGACCGCCCGCACCGGGGAGTCCGTGCTGTACCTGCTGCGGGTGCGCAGCTTCGCCCACCTGCAACGCCTGGGGCTGGACTACTACGAACGCGAGCAGGCCGGCCGGATCATGACCCGGATGACCACCGACGTGGACGCGCTGTCCACGTTCCTGCAGACCGGGCTGTCCACCGCGGTGGTCAGCGTGCTCACGATCCTCGGGATCGGCGGCGCGCTGGTGGTCACCGATCCGGGCCTGGCGCTCGCGGTCTTCGCGGTGCTGCCGGTGCTGGTGGTGGCCACGCTGGTGTTCCGCAAACGGGCCTCGGCCGCCTACACCGAGGCGCGGGAGCGGGTCAGCGCCGTCAACGCCGACATGCAGGAGAACGTGAGCGGCCTGCGGGTCGCCCAGGCCTACACCCGCGAGGGGCACTCGGCGCGCGAGTTCGCCTCCCGCAGCGACGCCTACCGGCGTTCACGGCTGCGGGCCCAGCGCTACGTCGCGACCTACTTCCCGTTCGTCACCCTGTTGTCCGGTATCGCCGAGGTCGTCGTGCTGGTCGTCGGGGCGGGCCGGGTCGCCGACGGGACCCTCCAGGTGGGCGTGCTGATGGCGTTCCTGCTGTACCTGGGACTGTTCTTCTCCCCGGTGCAGCAGCTGTCCACCGTGTTCGACGGCTACCAGCAGGCCAAGGTGGGGCTGCGCCGCATCGGCGACCTGCTGCGCACCCCGACGTCGGTGCCGCCCGCCGCCGACCCCGTGCCGGTTCCGCCGCGGCTGCGCGGCGAGGTGGATCTGATCGACGTCGACTTCTCCTACCCGGGCGCGGACACCCCCGCACTGGACGGTGTGTCTCTGCACGTGCCCGCGGGCACGACGGTGGCGCTGGTGGGCGCCACGGGTGCGGGCAAGTCCACCGTGGTCAAACTCGTCGCGCGGTTCTACGACGTCACCGGCGGCAAGGTGAGCGTCGACGGGGTGGACGTGCGCGACTACGACCTCGAAGGTCTGCGCGGCAGGCTCGGCGTCGTCCCGCAGGAGGCGCACCTGTTCTCCGGCACGGTCGCCGACAACGTCCGGTACGGCCGCCCGGACGCCACCGACGCCGAGGTGGAGGAGGCCGTCCGGGCGGTCGGCGCGCTGGAGGGCATCGCGGCGCTGCCGGACGGCTTCCACCAGCAGGTCGGCGAACGCGGCCGGTCCCTGTCGGCGGGCCAACGACAGCTCGTGGCGCTGGCGCGGGCGGAACTGGTCGACCCGGACGTGCTGCTGCTGGACGAGGCCACCGCCGCGCTCGACCCGTCGACCGAGTCCACGGTGCTGCGCGCCACCGACGAGGTGGCCCGGCGGCGGACGACGTTCGTGGTCGCGCACCGGCTGGCCACCGCCGCACGCGCGGACGTCATCGTGGTCCTCGACCACGGCCGGGTCGTCGAGCGTGGGACCCATGACGAGCTGGTGGCCGCGGGCGGGCGCTACGCCGATCTGTGGCGGCACTCGGAACAGCGGTGACGGACGGCCGTGACGGACGGCGCGGACGGACGGCGCTGACGACACCGCGGGCACGAGGTGTGACGCCGCGTGCCCGGCCCGGTAACCTCGCCCTGCCGGTCGACACTGGGGAGGTACACGGGACATGGCCGCACTGTCGTTGACGATCACGGTCGACACCGCCGTCGTCGACGCCGAGGAACACGAGGCCCACACCGCCGAGCTGGGCCGCAGGCTGCGGGAGGCGCCGGTCGGTTCGCTCCGGGCCTCCCCGGCACCGGTGGCCGAGGCGCCTCCGGGAGCGAAGGGGCTCGGCTCGGCGCTGGTGACCGGGTTCGAGGTGACCGTGGGGGCCTCGCGCCGGACGCTGGCCACGGTGATCGAGACACTGCGTGCGTGGACCACCGCGGTGACGTCCCGCTCGGTCGTCGTGGAGCTCGACGGCGACCGGCTGGAGATCACCGGTGCGACCACCGAGCAGATCGACCACGTGCTGGAGGCGTTCCTCGACCGGCACACGCCCGGCTGATGACCGGCCACGCCCTGCTGATCGGCAACGGCACCTACACCGACCCCACGCTGCGGAGGCTGCGCTCCCCCGCGCAGGACGTCGACGCCCTCGGCGCCGTGCTGGGCGATCCCGACGTCGGCGACTACTCCGTGCGCACGCTGGTGGACACCACCGCCGCCGAACTGGCGAGCGCCACCCGGGACTTCTTCGCCGACCGGGAACCCGGCGACGTGCTGGTGCTGTACTTCTCCGGACACGGCGTCAAGGACGCGGCGGGCGAGCTGTTCCTGGGCGCGACGGACACCCGCCTGGACGACCTGGACGCCGGCGCGGTGTCGACCGACGAGCTGAACCGCTGGATCGCGGCCTGCCGCTCGCGCCACATCCTGCTCATCCTGGACTGCTGCTACAGCGGCGCCTTCCCGCGCGGCATGGTCGCCAAGGCCGATCCGTCCGTGCGCCTGCAGGAACGCTTCGGCCGGGGCCGGGGTCTGGCGATCCTCACCGCCTCCACCGCTGTCGAGTACGCCTTCGAGGGTGGCGAGGTCCGTGACGGCGACCCCGACACGGACCGGGGTTCGGTGTTCACCGCCGCGCTCATCGAGGCGTTGGACACCGGCGCGGCCGATGACGACTTCGACCAGCGCATCACGCTCGACGAGCTGTACTACTACGTCTTCGAGCGGGTCCGGGTCCAGCGGCCGGACCAGACGCCCTGCTGGTGGCTGCTCGGCGGGCAGGACTTCTTCGTGGTGGCGCGGCGGCGCCCGGGCACCACGGCGCGCAGACCGGTCCGTACCGAGCCGGCACCACCGCATCCGCTCGCGCCCCGGCGTGCGGCGGC
>NZ_KE387127.1:9115-12610 GCF_000430445.1 Saccharomonospora iraqiensis subsp. iraqiensis
CCCCGGTCCCGCGCGCGACGCCACACCCGGCGCGCACGCGGGACCCGGTGGACCGGACCGTTACGCCTCCCACTCCGGAGGGCCGGTGGCCACACCGTCCGACTCGGCGGCCTTCGCCACCGCGGCCGCCACCTCACCGGCCACCCTGGGGTCGAGCGGGCTCGGGACGATGTGGTCGGGCGCCAGCTCGTCGGCGGCCACCGAGACGATCGCCTCGGCCGCCGCCAGCTTCATGTTCTCCGTGATCGCCCGGGCACCGGCGTCCAGCGCACCCCGGAAGATTCCGGGGAAGGCCAGCACGTTGTTGATCTGGTTCGGGAAGTCGCTGCGCCCGGTCGCGACGACCGTCGAGTACCGGCGGGCGACGTCCGGATGCACCTCCGGGTCGGGGTTCGACAGGGCGAACACGATCGGATCGGGTGCCATCCTGCTGAGCAGGTCCTCGTCCACGTGGCCACTGGACAGGCCGAGGAACACATCGGCACCGTCGAGCGCCTCGGCGATGCCGCCGGTGAGCCCGCGGTTGTTCGTCGTCTCCGCGAGCTCGGCCTTGATCGGGGTCAGCCCCTCCCGGTCCGGGTGCAGGATGCCCTTCGAGTCGAGCAGGGTGATGTCGGCGACCCCGGCCGCCTGCAGGATCCGGGTGCAGGCCACCCCGGCGGCCCCCGCACCGGACACGACGACCCGCTGGTCGGCGATGGACCGGTCGAGCACCATGTTGGCGCCCCGCAGCGCGGCGAGCACCACGATGGCCGTGCCGTGCTGGTCGTCGTGCATCACCGGGCAGTCGAGCGCGTCCTTGAGCCGGTCCTCCAGCTCGAAACAGCGCGGCGCGGACACGTCCTCCAGGTTGACCGCACCGAACGAGGGCCGCAGCCGGACCAGTGTCTCGACGACCTGGTCGACATCGGTCGTGTCCAGCACCAGCGGGATCGAGTCCAGACCCGCGAAGGTCTTGAACAGCACCGACTTGCCCTCCATCACGGGCAGCGACGCCCGCGCCCCGATGTCACCGAGCCCGAGTACCGCCGTGCCGTCGCTCACGACCGCGACGAGGCGGTCGGCCCAGGTGTAGCGCCGGGCCAGCGTCTCGTCCTCGGCGATCGCGCGGCTCACCTTCGCTACCCCGGGGGTGTAGGCGATGGACAGGTCGCGCGCCTGCGCGATCGGGCGGGTCGCGGTCATCGAGAGTTTGCCACCCTCGTGACCGGCGAAGATGTCGTCGTCGCTCACCTGAGCTTGGGACACGTCAATCTCCAGGGCTGAAGAGAGAACGGGGGCCATCGACGATGGCATCCCCAGTGATGTGGGCTCGTACCACGGCGAGTACGGCGCTGTGGCGCCCGTCGCCGACGAGGCGTCCGTCGAGGCCGGTGCTGAGGTTCGGTCCGTCATCGCACCGTGGCCGCGGACGCGGCGGTTCGTCCAGTGTGCCACTCCGGCCGCCCCCGGTGTCGCGGGGGTGCGGTCGACGTCACAGAACCGTGACCGATATTCGCTGGTCAGGACCAAAAACACAAGACGAACGTCCGGCTTGACGGGCTTCCCGGCCGCGGGAGTGCCGCCGCTATGCTCGCGGCATGGACGTGCGCGAGCTGCCCGTGGCCGACGCCTACGAGTTCGTCCCCCCGGTCTTTCCCGACCGGAGGGGCCTGTTCGTCGCACCGTTCCAGGAGCCCGCGTTCCTCCGCGCCGTCGGCCATCCGCTGTCGGTGGCGCAGACGAACCACAGCGTCTCGCACGCGGGTGTCGTCCGTGGTGTGCACTTCGCCGACACACCCCCGGGTCAGGCGAAGTACGTGTACTGCCCCCGCGGCGCGCTGCTCGACGTCGTGGTGGACGTGCGGGTCGGGTCCCCGACGTTCGGCAGGCACGCGGCCGTCCGGCTGGACAGCACCGACTTCCGGGGCGTCTATCTCGCCGAGGGCCTCGGCCACGCCTTCCTCGCGCTGGAGGACGACACGGTCCTGGCCTACCTGTGCTCCACCGGGTACAACCCCGCCGCCGAGCACGGCGTGAACCCGCTGGATCCGGCCCTGGGACTGCCGTGGCCCGCGGACACGGAGCCCGTGCTGTCCGACAAGGACGCCGCCGCACCCACCCTGGCCGAGGCCCGGCGGGACGGGATCCTCCCCCGCTACGAGGACTGCCTGGCCCGCTACGACGCGCTGCGGGCCGCGTACGCGCCGTCCGGCGCGTGAGGCACCGCCCGCGACAGGCCACCCGATCAGGCACCCACGATCGGGTGTGGGCGACTATATTGCGGGCGTGATCGCCGGCCCGCACGAGCACCCGTTGTTCCTCCTGCGCCACGGGCACACCGAGTGGTCCGCCACCGGCAGACACGCCGGGCGGACCGATCTGCCGCTGACCGCGGTCGGTGAACGGCAGGCCCACGCCGCGGGGCGGACCTACGCGCTGATGTCCGACGACTCGTCGGCGGTCGTGCTGAGCAGCCCCCTGCGCCGTGCCCGGCACACCGCCGAGCTCGCCGGTCTGGAGGTCAGCGAGGTCAGCGAGGACCTCGTCGAGTGGGACTACGGCGACTTCGAGGGGATGACCACCCCGGAGATCCGGGAGCGGGTCCCGGGCTGGACGGTGTGGACGCACCCGATCCCGGGTGGGGAGAGCGCCGACGCGGTCCGCGCCCGGGCCGACCGGGTGCTGGGCCGCCTGCGGTCGACCCTGTCCGACCGTCCGGTGGTGCTGGTCGGCCACGACGACTTCGGCCGGGTCCTGATCAGCCGCTGGCTGGAGCTGGACACCGCGGCGGGGCGCTTCTTCCGGTTCGACCCGGCCAGTATCACCGTGCTGGGAAGCCAGCGGGGCGTTCCGCAGATCCGCCACCTGAACGTTCCGCCGTCCTGACGGCCGGGGACACCCCGAACCGGGCGACATCCGTGCCGGACGCGGAGTTCTAGGCTCACGGGGACCCGTCACCCGCCGCCGAGGAGCCCTCCGTGGACCACCGCATCCGCCGTGTCCGGGACGCCGACGTCGAGACCGTCGTCACCCTCGTCCATGAACTCGCCGAGTACGAGAAGGCCCCGCAGGAGTGCCACCTCACCGCCGGGCAACTGCGCACCGCGCTGTTCGGCCCCGCGCCCGCCCTCTACGGGCACGTCGCGGAGGTGGACGGCCGGATCGTCGGGTTCGCCCTCTGGTTCCTCAACTTCTCCACCTGGCGCGGCGTGCACGGCATCTACCTCGAGGACCTGTTCGTGCGTCCGGAGGCCCGGGGAACCGGCCTCGGCAGGGCGCTGCTCGCGGCGCTGGCCGGGGAGTGCGTCCGCCACGGGTACGCGCGCCTGGAATGGTGGGTGCTCGACTGGAACCCGGCCGTCGGGTTCTACACCTCGCTCGGGGCCGAGGCGATGGACGAGTGGACCGTGTACCGCCTCACCGACGAACCCCTCCGCAGGCTGGCCGCCGACCCGGCCGGGCCGGCGTGATCCGGCGGGACCGACCCGGCCGGTCCGGGAAGCCGGTCCGGGC
>NZ_KE387127.1:12710-18745 GCF_000430445.1 Saccharomonospora iraqiensis subsp. iraqiensis
CGAGCTGCTTCGCGGGAGCCGGGGCCCGTCGCCCGGCGACGCGGTAGGGCTGCTCCACCAGCGCGACGTGCACGTCCGCGGCGCGCGCCGCGCGGGTGACGGTGACCAGGTCCGGGGCCTCGATCCCGCCGCCGGCCCCGTGTCCGAGCAACAGGGCGGCCACGCCCTCGTCGGACCCGTGGACCGAGACCCGGGCGGGGCCGTGCGGGGTGGCGATCTCGGTGACCGTCATCGGCGTGTCCCACCGTGTCCGGTCACTGCTTCGGCAATTCGAACAGGGCGCCGGTGGCGCCGTCGTCGAGGTCGGTGGGCTCGGGCTCCGCCCGCTCGACGAGTTCCGGCCCGTTGTTGCGCACGCTGTTCACCCGGGTGGACACCGGGCGCAGCTCCAGGGTGTCGACCCAGTCCCGCTCCGGCGGCCGGAGCAGGTCGGTCGCGTCGGCACGGTCCGGGTCGAGCCACCCGGCCCAGCGGTCGGACGGCAGCGCCAGCGGCATCCGGTGGTGGATGTCGGCGAGCGGGCCGACCGCGTCGGTGGTGATGATCGAGAACGTGATCAACGGCGGGGAGTCCGTCTCGCCCTTCGGGTCGCGCCAGGTCTCCCACAGCCCCGCGAACGCCAACGAGGACCCGTCGCGGGTGGTGGTGAAGAACGGCTCCTTGCGGCCCTTCCCCCCGTCGGCCGCCTTCCACTCGTACCACCCGTCGGCAGGCACCAGGCAGCGCCGCCGGGACAGCGCCTTGCGGAACGCGGGCTTCTCCCGCGCGGTCTCGGCCCGGGTGTTGATCATCTTCGCACCGACGGACGGGTCCTTCGCCCAGAACGGCACCAGTCCCCAGCGCATCATCCGGAGGCTGCGCACCGGCGGCTCGTCGGCGAGCGGGTTGCCGTCGGCGTCGCGCGGATGCCGCTGGACCACGGTGACCACGTCCCTGGTCGGCGCGACGTTGTAGTCCGGCCCCCGCCCGGAACCGTCCGTGCCGTCGAGGGCGTCGAACTCCCGCATCAACGCGGCGGGATCCTTCGTCGCCGCGTACCGGCCGCACATCGGTCTCCGTCCTCCGTCCTCCGTCCGCCCCGCCGGTGTCCCCGGCGGCGGCACGGGCGTACCCGGGTGTGTCGGTCCACCCGGACGCCATCCTGGCACGGTTGTGCGGCCGTGGCGAGTGGCATGCGGGATCATCGTCGGTGACAGTGTCGCCGCCGTTGTCCCGGCAGGGCACGGCGGCGATCCCGGCCAGGAAGGTGGAACGGTTTGCCGCGCAGGGATTGGCGCACGTTCGACGAGAGCGACGTCCGGGTGCGGCCGGGCAAGGGCTCCCGGCCCCGGAGCAAGCAGCGCCCCACGCACCCGGACGCGGTCGGCGCGATGGTGCTCTCGGTGGACCGGGGCCGCTGGCGGTGCGCGGTCGACGGTGCGGCGGACCGTGTCGTGACGGCGATGCGGGCGAAGGAACTGGGCCGCACACCGATCGTGGTGGGCGATCGGGTGGGGCTGGTCGGGGACACCAGCGGGGCGCCGGACACCCTCGCCCGGATCGTGCGGGTCGACGAGCGGACGAGTGTGCTGCGCCGCACCGCCGACGACACGGACCCGTACGAGCGCGTGGTGGTCGCGAACGCCGAGCAGCTGTTCATCGTCACCTCGCTGGCCGACCCGCCGCCGAGACGCGGATTCATCGACCGGTGTCTGGTCGCCTGCTACACGGGCGGGCTGGAACCGGTGCTGTGCCTGACGAAGGCGGACCTCGCGGACCCGGACGAGCTGCTGGCCTCCTACGCCGACCTGGCGGTGCCGTCCGTGGTCACCCGGTACGACACCGACAACCCCGAGCTGCGGGAGCGGCTGCGGGACCGGGTGTCGGCGTTGGTGGGTCACTCCGGCGTCGGCAAGTCCACCCTGGTGAACCGGGTCGTGCCGGAGGCCGGGCTCGCCACGGGGGAGGTCAGCGCGGTCGGCAAGGGTCGGCACACCTCGGTGGGGGCGGTCGCGCTGCCGCTGCCCGACGGTGGCTGGGTGGTCGACACCCCCGGCATCCGGTCGTTCGGCCTCGCGCACGTGACACCGGACCAGCTGGTGGCCGCGTTCCCCGAGTTCGCCGAGGCGGCCGAGGAGTGCCCGCCGAACTGCGGCCACCTCGGGCCACCGAAGGACCCGGACTGCGTCCTCGACCGGGTCGTCACCGACGGGGACGCCACCCCGGGACGGCTCGACTCGCTGCGCCGACTGCTGCAGTCCCGCGCGGGCACGGAGGTGCCGGAGGGCTGACCGGGGGTACGGTGCCCGCACCGAACCCGATCGCCGGGGCACGCGAGTGGCTGGTGATACGGGTCACGTTTCACCCGAATGGGGAACCGTCCGGCCGGCGGGCAGGTCCGAGCCGGCAACACAGACTCGACAACGAGGGGGCAAGCATGCGCAGATCGGCTCTCGCCGCGGGCGCGGCCGCGTTCGTCCTGGCACTCGCGGGCTGCGGGAACACGGTCGACGGCCGGGCGTCCGGGGGCACCGGTGGCACCGGGGGCACCGGGGGCGATGGCGGGTTCATGAACCTCTCCGAACTCGTCTCCTCGTCCTCCGACAAGGCGTCCGAGGCCAGTTCGTCGCGCTTCAGCATGGAGACGACGGGGATGGGGCAGACGATGCGGGCCGAGGGCGAGGCCCGGTACGCCGGGACGGACACGGCGATGAGCATGACCATGGACGTGCAGGGCCGATCCATCGAGATGCGCCTGGTCGACCGGACGATGTACATGAAGATGCCGCAGGTGCAGGGGGCGGAGCCCGGCACCGGGACGGACAAGCCGTGGGTCGAGATGTCCCTGGACGGCGACAATCCGATGGCCGAGGCCATGGGCGGTGGTGCCGGTATGGCCGAGCAGAGCGATCCGACCAAGGTGCTCGAACAGCTCGAGCAGTACGGCGGCGAGATCGTCGACACCCGGGAAACGACCCTCGACGGTGAACAGGTGACCCGATACACGGTCGAGCTCGACATGACGAAGGCCGCGGCGATGATGGGCGGTGAGCAACTCCGCGCCGAGCCTCAGCCCTCGCAGGACACCACGATCCCCATGGAGCTCTACCTCGACTCCCAGAACCTGCCCCGGCGCATCGAGATGAACCTGGATGTCATGGGCCGGTCGGCCTCCATGGTGATGAACTACAGCGACTGGGGCACGCCGGTGACCATCGAGGCGCCCCCGGCGGACCAGGTCACCCAGTTCGAGAGTGCGGACATGCCCGGCGGCAACTGAACCCCCTCTACCCGCAGGAGCCCGGGGCCCCGGATCACACCGATCCGGGGCCCCGGTCCGTCTGCGGAGGCAGCCCTCCGGTGCCCGCCTCCCGCTCAGCCCATGTGCGGGTAGGTGATGTCGGTCGGGGCCACGAAGGTCTCCTTGATCGCCCGGGGGCTGGTCCACCGCAACAGGTTGAACATCGACCCGGCCTTGTCGTTGGTGCCCGAGGCCCGTGACCCGCCGAACGGCTGCTGCCCGACGATCGACCCGGTGGGCTTGTCGTTGACGTAGAAGTTGCCCGCCGCGTGCCGCAGCGCGCGGTGCGCCTGCTGCACCGCCGCCCGGTCGTCGGCGAAGACCGCCCCGGTCAATCCGTACGGGGCGCTGCGGTCGACCACGTCGAGGATGCGTTCGTAGTCACCGTCCGGGTAGACGTGCACCGCCATGATCGGACCGAAGTACTCGGTGGAGAACAGCGTGTGCGCCGGATCGTCCGACACCAGCACCGTCGGCTCGACGAACCACCCGACACGGTCGTCGCATCCTCCGCCGACCAGGGTCTCCACGGACGGGTCGTCGCGCACCTGCGCCAGCAGGTCCCGGTGCTTGGCGAACGCCCGCGCGTCGATGACCGCCCCGCCGAAGTTCGACAGGTCGGTGACGTCGCCGTAGGTGACCGTCTTCGTGAGGTCGGCGAGCCGGTCCCGCAGCCCGTCGTTCCACAGCGAGCGCGGCACGTAGGCGCGGGACACGGCCGAGCACTTCTGCCCCTGGTACTCGAACGCCCCCCGGACCAGAGCGGTGACCAGCTTCTCGGGGTCCGCCGACGGGTGGGCGACGACGAAGTCCTTGCCGCCGGTCTCCCCGACGATGCGCGGGTAGCACCCGTAGTTGTCCAGGTTGTCCGCGATGGTGCGCCACAGGTGCTTGAACGTCGCCGTCGACCCGGTGAAGTGCAGCCCGGCGAAGCCGGGGTCGGGCAGGGCGACCTCGCTGACGGCCCGCCCGTCGCCGGTGACCATGTTGATCACCCCGGGCGGCAGTCCCGCCTCCTCGAAGACCCGCATGGTGTAGTGGGCGGCCAGCTGTTGCGACGGCGTCGGCTTCCACACGACCGTGTTGCCCATCAGCGCGGGTGCGGACGGCAGATTGCCCGCGATCGCGGTGAAGTTGAACGGCGTGATGGCGACGACGAACCCGTCGAGCGGGCGGTACTCCATCCGGTTCCAGGCCCCGGGGACGGAGTTCGGCTGCTCGGCGAGGATGCGCCGCGCGTAGGCGACGTTGAACCGCAGGAAGTCGATCAGTTCGCAGGCCGCGTCGATCTCGGCCTGCTGCACCGATTTCGACTGGCCGAGCATCGTCGCCGCGTTGATGGTGTCCCGCCAGGGCCCGGCGATCAGGTCGGCCGCCCGCAGGAACACCGCCGCGCGTTCGTCGAAGGGGAGTTCGCTCCACCCCCGTGCCGCCGACTTCGCGGCGGTGACCGCCTCGGCGACGTCGTTGTCCGTGGCCTGCGCGGCCACCCCCAGCACGTGCCGGTGGTCGTGCGGTTGCACGACGTCGAACCGGTCACCGCCGGCGAGCCGGTGCCGCCCGCCGATCGTCTGGGTGAGGTCGACGCGCTCGGCCTCGAGTTCGGCCAGTCTGCGTTCCAGTGACCCGCGTCCCGGGGTCCCCGGGGCGTAGGTGTGCACCGGCTCGTTCGCCGGTACCGGTACGGATGTGACAGCGTCCATGGTGTCCCGCCTTTCCGTTGTTCGTCCGCCTTGTGGGCGGTGCGCGGACACATGGTTACATGAGTTCGAGGAGGAAGGGCAGTTCCTGCGGCGCGTACCAGGCGAGTTCGTGGTCCTCGGCGTCGCCGAGGGCGAGCTCGGCGTCCTCGTCACCCAGATCGGCGTCGTCGATCACCGGCGCCGCGGCCAGCACGGCGCTCTCCGCGTCCGGGGTGTCCACGTGCACCGCGGCCACCGTGTCCAACGGGACGGGACCGGACAGCCGCACGACGGCGTGGTCCAGGTCGGGGCGCAGCGTCACCTCCTCCGGGTCGGCCGAGATGACGACCCGCCGCGGCGGGTGCTTCCCCCCGGCCCGGTCCGGGTCCGCCGGCACACCGTCGGCATCCCCGTCCGTGGCATCGGCACCGTCGGCACCTCCACCGTCGGAATCCCCACCGTCGGCGTCGGCACCGTCGGAGTCCCGCTCGGCCGCCAGCAGCCGCAGCGAGGCCCTGGCCGCCTCGGTGAGCGCGGCGTATTCCAGTTCCTCGGTCGTGCCGCTGGTGTACGACTCGCGCAACGCCGGGGTCAGCGCGAACGCCGTCCCGTTGACGGGGAGCACCTCACCGTGGTCGACGAGTTCCCGGAGCATGCGCACTGTGGCAGGTACGTAGACCCTCACCAGATCGTCCCTTTCAGTTCCTCGAGCGCGTCGGTGACCATGCCGGCGAGGACGTCGACGTCGGACAACGCCTTCCGGTCACCGTTCAATCCGACGTGGACCCCGCCGTCGTACGAGGTGATGCCGACCGCGAGCGCCTGGTTCCGCGCGAGCGGCATCACCGGGTAGATCTCGGTCATCCTCGCAGGGCCCGCGTACCGGGGCCGTTGTGGACCGGGCGAGTTGCTCACGACCACGTTGAACAGGCGTCCGGACAGCGAGCTCGCCGCACGCGCGGCGAGCGACTGCATCGTCGCGGGGGCGAACCCCCCGAGACGCAGCATCGCGGCCGCCGCCACCGACCGGTCCGCGTCCGGCTGGGCGGCCATGGCGTGGCTCAGGTGCCGCA
>NZ_KE387127.1:18845-24754 GCF_000430445.1 Saccharomonospora iraqiensis subsp. iraqiensis
CCGGTCCAGTACCGCCGCGCAGTCCGCGCAGCACGCGGCCCCGGGCGCGCCGCAGCCCGCACACGACGTGGACACCAGCAGGTCGAGGCCCGTCCGGCCGAGGGCGCGGGCCGTCCGAAACACACGGGTCGTCACCGCTCCAGACTGCCGCCGACCACCGACAGTCCCCGCGGATCCGACACCTCAGCCCGGGTAGAACGGCTCGGCACCCGGCCTGCTGTGCGGGTGCGGCACCCACACCGCGCCGACCTCCCCGGCCGTCCACAACCCGTGCGTGTCGGCCACCACGATCTGCCGGCCCGGCGCGGCGGTGACGGCCTCGGTCGGTGGCCCGAGGTTGGAGCTGTTGAACGTGTCGTGCTCGAAGCCGTCGACCGAGACCCGCACGACCGGCCGCCACTCGGACGAGGTCGCCACGACCAGGGTGTCCTGCGAGCTCCAGTCGACGTCGACCGCCGAGGTGAGGATGTCGCTCTTCAGCGCGCGCGGCGACCGGAGCGAGACCTCCGAGCTCGTGCGTACCACGGAGGCGACCCAGAGGGTGCCGTTCACCACGAGCGCGGCCCGCGTTCCGTCCCGGGACAACCGCAGCGCGGTGATGGCTCCCTCGTCCGGGAGTTCGCTGACGGTGACCGGTTGCGGCGCCCACGCGCCGTCCGGGTCACGCTGGACACGCACGATCGACTTCCCGTCCCGGACGGTCCACAGCTCGCTCGACTTGGACTCGTTCGACGACGGCGGTCGCCAGGTCGGTCGGGTCAACCGCTCGGCGGACAGGTCGACGACCTGCCCCGCCGAACCGTAGTCGCCCACCCGCAGACGGCGGCCACCGTCGCCGAGGTCCTCCACCACGGCGAGCTGCTGGCCGTTGATCGACTGCGCGGCGCTCTCGACGTCGTAGGCACCGCGGCCGAGCGGCCCGTGGACGGGCGCACCCGTGTCCAGGGAGCGGATCCGGCCCGCCTCCGTGGTCATGAGGCCGGGAAGCTCCGAGCTCGGCGAGGTGATCGACTCGTACGCGGGCAGGTCGCCCGGCCGCCAGTCGAGTGTGCCCGGAACCAGCGCCACCCCGTCCGAGAGCAACCGGATACGGCTCGTGGTCACGTGCTGCAACGACCGCACCACCTGGACGGCCATCCGTTCCCGGACCTTCTCGCTCTCCTCGGTGATCCCCGTCAGCGGGACCACCAGCGCCCCGTCGGGTGCCGTGTCCACGTTGCTGTCGAGTTCCGCCGATTCGCCGAGCGGGTTCACCACCGCACCGGCGAGCCCGTTCGAGGGGCCGCCGAGCACCAGGTCGACGACCCGCGCGGACAACCCCGAACGGGGCCGCGCGACCACGTAGCGGGGGTCCGGCACCGGCACCGACGAGTCCGGCGAGAAGAAGTAGACCGGCACCTCGAAGTACGACTCGGAGAAGTCGCTCTCCGTGATCAGCACGGTTCCGGGCGCGTCGACGATGCGCCACTCCCCGTTCGGCTGTTTGCCGACCCGCACCGGTTCCTCGAAGTCCCCGCTGACGGAGACGAACGCGTTGTCCGAGGTCAGTCGCCCGAGTTCGGAGGCGCGGAGGGACACGACCCGACGGTTCTCCGGGTCCGGTGCCTCCTCCTCACCCAGATACACGGTGCCGAACTCGTTGCGGATCACGGTCAGGCTGTCGTCCGGCTGCCACCGCTCGCGCGCGGACTCGCTGAGGTAGGCCCGGGCGGCCGCGTGATCGTTGGCGGGTCGTGCGCTCGCCCGGACGAACTGCCGGACCACCGACAACGGATCCAGTCCCTGTTCCGGTTCCGGGACCTCCTGGGTCGCCTGTCCGCCGCCCTCCTGCGGAACGGGATTCGGCTGCGACGTGGTGGGGATGGCCGCGCAGCCACTCACGACCAGCACGAGGGCCAGCACCGCACCCGCGATGCGGGCGTGCCGCCCGGACGACCTCGGCCTCACGCCGCTCACCGCACCTCCTCGTGCCCGTCCTCGTACCCCGCCGCGCGGCTCACCGGGGTGGGCCCCGGCTGCTCGTCCGCACCGCCGACCGCACCATCGGCCGCACCACCACGGCCCGTATCGCCGCTCCCGGCGCCGTCATACCCGGCGCGCGCACCGCCCGGGTCGGCACCGTCCGGGTCGGCACGGTCCGTGGCGACATCCCCGGTGACCGCGGCGTCGGTGTCCCCGGCGTCCCCGGGTTCGTCGCCGCGGTCGTCGGTGTCCCCGGTGTCGTCGCCGGAGCGCTCGGGTGGGTCCGGCGGCAGGCCCAGCGGGCTGTGCTCGACGGGTTCGTCCCGGGTGAGCGGCAGGGTGAGCCGGAAACACGAGCCGTGTCCCGGCTCGCCCCACGCCTCCAGCTGCCCGCCGTGCAGGCGCGCGTCCTCCAGACTGATCGCCAGGCCGAGACCCGTGCCGCCGGTTCGCCGGTTGCGGGACGGGTCGGCGCGCCAGAAGCGGTTGAAGACCAGTTCCGCCTCCCCGGGGCGCAGCCCCACACCGTAGTCCCGCACGGTGAACGCGAGCGCGTGGTCGTCGGCGGCCAGCCGCAGGCGTACGGGGAGGCCCTCACCGTGGTCGACGGCGTTGCCGAGGAGGTTGCGGAGGATCCGTTCGACCCGCCGGGCGTCGATCTCGGCGTGCACCTCCTCGTCGGGCAGCTCCAGCTCGATGGGACTGCCCGCACTGCCCGCGATGGCACTGACCTGCTCGACGGCCCGCTCCGCGACGGGCCGGACGTCGCCGCGCTCGGCGGAGAGGTCCTCGACACCGGCGTCGAGCCGGCTGATCTCCAGCAGGTCGTGCAGCAGCGCCTCGAACCGGTCCAGCTCGTCGACGAGCAGTTCCGCCGAGCGGGCGAGCCCGGCCGGGAACTCCTCGCGGGAGGCGTGCAGCACGTCCGCGGCCATGCGCACCGTCGTCAGCGGCGTGCGCAGCTCGTGCGAGACGTCCGAGGTGAACCGGCGTTGCAGCTGCCCGAACTCCTCCAGTTGCCGGATCTGCTCCTGGATGCTCGTCGCCATCTCGTTGTACGAGTCGGCGAGTTTCGCGAGGTCGTCCTCCCCGCGCACGTCGAGTCTGCGGTCCAGGTCCCCGTTCGCGAAGTCCTCGGCCGCCGAGGCGGCCCTGCGCACCGGGGTGACCACCTGGTGTGTGACGAGGTTCGTGATCGCCGCGAGCAGCACGAGCAGCCCCAGCCCCCCGACGAGCATGGTGCTCTGCACCGTGGTGACCGTCTTCTGGTCGGTGCTCAGCGGGAACAGCAGGTACAGCTGCATCGGCTGGGTGGCCGAGGTGACCGGGGCGCCGACGGCGAGATAGGTCGAGTCGCCCGGCGGGGTGTGGAACTGGGTGGCCTTCTGGTTGCCCTCGACGTAGTTGCGCAACCCGGTCGGCACCTTGTCGAACGGACCCGCGTGGACGGGCCGTTCCCCCGCGCGGTCCCCGTCGCCCGCGGCCAGCACCGGTTCGAACGCGCCCGCGGACGAGTTCTCCGTGTCCTGGGTGGCCAGCGAGTTGTTCGTGATGCTCTTCAGCGCGTTGTTGAGCCGATTGCGCAGGGCGTCGTCCCGCCCCGCTTCGCCGACGAGTTCGCTCTCGGCGGTGCGTACCGCGACCCGCAGCTGGTTGAGTGCCGCGCTCTCCTTGGTGTCGACGAGCCGGTCGACGATCTGGTTCTGCAGGACCATCCCGAGCACGAACACCACCGCCGACGACAGTGCCAGGGTGGACACGGTGACCCGGAACCGCAGCGACCGTCACCGAACGCGGCCGAGACGCGGCGGCCGTACGAGGCGGCACGACTGCCGAACGTGAGTACCGACCGCACGGGCGACACCGGGTCACGACTCATGCCCGGACCGCCGTCCCTCGGCGGACCCGCGTCGGGATGGGCGCCCGACACCTCCCGCGGTTCCCTCACGCGGCACCGTCACCTCCATCCGGCGGTCGCGTTCACCGCCCGGCCCGCCGCTCCCCGGCGCGCGGACCCCGTCCCGGTCGAGTGTGCCGTGTCCTCACGGGGGGCCGGCCTTGTAGCCGACGCCGCGGACGGTGAGAACGACCTCCGGATGCTCCGGATCCTTCTCGACCTTCGAGCGCAGGCGCTGGACGTGCACGTTCACCAGGCGGGTGTCCGCGGCGTGCCGGTAGCCCCACACCTGCTCCAGCAGGACCTCGCGGGTGAAGACCTGGCGGGGTTTGCGGGCGAGCGCGACGAGCAGGTCGAACTCCAGCGGGGTCAACGCGATGGGCTCCCCGTCCCGGGTGACCTCGTGCCCCGGCACGTCGATCGACAGGTCACCGATGGTCAGCTGCTCGGCGGGTTCGGCCTCGGTCCGGCGCATCCGCGCGCGCACCCGGGCCACCAGCTCCTTCGGCTTGAAGGGCTTGACGACGTAGTCGTCGGCGCCCGACTCCAGCCCGAGCACGATGTCGACCGTGTCGCTCTTGGCCGTCAGCATGACCACCGGCACCCCGGACTCCGCGCGGATGGCCTTGCACACGTCGATCCCGTTCATGCCCGGGAGCATCAGGTCCAGCAGCACGAGGTCGGGCTTCAGTTCACGCATGGCGGGAAGTGCCCGCGAACCGTCGGAGACCACGGTGGTGTCGAACCCCTCACCGCGGAGCACGATGGTCAACATTTCAGCCAGAGCGGGGTCGTCGTCGACGACCAGCACACGCGCCTTCATGCCGACATATTCGCACTACCGCCCCACCCCGCGTGCACGGCCCGCCGGTCGTGGCGCTCCCCGGGTCCGTTCCGGCGCCCCGGCCGTAGGTGCTTCGACCTCTCGCCGGCGAGGTGTTTTACGGTGGCGTGACCCGTGCCCTTGCGTCGACCGGTTACTGTTGCGTCATGCGGAACTCTGATGAGGCCAAAGCCGCCACGAGCCCTGTCCAGTCCGTCGACCGGGCGATCACCGTGCTCGAACTGCTCGCCAGGGAGGGCGAGGCCGGGATCACCGACATCGCCGCCGAACTCGGGGTGCACAAGTCGACGGCGTCGAGACTGGTCACCGCCCTGGAGATGCGCAACATGGTGGAGCAGCTCGGCGAACGCGGCAAGTACGCGATCGGGTTCGGCATCGTGCGGCTCGCCGGGGCCGCGACCGGGCGTATGGACCTCGCCAAACTGGGCAATCAGACCTGCCAGACGCTGGCGGACGCGCTCGGCGAGACGGTGAACATCGCGGTCGCCGACGGCGACGTCGCCATCAACATCAGCCAGGCCTTCGGTTCGGCCGCGGTCACCGCCCAGAACTGGACCGGCAGGCGCACTCCGCTGCACGCGACCTCCAGCGGCAAGGTGCTGCTCGCCCACATGGACGACGAGACCCGCGACCCGCTGCTGAGCCGGGAACTCGAGGCGTGCACACCGGCCACGACCGTGCTGCCGCGCGAACTGCGCGGCGAGCTCGCGCGGATCGTGGAGGACGGGTACGCGGCCAGCTTCGAGGAGTACGAGGTGGGCATGCACGCCGTCGCGGTACCGGTCTACGGGGCCGAGGGCGACGTCATCGCGGCGTTGAGCGCCTCCGGACCCGCCTACCGGCTGTCCCGGGAGCGCATCGACCAGCTGATCCGGCCGATGGCCGAGGCGGCCGAGGAGCTGTCCGGACAGCTCGGCCACTTCCCGACGTAACGCCGGCAGCGGGACCGGGCGCACCGGGACACGCGGTCACCCTCCGGACATGGCCCGCTCCGTCGGTCATCCCGGGGTCGGCGGAGTGAGCACGTCACGGGCCAGTTCCGCGGGGTCCACGGAGCCCGCGCCGTCCACCACGTGCCAGGGGGCGAGCCAGCCCGCCGCGGCGAGCTCCTCGTAGACCCGGCCACAACGTGCCTGGAGCGCGTCGTCGGACTCGAACACGTCCCGCCCCCGCGCCGGGTCCGCCACCGCCCGCCCCGCGGCGCGG
>NZ_KE387127.1:24854-28699 GCF_000430445.1 Saccharomonospora iraqiensis subsp. iraqiensis
GCCCGGCGGTACCCGGCCGCGTCCGCGACGACCGCCGCGTACGCGGCCAGCGTGTGCGCACCGTGCCGGGCGACCGCCACCGCGGTCTCGTCGAGCCCCCACAGCAGCGGGACGCGGTCGGCCATCCGCAGCGCGAGCGACTTGGCCGGGTTGGCGAACGATTCCTGACCCGGGTGGCACCGTCCGGCCTCGGCGTCCAGCAGATCGGCGAGCGCCGCCACGTCGCCCACCGGGGTCCCGAGGGCGTCGGCGGTGAGCAACCCGGCCGTCAACGCCGTCGCCCACGTCAGGCCGGGTGGGACGGTGACCCGGGGCGGCAACAGCACCGCCCGACCCGCGACGGCCGAGGCGACCGGACCGTCCGGGGGAGCCGAGAGCACCACCGTGGCGCCGAACCGCGCCGCCCGCTCCAACGAGGACGCGAGGTCCGGGTCCTGGGGGTCGTCGGTGTGGGCGACGACCACGTCGAGCGCGCCGACCCAGCCCGGCACCAGGTCCGCGAGCACGACCGGCACCGGGCTCACCGGTGCGATCAGGGCGTGCAGCAGCGACGCCGCGGAGTCCCCGGCGCCGGGACGGCGCAGCAACACCAGACTGCGGGGTCTGCCGCCCTCGAGCCGCCCGGCCAGGTCGACCTCCGCCGCGGTCTCGGCGGTGGCACGCACCTGTGCGCCCGCCGTGGCGACCGCACGCAACAGGCCCTCGACGTCGGCGTCGGACAACCGCTCCGGGTCGTCGAGCAGGGTGTCGTCAAGCACCGTCGGGCTCGTCCTTCGCGCGCTGGTCCCCACCATCGGAGTCGGTGTCCGGGAGATCCGCCTCATCGAGCAGCAACACCGGGATCCCGTCGCGCACCTCGTACACGCGGCCACAGGACGTACAGGTCAGCGCGTCGGCGTCCGGGTCGTCGGGTGTCCCCGGCCGCAACGGCGCGTGGTCGGCGGCGGGACAGGCGAGAACCTCGAGGAGCTGCGCATCAAGCGTGACGGCCATGATTCCTCTCTACCACTCTCGGCGGAACAGGCGGGAGGCGAAGGTCAGTCGCGGAGGAGGGCGAGCACCTCGTCGGTCAACGCGCGCATCGCCGCCTCGTCGGGTGCCTCCACGTTCAACCGCAGCAGCGGCTCCGTGTTGGACGCCCGGAGATTGAACCAGCCCGATTCGCCGAGGTCGACCGTCAGGCCGTCCAACTCGTCGATCGTGCCGCCGCGCCGGGCGAACGCCTCGCGCACCGCGGCCTGCCGGGCGGCCTGGTCGTCGACCGTCGAGTTGATCTCGCCGGAGGCGACGTAGCGGGTGTAGTCCGCCGTCAGCGCGGACAGGGTGCCCTCCTGCTCCCCGAGCGCGGCGAGCACGTGCAGGGCCGCCAGCATGCCGGTGTCGGCCCGCCAGAAGTCCCGGAAGTAGTAGTGCGCCGAGTGCTCGCCGCCGAAGATCGCGTTGGTGCGGGCCATCGTCTCCTTGATGAACGAGTGCCCGACCCGGGTGCGCACGGGCTTGCCCCCGTGCTCGGTGACGATCTCCGGGACCGCCTTGGACGTGATCAGGTTGTGGATGATCGTCCCGCCGGGTTCCTTCGCGAGTTCGCGCGTGGCCACCAGCGCGGTGATCGCGCTCGGCGGGACCGGGTCACCGTTCTCGTCCACCACGAAGCAACGGTCGGCGTCGCCGTCGAAGGCCAGGCCGAGGTCGGCACCGACCTCGCGCACCCTGGCCTGCAGGTCGACGAGGTTGGCCGGGTCGAGCGGGTTGGCCTCGTGGTTCGGGAACGTGCCGTCGAGTTCGAAGTACAGGGGATCGACGGTGACCGGCAGCCCGTCGAGCACCCGGGGCACGGTCAGCCCACCCATGCCGTTGCCCGCGTCGACCACGACGGTCAGCGGGCGGATCGCGGTGAGGTCCACCAACGTGCGCAGGTGGTCGGCGTAGTCGGGGAGGACGTCGCGTTCGGTGACGCCGCCCGTCTGCCCCCCGAACTCGGGCACCCCGTGCTCCACGGTGTCGCGGATCTCCGCCAGGCCCGAGTCCTGCCCCACCGGGGCCGCGCCCGCACGGCAGAGCTTGATCCCGTTGTACCGGGCCGGGTTGTGGCTCGCGGTGAACATCGCCCCGGGCATGTTGAGCGCCCCCGAGGCGAAGTAGAGCTCGTCCGTGCTGGCCAGACCGATCGAGACGACGTCGAGTCCCTGTGCGGTGACCCCCTCGGCGAAGGCGGCGGCCAGGCCCGGCGAGGAGTCGCGCATGTCGTGGCCGACGACGACCGAGGGCGAGTCCGGCTTGATCAGCAGGGCGAAGGCGGCCCCGAAGTCGGTGACCAGTTCCTCGGTGAGGTCCTCACCGACGACCCCACGGATGTCGTAGGCCTTCACGATGGCCGACAGGTCTGTCACGCCTCTCCCCGATCGTCGTCGACGTTGGCTTCCGGCTCACGGTCGCGTTCGACTCTCCGCAAGCCTCGATACCCGCAGGGGAGCCTACCGACACGTCACGGACGGTCAGGCGCGGCCGGGCAGAACCCGGAGGTGCCCCCGGCGGACGCCTCCCCCGGGCTGCGGTTCCTCCGGCTGCGGATCCGAGGCGGGGGCCCGGCGATCGGAGCGGCCCGCCTCCCGGACGGCCTCGGCCAGCGCCGTGAGCTCGTCGCTGGACGGTTCGGGTGCGGAGAACTCACCCTCGTGGCGGACGACCTCCCAGCCCTTCGGCGCGGTGAGACTGAGGGCGTGGGCCTCGCAGAGGTCGTACGAGTGGGGTTCCGAGGCCGTGGCCAGTGGCCCCACCACCGCGGTCGAGTCGCTGTAGGCGTAGGTCAGCGTGGCAACCGCGGGTTCGAGGCAACCCGTCCGCGAACACTTCCGCACGCTCCGCACGGTGTCCCACTGTAGCTGCCACGACGGCTCCCGTACCGCCGACACACCGGAAACGCCCCGACCGTGGGCGCGTACCCTTCCCGGCTATGGCTCGTAGTTCGCGACAGCGGCGGCGCCGGGACCGGCACGGACGCGGGCTGCGCGGACCGCTGTACCCGTCCACCCTCCCCGCGGCGTCGAGCCGTGCCGAGAAGTTCGACGCGCTGGTGCTCGACGCGCTCGAACCGATCGAGGCCCGCTGGCGGCACGACCTGACGGAGCTGGACGTCGCCGTCGACGACGTCCCCGAGGTGGACACCGAGATCCCGTCCCCGGAGGCCGAGGGGGTGCTGCTGGACGGTGCGGTGCCGCTGTCCCGCCTGGTCCCGGCCGGGGTCGACCGGACGGGCCTGCCCACCCGCGCCCGCATCGTGCTCTACCGCCGCCCACTGGAGGCGCGGGCGAAGGACCCGGTCGAGCTCGCGGAACTCGTCCACGACGTGCTCGTCGAACAGGTCGCCAACTACCTCGGCGTCGAACCCGACATCATCGACGGCGGCTGACCACACTCCCGGCGTGTGCCGTGAAGGACCCCTTCCCCGCGTGTGACGCCGTGAAGGCCTCCTTGCCTGCGTGTGACGCCGTGAGGGCCTCCTTGGCTGCGTCCCGTGCAGCGAAGGGGTCCTTCACGGCACCCTGCGCGACGGGACCGCGGTGAACACGGTGAACAGCAGGGCCGTCACCTGGCCGAGGAGGAGCAGGTCGTGCCGGGTCCCGTCGTAGGAGACGGTGACCTCGGACTCCCGCGCCGGCACCGGGACCCCCACCTGACCCGACCACACGGACCGGATCGGGACCTCGTCGCCGTCGACCGTGGCCGACCACCCCGCCTGGTACCGGGACGCCAGCACGAGCAGCCGGCCCGGTGGGCCGTCCGAGACCCGCACCGCGACCTCCGGCGGCTCGGCGTCGACGGGGGCCGACGCGGGGCGGCGCATG
>NZ_AICW01000001.1 GCF_000430445.1 Saccharomonospora iraqiensis subsp. iraqiensis
GTGGCGGCGCGGCCGTGCCTGACCCCGTGTCCGATCGCGCACCCGGCACCGACCCGGCCGCCGGTGGTGCGGCGCCGTCCGCGGACGGCGACCGGATCACCCTCACCGGCCTGCGGGTCTTCGGCAGGCACGGGGTGTTCGAACACGAGCGCCGGGACGGGCAGGAGTTCGTCCTCGACCTGACGGTGTGGCTCGATCTCGCCCCGGCCGCCGCCACGGACGATCTGTCCGACACGCTCGACTACGGTGCGCTCGCCGCGTCCGCGGCCGACATCGTCGCGGGACCGCCGCAGGATCTGATCGAGAGCGTGGCCGGCCGGGTGGCCGACGAGGTCCTCACCGACGAGCGGATCCGGCGCGTCGAGGTCACCCTGCACAAGCCGTCGGCACCGATCCCGAGGACGTTCACCGACGTCGCGGTGACCCTCACCCGCGGCAGGCACGACGTCACGGGGCCCGATCACCCGGGCGACCAGGGACCGGGGCGGACGCCGTGAGCAGGGCCGTCCTCTCCCTCGGCTCGAACCTCGGCGACCGGTTGTCCTACCTGCGGCTGGCCGTCGACGGCCTGCGGGACGTGCTGGTGTCCGTCTCCGGTGTCTACGAGACGAAGCCGTGGGGGGTGACCGACCAGCCGGACTTCCTCAACGCGGTGTGCGTGGTCGACGACCCGTCCCGGGACCATCGGGACTGGCTGCGCACCGCCCAGGACCTGGAGCGGCGTGCCGAGCGGGTGCGTGAGACACGGTGGGGCCCGCGCACCCTCGACGTCGACGTCGTGACCGTGGACGACGTCCGCAGTGACGATCCCGATCTGCTGCTGCCGCACCCGGGCACGGCCGACCGGGCGACGGTGCTCATTCCCTGGCTGGAGATCGACCCGGACGCCGAGGTACCCGGTCGGGGCCGGGCCGCCGACCTGCTGGCCGCCCTCCCCCGATCCGACCACGACGACGTCCACCACCGCCCGGACCTGACCCTCTGATGCGCCGATGCGTCGATGCTCTGGTCGGTACGAGTGCTATGGTGGACGTATGCGGACGACACTCGACATCGACGACAGCGTGCTCGCGGCAGCCCGTGCCATCGCGCAAAGTGAGAACCGGTCGCTGGGTGACGTCGTGTCTGACCTGGCTCGTCGGGGGTTGATTCCGGATCAACGGGATTCCTCGACCTTCCCCACATTCGATGTCGCTCCCGACGCGCCGATGATCACTGTCGACATGGTGGAACGTGCACTCGACGAGTGACAGCGGTGGCGCGCGATTGCTCGACGTCAATGTCCTGGTCGCGCTCGGGTGGCCCAACCACGTACACCATCGGCCTGCGCGGGAGTGGTTCGAGCGGATCAGTGCGCAGGGCTGGGCGACGACGCCGGTCACGGAACTCGGTTTCGTGCGGGTCTCCTCCAACAACCGTGTGATTCCCGGTGCGGCAGCACCGCGGGAAGCGATGCGCGTGCTCGAAGCACTGTGTGAGATCGGGTCCCACGAATTCTGGCCGGACACCAGTCGCCTTCTCCGGCCTCCGTTCGATCTGACGGGATTGAGTACCTCCCGGCAGTTGACCGACGTGCATCTCGTCGCCCTGGCGGTCGCTCGGGGTGGTGCGCTCGCGACGTTCGACCGTGGGGTGTCCAATGCGGTCGGTTCGGCGGGTTCGGTCCACGTGGAGCTCATACCGGCGGACCCGGCGCCGTAGTGCCGTCGGCGGTGCCGCGGGAGGTCACCGTCGGATGCGCCTCGTGTGCCGTGGGTACGGTGGGACCATGCAGTTCACGCGGGCACGGGATCTCGTCGTCGCCGCGGTGCTCGGTTTCGGACTGACGTTCCCGTTGTTCCGCGCCGCATATCAGTCCCTGCCCGCCCTGCCCACCCTGGCCGGGACGACCCTGCTCGTGCTGGCGGTGGCGGAGTTCGTGCTCGCGTTCGTCGTGCGCGCCCGGATCCGCGAGCACCGGGTCGTCACCGGGCTGGGCATCGCCCGGACGGTCGCGCTGGCCAAGGCGTCCTCGCTGCTCGGGGCGCTGATGGGCGGCGCGTGGCTCGGTGCGTTGGCCTACCTGGGGCCCCGTTCCGGGCGGGTCACGGCCGCCGCGGACGACCTGCCCGCCACGATCGTCGGGGTGGTCAGTGCCGCGGCGTTGATCGGTGCGGCGCTGTGGTTGGAGTACAACTGCCGGACACCGGACGAGGGTGATCGGGGCCGCGGTCAACCGCCGACCGGTTAGCGCACGCAACCCACCGCTCGAAGTACCGAGAAGGTCTCGACGAGGTCACCGGAAGGTACGGTATCGGCATGACTGGCGTGGGTGACGACGCGCACGACCGATCGTCCGGTCGGCCGTGGCTGACCGTCGGCTTCCTCCTCGCCATCGGCGCCACCCTCGCGCTGGTGCTCACCGACGACCTCCGTTGGGTCCGGCTCGCGGTCGTGGCCGCGTTGTGGGCGGCGCTGATCGGGACGCTGGTGGCCGTGAAGAACCGCAGGGCCGCGGCGGCGAGCGAGAAGTCGGCGGAGAAGGCTCAGCGGATCTACGAGCTGGAGCTCGAGAAGGAGGTCGCGGCCCGTCGCGAGTTCGAGCGCGAGGTCGAGGCCGAGGCGCGGCAGCGGGAGGTCGAGGCGCGGCAGCGTGCCGAGGCGGCCTCGCAGGCGGAGCTCGAGGCGTTGCGGACCGAGCTGAGCACCCTCCGGGAGAGCCTGCAGACGCTGCTCGGGGGCGAGGTCCTCTGGGAGCGCGTCGCGCTGACGGCCCAGTCGACGCGGATGCGGTCGTTCGGCGAGGAGCCGGTGCTGGTGGCCGCGGGCGAGGCCGGTGAGTCCCGGCCCGCCGCCATCACGATCGGCCCGGACGCGGAGGCCGCCGACCGCCCCACCGAACTGATCAGCCGGGTCGCCGGTCCCGACGCGGAGCGGGCGTCCACCGCGGGCACGCACAACGGCGGTTCCGGCCTCG
>NZ_KE387128.1:0-939 GCF_000430445.1 Saccharomonospora iraqiensis subsp. iraqiensis
GGGAACGGGTGCCGGACGCGGCGGACCCGGACGCGCCGCCGGGTGGGCGGACACGGGACCCGCGGATGTGGCGGGAGCCGCTCGCCTGGGCGGTCGCGGTGTTCCTCGGCTGCCAGTCGATCAGTTACTACGCCGTCACCGCGTGGCTGCCGACGTTGCTGATCGAGGACGTCGGGGTGGCACCGGACCTCGCCGGCGGCGCGATGTCCGCCTTCCAGCTGCTGGGGATCGGCGGGACGCTGCTGATCCCGCTGCTGTCCGGGCGTCGTCCGAACCAGAGTTGGCTGGGCCTGGGCATCGTCTGCGGCTGGGTCGTGCTGGGCGTCGGTCTGCTGCTGTGGCCGTCGGCGTGGCCCGCCTGGGTGGCGGTCGGCGGAGTCGTGCAGGGCGCGGGCATCTCCTTCGCGTTCACCGTGCTGGTCCTGCGTGCCCACGACGCGGCCGCGGCCAGGTCGCTGTCGAGCATGGTGCAGCTCGTGGGGTACTCGCTCGGTGCGGCGGGGCCGGTGGCGTTCGGCGCGTTGTTCGGCGCCACCGGCGGTTGGACCGCCCCGCTGCTGCTGTTGCTGGCCGTGAGCGTGGCGATGGCGGTGTCCGGATGGGCCGCCGGTCGGAACCGGACGGTCGGGGCACCGTCCGCCGTGCCGTCGCGGTGACCGGGCGCGCTGTACGGGACCGGGCGGCCACGGGCCGTGCCCGCCCGGTCACCGCACCGATCGTCCGTTGTGGACCTTCGCGGGAACTCCGGTAACGGTGGTCACGTCCGCAAAACGCGGGGAGCACGGTAAACGATTCGTTCGTTGAGGGGACAGCAGTTCAGTCGCGAACGGATCGGGAACATGACCGAGGACGACAGGCGTGCCGAGGGTGGCCGATCGGCGGATTCGGCGCTGCGGCCCGCCCAGGTGGCCGCCGCGGCGCTGGCCGCCGTGGCGGCGG
>NZ_KE387128.1:1039-3213 GCF_000430445.1 Saccharomonospora iraqiensis subsp. iraqiensis
CGGGTCGCGGGGCCGTCCGGCGCCGGGGTGTGCGGTTCGCGCCAGGTCACCACGGTCGCACGGCCGACGGCCACCGCCCCGTCCGGCTCGGTCGCGGTGACGGTGAGCAGTTCGCTGGTCCAGGTGGCGCCCACGGCCCGGGACAGGGTCCCCCGCACGGCGGGGACGTCCGAACCCGGTGGCGGGGCCAGATCCTGCGGCAGCAGCGACACGGCGTCACCGACGGTCAGCACCTTCCCGATCAGGGCCAGTCGCAGGGTGTGTTCCGGCACCGACAGGCGTGCCAGCCGGGAACCGGAGACGGTCACCCGGCGTGCCGCCCGTACCTCGCAGGGTCGGACGAGAACGTCGGCTCCCTCCGCCACACCGACGTTGCCCATCGTCACGTCGTCGGCGAGCAGGACCCCGGGCGCCGCTCCGGCCGGTGCGGGGGCGGCGAGTGCGACGCTGACCCGGGCCCCGGTCAGCCGCACGGCGTCCCAGGCGCGCAGCCCCAGCGCGTCCAGCACCTCGCGGTGCAGCCGCACCACACCGCGGCGGGTGTCCAACGCCGACGCGGTGTGCCGGACGGTCAGGGTCAGCTGTGGCGTGCTCACCTCCCCAGGCTAGCCGGGGTGCTGGTCAGTCGTTGCTGAATTCCCGCTCGCGGTTCTGCCGCAGTCCGATGCGACGCCAGTTCCGGCGCCGTGTGGTGCGTGTGCCGCCGCGTGCCGGGGGCGCGGCACCCTCGGGTGGGTAGACCCTCGGCACGTGCCCGGTGGGGCGCGGCCTGCGCACCGCGCGCCGGGCCACCCCGGCCACCCTGCGGAACTGCGGCCTGCGGAGCCCGAGTTTGCGCTGGGTGCGCCCCCGCCGGATCGCCCGGCGTTCCCGCGACGGCACCTCCCACGCCTCGGGATGGCGGGCCAGCCACCGGTACCGGTACACCGAGTACGGCAGGTGCACCAGGTACAGCAGCAGCACGCTGGTGAGGACCAGCAGCGGGTACTGGATCGTGGCGGCGGCGGCCAGGCCGACGAACACCAGCAGCGGCGCCACCGCCTTGGCGGGCACCCGCAGCTTCTTCAGGGACAACGTGGGCAGGCGGCTGATCAACAACAGCGCGACGGCGACGGTCCACAGCCACACGGTCGCCTCCGCCGACCACCAGCCCGGACCGAACGCCAGGGTGGCGATGACCGGCAGCAGCGCGAGCAGACCACCGGCCGGGGCGGGAACCCCGACGAAGAACTCGTTGGCGTAGGGCGGTTGTTCCGCGTCGTCGAGCAGGGTGTTGAACCGGGCGAGGCGCAGCACCATGCACACCGCGAAGATGAGCGCGGCGACCCAGCCGAGGCGACTGGGCTCGCCGGACCAGACGTAGAGGACCAGTGCGGGGGCGACCCCGAACGAGATCGCGTCGGACAGCGAGTCGAGCTCGGCGCCCATCCGCGAGGAGGCGTCGAGCAGCCGGGCGATCCGGCCGTCGAGACTGTCGAGCACGGCGGCGATCCCGATCGCGCCGATCGCGAGCCGATGATCGCCGAACAGGGCGAACTGCACGGCCGAGAGTCCCGCGCACAGGGCGAGCACGGTGACCGCGTTCGGCAGCAACCGGACTCCGGGGGTGGTCCGGGCCATGGATTCAGTCCTTCGTCGCTGGGAGCTCGGCGAGCGGGGTCTCGCCGCCGATGGTGCGTTGTCCCTCGCGCACCAGCAGTCGGCTGCCGGGCGGCAGGTAGGTGTCCACGCGCGAACCGAAGCGGATCAGCCCGTAGGTCGAACCCGCGTCCAGCCGCTCGCCCGGGGACACGTCGCAGAGGATACGACGGGCCACAAGCCCGGCGATCTGTACCACGACGAGGTCGTGTCCGTCGTCGGTGCGCAGCAGCAGGGTGTTGCGCTCGTTGTCCTCGCTCGCCTTGTCCAGATCGGCGGAGAGGAACGTGCCCGGCCGGTAGGCGACCTGTTCGACGCTGCCGGTCGCGGGCGCGCGCTGGACGTGGACGTCGAGCACGGACAGGAACACGCTCACCCGGGTGCGCGGCCCGTCGGGCAGGCCGAGTTCGGGGGGCGGCGACGCCTCCTCGATCAGCGACACCAGGCCGTCGGCGGCGGAGAGCACCAGGTCGCTGCGGGTGGGCGGCACCCGGCGGGGCTCGCGGAAGAACGCCGCGGTGGCGAGGGCGCCGAGG
>NZ_KE387129.1:0-1424 GCF_000430445.1 Saccharomonospora iraqiensis subsp. iraqiensis
CGCCCCGCCGCGGAGGGCTCGACGACGAGCTGCTGGAAGACGGTCCGCAGGTCGGACAGGGCGCGGTAGGCCCGGCGCCGCCGGCGGGACCGTTCGTGTCGCCGCTGGGCGGTGTCCACCGGACGCAGCGCCGCGTCGGCGTAGTCGGCGATCTCCTCGGCGACGTCCGCCAACCGACCGCCCAGCACCGGACGCCTGCTGCCCGGCCACAACAGATAGCCGAACACGAGCACGATCGCGCAGCCGAGCGCGGTGTCCTCCAGCCGGGCCAGGGCCACGTCCCGTTCCCCGGTGGACAGTTCCATCTGCACGATCAGCAGCGGGGTCACGAACGCGCTCAGCAACCCGTAGCTGCGCATCTTCCCGAGCGCGGCCGCCGACCCGAAGAGCGCGACGAGGCCCGCCACCCAGATCCCGGGCGGGACCAGGGCGACCACGACGGCGCCGAGCCCGACCCCGGCGACCGTGCCGAGCCCGCGCAGCACCGCCCGGCCGAACACCGAGCCGAAGTCGGGCTTGATGATCAGCCCCACGGTGAGGGTGATCCAGTACGACCGCTCCACCGGGACGACGACCCGGACCACCTCCGCGAGGGCGACGCAGAGCGTCACCCGGACCGCGACGGTCCAGGTCACCGGGCCGGCGGCCAACGAGGAGACCCACTCGGACAGCCGCTGCCGGACCGGGACCCGGGCCCGGTGCAGCCGCTGCTCCTCCATGCCGATCGTGGTCAGGGCCGCGTACAGCGCCGCGATCTCGGGCGGCGACTCCGGGACGTCCCCCGGCGGGTGGGGCAGCGGATCGTCCCCGCGCACCGCCGTGGCCAGGTCGGTGAAGTAGGCGATCACCGCGCGCGGCGGGCGCTCCCCGGAGTCCACCACCGCCACCGACGCCTCGATCGCCGGTGTGGTGGCGGTGAGCAGGTTGAGCAGCCCCCGGTAGGTCTCGTCCCGCCCGGACAGCCACGACCGGGCGCTGAGCAACCGGTCGTAGGCGGTGTTCATCGCCCGGGTGAGCTGGTGCCGGGCCGCCCGGGACATGTCGTCGTCGCCGGCCGAGACGGCGGAGAGCATCCCGGCCAGTTCGAGGTGGACCTGGGCGACGGCCTCCCGTTCGGGGGTGGTGGCGCGCACGGTCCACCCGGCCAGCGACACCAGCAGGCCCCAGCAGGAGCCCGCGGCGAAACACCCGAGCGTGACGGCGTAGGACAAGCCGTCCTCCGGCCTGCCGGTCCCGAGCACGGTGAACACGAACAGTTGCAGCGCCGCGATCGAGGCGTTGCTGCCCGCCGCGCTGACCAGCGCCGACACCGCCGCCACGACGATCACCAGGGGGACGGAGAACACGGCGTCACCGCGGGCGAGCAGGCCGAACGCGAACCCGGCGACCGCGGTCGCCATCGCCCCGCCGAGCCGCACGGCCCG
>NZ_KE387129.1:1524-4126 GCF_000430445.1 Saccharomonospora iraqiensis subsp. iraqiensis
CGGCACCGGCCCCGGTCCGGCGCCGCGCGCCGCCCGGATCCGGCCCAGGATCTCCTCGCGCGCCTCAGCCACGGGTGCGCCTCCACCACGCGCGGAACGACTCCTTCGGCACCGCCGGGGCGTCGCGGGTGGACGTCCATTTCGACCCGGGCCAGGGCAGGCGGGTGATCCGCCCGTCCCGGCCGGCGAGGAGGCGGGACAGCGACCCGGCCCGCTGCGCGGCCTCGTACCGGCGGCGGTCACGGAACACCCAGCCCGCGCCGGACATGGCCAGCGACTCGGGGGTCCGCCTGCCCCGCGCCCGCACCACCTCGCCCCGCAGGTGGGTGAGCACCTCCGGGATGTCGATCCGCACCGGGCAGACCTCGTAGCAGGCCCCGCACAGCGACGAGGCGTACGGCAGCGACGCCGTCTGCGGATCGGTCAGGTCCCCGTCCAGCTGGGGCGCGAGGATCGCCCCGATCGGACCCGGGTACACCGACCCGTACGCCTGCCCGCCGGTGCGCTCGTACACCGGGCAGACGTTCAGGCAGGCCGAACACCGGATGCAGCGCAGCGCCTGCCTGCCGACCGCGTCGGCCAGCGTGGCCGTGCGCCCGTTGTCCAGCAGCACCAGGTGGAACTCCCGCGGCCCGTCGCCGGGGGTCACCCCCGAGAAGATCGAGGTGTAGGGGTTCATCCGCTCGGCGGTCGACGACCGCGGCAGCAGTTGCAGGAACACCTCCAGGTCCCGCCAGGTGGGCACGACCTTCTCGATCCCCATGACGGTGATCAGCGTGTCCGGCAGGGTCAGGCACATCCGGCCGTTGCCCTCCGACTCGACCACCGCCACCGACCCGGTGTCGGCCACGGCGAAGTTGGCGCCGGACACGGCGACCGTCGCGGAGAGGAACTTGCGCCGCAGGTACCGGCGGGCGGCCTCGGCGAGCTCGGCCGGGTCGTCGGAGTCGGGCGCCTCCTCGGGCATCTCCCTGCGGAAGAGCTCCCGGATCTCCGCCCGGTTGCGGTGGATCGCGGGGACGAGAATGTGCGAGGGCCGGTCGTGCCCGAGCTGCACGATCAGCTCGGCCAGGTCGGTCTCGACCGGGCGGACTCCCCCGGCTTCCAGGTGCTCGTTCAGCCCGATCTCCGCGGTGGCCATCGACTTGACCTTGACGACCTCCTCGGCCCGCCGGGCCAGCGCGAGGTCGAGCACGATCCGGTTGGCCTCCTCGGCGTCCCGCGCCCAGTGGACCACCCCGCCGCGCGCGGTGACGGCCTCCTCCAGCCGCTCCAGGTAGGTGTCCAGGTGCGCGAGCACGTCGTCCTTGATCGCCGCACCGGCCCGGCGCAGCTCCTCCCAGTCGTCCAACTCGGCGACGGCGGCGGCGCGCTTGCCCCGGATCGTCGTCGTGGCCCGGCGCAGGTTCCCGCGCAGTTGCGTGTCCGCCAGTGCGGTGTGCGCCGCGTCCGGGAACGTCGGGCTGCCCAGCCACGTCACGGGGTTGCGACCCACGGCTGCTCCTCCGTACTCGCCAGGATCTCGGCCAGGTGCACACCGCGCACGCCGGTGCGCAGGCGGGACAGGCCGCCGGAGAGGTGCATCAGGCACGAGTTGTCGCCCGCCGTGACCACCTCGGCGCCGGTGTCCTGCACGCAGCGCATCTTGTCGGCCAGCATCGCCGTGGACGTCTCGGCGTTCTTCAGGGCGAACGTGCCGCCGAAGCCGCAACACTCCTCCGCCCGGGGCAGTTCGACCAGCTCCAGGCCGCGCACCGCACGCAGCAGGCGCAGCGGACGGTCACCGACGCCGAGCATCCGCAGGGAGTGGCAGGTGGGGTGGTAGGTCACCCGGTGCGGGAAGTACGCGCCGACGTCGGTCACCCCCAGCACGTCGACGAGGAACTCACTGAGTTCGTAGGTGCGCCGCACGGCCGGGCCGTTCCCGCCCAGCTTCGGGTGGATCTCCCGCACGGTGCCCACGCACGACCCGGACGGCGCCACCACGTGGTCGTATCCGGCGAACACCTCCGCGTACCGGTGGACCAACGGCTCCGCGTCGTCGTGATAGCCGGTGTTGTAGTGCAGCTGCCCGCAGCAGGTCTGTTCGAGCGGGAAGTCGACCGCGCAGCCGAGCCGTTCGAGCAGGCGGACGACGGCCTTGGCGGTGTCCGGGTACAGCGTGTCGGTCAGGCACGTGGCCAGCAGCGCCACCCGTCCCTGTCCGGGTCGCTCACCCACGCGACGCCCTCCCCTGCCCACGATCGCTCACCGACGCCGACCGAGCGTAGTGCTGCGGTGCCCACCCACGCCAACTCACCGCGACCGTGCCGCCGGACCGCCCCGGGTGGGTACCCCCGGAGCGGAACCGACCGCGAGAGGGAGGGGCGACGATGGGCGAGCTGATCGACGTCGGCCGGGTGGAACTCTGGACGGAACGCCGCGGTCAGGGGCCCGACGTCCTGTTGCTCGCCGGGCTCGGCGACCCGGCGGAGGCGTGGGGGGCGCAGCTGGACGGGCTCGCCGACCGGTACCGGCTGACCGCCTTCGACAACCGGGGCGCGGGCCGGACCGGGCTCCCGGAGGGCCCGCTGTCGGTGCCGGTGCTGGCCGACGACGCCGC
>NZ_KE387129.1:4226-6494 GCF_000430445.1 Saccharomonospora iraqiensis subsp. iraqiensis
ACCGCTCGGGCCACCCGCGGTCGGCCCCGCCCGAGCCGGCCTGGCCCGCCCCGGAGGACGCGTTCCCCGAGGACCTTTCCCCCACCGACACCGCTCCGGGCGCGCCGTCGGCGCAGGATCCCCGGACGGCACAGCCGTTCGAGGCGCCGGCCTACGGGCGCGACGACGAACCCATCACCGACGAGATCCACGTGGAGGACCTGCGGCACTGGGAGGCGCAGGTGCGCGGCGGGCTCCGCTGACCCGCGCGCGTCGACCACTCCACGCCCCCCCCCCGAGACGAAACCGGGCCCCCGGCGGAAGTCCGCCGGGGGCCCGGTCAGGTCAGTGAGTGTCCTGCCTCAGAGAGAGCGGACCTTCTGCGCCTGCGGGCCCTTCTGGCCCTGGCCGACCTCGAACTCCACCCTCTGGTTCTCCTCCAGGGTGCGGAAGCCGCGGCCCTCGATCTCCGAGTAATGGACGAAAACGTCGCCTTCACCGCTGTCCTGGGCGATGAAACCGAAGCCCTTTTCCGCGTTGAACCACTTCACAGTGCCTTGCGCCACCGCTGTACTCCTCGTTGCTGTTCCGCATGGACACCACCACCGGCGGTGTCCCGGCCGCCCCGGGCGGTTCCAACGGAACGAGCACGCTAGCGCCAAGGCTACCGGCCCGCGTCAGAAGTTCCGCGAGTGTGTAGCCACGAGCACGCAAAACGACGGCCGACACCCAGACTACCGGCACGAGCGCGTTCGTGAACCCCTTACCGCCCCGGTTGGTCCGACCGGGCGGATAACGGCCTCAGGGGTTGCGCGCCGCCCCGCACCGACGATCAATCGAACGGGTGGCCGCCGGGTGCCGCCGACGGTCACTCCGACGGTGCGGAACGGGAGCGCACCGGGTGCCGGACACCGCCGAGGGCGACCACGCCGACACGCTCGGCACCACGATGGTGTGAGTGTGATCACTTCGCGTGGCGGCAACGAACAGACATCGGAGGGCGTGAGCCACGGGACACGGGGAGAAGAGGGGTACGAGCGTTGACGGAATCGGCATCCGCACCGGCGAGAGGCACACCGAAGGCGGTCCTGGCACTGTTGCTGGCCACTCTCCTGGGCGTGGGGGCCTGTACCGGCGCGCAGGGGGGCGGCGGGTCCGCGCAGGCGGACGACACCGCCGGCCCCGAACCGGCGGTTCCGGCGCAGGTCACCGTCACCCCCGAGGCGGGCAGCGAGAACGTCGCCCCGCGGGACGAGGTCTCGGTCACGGTGACCGGCGGGACCATCGCGTCCGTCGCACTCACCAACCCGGAGGGCGAGGAGGTCGAGGGCGAGCTGGCCGGGGACCGGACGACCTGGTCGGTCACCGAGCCCCTCGGGTACGACAAGACCTACACGTTCTCCGGCGAGGCGTCCGGTGCCGACGGGGCGCCGGTCCCGATCGAGGGCTCGTTCACCACCGCGACCCCCGAGGCCACGGTCGGGGTCAGCTCGAACGTGGGCGACGGCCGGACGTACGGCGTCGCGATGCCGATCGCCCTGAACTTCGACGCCCCCGTCGAGAACCGGGCCGCCGTCGAGCGGGCGTTGCAGGTGGAGACGACCCCGGACATCGAGGGTTCCTGGGCCTGGCTGTACGGCGGCAGGTCGGTGCACTGGCGACCGAAGGAGTACTGGGAGCCGGGCACGGAGGTCAGCGTCAGCGCGAACGTCTACGGCGTCCGCACCGGCGAGGGCACCTACGGCGGCAACGACCTCACGGTGGACTTCTCGATCGGACGCTCCCAGATCGTGAAGGCCAACACGCAGACCCACCGGATGGAGGTCTTCCGGGACGGCGAGAAGGTCGCCGAGTATCGGGCCAGTTTCGGACTCGAATCCGATCCCGGCCGGGTCACGCGCAGTGGCGTCCACGTGGTGATGGCCAAGCACGACAAGTACTTCATGAACAATCCCGGCTACGGCTACGAGGACTTCGAGGTGGACTGGGCCGTACGGATCTCGAACAACGGCGAGTTCGCCCACTCCGCGCCGTGGTCGGTCGCCGACCAGGGCGAGCGCAACGTCTCGCACGGCTGCATCAACCTGGCGCCGGACAACGCCAAGGAGTACTACGACAGCGCGATGATCGGCGATCCGTTCGAGATCGAGGGCAGTTCCCAGCCGCTGCGGCAGAGCCGCACCGACTACTACGACTGGACGATCCCGTGGGACGAGTGGACGACGCTGTCCGCACTGAACGACTGACCCCCGGGCGCGGGCCGCACCCGGGGGTGTGGCCCGCGCCGCT
>NZ_KE387129.1:6594-11980 GCF_000430445.1 Saccharomonospora iraqiensis subsp. iraqiensis
CGCGTCCCCGCCGGGCTCGGCGACCAGCCGCAGCAGCAACCGGTGCCGGGCACGGGCCCGCGCCGTGTCCCGCAGGCACCACAGCTGGTTGACCACCAGCCAGGCGCCGGCCAGCAACCCCGCCGACACCGCGGCCAGGTGCCAGACGTCCAGTTCCCCCCACCGGTGCGGGAGGTCCAGCAGCGCGGGCACCAGCCCGCGTGCGAACGGCGCCAACCCGAAGCCGAGCAGCGCGCCCACGAGGGCGATCACGAGGGTGAGGCCGCTGATCTGCCACAGCACGAGCGCGGCCCGCGGGTGGGCGTGGGTCCAGCGGCTGGCCGACAACCAGACCACGACACCCACCGCGACGAGGACGGCGCCGAGCTGGTGCCACACCAGGATCACGGATCCTCACCCCGCTGCCCGTGCGGCGGCCGCGGCTGCCGCGGGGTGTCCGGATCCTGCGGCGGGTGCGATGGTGCGGCCCGGTCCCCGGGGCCCACCCCGTCCCCGGCACGTCGGTGCGCGTGATCGAGCGCCCGGGTCAGCGCGTCGGCCTCGTCGCTGCTGACCGACCTGGCGAAGTGCACCAGCGCGGAGCCGCGGTCCCCGCTGAGTTCGAGTGCCTCCAGCATCAGGTCCGCGACGTAGGCCTCGCGCCCCGCGGCGGGCTCGTACAGCCAGGCCCGTCCCTGCCGCGTGCGCTTGACGACGTTCTTGTTCGCCAGCCGGGTCAACACGGTCATCACGGTGGTGTAGGCCAGCCCGCGGTCATCGAGGGCGGCGTGGACGGCCCGCACGCTGACCGGTCCGTCGTGCGCCCAGAGCACCTCCATCACCGCGCGCTCCAGTTCCCCGAGCCTCGCCAACGTCCACCCCTTCGCTCATGGTCCGCAGGCGATTGAACCATGCATCGGGGGCCGTCGAGCAGTCAGCATGCCGGGTGCACGGGTCACCGGCCCGCACGGCGGGCCGGTGCGGATGATCAGGTCGCGCCGACGGCGTCGCGGGCCTCCAGACCGTGCTCGCTCATCTGGCGTGCGCAGTGGGCGCAGCAGTAGAAGCGGCCGTCCACCTCGATACCGTGCCCCACCACCTTGCAGGAGCAGTGCTCGCAGATCGGCGCCATCCGGTGGATGGCGCACTCGAACGAGTCGAACGTGTGCACGCCTCCACCCGTGGTGCGGATCTCGAACGTCATGGCGTAGTCGTTGCCGCACACCTCGCACTGGGCCATGCCCGGCCACCTCCGTCGTCGGTCGTCGCTTCGCCCCGGCGTCGCCGCCGACGCGGCGACACTCATGTGGACGTAGGCATTCCCGAATGCGAGGTACGGAAACGTGACCGGCCGAGCCGCGAGGGCCACCACACCCGGCCGCCGATGTCCACCGTGAGGGCGGGCACCAGCAACGACCGCACCACCAGCGTGTCCAGCAGCACGCCGAAGGCCACGATGAAGGCGATCTGCGCGAGGAACAGCAGCGGCAACACCGCCAGGGCCGAGAAGGTGGCCGCGAGCACCACCCCGGCCGAGGTGATCACCCCGCCGGTGACGGTGAGGCCGTGCAGCGTGCCCTGCCGGGTCCCCTTCGTGCGCGTCTCCTCCCGCACGCGGGTCATCAGGAAGATGTTGTAGTCGATCCCGAGGGCCACCAGGAAGACGAACCCGAACAACGGGACCGCGGGGTCGGCGCCGGGGAATCCGAACACGTACTCGAACACCAGACCCGCCACGCCCATCGTGGCCGCGAAGGAGAGCACCACGGTCCCGATCAGCAGCAGCGGCGCCAGCAGTGCCCGCAGCAGCAGGGCGAGCACGGCGAACACCACGGCCAGCACGATCGGGATGATCACCGCCAGGTCCCGCTGGGAGGTGCGGATGGTGTCCAGCTGGACCGCGGTGGTCCCCCCGACCAGGGCCTGTGCCCCGTCCACGGCGTGCACGGAGTCGCGCAGGCGTTGCACCGTGTCCAGCGCGGCGTCCGAGTCGGCGGGCGCGGTGAGCACCGCCTCGATCCGGACGAGACCCCGCGCGGTCCCGGTCGGCTCCGCCTCGGCGACCCCGTCGACGGCACGGGTCGCCCGCAGCACCGCACCGGTCGCGTCGGCGTCGGCGATCACCACGGTCGGCGCGCCCGCGCCGCCGGGGAAGTACTCGGCCAGGACCTCCTGTCCGGCGACCGACTCGACACGCTCGAGGAACAGCTCCGACTCGGCCGTCCCGCTCGCCTCGAACTGCGGCAGGAACGCCGCGGGCACCAGCAACGCGACGGTCGTGACCAGCCAGACCGCCCGCGGTGTGCGGTCGACGCGCCCCGCGATCCGGCCCCAGACCCCCTCCGACTCCGGCTTGCGGGTCCCCGTGTGCGGACGGAACGGCCAGAAGGCGACCCGGCCGAACACCACGAGCACGGCGGGCAGGAACGTCGTCGAGGCCAGCAGCGCGGCCGCGATGCCGATGGCGGCCACGGGTCCGAGGTCGCGGTTCGAGTTCAGCTCGCTGAACAGCAGGCACAACACGCCCAGGATGACCGTGCCCGCCGAGGCGAGGATCGGTTCGATAGTGCCCCGCCACGCCCGCAGCATGGCGTCCCCGCGGCCGGGAACCGCGCGCAGTTCCTCCCGGTAGCGGGACACGAGCAGCAGCGCGTAGTCGGTGGCCGCACCGAACACGAGGATGAACAGGATGCCCTGGCTCTGCCCGTTCAGCGCGAGCACACCGCCGTCGGCCAGCAGATACACCACGAGGCTGGCCAGCCCCAGCGCGAGCACCGCGGACAACAGCACGAGCAGTGGGAGCAGCGGGCTGCGGTAGACCACGACGAGGATCACCGCCACCACCGAGCCCGCCACGAGCAGCAGCAGCCCGTCGATCCCGCTGAACGCCTCGGAGAGGTCCGCGACCCGCCCCGCGGGACCGGTGACGTAGACGTCGAGCCCGGCGGGGGCCCGCGCGAGCATCCCGCGGATGCGTTCCACCGACTCCCCCGGGTCGCCAGCGACCGGGGCGACCAGCCGTAGTGCCGCGTCGTCGGCGGGCGCGGGGAGCACGGGGGACACCCCCGGCGCGGTGACGTCGGCGTCGGCCAGTCGGGAGCGGGCATCCTCCAGAAACGCACGGTCGGCCGGGGTGATGCCCTCCGGACGTTCGGCGACGACGACGGCGGGCACCGCGCCGGTGTCGGCGAACTGCCGTTGCAGCCGTTGCACCTCGGTGGACTCCGCGGAGGTGGGCAGGAACGCGGCGCTGTCGTTCTCGGCCACGTCGCTCAGCATCCCGGCGTACGGACCGCCGACGGCGCCCACGGCCAGCCACACGAGGAGCAGGAGAGCGGGCAGGAACCTGCGGAGTGGACGCACGGGATTTCTTTCGACGATCGAACGGATTGGGTGCAATACTAGGCTCGGTGGTCACGCGCGGCAATCCGGATGCCCGGATCGGGTACGCGCGGCGACGGCCCGACGAGGGTCCCGCCGGGGAGCACCGCCCGGCGGAGACGACGACCGTGGCGGAAGGACGGCGAGGTGGCCGAGGACGTCGACAGCGACGACGAGGCGTTGATCCGGCAGGTACGCAGGTTGACGGTGGAGGCCGACCGGTTCACCGAGATGTTCGGCGAGGTGCACGGTCTGCACCGCACCGACCTGAACGCCGTTGTCGCGATCATGGACGCGGACCGCGCCGGGGCCCCGCTCAGCCCGGGCGAGCTGGCCGGGACGCTGCACCTGAGTCCGTCGGCCACCACCTCGGTGCTCGACCGGCTCTCCGCCGCCGGGCACGTGCGCCGGGAGAGCGACCCCGCCGACCGGCGGCGGGTGGTGTTGCGCGTGTGCGACAGCGCGCTCCGCCTCGGATCCGAGCTGTTCACACCTTTAGGTGAGGAGTACGCCCGGGTGTGGGAGGGTTTCGACGACGCCGAACGCCGGACCATCGCCCGGTTCCTCACCGGGACGACCGAGGCGACCGTCCGCATCCGCGCCCGCCTCGTCCGCCCCGACCAGGGCTGACATCCCGGAGACCCCGGTGCACGGGCCGCCACCGGGCCACGTCCGCCGTCCGGGGCAACCGACCGCCTCCCGGTGTGTCCCACCCGGTGCCGGTTCGACCGGTTCCGGTCGACGGGGGGCCTACAATCGCCTCCTCACGATCAGCGCCCACCCCTCTTTCCGCCGTCGGAGCAGCTCATGTCGGGTCCCCACGCACCACCCACGGCGCTGTACGGTCCCGGGTTCGCGCGTGACCCGGCGCGGCTCACCGAGGACCTCCGACGACGCCACGGTCCCGTCGCTCCGGTCCTGCTCGACGGCACCGTGCCCGCGTGGCTGGTGCTCGGCTACCGGGAGCTGTACCAGGTCGCCGACGATCCCGGGCTGTTCGCCCGCACCCGCCGGCACTGGCACAGCGGGCAGCACGTCCGGCCGCAGGAGCCGATCGATCCCCGGGTGAGCGGGACCCCGAGGGTGGAGACGGTCCCACGGTCCGGTGACCGGCCCGCGGCCGTACCCGGCTCCGGTGCCGCGTCACCACCACCGCCACCACCACTGCACGAGGCGCTCGCCGAGGTCGATCCGATGGAGCTGCGGATGCGGGTCGAGCAGGTCGCCGACCGCCTGGTGAACGGCTTCGCCGGGCGCGGGACGGCCGACCTGATCGCCGGGTACACGCACCGGATCCCGATGTTGACCCTCGCGCGGATATTCGGACTGGCCGAGACCACGGTGCCCGGGCTGGTGCGGGACACCGGCCTGGCCGCGACACCGGGACCGGAGGCCGGCCCGGCGCGGCAGCGGATCGTGTCGCTGATGCGGGACCTGGTGCGGCACCGACGCGCCCACCCCGGCGCCGATCTGCCGTCCCGGATCCTCGCGCACCCGCGTGCCCCGCACGACGACGCGGTCGCGACCGACCTCTTCCTGACCCTGGAGGCGGCCCACCTCGCGACGGCCGACTGGATGGGCAACGCGCTGCGGCTGATGCTCACCGACGAACGCTTCGCGACCACCCTCTCGGGTGGCCGGGGCAGCATCGGGCAGGCGCTCAACGAGGTGCTGTGGCGCGATCCCCCGGTGCAGAACATCGTGGGACGGATCGCCACCACCGACACCCACCTCGGCGGTCGGCGGGTCCGCCGGGGAGACCTGCTGGTGCTCGGCGTCGCGGCGGCCAATGCCGACCCGCACGCCCGCGTCCGCGGCACCTGCCCGCAGGTCGCGGGCGGGGGCGGGGGAGGCGACGTCGGGGGAGCCGTGGGCAACGAGGCGTACCTGTCGTTCGGCCACGGCGAGCACGGCTGCCCGTACCCGGCGCAGGAGATCGCGGCGACCGTCGCCCGGGGCGGGGTCGAGGTGCTGCTGGACCGCCTGCCCGACGTGCACCTCACAGTGCCCACCTCCGCCCTGGCCT
>NZ_KE387129.1:12080-20132 GCF_000430445.1 Saccharomonospora iraqiensis subsp. iraqiensis
CGGCCCGGGACGCCGGGTTCGGCGCCGAACCGGCCCGCCTCCCGTCCGTGGAGCGGGCACCGATGCTGGCCACCGGTGTCCGGTGGCTCCCGCCGCACACCCCGGACGACGGCGGCGCCACCCAGTTCGTGGACCTCGCCCGGGACGCGACCGTCGCCGACGTCCGCAAGGCCGTCGGTGCGGGCCTGGACTCGGTGGAGCACGTCAAGCGCTACACCACCCTCGGCACCGCACACGACCAGGGCAAGACGTCGGGCCTGCTCGCGTCCGGGATCATCGCCGACCTGCTCGGCGCGGACGTCGCCGAGGTGGGCACGACCACGTTCCGCGCCCCGTACACGCCGGTGACCTTCGCCGCGCTGGCCGGGCGGGACCGCGGCGAGCTCTACGACCCGGTCCGGGTGACCGCCCTCCACGACTGGCACGTCGCACAGGGCGCGCCGTTCGAGAACGTGGGTCAGTGGAAGCGCCCGTGGTACTACCCGCGTGCCGGGGAGGACATGGAGACGGCCGTGCTGCGGGAGTGCCACGCCGTGCGGACCGGCGTGGGCATCCAGGACGTCTCCACCCTCGGCAAGATCGACGTGCAGGGTCCGGACGCGGCGGAGTTCCTCGACCTCGTCTACACCAACAAGATGAGCACCCTGAAGGTCGGCCGCATCCGGTACGGGGTGATGTGCACCGCCGACGGCATGGTCTTCGACGACGGCACGGTCCTGCGCACCGACGAACAGCGGTACCTGATCACCACCACGTCCGGCAACGCCGCCGGGGTGCTGGACTGGCTGGAGGACTGGCTGCAGACCGAGTGGACGCACCTGCGCGTGCACCTGACCTCGGTCACCGAGCACTGGGCCACCATCGCGCTGGCCGGGCCGAAGTCGCGGGACGTGCTGGCGCGGGTGACCGACGACGTCGCGCTGGACGCCGAGAGCTTCCCGTTCATGGCCTGGCGCACGGCGACCGTCGCGGGACACGAGGCGCGGGTGTGCCGGATCAGCTTCTCCGGCGAACTCGCCTTCGAGATCAACGTCCCGTGGTGGCACGGGCGTGCGGTGTGGGAGGCGCTGATCGACGCGGGCACGCCCGAGGGCATCACGCCCTACGGCACCGAGACGATGCACGTGCTGCGCGCGGAGAAGGGCTTTCCCATCGTCGGACAGGACACCGACGGCACGGTCACCCCGCAGGACCTCGGCATGGGCTGGGCGGTGTCCAAGAAGAAGGACGACTTCCTCGGCAAACGCTCGTTCACCCGCCCGGACACCGCGCGCACCGACCGCAAACAGCTGGTCGGGCTGCTGCCCGTCGACACCGACCTGGTCCTGCCGGAGGGCGCGCAGCTGGTGGCCGACGCGGAACTGCCCGAACCCCCGGTGCCGATGCTCGGGCACGTCACCTCCAGCTACCGCAGCGCCCCGCTCGGGCGCGGGTTCGCGCTGGCGCTGGTCAAGAGCGGGCGCGAGCGCATCGGCGAGACCGTCTACAGCCCCGTCGGCGACCGGCTCGCCGCGGTGACGGTCACCGAACCGGTCTTCTACGACAAGGAAGGAGCACGTCGTGACGGTTGACATCAGCGCACCGCGGCGCACCGCGGAGAGCCCGTTGGCGGCGAGGGCCACGCAGCTGGCCACGGCGACGGCGGCGGACCGGGTCCGGATGCGCGAGATCGGCTTCAGCACCCAGCTCGACCTCCGTCTCGACCCGAAGAGTCCCGCCGCGGAGCGCGTCGGGACGGCCCTGGGCGTGCTGCCACCGCACCAACCCGGCGAGGTGGCGGTCGCGGGCGAGCTGACCGTGCTCTGGCTCGGTCCGGACGAGTGGCTGGTGCTCGCGCCCGAGGGCGAGTCCGAGCGGCTCCAGGAGGCGCTGCGCACGGCGATCGGCGACGAGTTCGGTTCGGTCACCGACGTGTCGGGACAGCGCACCGTGCTGGAGATCTCCGGGCCGGACACCCGCGACCTGCTGGCCAAGGGCTGCGCGATCGACCTGCACCCGCGGGCGTTCGGCCGGGACCGGTGCGCGTCCACCATGCTCGCCCGGGCCCAGGTCGTGCTCGTGTGCCGGGACGTCGACACCCCCGTGTTCCGGGTACTGGTGCGCTCGTCGTTCGCGCGCTACCTCGCCGACTGGCTGACCGACGCGGCGGCCGAGTACGGGGACGCGCCGTGACGATCAGCGTCTTCGACCTGCTGTCGGTGGGCATCGGGCCGTCGAGTTCGCACACCGTCGGCCCGATGCGCGCCGCGGGCACTTTTGTGGCGCGCTTGCGCGAGCGGGGTGCGCTCGCGCAGGTGGCACGGGTGCGGGCCGAGCTGTTCGGCTCGCTGGGCGCCACCGGGCACGGCCACGGCAGTCCGAAGGCGGTGCTGCTCGGTCTGGAAGGCCACGACCCCGAGACTGTGGACCCGGCGGCCGTCACCGCGCGCGTCGAGGAGATCCGGACGACACACCACCTCCGGCTGGACGGCACGCACGAGATCCCGTTCACCGTGGACCGCGATGTGGTGCTGCACCGGCGGAAAACCCTGCCGCTGCACCCGAACGGCATGCGGTTCACCGCCACCGACGCCACCGGCGCCGAGGTGCTGTCGGCGGTGTACTACTCCGTGGGCGGTGGTTTCGTCCTCGACGACGACACCCCCGCCGACACGGCGTCCGACGACAGCGCGGCCGGGCCCCGGATCACGGCGGACACCACCCCCGTCACGCACCCGTTCAGCACGGGGGCGGGGCTGCTGGAGCGCGCCGCCGAGACCGGCCTGCCGATCAGCGGACTGATGCTGGCCAACGAACTGTCCTGGCGCGACGAGGACGCCGTGCGCCGCAGGCTGCTGCACGTCTGGCAGGTCATGCGGGAGTGCGTGGCCAACGGCTGCCGCAACACCGGCGAACTCCCCGGGGGGCTCAGGGTCGCCCGCCGGGCACCGGACCTGCTGGCGTCCCTCGGTGACGGGGACGACCCCCTGGAGTGGGTGACCCTGTTCGCGCTCGCCGTCAACGAGGAGAACGCCGCGGGCGGCCGGGTGGTCACCGCCCCGACCAACGGGGCGGCCGGGATCATCCCCGCCGTGCTGCACTACTACACCCGGTTCGTGCCGGGCGCCGACGACGACGGGGTCGTCCGGTTCCTGCTCACCGCCGGGGCGATCGGGGTGCTGTTCAAGGAGAACGCCTCGATCTCCGGTGCCGAGGTCGGCTGCCAGGGCGAGGTGGGCTCGGCGTGCTCGATGGCCGCGGCGGGCCTGACCGAGGTGCTCGGCGGGACCCCGCGCCAGGTGGAGAACGCCGCGGAGATCGCGATGGAACACAACCTCGGCCTGACCTGCGATCCCGTGGGCGGACTCGTGCAGATCCCCTGTATCGAACGCAACGCGGTCGCCGCGGTCAAGGCCATCACGGCCACGCGGATGGCGCTGCGCCGGGACGGCACGCACTACGTGTCGCTGGACAAGGCCATCAAGACGATGCGGGACACCGGCCGGGACATGAAGGTCAAGTACAAGGAGACCGCACGCGGCGGACTCGCCGTCAACGTCGTGGAGTGCTGAGTTCGGGATCGCAAGCCCGGAGCAGGGCCGAACGGGATCCGGCGGGAGCGGCCTGCCGGATCGACACGACGCCCGATCCGCAGGCATCCGGCAGAGGGGACCGTTATGGTGTGGGTGTGACGGCCTGCGACCCCTCCGAGAGCTCGCCGTTGCCGAGTCTGCCGCCGGGTGCGACATCGACACGGCGTCGAAGGCCCGAGACTCATCGTCGGATGCTGGACAAGGTCGCTGAGATCGAACGGACCGGGCGCAACCCGGATGCGGTACCGAGCGACGAGGTTCGGACGCTGATCGACCAGCGACTCGCTCGATAGTCGCACTCCGTCGATACTGTCAATAAGACTTCGGTGCGATCGCAGCCCACCGAGGTCCGGTGTCTCCGGGGTGGCGCGACCGTCGAACGTGGTCCGCCACCACGCCCGGTCGCGTCCACCGGAACTCTCAACTCCGGACTCACCAACCTCCGGACGCTGTGGGCCCCTGTGCCTACCTAGTAACTGCCCGGACCCTTGCCTCTGCGCCAGGTGTTGGTGCCCCAACCACGGAAAGTCTCCCCGTTGAGGATCTTCGACTTGCAGGCATCCGGGTACGACGGCAGAGCCGGACGAGGAGACTGGGGACGACAGAGTGCATGGACCCATCCGCGCTCGTCCTGGGTGATGCGCGTTCCCGGCCGGTAGTGTCGGCTGCACGCCGCGCAGGTTCCGGACCGGTCGGCTTTGATGATCCTCGGCGCATGGACATCCGCCGTAGAGGTGCGGGGGCGGCGATCACGGTCCGAGAGCTGCTTGCCGGGATCCACCCGCTCGTACGGCAGCTGGTCAGGACCGGTCGCGACCAGCTGGACAACCGTGGAAGGATCGACGGCCGGTTTCCCGTGCCGTCCGGCCCGCTGCGACAACCGGTCCGAGAGCCGTTGTGCCCGCCTGAGCTGCGCCCTCCAGCGTCGACCACCGCGCGGCCGGATCTCCGCGATGAGCTCCCGGAGCGAGGACGCCGACGTCGCGGGATCCTGCTTCCGCACGGTGCCCCCCATCCGCACCGCGCGCTCCAGTGCGTCGAGCTGTGCCACGACCTCGTCGAAAGATCGTCGCCGACGAGGCGCCCCTGACCGTGATCTGCCCATACCTGGTATTCGGAAAGCGACCTCGAGGTGTTTCACCACGTAAACCCGGTCGACGGTGGGCGCACGTAGGTCGGGGGGTGCGCCGGCACCCGGCGTGTGAGGTACTCAACTGGTGATCTCTTGATTACCCGAGGTGTCCGCGTCATGATCAACAGTCGTGCGTCCGGTCCGCGGACGCCGACTGTGAAGGGTGGTCACGACGATGACGGCGACGCTCGAGCCCGGTGTCGAATACGTGGTGCTCTGCGGGACGGGGCACGAACCCGTGGGATTCGCGCCCAAGGCGGAGGTGCACCACACCTCCACCCCGCTGCACCTGGCCTTCTCCTGCTATCTCTTCGACACCGACGGCGCCTTCCTCGTCACCCACCGGGCGCGGTCGAAGAAGACCTGGCCGGGTGTGCGGACCAATTCGTGCTGCGGGCATCCGAAGCCGGCCGAGTATCCCGCGGACGCCGTGAAGCAACGCCTGACCGATGAGCTCGGCATCGTGGTCGACCGGGTCGAACTGGTACTTCCCCGGTTCGCCTACGAGGCCACGATGCCGAACGGCGTCCGGGAGAACGAGGTGTGTCCGGTCTACCGGGCGGTGGTGGACACCCGGCCCACGCTGCGACCCGATCCGGCGGAGGTGGACCGCACCGAGTGGGTCGACTGGTCCGCGTTCGTCGACGAGGTGCTCGCCGACCCGGAGGCCGTCTCCCCCTGGTGCGCGCAACAGGTGGCCGCGCTGCACCGGCTCGGGCCGGACCCGCTGCGGTGGCCCGTGGCCGACGACGCGGAGCTGCCCGCCGCCGCCCGGGAGCCGCTCGTACCGCACGACTGAGCCGCGTCCGGCGTCCGGACCGGAACCGGTCGCCGACCACGGGAAAGCACGAGGTCACGACGCACGGTCAGGGGTGGCTGACCGTGCGCGTCCCGGATGGGCCATGATCAACGTCTGGTAGGAACACATCCGGCACGTGATCGGTGACTGTCGGCCGCGATCTCACCCGTCCGCGCGACCTCCGGCACCGGTTCAGCGCTTCGTGGAGCACAGTGAGCAAAGAGGACAACCCCAGCGACGGTCGGCAGAAGTCGATCCGGAAGCGCCTGACCGGGACGGCCCTCGTCCCCAGTGTCGCGCTCCTGGTGATGTGGACGGTGGTGTCGGTCTACTTCGTGGCCGACGCCATCTACGTCCGGACGGTCGCCTCCAGTGTGCAGCAGGTTTCGATCCCCGCCGTCACCACGCTGAGCGCGGTCCACGAGGAGCGCAGGCTGAGTCTGGTGTACCTGGCCGAGCCCGAGGCCGAGCTGAACGAGCTCCAGCAGCGGCAACGGGAGATCGACACGACGCTGGGCGAACTCCGCGAGGCGATGGACTCGGTGCGGGACCTCGTCCCGGACGAGATCGGGGCCCGGATGAGCAGGCTGGAGGCCGGTCTCGACGAGCTGCCCCGTATCCGCGCGGAGGTCCACCTCAGGACGATCTCGGCGGAGGAGGTCGACACCTTCTACAACGAGGTCACCGACACCGCCGCGGACCTGTTCGACGCCCAGGCCCGTGTCGTGCCGGACGTGACCGCCACCCAGGGCGCACTCGGCGCCACCGACGTGTTCCGGGTGTCGGACAAGATGTCGCGTGCCGCCTCCCTGGCCTCCGGCGCCCTGGCCCGCGGTGCGTTCGGCGAGTCCGAGCACCTGCGCTTCTCCCAGCTCGTCGGCTCCTACCGGTCCGGCCTGCAGGAACAGGGGCCGTACCTGCGGGGAGCGGCGGCGGAGACCTACAACGGTCTGACGTCCGCGTCCTCGTGGCAACGGCTGCACGACGCGGAGAACGCCCTGATCGGCCAGGGGCCCGGCCCGATCGAGTTCTCCGGCGGGGCCCGCATCGGCGCGAACGAGTGGCGTCAGCTCACCGAGGACGTCTCCCAACGGCTGGCCACACTCACCGTGCAGCAGGCGGACAACGTGTCGACGCAGGCGTTGGACGACGCCAACGGGAACCTGCGCAACGTCATCCTCGGCAGTGTGGCGGCACTGCTCGCCGCCGTCGCCTCGATCGTCGTCGCGGTCCGGGTCTCGCGGACCCTGGTGGACCGCACGCTGATGACCCGGCTGGAACGGCTGCGCGGCGACGCGCTCGAACTCGCCAAGACCCGCCTGCCGAACATCGTGCGGCGCCTCGGCAACGGCGAACACGTCGACGTGGACGCCGAGATGCCGCAGCTGGACCACGGGCGCGACGAGATCGGCCAGGTGGCGGAAGCGTTCAACATCGCCCAGCGCACCGCGGTCAACGCGACCGTCAGCGAGGCGAAGGCCCGCGCGGGTGTGAACAACGTCTTCCTCGGCATCGCCCACCGCACCCAGGGCCTGGTGCACCGCCAGCTGCGGATCCTGGACCGGATGGAGAGCCGCGAGGAGAACTCCGAACAGCTCACCGGACTGTTCCAGCTGGACAACCTGGCCACCCGCGCCCGGCGCACCACCGAGAACCTCATCATCCTCGGCGGCAAACACCCCGGCCGCCGGTGGCGCAAACCGGTCGCGCTGGTGGACGTGCTGCGGGCCGCGGTCTCCGAGACCGAGGACTTCTCCCGGATCGAGGTGGACGACGTCCCGGACGTCTCGATCATCGGGTCGGCCGTGGCGGACTCCATCCACCTGGTCGCCGAGCTCGCCGACAACGCCACCTCGTTCTCCCCGCCCGGGTCGCCGGTGCAGATCACCAGCACCGTGGTGGCCCGCGGCGTGGTCGTCGACGTCTCCGACCGTGGCCTCGGCATGAAGGACGACGTCCGCGAGTGGGCCAACCGGATGATGAGCGAGCCACCGGAGTTCGACGCGATGGCGCTGCGGGCCGACTCCAGCCTGGGCCTGTTCGTGGTGGCCCGGTTGGCCTCGCGGCTCGGCGTGCTGGTGACGTTCGACTCCTCGCGCTACGGCGGCACCAGGGCGACCGCGCTGATCCCGACGGAGATCCTGGCCGGCGGGGGCGGCGACGGTGACGGACCGAACGACGGCGGATCCCCGAACGGCACCTCGAACGGCAGCACCCCGGACGGTCACGGCCCGAACGGCACGGGCGGGCACGGGGCCGACCGTTCCGGGGCGGCCTCCACGACCCCGACACCACCGGACGAGGCCGGGGACCCGCCCCGGCAGACCCAACCGACCGAGCCGGGAACGGTGATGAGCCCCGAATCGGAAGCCCCGCACAACGGCGGAGCCTCGCCCCACCCGGCGGCCCCGCAGGCGCCGGAGATGACGGTGACGACAACCCCGGCGCTGCCCACGAGCCCCGGGGAGACACCCGAGGCACCCCGGACGGCAGCAGCGGCGGACGCGGCCGGTCCCGCGGCACCGACGGCGTCCGGGACACCGTCGCCA
>NZ_KE387129.1:20232-21983 GCF_000430445.1 Saccharomonospora iraqiensis subsp. iraqiensis
GACGGCGTCCGGGACACCGTCGCCACCGCGCCGGGAGCCGGGTCCGGACCCGTCGGCGACGCGGGACCGGCCCGCCCGACGGCCCCTGCCGCAGCGGCAACCCCAGCAGAACCTGGTCGACCAGCTCCGGGACGACCCCGAGGAGGACACTCCCGACTTCGAGGCCGTCTCCGGCAGGACCCGCAGCACACTCTCGGCTTTCCGCAAGGGCACCCGCAGGGGCCGGGAATCCGGGGAGCCGGGGCACGAATCCGACACCGACTGAGACGAAGGGGAAGCGAAACACATCGATGAACGCGAACGGGAACTCCGGCGCTGATCTGAACTGGCTGCTCGACGACATGGTCGAGCGGGTGGTCGGCGCCCAGCACGCCGTCGTGCTCTCCGCGGACGGCCTGCTCATGGGCAAATCGGCCGGACTCGCCAAGGACGACTCCGACCAGCTCTCCGCGATGTCCTCGAGCCTGCAGAGCCTGGCGAAAGGGGTCACCAGGCACTTCGAGCGCGGTCCGGTGTTGCAGACCATGATCGAGATGGAGGAGGGGTACCTGTTCGTCTCCGCGGCGGGAGCGGGTGCCTGTCTCGCCGTGCTCTCCGAGGAGACGGTCGACGTCGAGATGATCGCCTACGAGATGAACCGTCTCGTCAAGCGGGTCGGCGACTACATGTCCGCGTCCCCCCGCGCCGCCGCGTCCACGTCCGGCGAGGGGACGTGAGCGTGGAGGAGGAGTGGTACGACGACGACGCCGGCCCCCTGGTACGGCCCTACGCCATCACCCGGGGCCGGATCCCGGCCACGGACGCCACGCTGGACCTGTCCACGCAGGTGATGGCCCTGCGGACCACGCGGGAACCCACCGGGCTCACCCCGGAACACCGCAGCATCCTGGACCTGTGCCGGCAGCCGCTGTCCATCGCCGAGCTGGCGGTCTACGTGAAGACACCCATCGCCGTGATCAAGGTGTTGTGCAACGACCTGATCGAACGGGGGGACGTGATCGTGCGTTCGCCCTCCACCCAGCCGATGCAAGCCCCCGACCGTGAACTACTCCAGGCGGTGCTCGATGGCCTCACCAAGCTCTGACGGCGGTTCCGCGGAGAACGTCGTCCCCACCCCCGTCAAGATCGTCGTCGCGGGCGGTTTCGGCGCGGGCAAGACCACCATGGTGGGCTCGGTCAGTGAGATCCCCCCGCTGTCCACCGAAGAACTGATGACCCAGGCCAGCGACGGCGTCGACGACCTCACCGGCGTCGAGACGAAGGGGACGACCACCGTCGCGCTCGACTTCGGCCGCATCACGATCTCGCCGCACACCGTGCTCTACCTGTTCGGCACCCCGGGCCAGGACCGGTTCTGGTACATGTGGGACGAACTGGCGCGCGGCGCGATCGGCACCGTCGTGCTGGTCGACACCCGCAGGCTGGACAGCAGTTTCGCCGCGATCGACTTCTTCGAGCGGCGCAAGATCCCGTTCGTCGTGGCGGTGAACTGCTTCGCCGAGGCGGACTCCTACACCGAGGACGAGATCCGCAAGGCCCTGGCGATCAACGAGGGCATCCCGATGGTCTTCATCGACGCGCGGGAGAAGGACCAGAGCAAGCTCGCGCTGATCCGGCTGGTCCGGTACGCGCTGAGCAGGCTGACCGAACCCGCCGCGATGAGCGGGGCCGGGTCGACGGCCTGACACGCGCCACGGCACGGGCGTGCCGGCACGGGTGCCCGCCCGCGGTGTCCGCCTGCGGGCACCCGT
>NZ_KE387129.1:22083-28325 GCF_000430445.1 Saccharomonospora iraqiensis subsp. iraqiensis
GCACCGCACTCGCCCACGGCCGGTGGCTGCGCCGGCACCGCCGCCCCGCCCGGGCACGGGAACACCTGCGCACGGCGAGGACGCTGTTCGACGACCTCGGGGCACGGCCGTGGCGGGCCCACGCGGAAGAGGAACTGCGTGCCGCGGGCGGCCGCGAAGCGACCCCCGCCACGACGACGGATCCGGCCACGCCGTCTCCCCCGGACGGTGCGGCGGCGACGCTCACCGCCAGGGAGGCGCGCGTCGTCGCCCTCGCGGCGCGCGGGCTGAGCAACCGGGAGATCGGGAGCAGGCTGTTCCTGAGCCCGCGGACGGTGGGGCACCACCTCTACAAGGCGTTCCCGAAGCTCGGTGTCTCCACCCGCGGTGAGCTCGCCGCTCTCGGCTACGCCGACCCGGCCGCGGCCGCCTGAGAACCGGTGCGACGGGGCGTCGGCCCGGGGGTGTCCGGGGCGCGGATCGTGGCACACTGCGCACCGTGGAGTACCAACTCACCGCCGAGCTCGCCGCCCCCACCGAGCTGCCCGACCTCGACGCGCTGCAACAGGTCGGCGTGCTGTCGCTGCTCGACCAGCGGCTCAACTCCCTGGTCGGCATCGAGGGGCCGGACGGCGTGGAGATCACCCCGATGGAGCACTCGCTGACCGCGCATCCGCGCGGGGTGCGGATGTACTGGCTGTTGGACGCCCCCGCGCTGGCGTTCGCCGAGGACGCGACCCGCGCCGTGCTCGAACAGACCGTGGCCGAGACCGAACTGCTGGAGGGCTGGGAGGTCGGGCACTGTGCGGTCACCGCCACCGACGACCAGCTGGAGAGTGCGCTGGCCGCCTCGGCCGGGCCGGACGACGGTGCCCCCGACGGGCCCGAGGGGCTCGGCGGGCCGGTCGGTGGGCACCTCGAAGACACCTCCGGCACCCCCCTCGGCCGGTGGGTGGATCCGGTGTCGGCGGAGCGGGAGGCCGACATCGCCGACCGGCGCGCCCGGTTGTTGCGGTCGGGCGCGCACCTGGGCGCGTTCGACCCGTCCGTGTTCGGGACCGACCTGACCGACGAACAGGCCCGCTCGGTCGCGGGTGCGCTGCTGCACGGTGTCGAGATGCTCACCGACGAGTTGTTCGCCGACATCCAGCTGCTCGACGACGAGGACGCGACGGCCGACGAGGTGGAGGCGCTGTGGGCGCTGGACGAACTGCCCCAGCAGTTCGCCGACCGCTACACGGCGCTGTTCGCGAAACAGTTCCTCGTCGCCACCGCCCTGCTCGGCCACCGGCTCACCAGGCCGGGATGGCGGCCCCCGATGTGCGTGGCCGAGGCGCTGGCCCTGCACATCGCCGAGTGCCGGGCGGAGGTGGAACTCGACCTCGCCGACGTGCTGGACGGTGAGCGCGTGGCGAAAGCGCTGGCCGCGTTCAACGCGCACGCCCTCACCGACACCCGGCACGAGCTGCTGTACGACGTGGCCGAGGAGGACCTGGCGCCCGACCTCGCCTTCGACCGCTGGTTCGCCCCCACGGGCGAGTCGGACGGGCGGGCACTGCACCCGTACCTCGCCGACGAGGACGACTAGGTCCCCGACCGGCGCTGGGAGCCAGCCCTGCCGCCGCGCAGGAGCGTGGGGACGACGAACCACAGCACGGTGAACAGCACGGCGGTCACCACGGCGAGCACGATCATCACGACCGTCCCGTAGACCACCTTGGCGATCAGCGAGACCGTCAGGGTGATCGCCACGGCCAGGCACACCAGGCCCGCGACGACCATGCGGTTGCCCACCCGGAGGATCTCGGTGCGGCGCCCCTCGCGGAACAGCACCCGGTGCCAGGTGGCGGGGGCGGTGAGCAGCGCGGTGGACGCCGCCGTGAACAGCACCGTCACCAGGTGCAGCACCTTCTCGAAGTCCCCGGTCTCCCGGAACGGCCCGGTGAACACGACGGCGAGCAGGAACCCGAACAGGATCTGCACCCCGGCCTGCGCCACCCGCAGTTCCCCGAGCAGCTCGCTCAGGTTCCGGGCGAGCTGCACGTCGCGGGACTCCCCCGTCTCGCTCACGGGGACACCCGCTCCCGGCGGACCGGGTCCGTCGGGAGGACGACCGGCTCGTCCTTGCGGGTCCGTTCGTGCCAGCCCAGCGTCGTCACCGAGCAGACCAGCACGGCCAGGCCCAGCCACTGGGTCGTGGACAGGGTCTCCCCGAGCACGGTCACGCCGATGACCGCGGCCGTGGCGGGGAAGGCCAGTTCGGCCAGGGTCGCCCTGGCGGCCGGGGTGGTCACCATGCCCACGTAGTACAGGCTCAGCGCGACCAGCCCGGGCACGAGCGCGAGCAGGAGCAGCCCCGGCGCGTTCTCCCAGCCGACCGCGAACGGCTCGTCCCGGCCCGCGGCGAACAGGGCCGCCACCGGCAGCCCCACGCTGAACCGCAGCACCGTCACGTCCCGGGGTCGCAGCCGAGCCGACACGAAACGCCCCAGCACGGTGCCCGACGCCCACAGCGCGGCCGCACCCAGCGCGAGCAGTGCCGTGTGCAGCGCGGCGACGTGGACGTCGAACGGGTCGGCGAAGGCCAGCATCCACGCACCCGCCAGTGCGGGCACGGCGAACAGGAGGTACCCGGAACGCAGACGTTCCCCGAGGAGCACGACCGCGGCGAGCATCGCGAACAGCGGCTGCATCTTCTGCAGCACCAGCGGCGTCACCGCGTCCCCGGTCTGGAACGCCATGGTGAACAGCGCGGTCGCCGCGGCCGAGGCCCCGCCCCCGATCACCAGGACGGCGATCCACTCGCGCGGCCCGCACCGGGCGAGCGCCCGCACCGCCGACGGCAGCAGCGGCAGCAGCACCGCCGCCACGATCAGGTGTTCCCAGAACACCACACTCCCCGCGGGGAGATCCTCGGCCAGCGGCTGCCGGAGCAGACCGTCGGTGCCCCACAACGCCGCCGCGATCGCCACCAGCCACGTCCGGTCGACGCCCGCGGCGCGACCCGTTCCCGCCGTCGAAGTCACGCCGCCCAGGCTACGAGGCGGGCCCCACCGGACGCGGCACCGGACCACTCCGCGGGACCACCCGGGCAGGTGACTACGAATTGCGACGTCCGATCACTTCTGGTTAGCAGTCACCATGCGAAACCGAACGACATCCGCAGTGCTCACCACGACACTCACCACGACGGCGCTGCTGTCCGCGCTCGCCCTCGGCGGGGCGGGCCTCGCCACGGCGCAGGACGACGACACGGACGGCACGGACACCGGGCGCACGCTGTCCGACGCCACCGACGTCGCCGGGTCGGCCCTGACCGGCGGCACCGACTCGGTGCAGCTGCCGTTCACCGGCATCACGGTGACGGCCGCCTACGGCACGTTCGACGCACCCGGCGAGGGTGCCGACGACCCGGCCGCGCTCACCTACCGGCAGGACCTCGTGCCCGTGGGCTCCACGGCCCGGGTGGTGTCGGTGGAGGGCTCCTCGTCCGGCACGGTGGTCGAGCTGGAGGTCGACGGCCTGCGCGCCGACCGTGAATACGGCGCCCACGTGCACACCGACCCCTGCGGCCCGGACCCGGCCGACGCCGGTGGCCACTACCAGCACCGCCAGGACCCCGACCAGCCGTCCACCGACCCGGCCTACGCCAACCCGGACAACGAGATCTGGCTCGACCTCACCACCGACGACACCGGCGCCGCCGAGGTCGAGTCGCCGGTCGAGTGGTCCTTCGGCGAGCGCAGGCCGTCCTCGGTCGTCCTCCACGAACACCACACCCTGACCGGCGACGGCGAGGCGGGCGTCGCGGGCGACCGCCTGGCCTGCCTCGACGTCGACTTCTGACCCACCGCACATCCCCTCCACGGTTCCGGCGGCAGGACGCCGCGCGGATACTCCGGGTCTCACCGCAGCGGATCAGCCAGATGATCCGAGCTGCCTGACCCGACATCCCCGCACCCCGGTTCGCCGTGAAGGACCCCTTCCCTGCGTCCGACGCCGCGAGGGTCCCCTTCACTGCGTCCGGTGCGGGGAAGGGGGCCTTCACGGCACCCTCCCGCGCCCGGGTGGTCGGGCGGGTCGGGGACAATCGGGGGAATGAGCGTGGAGGAGTTGGCGCGGCCCGTGCCTGCACAGACCCTGCGGATCGGCCCGTACGAGGTGGATCCGCCCGTCGTGCTGGCCCCGATGGCGGGGATCACGAACGTCGCGTTCCGCAGGCTGTGCCGGGAGTACGGCGCGGGGCTCTACGTGTGCGAGATGATCACAGCCCGCGCCGTGGTGGAACGGCACCCGGGCACCTGGCACATGATGACCTTCGACGAGGGCGAGTACCCCCGCTCGATGCAGCTCTACGGCGTCGACCCCGCCACGATGCGGGAGGCCGTGAAGATCATCGTCGGGGAGGGGCTGGCCGACCACGTCGACGCCAACTTCGGCTGCCCGGTCGCGAAGGTGACCCGCAAGGGCGGCGGCGCGGCGCTGCCGTTCAAGCGCAAACTCTTCGGTGACATCGTCCGCGCCTCCGTCGAGGCCGCGGAGCCCGCGGGCGTGCCGTTCACGGTGAAGTTCCGCGTCGGCATCGACGACGACCACCACACCTACGTGGACGCGGGACGCATCGCCGAGGCCGAGGGGGCGGCGTCGGTGGCGCTGCACGCGCGCACCGCCGCGCAGCGCTACTCCGGCCAGGCCGACTGGTCGCACATCGCCCGGCTCAAGGAGGCGGTCACCACCGTCCCGGTGCTCGGCAACGGCGACATCTTCACCGCCGACGACGCACTGCGCATGATCGCCGAGACCGGCTGCGACGGAATCGTCGTGGGCCGCGGCTGCCTCGGCAGGCCGTGGCTGTTCGGCGAGCTGGAGGCGGCGTTCGCGGGCAGGCCGGTCCCCGAGGGGCCGTCGCTCGGCGAGGTGGCCGGCGTGCTGCGTCGGCACGCCGAGCTGCTCGTCGAGCACGACGGGCCGGACAAGGCGATGCGGGACCTGCGCAAACACATGGCCTGGTACTTCATGGGCTTCCCCGTCGGCTCGCAGCTGCGCCGCCGGTTCTCGATGGTGTCCTCGCTCGACGAACTCGACGAACTGATCGCCCAGCTCGACCACTCCGCGCCGTTCCCCACCGACGCCCTCGGCCCGCGGGGCAGGCAGGGCTCGCCCGGCAAGGTCACCCTGCCGCACGGCTGGCTCGACGACCCGGACGACCCGTGTGTGCCCGAGGGGGCCGACGTGATGCACTCCGGCGGCTGACCGCGCCCGGCGACGCGCTCCGGCCACGGGCGGTGTCCGGGCGTGGGAAGGGGCCACCGGCCCCGTTCCGGGCCGCCCGCACCGCCGAACCCGGCCGGTGGGTGACGTATGTCAAGTTCGCTCGGCCGCCACGAGCGGGGGACGGATGGCGCGTGCGATCACAGAGAGCGACGAACTTACGGTGTGTCTTCCCTCATACCCCGCGAAACACCTGAGAGGCCTACCCGCGCTCGCCTCATCGTGGCCCCCTGACGCACGTCACCGCGACGCTCGGTGAAAAAGTTCGCCCGAGGTGTCGTCCCGAACGGCGGATATCCGTACGATAACGAAGGCCGTCCTCGCGACGATCACAACAACGGCGTCATCAGATTCCCCGGATGGGGGAACCGAGTGTGAAGGGAGCGTGCGTGTCCGACGACCACGGCACTCCCGGAGTCACCTCTCAAGCGGAGGAATGGCGGGCCCGGGCCAGGCGTAACCGGGAGGAGTCACAACGCCGTCGGCGGCGTTCCCTCGACGAGAACGGCGGGATCACCGTCTCGGAGGTCGTCGCCCGGCACGCCGCCGAGCGGCAGTCGGCGGACGGCTCCACGGACGGACGTTCCGGCTCCCGGCACGCCCGCGTGGACCGGGACCCGGAACCGGACCATTCCACCGGGCCCCCCGACACCCGCGCACGGCACGCCCGCGCCGCCCCGGAACCCCCTGAACCGGTACTCCCCGGGCCGGAGCCGACGGCACAGGACCCTGCGGTGCAGGAGCAGGCGGAGCCACCTCCCCCGGCCGCACCGGCACCGGAGACCGGGGAGCCGTACCCGGCACCGGATGCCTCCGCTCCCACGTCGCACCGTCCGTGGGCACCGCAGGACCCCGGATCCGGTGTCCGGGCACCACACGTTCCCGCCGGTGAGGAGTCCACCCCCGCGACGCCCGCGGTCCGACGGCCGGCTCCCGACGCCGGACACCCACCCGCCGGCCCCGACCCCGCAGGGCCGATGCACCCGGCGCCC
>NZ_KE387129.1:28425-35257 GCF_000430445.1 Saccharomonospora iraqiensis subsp. iraqiensis
ACACCCGCAGGCGCCCCCGGTGCGCCCGGGAGCGGGCCCGGGGGTTCCGACGTCGACCGCCCCACCGGGCCGACCGGACCGACCGGCAGCGAACCGCCCGACACCGGGCGGGACGACACCGGGCGGGACGACACCGGGTGGGACGACACCGGGTGGGACGGTACTGCCCGGGCCGACGCCGGACGGACCGACGACCTGCCCACTCCCGTCACCGACGCACTCGCCGACGACGGCATCACCCTCGTGCAGATCTCGACCACCTTCTGCGCCCCGTGCCGGCACACCCGCGCCACGCTGCGCGCACTCGCGGATTCCGTGCCGGGACTGGAGCACGTGGACCTCGACGTCACCGACCGTCCGGAGATCGCCGAGACCCTCGGCATCCTCCGCACGCCGACCACGATCGCCTACACGGCCGACGGCGGGGAACTGCTGCGGGTCTCCGGGGTTCCCAAGCTCGACCGGCTGCGGTCCGCGATCCGTCCCCTGGTCGAGGTACACACCCGTATCCCACGGACTGAAAACGGTCCCCGCTCCGGAACCGACTGAGTACCCTGGGCGGCGTGGACCGGACGCCCCCGCACCCGCTGACGCGACGTCGCCCGGTACCGGCGCATCGCCCGGTGCCGACACGGCGTCCCCGGGTGCTGACGTGGCGTCCCTCGGTATCGACCCGGCATCGCCCGGTGCGGACGCACCGCCTCCCGGTCCGACGTCTGCTGACCCGGCGACGCCCGGTCGACCTCTGCCGCGTGCGCAGCAGTCTCTGTCCGTCGTAGCGCCGATCCGTGCCCGGCGTCCGATCCGACGGAGGTGAGATGCCCGCGACAGCGTCCGTGGACCCGCGCGGCCCCCGCTTCGCGGCGGCCGTGACCACGGTGGTCCTCGCGGCCGTCCTCGTCACGGGCTGGTGGCCGTTGCTCGCCGCCCAGGCCGCCGTGTTCGCCGTCGGGGTGGTCGCGGGCCCGTCCGCCACCCCGTACGCGCTGCTGTATCGCCTGCTCGTCGCGCCCCGGCTCGCCCCCACCGACGACCGGGAGGCCGTCGCGTCCCTGCGGTTCGCACAGGGGGTGGGGCTCCTGTTCACGGTCGCGGGCACCGTCGGTTACGTCGGCGGACCGACCGCGCTCGGCCTCGCCGCCACGGCCCTCGCGCTGTTCGCGGCACTGCTCAACGCGGTGTTCGCGGTGTGTCTGGGTTGCGAGGTGTATCTGCTCCTGCGGCGGGTCACACCCCGCAGCGAGCGGGTCTGAGGACACCGGGCGAGCACCGGTCGGGCACCCCCGTATCCGGCTTCTCCGAGTGAAACGCACCGACAATCCTGAGGAAAGAGAGCGATCATGAGCCGTGACGACGTCCTGGTCACCGCCCAGTGGGCCGAGGACAACCTGAACACGCCCGGTGTGGTCTTCGCCGAGGTCGACGAGGACACGACCGCCTACGAGGGCGGGCACATCCCGGGCGCGGTCCGCATCGACTGGCGCACCGAGCTGCAGGACCCCGTCCGCAGGGACTTCGTCGACAAGGCGGGCTTCGAGAGGCTCATGTCGGCCAAGGGCATCTCGAACGACGACCTGGTGATCCTCTACGGCGGCAACAACAACTGGTTCGCCGCCTACGCCTACTGGTACTTCAAGCTCTACGGGCACGACAGTGTGAAGCTGCTGGACGGCGGCCGCAAGAAGTGGGAGCTCGACGGCCGCGAGCTGGTCACCGGCGAGGTCGAGCGGGAGCGCACCAGCTACACCGCCACCGAGCAGGACCACACGCTGCGCGCGTTCCGGGACGAGGTCGTCGACGCGATCAACACCAGCAACCTGGTGGACGTGCGCTCGCCGGACGAGTTCTCCGGCAAGCTGCTCGCCCCCGCGCACCTGCCGCAGGAGACGGCCCAGCGCGCCGGGCACATCCCGAGCGCGGTGAACGTACCGTGGTCCAAGGCCGCCAACGAGGACGGCACGTTCAAGTCCGCCGAGGAGCTGGAACAGCTCTACAAGGACGCGGGCCTGGACACGTCGAAGCCCACGATCGCGTACTGCCGGATCGGGGAGCGCTCCAGCCACACCTGGTTCGCGCTGCACGAGCTGGTCGGGCTGCCCGACGTGAAGAACTACGACGGTTCCTGGACCGAGTACGGCTCGCTGGTCGGCGTGCCGGTGGAGACGGGAGAGAAGTGATGACCGACGGGTGCGGCGCCCCCGCGCAGAACGCCACGGCGGCCGACGCGGACGCGAACGGCCAGGTGGTCGTGGCGGGCACGGTCACCGGCACCGACGGACCACTCGGCGGCGCCTACGTCCGACTGCTCGACTCCGGCGGCGAGTTCGCCGGTGAGGTGCAGGCCTCGCCCGAGGGGGAGTTCCGCTTCTACGCGGCCCCGGGCACGTGGACGGTGCGCGCCCTGCACCGCACCGGCACCGGCGAGACCGCGGTCACCACCGACTCCACGGGCATCCACCGGGTGACCATCCCGATCACCTGACCCCGCCGCCCCACCCGGGTGTTGCCGTGAGGGGCACTTTCCCTGCATCCGACGCAGGGAAAGTGCCCCTCGCTGCGCCGAGCGCAGGGAAAGTGCCCTTCACGGCAAACCACGGGCGGTGTGACGTGGGTACCGGGGGGCTTTTGTGTGGGGTGGGGCGGGTTATCCTGCGGGCGTGGAGATTATCTTTACGACGCTGCTGGTCCTGGCCATCGTCGCGACCACGTGGTTCGGCGGCTACGTGGTCTACCGGCTGTACTCCGACCAGCGCTGAGCCGAGAGAGTTCGATGACCAGCGGTGACGAGGCCGTCCGTGCCGCCGCCCAGCGGGCCGAGGTGACGGGGACACGCAACATCCCGCAGCTCGACGACCTGCCCATCCCCGGTGACACGGCCAACCTGCGCCAGGGCGAGAACCTGAACGACGCCTGCCTGGCCCTGCTGCCGCTCGTCGGCGTGTGGCGCGGCGAGGGCGAGGTCAGCTACCCAACGATGGAGCGCTCGTACCGCTTCGCGCAGCAGCTCACCATCGCCCACGACGGCAGGCCGTTCCTCTACCACGAGGCCCGGGCGTGGCTGCTCGACGACGAGGGCGAGGTGCTGCGGCCCGCCGCACGGGAGACCGGCTTCTGGCGCCCGCAGCCCGACGACACGATCGAGCTGCTGCTGACCCACTCCACCGGCTTCGTGGAGCTGTACTACGGCAAGCCGAAGAGCCAGAGCGCCTGGGAGCTGGGCACCGACGCCGTGGTGCGCTCCGCCAGCGCCAAGGAGGTCACCGCGGCCAAGCGGCTCTACGGCATCGTCAACAACGGCGACCTCGGCTGGGTCGAGGAGCGCGCGATGATGGGGCACGAGATGACCCCGCACTGTTCCGCGCTGCTGCACCGCATCGTCGGCTGATCACCGCACCGCGTCGGCTGATCACCGCACCGCGTCGGCTGATCACTGCACCGCGTCGGCTGAGCCGTCGGGGAGCGTGGTCGTGCGCCGCCACATCCGCCGGTCGCCCGCCGGGGCCGTGACTCAGCGCCTCAGCGGTACTGCCGTTCGTACGCCTCGGCCAGCTCGGCATGCGGCCCGGTCCCGTCCGGCAACGGTGTCCCGTCCAGGGTGTGCACCCGGGTGAGCTTGCGCACCGACGACGCCAGCAGCACCGCGTCGGCCGTGAACAGCTCCTCCGCGGCGATCGGCTCGATCTTCGTCGCCCACCCGGCCGCCTCCGCGGCCCGGAAGACGGCACGCTGGGTCGTGCCGGGCAGGATCCCGACGGTCGGCGGCGGGGTGTACAGCGTGCCGCCGCGCACCAGGACCACGGTGGACGTCGGCCCCTCCAGCACCGAGCCGTCGGTCGCGGTGAACACCACGTCGTCGGCACCGCGCCGGGCCGCCTCCCGCAACGCGGCCATGTTCACCCCGTAGGACAGCGTCTTCGCCCCCAGCAGCAGCCACGGGGCCCGTTCGGCGAGCTCCGGTCCGAACCCCCGGTCCAGGCGCACCGCCGCCACCCCGTCGACCCGCGCGGCCCGCACCGGCTCGGCGATGTCCATACCCAGGGCGTAGCCGACCGGCTCGGCATCCGGGTCGCCTTCGGCGCCCCGGGTGTAGACCAGCTTCACCGCGATCTCGTCCGGCCCGGTCCAGTTCTCCACCACCAGCCGCACGGCGCGCTCCCACGCCGCCCGGTCCGGCTCGGGCAGGTCGAGCATGGCCGCCGACCGGGCCAGCCGGTCCAGGTGCGCACCGAGCTCCCGCGGCACGCCGTCGACCACGAGCACCGTCTCGAAGATGCCGTCCCCGCGCAGCAGCCCGAGGTCGTCGACACGGATCTGCGGACGGTCCGGATCGGCCAGGGTCCCGTCGAGGAAGGCGAGCACGCGCATGCGACCACGGTACCCATCCGCCACGCCCCGGCCACGCCATGAGGCCGCCGGGGGCGCGCGCCGCATACGATCGGGGCATGGCGTATGAGTCCCCGCTGCTCGGTCTCTCCGGTGCCGTGGCCACCCCCGACGATCACCCCGAACAGGGCGTCCCCTGGCACTGGGGGGACCCGTTCGGCGAGCAACGCACCGCCGTGCGCGGTGTGGCCGTGGTGGACCGCTCGCACCGGGAGGTGCTCACGGTCGGCGGCCCCGAACGGCTGTCCTGGCTGCACCTGGTGCTGTCCCAGCACGTCTCCGGGCTGCCCGACGACACGGGCACCGAGGCGCTGGTGCTGGACAGCTGGGGCCGGATCGACACGCACATGGTCGTCGCGCACACCGGCGAAACCGTGTACCTGGACAGCGACCCGGGGGCCGAGGCCACCAGCGCCCTGCCGAAGGGCGGCAGGCAGCCGCTGCGCGACTACCTGGAGGCCATGAAGTTCTGGTCCCAGGTGGAGGTCGCCGACGCCACCGCCGACCTGGCGGTGCTCAGCCTGTTGGGGCCGGATGTCCCCCGGGTGCTCGACGCGCTCGGGATCACGGTCGACGACGCCCCGTACGCGGTCACGCCGCTGGCGGACGGCGGGCTGGCCCGCCGGATGCCGTGGCCCGGCCGGTCGGCGGTGGACCTGCTGGTGCCCCGCGCCGAACTGGCCCGGTGGTGGCAACGGATCACCGACGCGGGCGCCCGGCCCGCGGGTGTGTGGGCCTTCGACGCGCTGCGGGTCGAGTCGCTGCGCCCGCGCTTCGGCGTGGACACCGACGACCGCGCGATCCCGCACGAGGTGAACTGGATCGACACCGCGGCGCACGTGGCGAAGGGCTGCTACCGCGGCCAGGAGACCGTGGCCAAGGTACACAACGTGGGCAAACCGCCGCGCCGGATGGTGCTGCTGCACCTGGACGGATCCCCGGAGATCTACCCCGAGACGGGTGACCCGGTGCTGCACGGGGACCGCACGGTCGGCCGGGTCGGCAGCGTGGCCGAGCACCACGAACTGGGCCCGGTGGCGCTGGCCCTGCTCAAGCGGTCCGTACCGGCCGACGCCGAGCTGCGCGCGGGCGATCCCGAGCAGGACCGCGCCGTGCAGGCCGCCGTGGACCCCGACTCGGTCCCCGCCGAGCACGTCGCACCGGGCCGCCAGGCGGCGCAGCGGCTGCGTGGGTGAGTGCGGATCCCGGGTGACACGGTCGCCGGGCACTGGCGTGTCCGGCCTGTCGTAGAGCAGGATGATCACGTGATCGAAGTCCGGCCGGGGGGACGCCGTCGCATCGACCGTGTCCTCGCCGACGACTATGCACGCGGGATCGACCGGTTGCCGATGTCCACCCTGCGCTCCCGCCGGGACGAGGCGGCCCAGGAGGAGACCGACCTGTCGTACCTGCGCCGGCTGCTGCACGCCCGCATCGACATCGTGCGCGCCGAGCAGGAGCGCCGCACCTCGGGCACAACGACCAGCGTGGTGGATCAACTGGCCGCGATCCTCGCGGACAACGCGCTCGGCCCCGCCACCGGCTCGGGCAGGCACCAGACGCTCGAACCGTCGCGGGCGGGCGCCTACCGGCGCAGGGCCGAGGCCCTGGTGGGCGACGCCGACCTGTCCGACGTCACGGCGCTGTCCGACGACACCCTGACCGACACGCTGGCCAGCTACCGGGAGCAGGAGCGCTCGGTCTCGCAGCGGCGCCGGGAGGTGCAGGCGGTGGTGGACGCCTTCAACGCCGAGATGGCCCGCCGGTACGCGCAGGGCAGCGCCTCGGTGGACGACCTGCTGGCCGACGAACGCGGCACCGCGGGCGGCTCCGGTGCCCCGGACGGGGAAGGAGGCCGCGCGTGACGCGGTTCCGGGACAACCCGGTACTGGTGGAGGTGGTGCGCTCGGGTGTGTTGGAGAGCGTCCACCGGGGCGCGCTCCTCGTCACCGCCCCCGACGGTTCCGTCCGCGCGGCACTCGGCGACGTGACGAGCCCGGTCTTCGCCCGGTCGGCGAACAAGCCGTTCCAGGCGCTGGGGATGCTGCGTGCCGGGCTGGAGGTCGACGACACCGACCTGGCCCTCGTGGCCGCCTCGCACACCGGCGAACCCGGCCACGTCGACCGGGCGTTGACCCTGCTGTCGGCCGCGGGCCTCGGTGAGGAGGACCTGCGCTGCCCGCCCGAGCCACGCCGGGCGGCGATGAACTGCTCGGGCAAGCACGCGGGGATGCTCGCCACGTGTGTGCGGCGGGGTTGGTCCACGGCGGACTACACCGATCCGGCCCACCCGCTGCAACGCACGATCGCGGACACCGTCACCGAGCTCACCGGCGAGCCGATCGCCGCCACCGCCGTCGACGGCTGCGGCGCCCCGCTGTTCGCGTTCTCGCTCACCGGTCTGGCGCGCGCGTTCGCGACCGTGGCGCGGACCCGGGTCGGTGCGGCG
>NZ_KE387129.1:35357-45901 GCF_000430445.1 Saccharomonospora iraqiensis subsp. iraqiensis
GCCGCCGGACCGGCGGGGGGCGGACGCCCCGTCCGGCACCTCGGGCAGCGCCAGCAGGGCGTCGACCACCTCGGCCAGCGCGCCGTCCCGGCTCCAGAGGACCGTCCGGGGGGCGAGGATGTCGGCCTCGTCGACCGGCATCCGGGTGGCGTTCACCGCGTCCTCCGCGTCGAGGCGGACGACGTCGACCACGGTACCGTGCGCGCGGACACCGACGATTGTCATGATCTCCCCGCTGTCGTCCCGGGGATGCACGAACCGGTAGCCGTGTTCGATCAGCCGGCCGAGGATCTCCTCGACCTGGCGCGCCTCGGCGGCCTCGTCGGTTCCGGAGAGCTCAGACGGCGAGGTCATCGAACTCACCGTCCTTGACGCCCGCGAGGAACGCGGCGATCTCGGCCTTGGTGTAGACGAGCGCGGGCCCGCGGGGATCACGGGAGTTGCGCATCGCGATTTCCCCACTGCCCAGCGGGGCGACCTCCACGCAGTTGCCCATCGCACCGCTGTAGGCGCTTCTGCGCCACACCACGCCCGCGAGCGACTCCGAGGAGATTCCGTTGTCGACCGTCCTCGCCATGATCCTCACCTTCCCGACTTACACCATTGGAGGATGCATCTGCACGTGCAGTTGATCTTGCAACGCACGGTAGCACGGGCCCCGTGCAGATGTGGATGCACGTGCAGGTGCGAGATCACGAAGTCTTCGTCACAGCGTGAACTGAATCACAACAGGCAACTCCGCGCAGCTCAAACCGCCCTTCCGGGTGACTGTGGACACTCGGGGGCGGCCCCGCGTCCGCGGTGGCGACGGGGTGGGGGCGCGCCCGGGTTCAGGCCTCGGCGCGCACCTTGAGCAACATCTGCCGGGAGCGGTCCGGGGTCTCGGCGTCCACGGCCAACCGGTCGAGCGAGCGCCCGACGAGCTCGATCTCGTCCGGACGGTCCAGGTAGATCCCGCCCGCGATGTGCTCGATGTAGCCGATGTTCGGCAGTTCGGGCTCGGCGAAGCGCAACATCGTGAAGGCCCCTTCGGCCGCGTACCCGCTGCGCTCGTAGGGAACCACCTGGATGGTGATGTGCGGGAGAGTGATCATTTCCAGCAGATGGTCGAGCTGGGCCCGGTGTACCCGTCTGCCCCCGATGGGCCGGTGCAGCACCGACTCGTCCAGCACCACCCACAGCCGGGGCGAGTTCGGGCGGAACAGCAGCCGCTGGCGCCGCATCCGTAGCGCCACCCGCCCCTCGGCGGCGGCACTGGCCGTCTCCGGGAGCCCGTGGGTGATCACCGCACGCGCGTAGTCCTCGGTCTGCAACAGGCCGGGGACGAACTGCAGCTCATAGGTCTGGATCCGGGAGGCGGCCTCCTCCAGCCCGACGAAGTCGTCGAACCAGCGCGGCATGTAGTCGTTGAACTTCTGCCACCAGCCCGGTTGATTGGACGCCTTGACCATGTCGAGGAACACGGCCCGCTCGTCGGGGTCGGCCACCCCGTACAGGGTGAGCAGGTCCCGGACGTCGCGGTCCTTGAAACCGACCCGGCCGAGTTCGAGCCTGCTGATCTTCGACTCGGACGCCCGGATGTGGTAGCCCGCGTCGGCACGGGCGATGTCCGCGCGCTCCCGCAGACGGCGCAGCTGGGCACCGAGGATCATCCGGCGCGCGGTGGGCCCGGTCCCCGGTTCCGCCCCGGAGTCGTCGTGTGCAGCCATGCCGCCTTCCATTCCCCACTCCCGAAACGCCGAGCTGATCCGTCGGACGCGCCCGAGCTGTCGTCCGGCCGGTGAATCGTACCGGAGGAATTCGTCCGATCCTCGAAAGTACACCGTGGACCGCCGTGGGCAAAGCCGTCGTGGTCGCCCCCGGCTCGCCTCAGACCCGCACGACCGGCAGCCGGTGTGCCACCTCGGCGGCCCTGGCGCCGGAGACGTCGACCCGCCCGGACTCCACCGCCTCCGTCCACTCCAGACGCCCGGTCGCCAGCTCCAGCCAGGTGCGGGCGTCGGTCTCCACCACGTTGGGCGGGGTGCCCCGGGTGTGCCTCGGCCCGGCCACGCACTGGACCGCCGCGTACGGCGGCACGCGCATCTCGACACTGCGCCCCGGCGCCACCCCGGCGAGGGTGCGCAGGCTCAACCGCACGGCGGTGGCCAGGTCATCGCGGGCGGGCTCGTCCCCCCGTCCGTCCAGCCACGGGGCGACGGCCGCCACCGCCGCACGCAACTCGCCGGGGTCGACGGACCGTGATTTCGGCATGCTCCAACAGTAAGGTGGAAGCGCAAAGCCCGTACACGGCACGACGTGGGGAAGCGCATGGCCCGTCGCGACGACGCAGACCGCCTGGTGCCCGAGAGGACCACGGCGACCAGGAAGCCGGAGATCACGCGAGAGATGCGGGCGAACGCGAGAGCGAATCCGGACAGCTGGCTGTACGTGATCGACGAGGCGTTCGACCCGCAGGGCAACGTGCCCTCCTGGGCCGTCGTCGGCGCCTACCCGGTCGACGCCCACGGCGAGGTCGTGGACGACTTCCACTTCAACGACCGGTACCGGCCGTCCCCCCGTGCCCTGGGCTACCCCGACCCGGAGAGCAACCTGGAGCATCTGCTCCAACTGGTGCGGACCGGACACCGCCCCCCGGAGGACCTCGCACCCGCGGTGCTCGACGCGACGCTGTACGTCTTCGCGTACTCCCCGACCCAGCGCACCCTGGTCGGGTTCCACGACATCGAGGGCGACGTGGTGGTGCCGGCCTGCACCAGCCGGTCGCTGGCACCTCGGGACTGGTTCTGTGCCCGGCCGGTGCGCGGGCGGGACGTGGTCGAACTGCTCGCGGGCCATCCCCTCGTCCTCAACCCGGACGACATCGCGACGGCCGTCGTGACCGCGCACGACCTGGTGCTGGCGCTCGCCCACGACCGCTGACCCGCCGGGGCCGCGACGGCGCGTCACCGACCCGGGGGAACCGGGAGACACCCACAGGGCGTCTTCTCTCGCCCGGGACGGTGACACCACCGGTGTGGCGGGACCGTTCCCGACCTGCCACCGACCACGGTGGGTGGATGGACACGCACCCGAAGCGACAGCTCGTTCGTCCCGCGACACCCGCCCCCGGCTCCGGCTCCGGACGGGGGAGACGGTTCCGTCTTCCCCTCGGACTCGTCGTCCCGGTCGTCGCCGTCCTGCTCGGGGGCCACACCCCCGCCACGGCCGGACCGCCACCGGACGACAGTGCCCCGGAACCGCACGGTCACGCGATGGGCTCACAGATCGCGCGGGTCGAGGGCGACCACTCGACCCGGTGGTCGCGACAACGGGCACTCGAGCCCCGGGGATTGAACTCCGACGGCGGCCCGGCGACCGCGACGGTCGACGGCATCGACGTCAGCAGCTGGCAGGGCGAGGTCGACTGGGCACACTGGTGGGACGAGGGCAAGAGGTTCGCCTACGTCAAGGCGACCGAGGGCACCGGCTACACCAACCCGTACTTCGACCAGCAGTACGACGGGTCCTACGACGTCGGCATGATCCGCGGCGCCTACCACTTCGCACTGCCGGACCGCTCGTCCGGCGCGGCGCAGGCGGACTACTTCGTCTCGCACGGCGGCGGCTGGTCCGCGGACGGGCAGACCCTTCCCGGGGCGGTCGATCTGGAGTACAACCCGTACGGAGCCACCTGTTACGGCAAGGACCACGACGCGATGGCCGCCTGGATCCGCGAGTTCCACGACACCTACCACGCCCGCACCGGGCGGCATCCGGTGATCTACACGTCGACCAGCTGGTGGGAGCAGTGCGTGGGCACCGCGCAGAGCTTCGCCGACACCGTGCCCCTGTGGGTCGCCCGCTACGATTCGTCGGTCGGCGAGCTCCCGTACGACTGGGACTACCACACCTTCTGGCAGTACACCTCCAGCCCGATCGACCAGAACGTGTTCAACGGCGCCCACGACCGGTTACGCATGCTGGCCATGGGCTGATCGGCGGTCCACGGCCCGCGGCCTCGCCCCGCGGGCCGGTGTGGCCACGCTGCGGAACGGCCCGATCCCGGTTCCCTCCCGCCACGGTGTCGTGGTGATCCGGCACAATGCCACGGGTCACGTGGTCTGGGGGACCCGGTGCCTCCCGGACGTGCGTCCGACATCCGGAACCGCATACCGGGGCGCCGCCCCACGGAAGGCGAGAAGGTCATGACGTACCCACCGCAACCCGGGCAGCCACCGTACGGACATCAGCCGAACCCGTACGACCGATCCGGCTTCCCCGCTTCCGGCGGGTTCCCCCAGCAGGGCGGCCAGTACCCACCCCCGGCGGGCCCACCGCCGCAGCAGGACCCGTACGGGCAGTACGGGGGTTCGTACGGGGACCGGTACGGCGGCCAGTTCGCCGACCAGCAGGGTTGGTACGGACACCAGCCCGGCTACGGGCACCCCGGATACGGTCAGCCCGGCGACGGTGGGTTCGGTGGGCGACCTCCCGGAGGCAAGAACAGGACCGGTTTGTGGATCGGCCTTTCGGCCGCGGTGGTGGCGGTCGTCGCGTTCCTGATCACCGGCCTCGCGGCGCCCGGCTTCCTGCTCGGGGACGAGGAGGACGACACCACCGCGACGGCCACCCTCGACGACCACAGCGGCGACACCGGAACGAACACCGAACCCACCGAACCCACCTTGAGCAGCCCCGCCTTCCCCGGTGTGGAGGAGACGCCGGGCGGGGACAGCGATTCCGCTCCGGCCGCGGGCGGCGAGGCGGGCCGACTCGCGGAGCGGTTCCTCGACACCCTGCACAGCGGGGACGGCGACGCGGCCCTGGGGCAGTTCTGTCCGAACACCACGTCGCTGAGCGAGGAGCACGTCAGCGCCGTCGTGAACGGCTCCGCCGAACTCACCGCCACGCTGTCCGGCGAACCGCGGGAGGACGACTTCGCCACCGTCCATCTGTACGACGTGCGCGGCACGCTGGACGGGAGCGAGACCTCGGGGCTGCTCTCGATCGTCGACGCGCGGGACGAGCTCTGCGTCAGCACCTTCACGCTGTTCTGAACAACACGACACCGCCGGGGACCACTCCCTCGGCAGGAGGCCGCGCGGATGACCCGACCAGCTCCGCGGTGCTCAGCGGAACCGCCGCCGGATCGGCGGTCAATGGCAGCCTCGGCATGCAGGAACTCGGCGGGGCGTACTGCGTCACCTCGCTGATGTTGCAGTGACCGGTGCCCGCCACCGCGGGCGGGCCCGGTCGACCGGGGCGACGGTCAGCCCTCGAACAGTGCCGGGAGCGCACCCTCCCAGGCCGCGCGCAGCTCGTCGAGGCCGAAGGTGGCCACGTCCTGGATCTCCAACGCCCCGGAGTCCGGGTCGACCACACCGGCCTTGCGCCACGGCAGGCCCCGCGCGGAGCACATCTCGGTGAACCGCAGCTCCTCGCTGCGCGGCACCGCCACGAGCACCCGCCCCGCCGACTCGGAGAACAGCTGCACGAAGGGGTCGGCGTCCGGATCGAGCACGAGCCGCGCGCCGCACTGGCCGATCAACGCCATCTCCACGGCCGCCTGCGCCAGCCCCCCGTCCGAGAGGTCGTGCGCCGCGGAGAGCATCCCGTCGCGGGAGCCCGCGACCAGGATCTCGGCCAGCAGCCGCTCCCGCTCCAGGTCCGGGACCGGCGGCGTGCCGCCGAGGTGGCCGTGCACGATCCTCGCCCACGCCGAGCCGCCGAACTCGTCCCGGGTGTCGCCGAGCAGCAGCAGGCTCTCGCCCGCCTCGTTGCCGATCCCGGTGGGGATGCGCCGCCCGACGTCGTCCAGCACACCGAGCACGCCGACCACCGGGGTGGGCAGGATCGCGCGGTCGCCGGTCTGGTTGTAGAAGCTGACGTTGCCGCCGGTCACCGGCACCCCGAGCTCGGCGCAGCCGTCCGCGAGGCCGTGCACGGCCCGCTCGAACTGCCACATCACGCCCGGGTCGTGCGGGGAACCGAAGTTGAGGCAGTTGGACACCGCGGTCGGCATCGCACCGCTGGTGGCGACGTTGCGGTACGCCTCGGCCAGCGCGAGCTGCGTCCCGGTGTACGGGTCGAGGTGGACGAAGCGGCTGTTGCAGTCCGTGGCGACCGCGACCCCGCGGCCGGTCGACTCGTCGATCCGGACCACCCCGGAGTCCGACGGCTGCGCCAGCACGGTGTTGCCGCGCACATAGCGGTCGTACTGCTGGGTGACCCACTCCCGGGAGGCCAGCTCCGGCGACGACACCATCCGCAGCAGGGTGTCCCGCAGCTCGTCCGGTGTGGACGGACGCGGGAGCCGGTCCGGGGTGTTCGCCCGGATGTCGTCCTGCTCCGCGGGCCGCGCGTACGGGCGGTCGTAGACCGGACCCTGGTGGGCGACGGTGCGCGGCGGCACGTCCACCACCGTCTCGCCGTGCCAACGCACCACCAGGTTGTCGCCGTCGGTGACCTCACCGATCTCGGTGGCGAGCACGTCCCATTTCCGGCACACCGCCATGAATTCGTCCACATCGGAAGGACGGACCACGGCGCACATGCGCTCCTGCGACTCGCTGGACAGGATCTCGGCCGGGGTCATGCCCTCGGCGCGCAGCGGAACCCGGTCGAGGTCGACGCGCATCCCGCCGTCGCCGGCCGCGGCCAGTTCCGAGGTCGCGCAGGACAGGCCCGCGCCCCCGAGGTCCTGGATGCCCACGACGAGGCGCTTGTCGAACAGTTCGAGACTGCACTCGATGAGGACCTTCTCGGTGAACGGGTCACCGACCTGCACGCTCGGCAGCTTCCTCCGCCCGCCCGCGCTCTCCGCACCCGAGAACGTGTCGCTGGCCAGCACCGACACCCCGCCGATGCCGTCGAGTCCGGTCCGCGCGCCGAACAGGATGATCTTGTTGCCGGTTCCCGAGGCGTGCGCCAGGTGCAGGTTCTCGGTGCGCATGGCGCCCACGCAGAGCGCGTTCACCAGCGGGTTGCCCGCGTAACTCTCGTCGAACACGACCTCGCCGCCGACGTTGGGCAGGCCGAGGCAGTTGCCGTAACCGGCGATGCCCGCGACGACCCCCGGCAGCACCCGGCGGGTGTCGGCGGCCTCGGCGGGCCCGAACCGCAACGGGTCGGCCACCGCGAGCGGCCGCGCCCCCATCGCGAGGATGTCGCGCACGATGCCGCCGACGCCCGTGGCCGCACCCTGGTACGGCTCCACATAGGACGGATGGTTGTGACTCTCCACCTTGAACGTGACGGCCCAGCCGTCCCCGACGTCCACCACGCCCGCGTTCTCGCCGATCCCGGCGAGCATCTTCGCGCGCATCTCCGGCGTGGTGGTCTCGCCGAAGTAGGCCAGATGCCGCTTCGACGACTTGTACGAGCAGTGCTCGCTCCACATCACCGAGTACATGGCCAGCTCGGCCTCGGTGGGCCTGCGGCCCAGGATGCCGCGGATGCGCTCGTACTCGTCGTCGGCCAGGCCGAGTTCCCGGTACGGCTGAGCCATATCCGGGGTCCGCTCGGCGTGCGCGGTGGTGTCGGGGGTGTCGGGGGTCACGGGTGCGGGGTCGGTCTCGGGTGCTGCCACGGTGTCCAGCCTAGTCGGGCGGGTAGGGGATCGATGCGGGTCAGGCCACCGACGCGGGCGTCCGCCCGAGCGCGTCGAGCGCGGAGTAGAACACCCCGAGACCGTCGTCGGACGGACCGGTGAGCGCGTCGATGGCGTGTTCGGGGTGCGGCATGAGGCCGAACACCCGCCCGTCGGCACTCCGGATGCCGGCGATGTCCCGGCGCGAGCCGTTGGGGTTCTCGTCGACGTAGCGGAACACCACGCGGCCGTCCCCCTCCAGCTCGTCCAACGTCGCCTCGTCGGCGACGTAGCGGCCCTCACCGGACTTGAGCGGGACGAGGATCTCGGCGCCGGGTTCGTACCGGGTGCTCCACACCGACGTGGTGTCCTCCACCCGCAGCCACTGGTCGCGGCAGACGAAGTGCAGCTTCTCGTTGCGCACCAGCGCACCCGGCAGCAGGCCCGCCTCGCACAGGATCTGGAAGCCGTTGCAGATGCCCAGCACCGGCATCCCGCGGCCCGCGGCCTCCACGACCGGGCCCATCACCGGGGCGAACCGCGCGATCGCACCGCACCGCAGGTAGTCGCCGTAGGAGAAGCCACCCGGCACGACCACGGCGTCGACGCCCCGCAGATCGGCGTCGGCGTGCCACAGCGGCACCGCCTCCGCGCCGGACCGGGTCACCGCGCGGGAGGCGTCCACGTCGTCCAGCGTGCCGGGGAAGGTGATGACGCCGATGCGGGCACTCACGCCTCGACCCTCCGCACGGTCCACTCCTCGATCACCGGGTTCGCCAGGAACCCCTCGGCGATCCGGGACAGGGTCTCGTCGTCGACGTCGTCGTCGACTTCCAGCTCGAAGTGTTTGCCCTGGCGGACCCCGCCCACGCCGTCGAAGCCGAGGCGTCCGAGCGCACCGGCGACCGCTTGGCCTTGCGGGTCGAGAATCTCGGGTTTGGGCATGACGTCGACGACTACTCGGGCCACGACAGGCTGCTCCTCGATTTGACGCAGTCGATGCGCCCCGAGCGTAACCCAGAGGCCGAGGAGCCCCCGACACCCCTCGGCCCCCGGGCCGCCTTCTTCACCCGGTTCTCACATTGGTAGACGCGCAGGGGGAGCCCCACGTTGCCCCGCACACCCCGTCCGTATCGATTTCCCCGGATCGGTCGAGCACCCGGCCGCCGACGCGACCGTGCGTGGCCGCGCAGGTGACCGTGAAGGGCACTTTTCCTGCGCCGGACGCAGTGAGGGGCACTTTCCCTGCGTCGAGAGCAGGGAAAGTGCCCCTCACGACACACCCGGGCCGCCGGGGGTCAGCGGCGGCCGTGCAGGCGGCTGACGAGTTTGCGGATGGCGTCCTCGGTCTTGCGGGTGCGGGCGAAGGTGGTCAGGGCGACCGGCGTGGGGAAGCGTTGGCGCGCGATCGACTTCGGGCGGGCGAACTCGCGCAGCCCCTCGGGCCCGTGGATCCGGCCGAAGCCGGAGTCGCCGATGCCGCCGAACGGCAGGGACGCGATGCCCGCGAAGGACAACGGCGCGTTGATCGCGGTCTGCCCGGTGCGGAGCCTGCGGGCCAGCTCCGTCCCCCGGCGCTTGGAGAACACCGTGGAGCCGAGGCCGTAGGTCGAGTTGTTCGCCTTGTCGACGGCCTCGTCCATATCCGCGACGCGGGTGATCGTGACGGTCGGGCCGAAGGTCTCCCGGCACACCGCCTCGGAGTGGTCGGGCACGTCCACCAGCACGGTCGGGCGCACGTAGCGCTCCCCCACGGCGTCCGTGCCGCCGAGCAGGGCCCGCCCGCCCCGGGCGAGGGCGTCGGTGATGTGCGAACGCACCACGTCGAGCTGCGCGGGCATGGTCATCGGGCCGTAGTCCGAACCCGGCTCGACCTTCTTCGCCCGTTCCACGACCTTGTCCACGAACGCGTCGTGGATGTCGGTGTGCGCGTACACCCGCTCGACGCCCACGCAGGTCTGCCCCGCGTTGGAGAACGCGCCCCACACGGCCGCGTCGGCGGCGGCGTCCAGGTCGGCGTCCGCGTCGACCAGCAGCGGGTCCTTCCCGCCCGCCTCGATGATGACCGGCGTGAGCCGCTCCGCGGCGGTGGCCATGATCTTCTTGCCGGTCTCGGCCGAGCCGGTGAAAGCGATCTTGTCCACGTCCGCGCGGGTGAGCGCCGCACCGGTGGCGCCGAAGCCGGTGATCAGATCGAACACCGGGTACTCGGGGACCGCCTCGGCGAAGGCGTCCACCAGCCACCGGCCCACCCCGGGGGTGTACTCACTGGGCTTGAAGACCACGGCGTTCCCCGCCGCGAGGGCGTAGCTGATCGAGCCGAGCGGCGTGAACACCGGGTAGTTCCACGGGCCGATGACGCCGACCACCCCGAGCGGCTGGTACTCCACGGTCGCCGCCTGGTTCGACATCAGCAGTCCGGGGGAACGGCGCTGCCGCCCGAGCACCTTGCGCGCGTTCCGGGCGGCCCACTCGATGTGCTCGACGGCCAGCACCACCTCGAGCTGGGCGTCACCGGCGGGCTTGCCGGTCTCGGCGCTGACGACCGCGCACAGTTCGTCCATGCGGCGGGCGACGACACCCTTCCACCGGCGCAGGCGCTCGGCACGCCCCGCGAAGCCCAGCGAGTCCCACCATCCGGCGGCCTCGCGGGCGCGGGACACGGCCGCGTTCACGTCGTCGGCGCTGTGCACCGGATGGGTCCCGACAACGGCGTCGGTGGCGGGGTCGAGGGAGTCGAACGTCTCGACGGCCTGGGCGGTGCTGGTCATACCGACCACCCTACGACGCGGGAGTGTTACTGACAACACGCCAACAACTTCCCGCGGGGCGTGGTCGGGGCGAGGCCCGTGGTCAGGGCGAGGTCGGGGTGGACCCCGGTGCCGTGTCCGCAACGGGGCCCACCGCGGTCCCGTCCGGACAGCCCACCGGCACGGCGGCACGGACCCCCGCCCGCTCCGCCCTCGCCGACCGC
>NZ_KE387129.1:46001-50301 GCF_000430445.1 Saccharomonospora iraqiensis subsp. iraqiensis
CTGAGCCTGGAGAACACGCACAACGCCGCGGGCGGTGCGGTGACCCCGCCCGACGAGCACGCGCGCCTCGTGGCCGCCGCCTCGGACGCGGGTCTGCGGGTGCATCTGGACGGTGCCCGCCTCTGGAACGCGGCGACCGCGCTGGGCGTCCCGCCCGCGGCGTTGACGGTCGGGGTGGACACCGTGTCCGCCTGTTTCAGCAAGGGGCTCGGCGCGCCCGTGGGCTCGGTCGTGGCCGGGAGCGAAGAGTTCGTCACCGAGGCCCGCAGGATGCGGCACATGCTCGGTGGTGGGGTCCGCCAGGGCGGTGTCCTCGCCGCGGCGGCGCTGATCGCGCTCGACCGGATCGGCGACCTCGCCGCCGACCACGAGAAGGCGACCCGGCTCGCCACCGGGCTGCGGGAGCTGGGCTGGGACGTGGTCGAACCACGGACCAACATCGTGCTCGCCACCCGCTCCGACCTCCGGGCGACCCTGGACGCACTGGAGGGACTGGGCATCCGGGTGCTGCCGATGGCGGGCAGGGCGCGGTTCATGCTGCACCGCGACCTCTCGACCGCCGACGTGGACGAGGCACTGCGCCGCATCCGCACACTGACCGGCTGACACTGACCGGCTGAGCATGCCGACGACGAGGGGGACCGGTTTGTCCTGGGTGGTCTTCGACTACGGCGAGGTACTCAGTGAACGCACCGCGGCGCTGCCCGAGCTGGCCGGGCTGCTCGGGGTGCCGCAGGCGGAGTTCGAACCCGCCTACTGGGCGCACCGCGAGGCCTACGACCGGGGTGCCACGGACCACGCCTACTGGCAGGCGGTGGCCGACACGGTCGGGACCGAGGTGGACGCGGCCACGATCGCGCGGCTGACCCGCACCGACATCGCGGGCTGGTCCCGGCTCGCCCCGGGGACGCCGGACCTGCTGGCGACCCTGGAGCGGGACGGGCACCGGCTCGCCCTGCTCTCGAACGCCCCCGCGTCGTTCGCCGCGCACACCCGGCGGCAGCCGTGGCTGCGCTCCTTCTCCGAGGTGCTGTTCTCGGCCGAGACCGGCTCGGCCAAACCCGACCCGGAGATCTTCGCCCTGTTGCTCGACCGCCTCGGCACCGACGGCGGGGAGTGCCTCTTCGTCGACGACCGCGAGCTCAACGTCCACGCCGCCCGCAGGGCGGGCCTCAACGCCCACCTCTGGCCGGGCACCACCACCGACGCACTGTCCCTGATCCGGTCCTGTTCACCCGGCGTAGTGCCGTGAGGGGCACTTTCCCTGCATGTGACGCAGCGAAAGTGCCCCTCACTGCCGCCGACGCAGGGAATGTGCCCTTCACGGCACCACCCGGCCGGGTGGTCAGGAGCGGATCTGCTTCTTGTCCTTGTTCTTGATCGCGCCGTAGGCGGCGGCGCCGAGGAAGACCCCGCCCGCGATGACGGCGATCCAGAACACCGCTTCGATCAGGAACCCGACCACCCAGCCGAGCACCATGAATCCCACCCAGGCCAGCAGCAGGCCGCCGACGATCTTCCAGAACATCGCAATTCCTCCACCGGTTCGGGTCCGCCCCTGCTCCAGCTTGACACGGGCGGGGGCGTGCACGCCGCAGTACCGCCCGACCTCGGGGAGAAATCGGGGACCCACCCGGTGGTTCTCCGGGTCACGTGCCGTGCAACCAGGCGCCGAGCCTGCGCACCGCCTCGGTGATCTCGGACTCCGCATTGGCGAAGGACAACCGGACGAACCGGTGGCCGTGCACCGGGTCGAAGTCGATGCCCGGCGTGATCGCCACACCCGTCTCGTCCAGCACACGCCGGCACCAGGCCAGGCTGTCGTCGGTGTGCGCGGAGACGTCGGCGTAGGCGTAGAAGGCGCCGTCCACGGGTGCCACCCGGCCGAAGCCCATCCCGTGCAACCCGTCCAGCAGAATGTCGCGGTTGCGCCGGTAGGCGGCCACGTTGGCGTCCAGTTCGGCGCGGGACTCCGGGGTGAACGCGGCGACCGCGGCCTTCTGCGCCGGGGCCGGGGCGCAGATGTTGAGGTTGCCGGTCAGCACGTCCACCGAGCGGTGCAGCCTGCGCGGGGTCAGCATCCAGCCCAACCGCCAGCCCGTCATCCCGAAGTACTTCGAGAACGAGCCCAGCACCACGGCCTCGCGGGAACTGCTCCACGCGCACGCGGTCGTGGCCCCGTAGGAGATCCCGTGGTAGATCTCGTCGCTGATCAGCTGCACACCCCGGTCGGCGCACCAGTGCGCGAGCGCGGCCAGTTCCTCCGGAGGCAGCACCGTGCCGGTCGGGTTACCGGGGCTGGCGACCACCACGCCGTCGAGGTCGCCGAGCCGGTCGAGATGCGCGACGGTCGGCTGGAAACGTGTCGAGGCGTCCGTGTCGAACTCGACCACCTCGCACCCGAGCGCGGCGAGCAGGTTCCGGTAGGCCGGATAACCCGGCCGGGCCATCGCCACCCGGCTGCCCACGTCGAACGCCGCCAGGAACGCCAGCAGGAACCCGCCCGACGACCCCGTCGTGACGATCACGTCGTCCGGCGCGACGTCGAGGCCGTAGCTTTCGACGTAGTGCCCCGCGACGGCCTCCCGCAGCTCGGGGATACCCAGCTGCGCCGTGTAGCCGAGGTCCCCGCCGCGCAGCGCACGCTCGGCGGCGTCGAGGACGGGGCGCGGTGCCCCCGCCGTCGGCTGGCCCGCGCACAACGCGAGCACGTCGCCGTGACTGCGCTGCCGCTGTTGCGCGGCGGAGAGCACCTCCATGACGTGGAACGGCGCCACGTCGGCCCGCGCCGCGGGCCCGGGGAAGGACACGGGTTCGACCATGCGCCTCACTCTAGGTCGCGGACACCGGCCGGCGGCCCCGGTGTCACCACCCGGCGGCCCGTGTCACCACCCGGCGGCACCGCGGGCCCGTGTCACCGCCCGGCGGCGCCGCGGTAGCGCAGCACGGTCGCACCGTCCCGCCGTTCGATCCGCAACGCCCACACCGCGGCGGCCGCCATCAGCAGCACGCCGAGGTTCTCGCCGAGCTCCTCGGCGTGGTAGGTGAGCACGTACAGCGGGCCGCTCTCGCCCGCGGCGATCCACAACCCCTGGACCGCCTCCATCCCGAGCGCGGACCACAGCAGCAGGGCGCAGCCACCGAGCACGCCCGCGCGGGTGCGTCCCCGCAGACGCGACCCCAGGTACACCATGCCCGCGGCGACCACGGCGCCGGCGAGGATGCCCGGGATCAGCCAGTAGAACGGGAACCCGTCGAAGGTGGCCACCGCACGCCCGATCCGGTCGAGCCGCTCGTGCAGCTGCGTGTGGTCGTCCAGCGACATCAGGCCGAGCAGGACGGCACCACACGTCCATGCCCAGGCGTCCCGCCGCGAGAATGTCCACGCGACGGACGCGACCACCCCGTACAGCACCGCACCGACGACCAGCAGCCCGGTGCTCCACCAGGTGGGGAGGTTGCCCTCGACGAAGACGTCCAGATAGTTCTGGATCTCCCCACGGTTCGTGGTCAGCGGGTGATCGATCAACGCGGGCACGGCCATGCTCACGACGTTGAGCAGCACCGTCACCCCGAGCAGCGCGTACCCGACCGCCCGCAGGGACACCGCGTGCGGCTTCCCCTCCGTCGACGTGGCGGCGTCCGGCACCACGTCCCGCGCGCTTTCCGACGATCCGGCCCCGTCCAGTGTCTCCTGCGTCACCCGCCCCACCCTCTCGTGAACAGTGCGTGAACTCAGCGCACCGTAGTGGTGGCCGGAGGAGGTGCCGTGAAGGCCCCCTTCCCGGCACGGGACGCGGCGAAGGAGTCCCTCGCGGCGCCGGACGCGGGGAAGGGGGCCTTCACGGCACCACGGGACGTGCGTGCGTGCGGCGGCGGCGTCAGTACCCCTGGTAGCCGCCGCCCTGGGCCATCGAGGCGAGGCCCGGGTGGCCGTCGAAGCCGCCGTAGCGGTCGAAGGTGTAGCGCACCCCGGCGATGATGTTGTCGACCGGGTCCCAGATGTCGCCGTGCCCGGGCAGGGCGTGCGCCTGGAAGGTCGGGTCGATGCACTGCATCAGCCCCTTGGACGGCGTGCCTTTGGCCGCGTTCGAGTCCCAGTCGTTGAGCGCGTGCGGATCGCCGCCCGACTCCTTCTCGATGATCGTCCAGATCTCGTCGATGTTGTCCTCGGTGACGGGGACACCGTTCGCGCGGAGGACGTCGATGGCCTCGCGGATCCACCCCTCGACGTTGCCGGGCGGCGGCCCGCCGGCCGGTGGCGGCCCACTCGACCCGTACCCGGCCGGGCCTCCGCCGG
>NZ_KE387129.1:50401-59260 GCF_000430445.1 Saccharomonospora iraqiensis subsp. iraqiensis
CCGCACTCGAACGCGCCCGCGGCGGCGTGGACCGGCCCGTACCGCTGATCCGCAACGACGCGGGCGGCGTCCTCGTCGGCAGCGGGGTGCTGCCGCGGGTCCGGGGGCGGGCGTACTGCGACGACACGGTGGCCCTGCACGGGCCGTCCCGGTCGGTCGAGGTGCACGCGGGTGAGGACGGGCTGGTCGTCACGGTGACCCGGGGCAGGCTGGTGCGCCGCCGCACGCGACACACCGGCAGGGCGTTCCAGATCGCGTGCGACCCGGTCGTCCCGGTCTCGGACGGGGTGCCGCATCCGCGGTCGATGACCGGGTGGACCTGGTACCGCCACACCTCCGACCTCCGGCTGGTGCGGTGATCGGTCGGCGCCTCGCGCCCACCCGGCTCCGCGGTGGGAGATTTTCCTCATAGGTGCGGACCGAAAAGCGTCCGCTCATCTCGTCGTTCCGTCCACAATTTCCCCCCGACTCTTTGACAACGGCCGTTGTCGCACGAGAATCCGGTCCGGACAGTGTTGTCGAGACCACCCTGGAGCGCCCATGCGACCACCGGGCCGGACCCGCCGATCCCTGGCGGCGTTGCTCGCCCTGACCACCGGCGCGGCCGTTCTCACCACCGGAACGAGCCTCGCGCAGGCCGCGGACGCCGGAGACTTCTACACACCCCCCGCACCCCTGCCGCCGGGCGCGAACGGCGACGTCATCCGGGCGGAACCGTCCGCGTTCCACCTCGACCCGGCGGGCCTGATCGAGTTCGCGGGCGACTCCTACCGGATCATGTACCGCAGCACCGACACCCACGGCGCCCCGGTGGCGGTGACCGGGACGGTGCTGGTGCCGGACACCGCGTGGAGCGGCGCGGGCGAGCGTCCGCTCATCGGGTACGCGCCGGGCACCCAGGGGGTCGGCGACGACTGCGCCCCGTCGAAGAAGCTGGAACTGGGGATGGAGTACGAGGGGCCGTTCGTCACCGGCCTGCTCGAACAGGGGTACGCGGTGGTGGTCACCGACTACGAGGGGCTGGGCACACCCCGCACGCACACCTACGTCAACAGCGCCTCCGAGGGGCACGCCGTGCTGGACGCGGTCCGTGCCGCGCAGCGGCTGCCCGAGGTGGACGTACCGGACGACGGCCCGGTCGCGCTGGCCGGGTACTCGCAGGGCGGCGGCGCCTCCGCGTCGGCCGCGGAGCTGCATCCGTCGTACGCGCCGGAGCTGGACGTCAAGGGTGCCTACGCGGGCGCCCCGCCCGCGGACCTCGCCGAGGTGGCGCCCGGCCTGGACGGCCACTACGCCGCGGCGTTCCTCGGGTACTCGCTGCTGTCGCTGGACGCCGCCTACGACGACATCGACGTCCGTTCGGTGCTCAACGCCGAGGGGGAGGCGATGCTCGCCGAGGTCGCCGAGCAGTGCACCGGCGAGGCGCTGATCGCGCACGCCTTCACCCGGTCGGAGACGTTGACCGAGGACGGCAGGCCGCTGACCGACTACCTGGACGAGGAGCCCTACGCCTCCCGGGTCGCCGAGCAGAAGCTGGGCGAGCGCGCCCCCGAGGTGCCGACCCTGGTGGTGCACAGCGTGCTCGACGACATCGTCCCGTACGCGCAGGGCAGGCAGATGGCGGCGGACTGGTGCGCGCGGGGCGCGACCGTGCGGATGACCACCTCGGCGGTCCCCAGCCATGTCGGCGGCATGCTGCGTGCCTACCCGGAGGCCGTGTCCTGGATCGGTGACCGGTTCGCCGGTGAATCCGCCCCGGACAACTGCGACCGTCTGCGCTGACCCCGGGCCGGTCCGGCCCCGTGGCCCCGGCGCCGCCGCCCGGGGCCACGGGGGCCACGCGATCTTCGTCTCATCCGGCCGGTTGTCACCCGATGGTGTTGATCGGGAGCGACCGGTCGGTCACAGTCGGGACGTGTCCATTTCGCGTACTTTCCGTATCATCATCGCCACTCTCGGTGTCACCGCCGTGGTGGGGGCGTGCTCGGCGGCGGAGGACCTCGGGATCTCGACCGAGGACTTCGGCTCGACCTCCTCGTCCACCGCGCCGTCGAGCCAGGAGGCCGATCCCGCCCCCTCCGGTGGCGACGTCGACGAGGAGACCGCCCGTGCCCGGCTCGCCGAGCTGACCGTCGAGGAGGAAGGCACCCTCGACGGGTACGACCGGGAGGAGTTCCCGCACTGGAGCAGCCAGGGCGACAACTGCGACACCCGCGAGGTCGTACTCGAACGGGACGGCACCGACGTCGAGACCGGTGAGGACTGCTACCCCACCTCGGGCAGCTGGGAGAGCCCGTTCGACGGGGAGACCTGGACCGATCCGTCCGATCTCGACGTCGACCACATCGTGCCGCTCGCCGAGGCCTGGCGCACCGGGGCCGACGAGTGGAGCACCGACCGGCGGGAGAGCTTCGCCAACGACCTCGACGGGGTCAACCTGCTCGCGGTGACCGACAACGTCAATCAGTCCAAGGGCGACCGCGGCCCCGAGGAGTGGCTGCCGCCGCTGGAGTCCTACCACTGCGAGTACGCCGCGCTGTGGATCGACGTCAAGCACACCTGGGAGCTCACCGTCGAGCAGGAGGAGAAGTCCGCACTGGAGGACGTGCTCGCCACCTGCTGAGCACCCGTCGGTGCGACGGGCCGGCAGCGCGACCCGTCGCACCGACGTGCCGAACCGACCGCGTCAGGACAGGCCGGTCGCCTCGGCCGCGGCCGGGTCGGAATCGGTGATGAGCTGCGCGCAGCGGTCGTACTCGTCGTTCTCGCCGATCCGTCCCGCCGCCTTGGCCAACGTGGCGGTCGCCCGCAGGAACCCCTGGTTCGGGCGGTGCGCCCACGGGACCGGACCGAAGCCCTTCCATCCCGCCCGGCGCAGCTGGTCCAGACCGCGGTGGTACCCGGTGCGGGCGTAGGCGTAGGCCGCGACGTGCTCGTCCCCGGCCAGGGCGCGCTCGGCGAGCGCCGCCCACGCCTCGCTGAAGTCGGGATACTCGGCGGCGACCTCCGCCGGATCCGTCCCGGAGTCCATCGCGGCCTCCGCGTCGGGCCGCTCGGGCAGTCGGGTGGCGTCGGGTTCGAGGAGATTGCCGTGCGTCATGGGTGCCATTCTGCGGCACGGAGACCGGACACGACGGGCCGACCCGGCACCGCCACCCACGGCGGCGACACCGGACCGGCCCGGACGCGGAGGACGGGCGGAGGAAGCCTCAGAGCTTCTTCCCCGCCGACTTCAGGCTCTGCGCGGCCTCGACCACGCGGTCGGCCATCGAGCCCTCGGCCACCTTGAGGTAGCTGCGCGGGTCGTAGGTCTTCTTGTTGCCGACCTCGCCGTCGACCTTGAGCACGCCGTCGTAGTTGCGGAACATGTGGTCGGCGATCGGCCGGGTGAACGCGTACTGCGTGTCGGTGTCCACGTTCATCTTCACCACGCCGTAGGAGACCGCCTCGTGGATCTCCTCCAGCAGCGAGCCGGAACCACCGTGGAAGACGAGCTCGAACGGCTTCGCGTCGGGGTCCATGCCCAGCTTCTCGGCGGCGACCCGCTGCCCCCGCCGGAGCACGTCCGGACGCAGCTGCACCGCACCGGGCTTGTAGGAGCCGTGCACGTTGCCGAAGGTCGCGGCGAGCAGGTAGCGCCCCTTCTCCCCGGCCCCGAGGGCGTCCACGGTCTTGAGGTAGTCGCCCTCGGCGGTGTAGAGCTTCTCGTTGATCTCGTTGGAGACCCCGTCCTCCTCACCGCCGACGACGCCGATCTCCACCTCCAGGATGATCTTCGCGGCGGCGGCGCGGTCCAGCAGGTCGGAGGCGATCTTGAGGTTCTCGTCGAGGTCGATCGCCGAGCCGTCCCACATGTGCGACTGGAACAGCGGGTTCTTCCCGTTGGCGACCCGCTCCTTCGAGATCTCGATCAGCGGGTTGACGAAGCCGTCCAGCTTGTCCTTGGGGCAGTGGTCGGTGTGCAGGGCGATGTTGACCGGGTACTTCTCGGCGACGACGTGGGCGAACTCGGCGAGCGCGGTCGCCCCGGTCACCATGTCCTTCACCTTCTGGCCCGACGCGAACTCGGCGCCACCGGTGGAGAACTGGATAATGCCGTCACTCTCCGCCTCGGCGAAACCACGCAGTGCCGCGTTGAGCGTCTCGGACGAGGTCACGTTGATGGCCGGGTACGCGAACTCGTTCGCCTTGGCCCGGTCCAGCATCTCGGCGTAGACCTCGGGGGTCGCGATGGGCATCGATGTCCTCCTCGGATGCGGGCGCTTGGGCGGACCCTTCTTCCGGCGTACCGGCCGCCGGCGACACCACGCGGGCGCGCGTGGTGGCCGGGACGGGGTCCCTGCCCCGCATCCTACGAGGACGGCCCCACGGACGCGGGTGGCCGTGACCCGGGGTGTGATCCCGACCGGGTCCCGGTCACCCGCGGTCCGGCGCGGGGAGTCTCCGGCCCGTGCGGTCCCGGCCGTGGGTCCGGGGCCGTTTGGGTTCGGGGGCGGGTGGGGTTCAGCCCGTGAGGTTCAGGGCCCCGGCGACGGCCCGGTAGGTGGGCAGCGGGTCGGCGTCCATCGGCAGCGCCTGGATGCACACGTGATCGGCGCCCGCGTCGAGGTGGGCCCGCACCCCCTGCGCCAGGGCCTCGGCGTCACCGTGGACGGCGAGCTCGTCGATCAGCCGGTCGCTGCCGCCGTCGGCGATCTCCTCGTCCGCCCAGCCGAGCCTGCGGAGGTTGTTCACGTAGTTGCGCAGCTTCAGGTACGGGTTGTTCACGGCGGGGCGTGCCGCCGCCCGTGCCCGCTCGGGGTCGGTGTCGAGCACGACCTTCTGCTCCGGCGCGAGCAGCACCCGGTCCCCGAGGATCTCGCGCGCCCACCGGGTGTGTCCGGGTGTGGTCAGGTACGGGTGCGCGGCGGCCGTGCGCTCGGCGGAGAGCTCGAGCACCTTCGGCCCCAGCGCGGCCAGTGCCCGGTCGCCCACCGGGACGCCCGCCTCGTCCAGTTCGTCGAGGTAGGACACGATCGTCTCGTAGGGCTTGCGGTACTGCTGGGTCGCCTCCGGGTGTCCGACGCCCACACCCAGCAGGAACCGGCCCGGGTGTCTGGCCGTGATGCGGTGGTACGAGCGCGCGACCGTGGCGGCGTCGTCGGACCACATGTTGACGATCCCGGTGGCGACGGTGATGTGGTCGGTGGCGTCGAGCAGTGTGTCGACGATCTCCAGGTCGCCGGACGGCGAGCCGCCGATCCAGATGGTGCCGTAGCCGAGTCGTTCCACCTCGGCGGCCAGCTCGGCGTCGAGGCCGCCGGTCCAGCGCCAGATACCGATTGTGCCCAGTTTCGGAGTCATACCTCAGCCCAACACCGAACGCGACTGATCGCATTCCCTCGGGGCCTACCGTTCAGTAGGCTACTTCGAGTAAGTTAACGCCCGTCCGACATGGCGACCGACCCGGCGATGGAGGCAGGCGTGGCGCGTGGCAACGGCAGGAACGTGCAGGACAAGGTCGTACTGATCACCGGAGCGGCGCGCGGGATCGGGGCCGGTCTGGCCCACCGCCTCGCCGCTGACGGGGCGAAGGTGGCGCTCGTCGGGATCGAGGCCGAGGAGCAGCGCAGGGTCGCCGAGGAGATCGGCCCGGCCGCGCACTCGTGGGAGGCCGACGTCACCGACTGGGACGCACTGGGCAAGGCCGTCGACGGCGTGGTGGAGCACTTCGGCGGGATCGACATCGTCGTCGCCAACGCGGGGATCGCCACGACCGGGTTCGTCCGCTCGGTCGACCGGGACGCCTTCGAGCGGGTGTTCGAGGTGGACATGCTCGGTGTCTGGCGCACGTTCCGCGTGACCCTGCCGCACGTGATCGAACGGGGCGGATACCTGCTGGCGATCTCGTCGTTCGCGGCCATCGCGCACGCGCCCGGCATGGCGAACTACTCGGCCGCGAAGGCCGGGGTGGAGGCGTTCTGCAACAGCCTCCGCGGCGAGGTGGCGCATCTCGGCGTCAAGGTCGGGGTCGCGCACCCGAGCTGGATCAAGACCGACCTGGTGGACAGCGCCGACGCGCACCCGGTGTTCGGCGAGTTCCGCTCGAACATCCCGGGGCCGCTGGGCAAGACCTACCCGCTGGAGCTGGCGTTGGACGCCATCCGGGCCGGCATCCACAAACGCGCGCGCACCATCCACGTGCCCCGCTGGGTCGGTGCGGTCAAGCTGTTCCGCGCGGTGCTGCCGAAGCTGACCGAACTCGGCGTCAAGAGCCGGATCGCCAAGGCCGACGCGGCGGCCCTCGCCGACATCGAGGCCCGGGGCGCCCGCGAGGCGGCCGTCACCGGCCGCTCCGGCCGCGCCGCCACCACCGACTGACGGTTCCCTCGCCCGGGGGGTTGCCGTGAAGGCCCCCTTCCCGGCGTGTGCCGCGGCGAAGGGGTCCTTGCCTGCGTGTGGTGCAGTGAAGGAGTCCTTCACTGCACCACCCACGGTCACGACGTGAGACAGGAGGCGCGAGACGTGTCACGGCGCGAACAGATCCGGATGAGTCCGGAGGAGGTCAGCAGCTACCTCGCCGGGCAGCGGGTGATCAACGTCGCGACCCTGGGGCCCAACGGCAGGCCGCACCTGGCGCCGCTGTGGTACTTCCCCCGCGGGGAGGGGGTGGCGACGTGGACGTACGGGAAGTCGCAGAAGGTCGCCAACCTGCGCCGCGACCCGCACGCGACGGTGCTGGTGGAATCCGGGGACAGCTACGAGGAGCTGCGCGGCGTCTCGATGGAGTGTGACGTCGAGTTGGTCACCGACCCGGCGGCGGTCACCGAACTGGGGCTCGGCCTCACCCGCCGGTACACACCCGGGGTCGACGAGGACGCGCTCGCTGAGGTGGTGTCGGCCCAGGCGCCGAAACGGATCGGCCTGGTGTTCACCCCGACCCGGATCGTGAGCTGGGACCACTCCAAGCTCGGCGGTACCTACTGACGCACTGACGCACGGCGCCCCGGGCCCCCGACCGGTCGACTCGGCGGCCCGGGGCGTCGACTCGGCGGCCCGGGGCGTCGACTCGGTGGCCTGGAGTGGCGACTCGGCGTGCTGCGGGTGGTGACTCGCGGGGTGGGTTTTCGGTGTGATGCATGTCATGCTGTCTCCCGCGAAGGAGGCGCGCATGAAGACCAAGGCAGCGGTTCTGTTCGGCCCCCACACACCCTTCGAGATCGTGGAACTCGATCTGGACGGTCCCGGTCCCGGAGAGGTCCTGATCCGGTACACGGCCTCCGGGCTGTGCCACTCCGACCTCCACCTCGTCGACGGGGAACTCACCCCGCGCTTCCCGATCGTGGGCGGCCACGAGGGGGCGGGAGTCATCGAGGACGTCGGGCCCGGGGTCACCCGGGTCGCCCCGGGCGATCACGTCGTGTGCAGCTTCGTCCCGAGCTGCGGGCACTGCCGCTACTGCGCCACGGGCAGGTCGAGCCTGTGTGACCTGGGCGCCACGATCCTCGACGGTTCCCTGCCGGACGGGACCTTCCGGTTCCACCACGCCGGTACGGACCTCGGGGCCATGTGCATGCTCGGCACGTTCGCCGAGCGCGCCACCGTCTCGGAACACTCCGTCGTCCGGATCGACGACTGGCTGCCGCTGGAGACCGCGGCCCTGGTGGGCTGCGGGGTCCCGACGGGGTGGTGCAGTGCCAACTACGCGGGCGGCGTGCGCGCGGGCGACACCGCGGTCGTCTACGGCATCGGCGGTATCGGCATCAACGCCGTGCAGGGCGCCGTGCACGCCGGTGCCCGGTACGTGGTCGCGGTCGACCCGGTGGAGTTCAAGCGGGAGACGGCGTTGAAGTTCGGCGCCACGCACGCCTTCGCCACCGCCGACGAGGCCGCCGCGACCATCGCGGAACTGACCCGGGGCCAGATGGCCGACCAGGCGCTCGTCACGGTCGGCGTCGTGGACGAACAGGTGATCTCCGACGCGTTCGACGCGATCGGCAAGGGTGGCACACTCGTGGTCACCGGACTGGCCGACGTGGAGAAGCTCACCGTGCACGTCTCCGGCGGCGTGCTCACGCTGTTCGAAAAGACGATCAGGGGCACGCTGTTCGGGTCGGGCAATCCGCAGTACGACATCGTCAAGCTGCTCCGGCTGCACGACTCCGGCGCCCTCGCCCTCGACGACCTCGTCACCCGGAGGTACACCCTGGACGAGGTCAACGAAGGCTACCGGGACCTGCGGGAGGGCCGGAACATCCGCGGCCTGATCGTGCACGACACGGACGGCGCCGGGACGTGACCGCGCCCCACCCGCACCGGTGCGGGTGGTTCAATCCGACGACGCGGGCAGCCAGGAGCCGAGCACGGGTTTGAAGTCGCGCACGGTGCGCTCGGCGACCGCACCCTCGACGTAGTACGGATCGGCGTCGATGATGTTCTGCAGGTGTTCGCGGTCGGTGGCCTGGTACAGCGCCATCCCCCCGGTGTCGCCGTCCAGCGGCCCGGCGAGCGCCACCACCCCCTGCTCGGCCAGTGTGGACAGGTACTCCCGGTGCCGGGGCCGCACGTCGGCGTACTTCTCCGGGACGTACCGCTGCTCGACCACGAACCAGGGCATGCCGCCTCCTCGTCTCACCGTATCCTCGGCGTACCCGGCGCCGCGACGGCTCATGCCGCCGCCGGTGCCGCCGACCGCGTACGTTGGGAGCCGAGGTCGACAGCCAGATACGCTGTGTACTCCGGAGTCTCCCAGGACTCACCAGGCACCGTCGACGATGGGCAGGTTTCGATGCACGGCAGCGCCGAGCCCATGCGCCACCGCAGCACCGCACACGAGACGAACCCGCCACACACCGGGACCGCGCCGGAGTCGGCGCCCGC
>NZ_KE387129.1:59360-71936 GCF_000430445.1 Saccharomonospora iraqiensis subsp. iraqiensis
GCACCACCCGGGGACACCGCACCGCCCGGAGACACCGCACCACCCGGCTCCCGGCCGCCCGGCTCCTGACCGGACGGCCGGCGGGCCGGTCACCAGGCCGAGCGCAGGTCCGCGTGCTGCCGGATCCAGGTGTGCATCACGATGCCCGCCGCCACCCCCGCGTTGATCGAACGGGTGGTCCCGAACTGCGCGATCGACACCACCAGCGACGCGGCGGCCTGGGCGTCCGGCGACAGCCCCGGCCCCTCCTGCCCGAACAGCAGCACGCAGTCCCGCGGCAGGTCCGCGGTCTCCACCGGCACCGCACCGGGCCGGTTGTCCACGGCGACGACGGCGAGGCCGTGTGCGGTGGCGTACTCCACCAGGCCGGACACCTCCGGGTGATGGTGGAGGTGCTGGTAGCGGTCGGTGACCATCGCCCCGCGCCGGTTCCACCGGCGCCTGCCGACGATGTGGACCGCGGCGGCGGCGAACGAGTTCGCCGTGCGCACCACCGTGCCGATGTTGTGGTCGTGCTGGAAGTTCTCGATCGCCACGTGGAACGGGTACCGCCGGGTGTCCATGTCGGCGACGATCGCCTCGCGGCGCCAGTACCGGTAGGCGTCGACCACGTTGCGCCGGTCGCCGTGCTCCAGCAGTTCGGGGTCGTACCGCTCGTCGGTGGGCCAGGGCCCCTCCCACGGACCCACACCCACCCCGCTGTCGGTGGTCGACCATTCGGTCGGTCCCGGCGTCTCCGTCACACCCGCCATTGTCCCCACGGGCGGGACCGTTCCCCGGCGCAGGTGCCGCTCAGCGCAGCCCCGCTCAGCGCAGCCCCGTTCAGCGCAGCCCGAGGTCGTCGAGGTCGAGCAGCGACCGGTAGGGCAGCCCCCGCTCCTCGATCGCCTCGCGGGCGCCGGTGTCCCGGTCGACGACGGTGGCCACCCCGACGACGGTGGCGCCCGCCTCGCGCAGCGCGTCCACGGCGGTGAGCACGCTGCCCCCGGTGGTGGAGGTGTCCTCGACGGCGAGCACCCGCTGCCCCGCCACCTCCATGCCCTCGATCCGGCGCTGGGTGCCGTGCTCCTTCGCCGTCTTGCGCACCACGAAGGCGTCCAGCACCACGTCGTCGGCCGCCGCCGAGTGCAGCATCGCGGTCGCCACCGGGTCGGCGCCCAGGGTGAGGCCCCCCACGGCCACGTACTCCCAGTCGGCGGTGCGCTGCCGCAGCAGCCTGCCGATCAGCGGGGCCGCCGCGTGGTGCAGGGTGGCCCGGCGCAGGTCGACGTAGTAGTCGGCCTCCGCGCCGGAGGAGAGCACGACCCGGCCGCGGATCACACAGAGTTCGGTGACCAGCCGGGCGAGTTCGGTCTTCGCCGCTCGGTCCAAGGAAGGGTTCGCCACAGCGGCGAGTCTGACACGAGGCCCGCGGGCGGGCCGCCCTCAGGTGCGGTCCCGGCCCGCGAACCGGCCGCCGAGGCGTCGGACCACACCGCGCGGCAGGAGTCGCCCGACCGCGGCCACGATCTTGTAGCGCTTGCTGGGCACCGAGACCACCCGGCCCGCCCGCAGGTCCGCCAGTGCCTCGTCGACGACCCTGCGGGCGTCGAGCCACAGCACACCCGGGCCGGACTTGTCCAGCCCCGCCCGCGTGTGGAACTCCGTGTGGGTGAATCCGGGGCACAGCGCCAGCACGCGCACCCCGGAACCGTGCAACGCGGAGGCCAGGCCGTCCGAGAACGACGTGACCCACGCCTTGCTCGCGGTGTAGGTCGACCCACGGCCGGAGAAGAACCCGGCCACGCTGGAGACGTTGACGATGTCCCCGCCGCCCCGTTCCCGCATCCCCGGCACCGCCGCGCGGGTCAGCCGGAGCACGGCGGTGACGTTGACGTCGAGCTGGCGCTGCAGCGCCTCGACGTCGGCGGTCCAGAACTCGCCGGACAGGCCGAGGCCGGCGTTGTTGACCAGCATGTCGACCGGGGATTCGGTGAGTCGTCGTTCCACGGCGTCCCGGCCCGCCTCGGTGGCCAGGTCGGCGGTGAGGGTCTCGACCCGCACGCCGTGTCGGGTCCGGAGTTCGTCGGCGCGCTCGGCGAGTCGGTCCGCGTCCCGCGCGACGAGCACCAGGTCCCTGCCTTCGGCGGCCAGCGTGTCCGCGAAGACGGCCCCGATGCCCGCGGTGGCTCCCGTGATCAGTGCTACCGGCATGAGGGTCAAACTACCGCCCGGGCGATCACTACGCTGATGACAGGCAGTATCTTGCTCAAACCATTGGGGGTACCCGCGAGCCTCACCCGACCGAGGGAATGGACTCCAGATGGGAAACGGTGCCATCGACTACCTGTCGTTCGTCCGCGGCTACATCGCGGCGACCGACGACGATGCCGCGGGGGCCGACACCGTCGGGGAACCGGACACCCCGCACAACCCGCACGGTCCGGACACGGACGGCCCCGGCGGTGGGATCGATCCCGACTCGTACGCGGAGGGGTTCGCGGCGGCGACCGAGCCCGTGGAGCACACGCTGACCTACCGGGAGCTCTCCCTGCAGGACGGCGGCCGGTTCGCCGGGACCCTCGACCTCGTCGACCCCTCACCTGCCCCGGTCGGCACGGACACGGAGCCGGAGGCAGCCACGGAGCCGGAGGCGGCCACGGAGCCGGAGGCAGAAGACACGGAACCGATGGCGGCGGGGCCCGCAGCGACCCCGGCCCCGGACCCGGTCCCGTCGGCGGGGTTCCGGCAGACCGACTTCAAGCAGGCGTCGCTGCGGGCACTGCTCAAGCACTACGACACGGAATCGCTGTGGGCCGAGAGCCACCGGCTCCGGCAGGGGCGGTCCTCCACCGGACCCGGCCCGGCGGAGGACCCGGCCACCGGGGACGGGGACGCGCCTGTCGAGGGCCCGCTCGTCGCCGGGGACCGGGGCGCCGGAGACCCGGATCCCGGCCCGGCCACCGAAGACCCGGCCACCGAAGACCCGGCCACCGATGGCCCGGGTACCGAAGGCCCGGTCGGCGAGGATTCGACCACCGACGGGCCGGGCGCCGTGGAGGGTCCGGCCGGGAACGATCTCCCGCAGCGCCCCTCGGTGTCCGGAACGCTCGACCTGGACTGACGGACCCACCCGGCGCGGGAGCACGCCGGTCGACGGGCCGCAGCCGCGGTCAGCGTCCCGCCGGACCGCCCTCGGTCTCGGCCGAGGTGGAGGCGCCCGCGTCGGCGTCCCCGGAATCGTTCCCGGAACCGCCGGAGCCGGCCGAGGAGTCGTCGTCGCCGGAACCGGTGGTCACGGCCGTCCCGCCGGACGTGGTACCGCCCGACGTGGCACCGCTACCCGACGTGGTGCCGCTGCCCGACGTGGTGTCTGCGGAGGCGGAACCGGAGCCGCCGGGGCCGGACGGGGTCGGGTCCGTGGTGCCGGACCCACTCGCGGTACCCGTGTCCGCGCCGACCGGGTCGAGCTCGGCGTCCTCCAGCGCGGCACGATCCGACTCGGCGTCGGCGAGCGGGGTACGCGCGGGCGCCCCGTCCTCCTCGAAGGGATCGACGATGTCGGCGATCTCGCCCAGGTCCCGCAGCAGCCGCTCCAGGCGCGACGGCCCCACGTTCGGCGCGACGCTGGCCAGCACCCACTCGTTCTCCAGCCAGGCGACCCCCACGTCCCCGCCGAGCCCGTCGGCGGCGTCCACGAGATCCTGGCCGATCATCGTGCGTGCCCGGCCGAGGTCGTCGGCGAAGGCGTAGCGCTGGCCGACCGGGCCGAGCAGTTCGGGCATCTCGGCACGCTGGAACGGCACGCTCGCCAGCCACAGTTCGAGCAGCACGGGATGCACCCGGTTGCACCGCACGGCCACGATCACCGCGGGGATGACGCCGTCCGACTCGATGTCGAAGACGAACACCGGACGGCGCCCGTCGGCGGTGAACGTCGACCCCGCCACGACGTTGACCGCCCCCTGCGCCGCGAAGTAGCCGATCGCGCCGCCGGACCACTGCCGGGGCAGCCCCTCGTCCTCCTCGACGTACTGCCATCCGCGCAACTCGGCCCAGCGTGCGCGCTCGCGGTTGCGCGAACTCTCCCTGGCGCGGTCCGCGGTGAGCAGGCCGAGCCCGGCGACCGCGGCGACGGCGGCGATGACGAACCAGATCCACGCTGGAATACCCACGGCGCACAGGGTATCCGGCACGGCCCGCCGACCAAGATCAGCGGGCCGTGTCGCGCCGACTCGTTCGGCGGAGGCCCCGCGGGAGAGCGGGGTGTTACTCCGTCCGGGTGACGACGAGGGGCTTCTCGCTGTCGACCGGGGACTCCGGGACGTCGACGTGCACCGTGTCGCCGTCCCGCACCTCGCCCGCGAGCAGCTTGCGGGCCAGTTCGTCACCGATCGCGGACTGGACCAGCCTGCGCAACGGCCGCGCCCCGTAGACGGGGTCGAAACCGTTCAGTGCGAGCCACTCCCGCGCGGCCGGGGTGACCTCCAGGGTGAGCCTGCGCTGCGCGAGCCGCCGCGCCAGCCGCCGCACCTGGATGTCGACGATCTCGGCGAGCTGCTCGGTGTCCAGCGCGTGGAACACGACCACGTCGTCGAGCCGGTTGAGGAACTCCGGCTTGAAGTGCTGCCGCACCACCGTCATCACCGAGTCCGTGCGCTGCTGTTCGGTCAGCGCCGGATCGGCGATCGCCTGCGAGCCCAGGTTCGACGTGAGCACGAGGATCGTGTTGCGGAAGTCCACCGTGCGGCCCTGCCCGTCGGTGAGGCGCCCGTCGTCGAGCACCTGCAACAGCACGTCGAACACGTCCGGGTGGGCCTTCTCGACCTCGTCGAGCAGCACCACCGAGTACGGCCGCCTGCGGACCGTCTCGGTGAGCTGGCCACCCTGGTCGTACCCGACATAGCCGGGCGGGGCACCGACCAGCCGCGCGACCGAGTGCTTCTCGCTGTACTCGCTCATGTCCACGCGCAGCATCGCGCGCTCGTCGTCGAACAGGAACTCGGCCAGCGCCTTGGCCAGCTCGGTCTTGCCGACGCCGGTGGGGCCGAGGAACAGGAACGAACCGGTGGGCCGGTCCGGGTCGGCGACCCCGGCGCGTGCCCGGCGCACCGCGTCGGAGACCACCCGCACGGCGTCGGCCTGCCCGACCACCCGTCCGGCGAGCTCCTCCTCCATGCGCAGCAGCTTGCCGGTCTCGCCCTCCAGGAGCCTGCCCGCGGGGATGCCGGTCCACGCGCTCACGACGTCGGCCACGTCGTCCGGACCGACCTCCTCCTTGAGCATCACCTCGCCCGTGTCCTCCACCCGCTCCGAGGCACGGGTGGCCTCGTCCAGCTCCTTCTCCAGTGCGGGGATCCGGCCGTACCGCAGTTCGGCGGCACGGCCGAGGTCGGAGTCCCGCTCGGCGCGGTCGGCCTCACCCCGCAGCTGTTCCAGCTGCTCCTTCAGCTCCCGGACCCGCTCGATCGAGCCCTTCTCGTTCTGCCAGCGCGCGGTCAGTGCATTCAGGCGTTCGCGCTTCTCCGCCAGCTCCCTGCGCAGCGTCTCCAGCCGCTCCCGCGAGGCGGCGTCGTCCTCGGCCGACAACGCCATCTCCTCGATCTCCAGACGCCGCACGGTGCGCTCGACCTCGTCGATCTCCACCGGCCGTGAGTCGATCTCCATGCGGAGCCGGGACGCGGCCTCGTCCACCAGGTCGATCGCCTTGTCCGGCAGGAACCGCGCGGTGATGTAGCGGTCGGACAACGTCGCGGCGGCCACCAGGGCCGCGTCGGTGATCCGCACGCCGTGGTGGACCTCGTAGCGTTCCTTCAGCCCCCGCAGGATGCCCACGGCGTCCTCCACGGAGGGCTCACCCACCATGACCTGCTGGAACCGGCGCTCCAGGGCGGCGTCGGTCTCGATGTGCCTGCGGTACTCGTCGAGCGTGGTGGCACCGACCATGCGCAGCTCACCCCGGGCGAGCATCGGCTTGATCATGTTGCCCGCGTCCAGCGAGGAGTCCCCACCTCCGCCGCCGCCCGCGCCGACGATGGTGTGCAGCTCGTCGATGAAGGTGACGACCTGCCCCTCGGACTCCTTGATCTCCTTGAGCACGGCCTTGAGGCGTTCCTCGAACTCGCCCCGGTACTTCGCACCCGCGACCATCGACCCGAGGTCCAGCGCCACGACCCGCTTGCCGCGCAGCGACTCGGGCACGTCCCCGGCGACGATGCGCTGGGCCAGACCCTCCACGATCGCGGTCTTGCCCACCCCGGGTTCGCCGATGAGCACCGGGTTGTTCTTGGTCCGCCGGGACAGCACCTGCACCACCCGGCGGATCTCGGTGTCCCGCCCGATCACCGGGTCGAGGTCACCGGCCTTCGCCCGCTCGGTGAGGTCGAGTCCGTACTTCTCCAGCGCCTGGTAGGTGCCTTCCGGGTCCGGGGTGGTCACGCGGGCGGAGCCGCGCACCCGGGTGAATGCCTCCCGGAGGGCGTCCGGGGTGGCACCGTGCCGCTGCAGCAGTTCCGCGACCGGGCCACCCTCCGCGGCCAACCCCACCAGCACGTGTTCGGTGGAGACGTACTCGTCACCCAGTTCGGTGGCCAGCTTCTGCGCACGGGTGAGCGACGTGACCGCGTGGCTGTCGAACTGCGGCGTGGACACGGTCGCCCCGGTCGCCGAGGGCAGTCCCGCGGTGACCGGTTCGAGATCCTTGCGGACGACCGCGACATCGGCCCCGACCGCCTCCAACAGCGGCACGGCGAGCCCGTCGCCCTGCGCCAGCAGCGCACCGAGCAGATGCGCGGGTGAGATCTCCGGATTGCCCGCCATCGTGGCGGCCTGTGCCGCCGACGAGATCGCCTGCTGCGTCTTCGTTGTCGGGTTGAACGCGTCCATCCCTCACCCCTTGTGGTGCTGCTTTCGTGTTGTCGGCTTGTCCGGGTCGATTCGCGGTTACCGGCCACAGGAGGACGGATCACGCCCGCCTGACCCGCTGATGCCCGGTCGGACCCGTGTTGTCCACCTTCAACAAGGACAACGTAAGGAAACTTGAGTGTGTTCCGCTCAATCCGGACGATCTCACGGTGAGAGGTAGGTAACTTTGCGTAACGAATTGCCGCAGGGTCTTGTCAGCCGTGCCCCTTTAGGGTCAGATACCGCACCATGTCTGTGAACCACACCACGGAGGTCGCGTCGAGCCCACCGGCCGACCCGGCCACACACGTCCTCGCGGCCGAGGGAGGGACCCTCGCCTCGATCGAGGAAGCGATCAACAGCGTTTTCGACCCGTTGACGGAGGGCCTCTCCGCGTTCGTGTTCGCCGAGATCAGCATCGGCAGCGTCTCGTTCCCGTGGATCGTGGCCTGGCTGATCCTCGCGGCGACCGTCTTCACGATCTACTTCGGGTTCATCCAGTTCCGCGGCTTCAAACTGGCCACCGAGATCGTCCGGGGCAAGTACACCGACAAGACCGAGCCCGGGGAGATCTCGCACTTCGCGGCGCTGTCCTCGGCGGTGTCCGGCACCGTGGGACTCGGCAACATCGCCGGTGTCGGCGTCGCGGTGACCATCGGCGGCGCCGGTGCGACGTTCTGGATGATCCTGGCGGGTCTGCTCGGGATGTGCACCAAGTTCGTCGAGTGCACCCTGGGGGTGAAGTACCGCGAGACGCACGCCGACGGCACCGTCTCCGGTGGCCCGATGCACTACCTGCGCAAGGGCCTCGCCGAGCGGTTCGGCAACGCGTTCGGCCGGGGTCTGGGGAAGGTGCTCGCCGTCCTGACCGCGGTCATGCTGCTGTTCTTCGCCTTCTCCGGCGGCAACATGTTCCAGGCGAACCAGACGTTCTCCCAGCTCAAGAACGTCACCGGCGGTGAGGACGGCCTGCTCGGCGGCGCCGGCGCCTCGCTGATCTTCGGCATCGTGCTCGCGATCGTCGTCGGCTTCGTGATCATCGGCGGGATCAAGTCGGTCGGCGCCGTGACCAGCAGGCTGGTGCCCGCCATGGCGGTGGTCTACATCGCCGCCTGCCTCGTCGTCATCCTCGTCAACATCACCAGCGTGCCCGACGCGGTCGGCCAGATCGTCGGCGGCGCGTTCGCGCCCGAGGGCGTCGTCGGTGGTGCGATCGGCGCCCTGATCGTCGGTTTCCAACGTTCGGCCTTCTCCAACGAGGCGGGCCTCGGTTCGGCCCCGATCGCGCACTCGGCGGTCAAGACGAAGAACCCGGCCACCGAGGGCCACGTGGCGCTGCTGGAGCCGTTCATCGACACCGTCGTGGTCTGCACGATGACGGCGCTGACGATCGTCATCGCCGCACCGCAGATGTGGCTGGACAGCAAGGCCACGCTGTTCGCGGGCGGCGAGCCGCCGAGCAACGAGCAGGGTGTCACCATCACCTCGGAGGCGTTCGGCACCGTGCTGCCGTGGTTCCCGTACGTGCTGACCGTCGCCGTGGCACTGTTCGCGCTCTCCACGCTGATCACCTGGGGCTACTACGGCCAGAAGGCGTGGATCTTCCTGTTCGGCAAGTCCCGGGTGACCGAGCGGGTGTACCAGGTGCTGTACTGCCTGTTCGTCGTGATCGGCTCGGTGCTCACGCTGGGCAGCGTGCTGTCCTTCGCCGACGCCGTGCTGTTCATGCTCGCGCTGTTCAACATCATCGGTCTCTACCTGCTGATGCCGGTGGTCAAGCGCGAGGTCCGCTCCTTCCGGGACAAGCTCCGCACCGGTGAGGTGAGCAAGGTCGACGACACGGTCCACAGCTGACCGCGACCAATCCGTCCGGACCGGGAACCGCCCGTCCCCACACCCGGGGCGGGCGGTTCCCGCTTTTCGGGGAGGGGGAAACACGCGGAAGCCGCGCTGCCCCTGCGGACGCGCCGTATTACCCGGATCACACGATGCGGTTGTGTAACGCCGTCGGACGACACGACAGGGGGTGCGCTAGGGTCCCGACTCCGCGGTAGTGCTCGAGCCCGGGTCTCCAGGTCCGGAGCAGTCTCGACGCGAACCGAAACCGCAGCCGGCCGAACCCGCACTGAGGACCCTGACCATGACCGTGTTGCGCGTCCGCGCGTCCGAAGCGACCAGCCAGCCCGCACAGGGGGAACGCAAGTTCCGTCCTGAACTGCAGGGACTCCGTGCACTGGCGGCGGCTCTCGTGGTCGTCTACCACGTATGGCTCGGCCGTGTGTCGGGCGGTGTGGACGTGTTCTTCCTGATCTCCGGGTTCCTGATCACGGGACAGCTGTTCCGCGCGCAGGCCCGGGGCGGGATCCGGTTCCGGCCGATGTGGGGGCGCATGATCAAGCGCCTCTTCCCGGCGGCGTTGACCGTGCTGCTCGCCACGATGGCCGCCTCCGTACTCCTCCTCCCCGAGCACCGGTGGTTCCAGACGATCAAGGAGGTCGTCGCCGCCGCCTTGTACCTGGAGAACTGGCAGCTCGCCGCGGACTCGGTCGACTACTTCGCCCAGAACAGCACGGCGAGCGTCGTGCAGCACTTCTGGTCGCTGTCGATCCAGGGGCAGTTCTACCTGGTCTGGCCGCTGCTGGTGGCGGTGGTCGCGCTGGCCGCACACCGACTGGGACGGGGGCTGCGCGGCTCGTTGCTCGCGGCACTGTCGACCGTCCTGGTGATCTCGCTGGCCTACTCGGTGTGGTTGACGGCGGTCAATCAACCACTGGCGTATTTCACTTCACTGACGCGGGTGTGGGAGTTCGCGCTCGGCGGGCTCCTCGCGTTGCTCATCAGCTCGATCGTTCTGCCGAGAGGACTCCGGATCCTCATGGGCTGGGTCGGAGTGGCGGCCCTCGTCGCCTGCGGGCTGGTCCTGCACGTCGGCAGGAGCTTCCCTGGTTACGCGGCGCTGTGGCCGACACTGGCCGCGGCGCTGGTGCTACTCGCCGGCGCCACCGGCAGCCGTGTGGGAGCTGACCGGTTCCTGTCCTCGAGGCCGCTGGCCTACCTGGGCAACGTGAGCTACGCACTGTACCTGTGGCACTGGCCGGTGCTGCTGTTCTATCTCGCCGTCCGCGATCAGGAGGAGGTCGGACTCCGTGGAGGGGCCGGTGTCATCGGACTCTCCCTGTTGCTCGCGGTGTTCACCTACCACTTCATCGAGAGCCCGGTGCGCGAATCCCGGATCGGGGTGACGACGCGGTGGGGCGCCTACCGGTTCGGTGTGGCCGCCCTCGCTCCGGTGCTCGTCGCGGCTGGCGCCTGGCAGCTGGTGAGTGTCCAGCGGGCATCGTTCGCCTACGACGGGACCGACCACCCGGGTGCACAGGCACTCGCGACCGGCGGTCCGATCCTGGATCTCGAACGGTCCATCGTTCCCCCCTTCGCCGCGGTACCCGACGAGTTCAAGAACCACGACTCCGAGAACTGCCGTCGCAAGGAAGACTTCAACGAGCTGCAGATGTGCGTGGTCGGGCCCCACGAAAACCCCACCCGGCGGCTGGTCGTCATCGGCGATTCCCATGCACAGCAGCTTGTCGCCGGACTGGCCCCCGGCGCAGAGGCGAACGACTGGCAGATCACCACGATGCTGAAGGGCGGTTGCCCCCTGACCTCCACCTCGACCCACGCGGGTTGTGCCGCCTGGAACCAGTGGGCGGTCGACGAGATCATCGAGATGGAGCCGGACGCCGTCGTCACGGTGGCGACGCGCGACGTCCGGGTGGGATTGGAGGAACACACCCCGGACGGCTACGTCCAGCAATGGCGGCGGATCACCGAAGCCGGCATCCCGCTGGTGGGTGTCCGGGACAATCCCCGGTTCGACTTCGACCCGCCGGAGTGCGTGCAGCAGCACGGTCCGACGGCCTCCGAGTGCGAGCGGCCGCGGGCCGAACTCTACGCGCCGGAACCGCCGTACGCGAGGATCCCCGACCTTCCCGAGAAGGTGTCCTTCATCGACCCGAGTGACTACTACTGCACCGACGACCGCTGTCCGCCGGTCGTCGGGAACGTGCTGGTCTACATCGACGACAACCATGTGACGAAGACGTACATGGCGACGCTCGCACCGATGCTCGAGACGCGGTTGACCGAGGCCCTGGGCTGGGACGAAGGGGCAGGCTCCGGCGCCGCTCCACGCTGACCCCCGCGCAGCGGACGGACGCGTGCGGGGTGCCCGTGCTGTGGTCGTGGTCGACCCGATGCGTGACCGGCTTCCGGGAGGCCGCCTACCGCGACCGGCGCACGGGACCTAATGTGGTCGCCGGACCGCTCGGCCTGGAAGGTGAACCCCGTTGTTGCCCGTGACAGTGCGCTCGCCGTGGCCGCGCTCGCTGTTGCCGTCGGTGCGGGTCTCGCCCGCGCGGACGGTCCGGACCCCACCGGGGTGCGCGCGATGACGAACGAACCGATCAGCCCGATCCCGGAGTTGGCGCCACCCCGTCAGGCGCCGCCCGCCGTCGTCGAGATGGTGGGGCACATCCGCCGGACCTGGCAGCTGGCACGGCCGTACCTGCCGGAGATCACCGAGGACTTCTACAACCTGCTGTTCACCCTCGCGCCCACCACGCGCGACTTCTTCCCCGCCAGCCTGCAGGCCGAACAGGGCCGCACCCTCCGGGCACTGGTGCATCTGCTGCACATGGTCGACCGGCCGGACGATCTCGCGCCGTTCCTGCGCGAACTCGGCAGGGACTACCGCAAGTTCGACGCGCGGCCCGACCACTACGAGGCGGTGGGCACCGCGCTGCTCGCCGCCCTGAAACGCTGGCTGGACGACGCCTGGACCCCCGAGGTCGAACGCGCGTGGGCGGAGGCCTACACCCTCGTCGCCCGGTCGATGCAGGACGCCGCGGAGGAATACCGCCACCAGCCGCCGTACTGGCGGGCCACCGTCGCCGAGCACTACCGGCTCGGCAGGGACCTGGCCCTCATCCGGGTGGAACCGGAGGAGGCGATCCCCTACCGCGCGGGTCAGTACTTCAGTGTGGAGGTGCCGCAGCGTCCCCGGTTGTGGCGGCATCTCTCCCCGGCGAACGCGCCGAGGCCGGACGGCTCGCTGGAGTTCCACGTGCGTGCCGTCGACGGCGGCTGGGTGTCACGGGCGATCGTCGGCCACACCCGGCAGGGGGACGAATGGCGGATCGGGCCGCCGCTCGGTGGTCTGCACGTCGACCGGGAGGCCGGATACCCGGTGCTGATGATCGCGGGCGGCACGGGGGTCGCTCCGCTGCAGGCCCTCGTGGACGAGCTGGGCCGGTTCGTCACGAACCCGCCCGTCACGTTCTTCTACGGCGGCCGGACGCGGGCCGACCTCTACGCGCTCGACCAGGTGCGGGGGCTCGCCGCCACGAACCCGTGGCTGACCGTGCGCCCGGTGGTGGAGCATCCGGACGGGATCCCCGGTTTCGAGCACGGAACGCTCGCCGAGGCCGTCACACGCCGCGGCCCCTGGGCCGACCACGACATCCTCGTCTCCGGCTCCCCGGGGATGATCAAGGGGACGGTGTCCCGGATGCTGGTGGCGGGAACGGCCCTGCACCAGATCCGCTACGACCCCTTCGCCCTGGACTGAGCGACCCCGGGCGCACCCGCCCCGCCCCGGAACCGTCCGCGCCGGGCCGGGCGGCCCGGGCGGTCAGCGGC
>NZ_KE387129.1:72036-93115 GCF_000430445.1 Saccharomonospora iraqiensis subsp. iraqiensis
GGCGGTCAGCGGCGGCGGTCCGGGCGCCAGACGACCAGGGCGTTGCGACGGGCGGGCACGAGGTCCCTGCGGTAGGAGGCGTGGACGGCCGCCGCGGCCTGCTCGGCGGCCGCGTAGGCCGCGGCGAGCTCCTCGTTCAGCTCGGTCACCCGCTGTTGCAGGGCCTCGACCTGGTTCTCCAGTTCGATGATCCGTTTGATCCCGGCGAGGTTGACCCCCTCCTCCTGGGACAGGCGCTGGACCTCCCGCAGCTGCGCGATGTCCCGCAGCGAGTACCGCCTGCCCCCTCCCGGGGTGCGGCCGGGACACACCAGACCCAGGCGGTCATAGGAGCGCAGGGTCTGCGCGTGCAGCCCGGACAACTGCGCCGCCACCGAGATCACGAAGACCGGCGTGTCCTCGTCCGCACCGTGCGGCAATCCTCCCGGCAGACCGGAACCACCGAACATGCACGCCTCACTCCCTGTCTCGCAACAGCGCGGTGATCTCGGGCCGTGGATCCGTGTCCGCGACCGTCTCGGCGTAGCGCTCCAGCGCCTTCCTGGCCTTCGCGTCCAGCTTACCGGGCACCACAACCTGCACCGTGACCAGAAGATCGCCCTGGGTGCCGTCCCGCCGGGTGATGCCCTTGCCGCGCACCCGCAGGACCCGCCCGCTCGACGTCCCCGCGGGGACCTTCAGCGAGACCTTGGAGTCCAGGGTCGGGACGGTCACGGTCGTGCCGAGCGCGACCTCGCTGAAGTCCATCGGCACGGTGATCGTCAGGTCGTTGCCGGACCGGCCGAAGACCTCGTGCGGCCGGACGTGGACGCGCACGTACAGATCCCCGGCGGGAGCGCCACCCCGGCCGGGCTCGCCCTGGCCCGCCAGCCGGATGCGCTGGTTGTCGTCCACGCCCGGCGGGATCCGCACGGTCAGCGTCCGGGTGCGGTCGCTGACCCCTTCGCCGCCGCACTCCTGGCAGGGCTGGTCGATGATCGTGCCGCGACCGCGGCAGTCCCGGCACGGCTCGGAGAAGGCGAACGCGCCCTGGCTGCGGTTGACCAGGCCCACACCCGAACAGGTCGGGCAGGTGCGGGGGCTGGTGCCCGGACGGGCGCCGTTGCCGTGGCAGGTACCGCAGGTCGCCGGGCTGGACAGCCGCAGCGGCAGGGTCGCACCCCGCACCGCCTCGGCGAACTCGATGCGCACGTCGGTCTCCACGTCCGCGCCGCGCTGGCCGCGGGTCGCCGTGCCCGCACCACCGCCGCGACGGCCGAAGAGATTGCCCAGCATGTCACCGAGACCACCGAAGCCGGCACCGCCACTCGTGGTGCCCTGCCCGAAGATGTCGCCGAGGTCGAAGCCACCCGCTCCCCCGGGGCCGCCGGGGCCACCGCCGCGGCCGCCGCCGGGGAAGTTGAAGCCGCCCGCGCCCCCGGAGCCGAAGAGGCTGCGCGCCTCGTCGTACTCCTTGCGCTTGTCGGGGTCGGACAACACACCATAGGCCTCCGAGACGGCCTTGAACCGGCGTTCGGCCTCCTCGTCACCGGGGTTGGCGTCCGGGTGGTTCTCCCTGGCGAGCTTGCGGTACGCCTTCTTGATCTCGTCGGCGGAAGCGTCGGAGGAGACGCCCAACTCGCGGTAGAAGTCCTTGTCGATCCATTCCCTCGCACTCATCGGGCGTCCCCTCCCTCCGGCTTCTCGTCAGCGCGCGTTCTCATCGGTGTCGACGGGCAGCTCGCCCTCGACGGGTGCGTCCACGGGGGCGGTGCCGGGCCCCCCGTCCGCCGCGGTGTCCGCGCCCCCGGCCTGCGCGGGCTCGTGATCGGTCACCGCGACCAGCGCGGAGCGCAGCACCCGGTCGCCGAGCCGGTACCCCCGACGGAGCACCGTCGTCACGGTCGGACCGTCGACCTCGGGCGAGGTGTCGTGCTGCACCGCCTCGTGGACACTCGGGTCGAAGGTCTCGCCCTCCAGAGCGAAGGACTCCAGGCCCTCCTTCTCCAGCACGCCCACGAGCTTGTCCGCCACGGCCTTGAACGGGCCGGTGAGGTCGCCGTGCGCCTCCGCCCGCTCCAGGTCGTCCAGCAACGGGAGGAGGTCACCGACCACCGACGCCTTGCCGGACTCCGCCATGGACTCCCGCTCGCGGTCCACCCGCCTGCGGTAGTTGGCGTACTCGGCCTGCACGCGCTGGAGGTCGGCGGTGCGCTCCTGCAGCTGCTTCTCCACGTCCGAGATCGGCGCGGCCGTCTCGTCCACGGTGCCCTCCACCGGGGGCGGTCCGGAGGCGTCCGCCGCGAACCCCTCCGGACCCTCCTGCTCCGGGTACCCCTCGCCGTCCTCCGACGGGCGGGGCTGCCCGGTCTCCGGGTCGACCTTCCGCCGGTCCCGCACGACCACCGGCTCCTCTTCCAGTTCCTGCTCGAACTCGTCGCGCTCGGTCACTTCTTGTCGTCCTCGTCGACGATCTCGGCGTCCACGACGTCGTCATCCTTGCCGGAGGCGCCACCGGAGGTGCCGCCCGCCGTGCCGGTCGCGCCCGCGTCGGCACCGTCGGCGCCACCCTGGGCGCCGGTGTCCGCGTACAGCGCGGTGGCCAGCTCCTGCGAGGCGGAGTTCAGCTTCTCCATCGACTCGCGGATCTTGGCGGTGTCGTCGCCCTTGAGCGCCTCGTTGGCCTCGTCGATCGCGGTCTTGACCTTGCCCTTGAGCTCCTCGGGCAGCTTCTCGTCGTTGTCGGCGACGAACTTCTCGGTCTGGTAGACCAGCGTCTCCGCCTGGTTGCGGGTCTCGGCCTCCTCGCGGCGCTGGCGGTCCTCCTCCGCGTGCGCCTCGGCATCCTTGACCATCTGGTCGATGTCCTCCTGCGGGAGGGCGGAGCCACCAGTGATCTTGATGCTCTGCTCCTTGCCCGTGCCGAGGTCCTTCGCCGTCACGTGCACGATGCCGTTGGCGTCGATGTCGAACGTGACCTCGATCTGCGGCACGCCCCGCGGCGCGGGCGGGATCCCGGTGAGCTCGAAGCTGCCGAGCTTCTTGTTGTGCGCGGCGATCTCGCGCTCACCCTGGAAGACCTGGATCTGCACCGACGGCTGGTTGTCGTCGGCCGTGGAGAAGATCTCGCTGCGCTTGGTCGGGATGGTGGTGTTGCGTTCGATCAGCTTGGTGAACACGCCACCCTTGGTCTCGATACCCAGCGACAGCGGGGTCACGTCCAGCAGCAGGACGTCCTTGACCTCGCCCTTGAGCACACCGGCCTGCAGCCCGGCGCCGACGGCGACGACCTCGTCCGGGTTCACGCCCTTGTTCGCGTCCTTGCCGCCGGTCAGCTCCTTGACCAGGTCGGCGACGGCGGGCATCCGGGTGGAGCCACCCACCAGCACCACGTGGTCGATCTCGCCGACCGAGATGCCGGCGTCCCGCACCACGTTGTTGAACGGCGCCTTGGTGCGCTCCAGCAGGTCGGAGGTGATCCGCTGGAACTCCGCACGGGACAGCGTCTCGTCCAGGAACAGCGGATTCTTGTCCGCGTCGACCGTGATGTAGGGCAGGTTGATGTTCGCGCTGCCGGAGCTGGACAGCTCGATCTTGGCCTTCTCCGCGGCCTCCTTGATGCGCTGCAGCGCCATCCGGTCCTTGGTCAGGTCGATGCCGTGCGAGGCCTTGAACTTGTCCACCAGCCAGTCGACGATGCGCTCGTCCCAGTCGTCACCACCGAGGTGGTTGTCACCGCTGGTGGCGCGGACCTCGACCACACCCTCGCCGATCTCCAGCAGCGACACGTCGAAGGTGCCGCCACCGAGGTCGAAGACCAGGATGGTCTGTTCCTTCTCGCCCTTGTCCAGCCCGTACGCCAGCGCGGCCGCGGTGGGCTCGTTGACGATGCGCAGCACGTTCAGCCCGGCGATCTGGCCGGCCTCCTTGGTGGCCTGACGCTGGGCGTCCTCGAAGTACGCCGGCACGGTGATGACCGCGTCCGTGACGTCGTCACCCAGGTAGGCCTCGGCGTCGCGCTTGAGCTTCATCAGCACGCGCGCGCTGATCTCCTGCGGCGTGTACTGCTTGTCGTCGATCTCGGTCTTCCAGTCGGTGCCCATGTGCCGCTTGACCGACCGGATCGTGCGGTCGACGTTGGTGACCGCCTGGTTCTTCGCGGGCTGACCCGTGAGCACCTCGCCGTTCTTGGCGAAGGCGACCACCGACGGGGTGGTCCTCGACCCCTCGGAGTTGGCGATGACCGTCGGCTCGCCGCCTTCCAGAACGGAGACGACCGAGTTGGTCGTGCCGAGGTCGATGCCGACCGTTCGCGCCATGTGTCTTTCCCTCCTGCTTGCTCGTCCACCGGGGCGACCGCCGGGGTGTGGTGGCCGCGTGTCCTCGGCGGCGTCGCGTCCTCGCTGTTGTACTCAGATGCCGCATCAACCTTGAGTAGTGCTTACTCAAGTTGTACCCAATCATCCGATCGGACGTCAAACCGTAGTTGAGTGAGCGACGCTCAAGGTTTCTGCATCTTCCAACGTCGGAGCCCATCGGGTTGTTCCCGTCCGCCCCGCCCGAAGGCGTACTGATCGCCGGATCACTAGCCTGACCGTCAGCGGACGACGCACGGACGCGGTCCGGACACGGAGCGGTCCGCACACCGACTTCGACGGAGGTAGGCATGACACAGGCGCAGAATCCGTACGACTTCCTGCCGCAGGTGCCCTCGTTCACCGTGCGCAGTGACGACGTCACCGACGGCGCGACGATGCCGGTACCCCAGCGCAGCGGCGTCATGGGGGCGGGTGGTGAAGACCGCTCCCCCCACCTCGCGTGGGAGGCATTCCCCGAGGGCACGAAGAGCTTCGCGGTGACCTGCCTCGACCCGGACGCCCCGACCGGCAGCGGATTCTGGCACTGGGCGGTGTTCAACATCCCGGCCTCGGTCACCGAACTGCCCTCCGGGGCGGGGGACGCGGACGGTTCCGGGCTCCCCGGGGGAGCGACGATGCTGCGGACCGACGCCGGGATCCGGCAGTACGTGGGGGCCGCCCCGCCCCCCGGGCACGGCCCGCACCGCTACATCTTCGCCGTGCACGCCCTCGACGTGGAGTCGCTCGAGGTCGGCGACGAGGCCACGCCCGCCTTCCTCGGCTTCAACATGTTCGGGCGCACCCTCGGCCGCGCCCTGCTCACCCCGGTCTACGAGATCCAGGGCTGAGCGGACCGGCGGCCCCGGATCCCGCCCCCGGGCCGCCCGCTCGGCGGCACCCGGGGGCCGGTCCGGCAACGATCCGGAAACCGGCACCCACCGGGTGTCCCGGGACGGCACGCTGAGCGCATGACCACCCGACTGTGGAGACGTGTCGCGCTGCTGTCCGGAGTCCTCGCCCTGGCCGCGGCACCGGCCGGCTGCGGCACGGCCGACCGGGCGGAGGAACCCGCCGGCCGACCCGGTCCCGACCGGGCCGCCGACGCACCGGGTCCGAGCACGCACGGGGCGCCCGGCACCCGGGACGATGTCCCGCCGAACGGTCCGCCGAACCACGCGGACAACCGGGCGTGGAGGCAACGGCACGAGCTGTCCGCGGCCGATCGGGCCGTCGCCGAGGACGCGGCCGAGCGCATCGTCGAGGCGCTCACCCCGCTGCACGGCAACGGCGAGTACGCACCCGGGAGGGTCGCCTCGGCGATCGAGGCGACCGGTTTCCCCTCCGGGGCGATCACGACGGTTCCCGCGGGGACCATGCCCGGCACGCACTTCGGCGTCCAACGCGGCTGCGTGGTCGGCACGATGCGGCCCGACCGGCTCTCGGCCACGGCGAAGGGCGCGGCGGCCGAGTTCGGTTGCCTGGAACCCTCCTCCCACTGACGGGCCCGGCACCGACCGGGCCGCGGCGTCCGCGTGCGGTGGCGCGGGCGCGCGGACGGTTCGTATCCTCGGGCGAACCGTGACCTCCCCCGTCACGGCCCGAGCCGGCCCGGAGGTGTGCGATGAGCGTGGATGTTCCGCAGGGCCGCGGCCTGGTGGGTTCCGCCCGGCGCGCACTCCGGGTGCTGGAGATCGTGGCCGCCGAGGGGGACGGCGTCTCGGCCAAGGCGGTCGCCCGGAAGACGGGCTACACGCTGTCCACGACGTACCACCTGCTCAACACCCTCGTCCACGACGGCTACCTGGTCCGGCTGGGCCACGGACGTGGGTTCGGCCTCGGCTACAAGCTCGGCCCGCTCTTCGAGCGGCTGTGCACCCAGCTCGACGTCGACCGGGTCGTCCGCGACGAACTGAGTGCCCTGCACCAGCGGGTCGGCGCGGCGGCCTACTACACGGTGCTGCGGGACTGCGACGTCGTCGTCGCCGCCGTGGCGGACTCCCCGGAGCATCCCCGGGCCCAGCCCGTCGACTTCGGGTTCGACGAGGCGGCCCACGCCACCGCGTACGGCAAGGTCCTGCTGGCCGCGTTGCCCACCCGGCGGCGCCGGGAGTACCTCGCCGGCGCCGGGATGCCCCGGCTGACCGAGCGCACGACCGTGCGGCTGCGCGACCTGGACGACGAGCTCGAACAGGTACGCCACCGCGGCTGGGCGCAGGACGTCGAGGAGTTCCAGCCCGGGCTCGCGTGCGTGTCCGCCCCGGTGGTCCGGCCGGACGAACGGATCACCGCCGCCGTCGCGTTCTCCGTTCCGCTCGCCGACTTCGCCGCCCGGGGGACCACCCTGCACCGACACGCCACGGAGGCGGCCGCCCGGCTGTCCACCCTGTTGTCCTGACCGCCGGCGCTCCCGCGTCGACTCGCTGTCTTGGAGCGTCGACTCGCTGTCTTGGAGTGGCGACTCGCGGGCCGGCGGGGTTCGGTCAGCGGGGTTCGAGGAGGTAGTCGACGACCGGGCGCAGTTCGTCGGCGGTCGGGGGTTCGTCGTCGATGAGGCCCTGGATCAGCAGGCCGTCGATGCCGGCGAGGAAGGCGCGGAAGGCGACCATGTCGTCGTGCCGGACCATGGACGTGAGCACGTCCAGCCACCGGCGGGCGGCGGGGCGCAGCTCCGGGCGACGGGAGGCCAGCAGGTACAGCTCGTACTCGGCCATCGTGCGGCCCCGCCGGGGGCCGATCGCCTCCGCCAGCAGGTTCGCCACCTCCTCGGCGCCACCGCTGCCCCGGGAGCGGGCCCGGTCGATCATCCAGTACACCTCGGTGGCCATGTCCCGCGCGCAGGTGATCAGCGTGGCGATGAGCAGCTCGTCGAGGTTCGCGAAGTGGTAGGTCGTCGAGGTGGTGGGCACGCCCGCCTCCTTCGCGACCGTGCGGTGGGTGACCCCCGCGACGCCGTCCCGCTCGATGACCCGCAGGGTGGCCTCGATGATCTCGTTCCGACGCTTCTCGCCCTTGGCCTTGCGTCCGTCGACCTCACGTCGCACCGCGCCACTCCAGCCCGCTCGGCGATCCCGGGGCCGCCCCAACACCCGCGGGCCTCACGCGCGCCCCAGTTCGAGCAGCACGACACCGCCGATGACCAGCAACAACCCGAGGATCATCGTGATGTTCATCGTCTCGCCCAGGAACAGCGTGCCGATCAGGGCGACCAGGGCCACCCCGAGCGCCGCCCACACCGCGTAGGCCACCCCGACCGGCATCCCCAGGGCGAGCACCCGGCCCAGGAGGAAGAAGGCGAGGCCGTAGGACACGACGACGACCACCGACGGCAGCAGCTTGCTGAACCCGTCGGAGAGCTTCAGGGACACGGTGCCGGTGACCTCGGCGGCGATGGCGACCGCGAGCAGGACGTAGACGACCACAGCTGTTAGAATACCTGAACGATAGTCCCAATACACGCGAGTTCTGCACCACATCTGTGGGACTTGTGGCGGCCCGGTGAGTTACTGATCAGTAGAACGCACTACCGTCTGCCGAAACTGCCTGCCGAACCCACCACGAAGTCCTCTCGACCGAAAGGCCCCGACCATGGGTGCACTGCAGATCACGATGGGCGCGATCGGCGTCGCCGCCAGTATCGCCGCCTGGTTCGTGTTCCTCTCCGGCGTTGTTCGCCAGGTTCGCATCATCCGACTCGGCCAGCCGGATGCCACGCGGAACGGTCCGTTCGTGCCTCGGATGCGCACCCTGATCAAGGAGTTCGCCGCGCACACCCGGATGAACAAGTTCCGCCACGTCGGCCCCTGGCACTGGCTGGTGATGTGGGGCTTCCTGCTCGGCTCGCTGGCGCTGTTCGAGGCCTACGGCGAGATCTTCGTGCCGGAGTTCGCGTGGCCGATCATCGGGCACTGGGCGCCGTGGCAGCTGCTGCTCGAACTGCTCGGCCTGGGCACCGTCGCAGGCGGGATCGCCCTGGCGATCATCCGCCAGCGCAACCACCCGCGCCGCGCCGACCAGCAGTCCCGCTTCGCGGGCTCGAACTTCGCGGCGGCCTACTTCGTCGAGGCCGTGGTGGTCATCGAGGGCCTGGGCATCCTCGGGGTGAAGGCGTTCAAGATCTCCAGCGGCATCGAGGACCCGGCGCTGTGGACCAGCTTCGTCACCCAGCCGCTCGCCGCGGTGCTGCCCTCGGCCACCGTCGCCGTGTCCGTGATGGCGCTGATCAAGCTGCTGTCCGGGATGATCTGGCTGGCCGTCGTCGGCCGGAACCTGACCTGGGGCGTGGCCTGGCACCGGTTCAGCGCGTTCTTCAACATCTACTTCAAGCGTTCCGACGACGGCAGCGTCGCGCTCGGCGCGCTCAAGCCGATGATGAGCGACGGCAAGCCGGTCGACTTCGACGAGGCCGACCCCGAGGAGGACGTCTTCGGCGCCGGACAGGTCGAGGACTTCTCCTGGAAGGGCTGGCTGGACTTCTCCACCTGCACCGAGTGCGGCCGGTGCCAGTCGCAGTGCCCGGCGTGGAACACCGGTAAGCCGCTGTCGCCGAAGCTGCTGATCACCCAGCTGCGCGACCACGCCTACGCCAAGGCCCCGTACCTGATGGCGGGCGGCAAGAAGGACATGACCGGCGAGGAGATCGGCCTCACCGGCGACAACCCGCACGCCGGGATCGACGTGCTCGCCCTCGCCGAGTCGGAGCGTCCGCTGGTCGGCACCGGCGACGACGGCGGCGTGATCGACCCGGACATGCTGTGGTCGTGCACCTCCTGCGGCGCCTGCGTCGAGCAGTGCCCGGTGGACATCGAGCACGTCGACCACATCGTCGACATGCGCCGCTACCAGGTGATGATCGAGTCGAACTTCCCGACCGAGCTGAACGGGATGTTCAAGAACCTGGAGAACAAGGGCAACCCGTGGGGCCAGAACGCCAAGGACCGGCTGGCCTGGACCGAGGACCTCGACTTCGAGGTGCCGGTCTTCGACGGGGAACTCGGTGACGCCGAGTACCTGTTCTGGGTCGGCTGCGCGGGCGCGTTCGAGGACCGTGCCAAGAAGACCACCCGCGCGGTGGCCGAGCTGCTGCACCACGCGGGCGTCAAGTACACCGTCCTCGGGCCGGAGGAGACCTGCACCGGCGACCCGGCGCGGCGCGCGGGCAACGAGTTCGTCTTCCAGATGCTGGCGCAGCAGAACGTCGAGGTGCTCAACTCGGTGTTCGAGGGTGTCGAGCAGAGCAAGCGCAAGATCGTGGTGACCTGTGCGCACTGCTTCAACACGCTCGCCAACGAGTACCCGGAGCTGGGCGGCAAGTACGAGGTCGTGCACCACACCCAGCTGCTGAACCGGCTGGTGCGGGAGAAGCGGCTCACCCCGATGGCGCCGGTCGCCGAGGACGTGACCTACCACGACCCGTGCTTCCTGGGCCGGCACAACAAGGTGTACGAGGCGCCCCGGGAACTGGTCGGCGCCTCCGGGGCGACCATGCGGGAGATGCCCCGGCACGGCGACCGCTCGATGTGCTGCGGCGCCGGTGGTGCGCGGATGTGGATGGAGGAGCGCATCGGCAAGCGCATCAACGTCGAGCGCGTGGACGAGGCGTTGGGCACCGCACCCGCCAAGATCGCGACCGGCTGCCCGTTCTGCCGCGTCATGCTCAACGACGGCGTGACCTCGCGCCAGAGCGACGGGGCGGCGAGCGAGGACGTCGAGGTGGTCGACGTCGCCCAGCTGCTGCTCTCCGCCGTCAAGCGCGGTGCGGGCGACGGGCAGAAGGTGCCCGCCTCCGTCGGCGCGGGTGAGGCCGACGGTGCGGCCGGTGCCGGCCAAGAGGTCGGCGGTGCGGCCGGAGCCGGCCAAGAGGTCGGCGGTGAGGCCGAGGCCGACGGCCGGGCCGACGTGCCGACGGACGAGACCGCCACGGGCACGCCCCAGCCGGACGAGGACAAGAAGTAACCACGCCGCGCGGGCGGCGACGGCTCCGGAGGAACTTCCGGTGTCCGTCGCCGCCCCCACCGGCGGCCCGATCCGGGTACCATCGCGCTCTCCCGGGCACAGTGCCCGGGCACGAGAGCAGCGACATGCGAGGCGGCACCGCATGGGTACCTCGGACGACGAGCCGGACCGGGCCGACGGCCACCCCGTCGGCCCCACAGGGGACTCCACCGCCGGGCCCGAGCCCCCGGCACACGACGGCACCGCCCCGGCGGACATCGACACCGCTACTGCGGAACCCGGCGACGCCACTACGAATCGCGGTGACGCCACGGTGGGCGGCGGGAGCCTGTTCGAACCCGCGCCCGGCCGGGGCACACCCCCCAGACCGGAACGGATCGTGATGTCCCCCGGGGACCCGCCGGACGCCGTCCGCGGGCACGACGACCGCGGGCACGACGACCCTGACCACGACCCGGACGAGTCGACCGTGCACCGGCTGCGCGCACGCCCGTACGTACTGACCAAGGGCCGCACGCACGCCCGGCCCGATCTCGCGGTGGAGACACTGGTCTCGACGGACCCGACCGCACCCTGGCACCGCCACCTCGGTGCACAGCACCAGGCCGTCCGCCGGTTGTGCGCGCAACCGAGGTCGGTCGCCGAGATCGCCGCGACCCTGTCGGTGCCGCTCGGCGTCGCCCGCGTGCTGGTCAGCGACCTCGCCGACACGGGATTCGTGCGGGTGCACGCCGCGCCCCCCACCTCCGGCGGTCGTCCCGGCCCCGAGCTGATGAACCGGGTGCTGGTCGGGCTGCAGCGGTTGTGACCCGCGGTCGGCGGGCGGGCCGGATCCGTGCCCGCGCCTCTTGCCTGAAGGACTGAATCAGTGCTTCACTTCCCGGTGTGGCCTACCGTCGCACCCCCGCCGTGCAGGCACGGCTCGACGCACAACGGGCGGCGATCCTCGACGCCGCCGTCGACCTGCTGTCCGAGTGCGGCTACGCCGGGTGCGCGATGACGGCGGTCGCCTCCCGGGCGGGGGTCGCCACCGGGACGCTCTACCGGCACTTCCCCGCCAAGGCGGACCTGGTCGCGGAGTTGTTCGGGCACGTCGTCGGCCGGGAGGTGGACGCCGTGCGCCGGGCGTCGGACACACCCGAGGACGCGGCCGAGCGGGTGGTCGCGGTGGTGCGCACCTTCGCCACCCGGGCACTCAAGTCGCCACGACTGGCCTACGCACTGCTGGCCGAGCCGGTCGACGCGCCGGTGGAACAGCGCCGCCTGGTGTTCCGCCGGGCCTTCCGCGACGTGATCGCCGGCTGTGTCCGGGACGGGGTCCGCGCCGGAACGCTTCCCGCCCAGGACGCGGAACTGACCGCCGCGGCGGTCGTCGGTGCCGCGGCCGAGATCCTGGCGGGCCCGCTCACCGGTGGCACGGCCACCTCCGTGGACGAGCTGTCCGCCTTCACCCTCCGCGCGTTAGGAGTACGCCATGCCACCGACCCATGAGGTGACCAACCAGGTACCCGCCCTCACCGACCACGACGTCGCCGAGGATCCCGCGCTGCTCGACGGTCTGCGCCGGGAGGGCGCGGGGTGGGCCGAGAGCGAGGTCCGCGAGCTCGGCGTGCTGGCGGGCGGCGAGCGGGCCCAGGAGTGGGGCAGGCTCGTCAACGAGAACCCGCCCGTGCTGCGCACCCACGACCGGGTGGGGCACCGGATCGACGAGGTCGAGTTCCACCCGCACTGGCACGACCTGATGACGGTGGCCGTCTCGCACGGCCTGCACGCCACACCGTGGAGCCAGGACCGGCCCGGCGCGCACGTGGCGCGCACGGCGAAGTTCTACGTGTGGAGTCAGGTGGAGGCGGGCCACACCTGCCCGATCTCGATGACCTACTCGGCCGTGCCCGCCCTGCGGCACAGCCCCGACCTGGCCGCGACCCTCGAACCGCTGCTGGCGGCCCCCGAGTACGACTACGGGTTGCGCACGCCCACCGGCAAGCGGGGCCTGATCGCGGGCATGTCGATGACCGAGAAGCAGGGTGGTTCGGACGTCCGCGCGAACACCACACGCGCCGAACCGACCGGCGACGGCGCCTACCGCCTCACCGGGCACAAGTGGTTCACCTCGGCCCCGATGTCGGACGTGTTCCTCACGCTGGCGCAGGCACCCGGCGGGTTGACCTGCCTGCTGGTCCCCCGCGTGCTGCCGGACGGCACCCGCAACCGCCTGCACCTGCAACGCCTGAAGGACAAGCTGGGCAACCGGTCCAACGCCTCCGCCGAGATCGAGTACGACGGTGCGCTCGGCTGGCCGGTCGGGGAGGAGGGCCGCGGGGTGCGCACCATCATCGAGATGGTGAACAACACCCGGCTGGACTGCGTCACCGGCACGGCCGCGGCCATGCGGTACGGCACCGTCCGGGCCGCGCACCACGCCCGGCACCGCGCGGCGTTCGGCACGACCCTGATCCGGCAACCCGCGATGGCGAACGTCCTGGCCGACCTGGCCGTCGAGGCCGAGGCGGCCACGACCGTGGCGCTGCGGCTGGCCGGGGCGAGCGAGCGTGCGAACGCGGGTGACCCGCGGGAGGCCGCCCTGCGCAGGCTCGCGTTGGCGGTGACGAAGTACTGGGTGTGCAAGCGCGGCCCCACCCACGCCGCCGAGGCGCTGGAGTGTCTCGGCGGCAACGGCTACGTCGAGGAGTCCGGGATGCCCCGGCTGTTCCGGGAGTCGCCGCTGGCGTCGATCTGGGAGGGTTCCGGCAACGTCGCCGCCCTGGACACCCTCCGGGCGATGGCGCGCGAGCCGGAGTCGGTCGAGGCGTTCCTCGCCGAGGTCGACGCGGCCGCGGGCGCCGACGCCCGGCTGGACGCGGCGATCACCGAGGTGCGCCGGGAGCTGGGCGACCTCGACGACGTCGAGTACCGGGCACGCCGGGTGGTCGAGCGGATGGCGCTGGTGCTGCAGGGGTCGCTGCTGGTGCGGCACGGGGACAAGGCCGTCGCCGACGCGTTCTGCGCGTCCCGCCTCGACGGTGATCGGGGCGCCGCGTTCGGCACCCTGCCGCGCGGGGTGGACACCGACGCCGTCCTCGCACGCACCGGGACCGGACGGTGAGGTCGGTGGTGGCGGGGCCGGTCCGCTCCGGCCGCACCACCACCGGTACTCCGGGGGCTCGGTCCCACGGGCTCGCTCACCACGGACCGGCCCCGCACCACGGGCTCAGCAGCCGACTCAGTAGCCGAAGTTCTGCGTCCAGTACCAGCCGGAGGTGTTCACCCCGACGCCGATGGTGTTGATCTCGCAGTTGAGGATGTTGGCGCGGTGTCCGTCGGAGGACATCCAGGCGTCCATCACGGCGTCGGCACTGGACATGCCCATCGCGATGTTCTCGGCGGCCGGATCGGGATAGCCCGCGTCCTCGATCCGTTCGTCGAAGCTGCGGCCGTCCGGTGCGTCGTGGCGCAGGTAGTCCTGCCGGGCCATGTCGTCGCTGTGCCGTTGGGCCGCGGTGGTGAGTCTGCCGTCCACCCGGACCGAATCACAGCCCGCCCGCGTGCGTTCGTCGTTGACCAGCTCGACCACCCGCTGGCGGTGCGCGGACGTGCCCGCGGGCGCCGAGGACCGCCCCCGGTCGGACGCCGCGGACCCGTCGGGCGTGGTCGTCGTGGCCGCCGACGAGGTGGAACTCTCCGTCGTGGTGGTCGGCGTCGTGGTGGTCGGGGCCGTGGTGGCGTCGTCGTCCGACGCCGGACTCCCGGTGCTTTCGGTCGTCGGGGTGCTGCTCGTCGTCTCCTGCGTGCTGGTCGGACCGGTCTCCGTGGAGGTGCGTGTGGCGGTATCGGCGTGTCCGCCCCCAGGGGAGTCGCCCGCGTCCTGTCCGGACGCCAGGGTGACGTCCGTGTCCGCTTCGGACGGTGTTAACCAGAACAGGTGACTTCCCGCAGCCGATGCCACGCCCACGAGCACACTCATCATCACCAACAGTGACCGGATGCGCGAATTCGGCGTAGACACAGTCGGCAAGCTACCACCCGGAAGAGGGTTATCAAACCGTGATGAGTCCGTCAGCCGGCCGTGTCGGCGCCCGATTGCGCGCGATCACCCCGCACCGGGACGTGCGGTGTCCGGGTGAGGGACCCGGGTGTACGGAGGCGGGCACGGACGTCGACGTCGTGCCGCGGCGCGTGCTCAGCGCCGGGTGTCCACCCGGTCGAAGTTCCGGTACGCGCGGCTCGGCGTCGGGCCCCGCTGGCCCTGGTACCGCGACCCGGCCTCGCTCGATCCGTAGGGAAACTCGGCGGCACTGGTCAGCCGGAACAGGCAGAGCTGCCCGATCTTCATCCCCGGCCACAACGTGATCGGCAGGTTCGCCACGTTGGACAGCTCCAGCGTGATGTGCCCGTTGAAACCGGGGTCGATGAAGCCCGCGGTCGAATGGGTCAGCAACCCGAGGCGCCCGAGCGAGGACTTGCCCTCCAGCCTGCCCGCGAGGTCGTCCGGCAGGGAGAAGATCTCGAACGTCGAGGCGAGCACGAACTCGCCGGGGTGCAGCACGAACGGGTCGTCGTCGGTGGCGTCCTTCTCCACCAGGGACGTGAGCTCGTCCTGCCGCAACTGCGGGTCGATGTGGGTGTACTTGCTGTTGTCGAAGACGCGGAAGAACCGGTCGAGGCGGACGTCGAGGCTGGACGGCTGCACCATCCCCTCGTGGAACGGGTCCACGTCCAGCCGCCCGGAGCGCAGCGCCGCACGCAGGTCACGGTCACTCAACAACACGCGCGACAGCCTATCCGGCGAACTACCCGTGACCGTCTTCCCCCGTGCGCGCGGCACGTCCGCTCCCCGCGGGGAGCGGACGCACGGCCGGCGGACCGGCTCCGGCACGGGATTTGCGTCCTTGTCCGCTCCCACGAACCGTGCCAGATTGACCCGGTGCCCCTTTCGACCACGACCACCACCGAGGACATCCTCGACGAGCCGCTGCGGGCCCAGCTGGACGTGTTCCTCGACGAGCACCGGACCGCGCTGAACAGCTCACTGGAGGGACTGACCGAAGAGCAGGCACGTCGATCGCTCGTGCCGTCGCGGACCACCCTGCTCGGTCTGGTCAAGCATGCCACCTTCGTCGAGAAGGTCTGGTTCGACAAGGCGATCACCTGCCGACCCCGGGAGGAGATCGGCATCGCGGCGACGCCGGACGAGTCGTTCGTGCTCACCGCGGAGGACACGATCGACAGCGTCCGCAGGCAGCACCGGGACGCCTGCGCGGCATCCCGCCGTGCGGTCGCGGACCTGGGCCTGGACGAGTACCTGCACGGCAACCGCCGGGGGCCTCTCCCGCTGCGCTGGGTGTACTTCCACGTCCTGCGCGAACTCGCGCAGCACTGCGGACACGCCGACATCCTGCGGGAACAGGTACTCGCCGGATAGCTGCCCGGTCACCCACCCGCGGCCCGGCGCGTCCCGCCCGGCCGCGTCACGCGGCCCGGGGCTTCGACGGACGCAGGTGCCGGGCGTAGGAGGGGTCGGGCGCGACCACCGAGCCCAGCAGCTCGGCGTAGCGTCGCCGCGCGAGCGCACCGAGACGTTCCTGGAGCGCGGTCGCTCCCGGCAGCCTCCGCCGCACCGTCTCGGCGGCGAAGGTGGTCGCGGCTCCCGCCACGACGGCGGCCCGGGCGAGGGGGTCGTCCGGCAGTTCCAGGTAGTCGGCGTTCGTCCGGCCCAGCACGAGCCTGCTGATCGCGGTGTGCACCCGGACCGAGAGCTCGGAGGCGACCTTCCCCAGCCGTCCCCGCCCCGCGCCGACCTCCGCGTGCGAGCGCACCAGCGCGGCGGCGAGCCGGCGGGAGTCGTCGTCCGGGATGAACTCGGTGGCCGCGAGCAGCCACAACAGCCGCCAGGCGTCGTCCTCGTCCGCCGGCAGCAGGGCCTCGTCCACACCCATGAGCCAGCCGACATAGCGCCACAGATGCAGGATGTCGGCACGCTCGGCCTCGGTGTAGCGGACGCCGAGCAGCCGCATCCCCACCAGGTACACCAGGGAGAACAGCAGGAGCGTGCCCACCGTCTGCACCTGGTTGATCGGCCGGTCCCACGCGGCGTAGTCCCAGTCCGGCCTGCGGTTCATCGCGGCACGGACGTGGGCGTGCACCAGCCGCACCCGCAGCGCGGAGGCCCAGCCCCGTTCGCCCCGGTGCAGCGCACCCGGCGTGGTGACGTCGAGCCACCAGTGCGTCGTCTCGATGAGCCTGCGGCCCGCGGCGTACTCGATCGCGCCGGTGCCGACCAGCGGCTTCGTGGCCCGGGAGGCGAGGTAGCCGCCCATCAGCGCCATGTCGCCGAGCGGGAACAGGCTCAGCACACCCGTCCGCACGATCGCGCGGGCACCCCGGTCGATCCGGTCGTGGTCGACCCAGTACGGCGTCGCCTCGACGGAGGCGACGAAGTCCACCAGCGGCCGCGGCGGGTCGTCCAGGCTGTCGAGACCGTTCTCGAGGGCCTGCTCGAACAGCGCGCGCCCGCGCCCCTTCGGCAGCTCGTCGAACAACGCGACGACGGCGTCGGCGAGGGGGTCCTCCGCCTGGGCGAACTCGCGCAGACGTTCCCGCTGCCGCTCGGTCCCCCGGATGTCGCGGGGGGCGAAGAACCTCGTGGCCAGGCGGAGGCCGCCCTGCCGGAGCAGGTCCGGGTCCGGCAGCCGCGCGTCGGGCTCGTCCGGCTTCATGCGCTCTCACCTGCCCTGCGGATACGCTCGGACAACAAGTGTTGTCACTTCGTGGCGCGGCCGTCAAGCGGGGCACACGGGACGGCCGGTATCCTGGACGGCGACGAGGCCGAGTGACCCCCGCTGTCGCCGAACGATCACGGCGTTGTAGGATGGGGCTCACATGCGGATGTAGTTCAATGGTAGAACATCAGCTTCCCAAGCTGAGAACGCGGGTTCGATTCCCGTCATCCGCTCCAGAGCGAGTTGTCGCAGCGCATCAGGGCCGCTTCCCCACCACGGGAGGCGGCCCTGATGCGTTCGGGCGGTCGATGATCCACGGCTGGCCGGTGACGACATCCCGTGTGCGGTGCACGCTGCGCGTCACCTTCTCCGACCACTGCACCTCGGATAGAGTGACGACGGAGCAGAAGCATCGGGGACCTGGGGGACCGATGACCGACGACGGTTTCTTCGACGAGAGTCAACCGACGGACACACGCGGGGACCCGGCGGGAGCTGGTCTCGCCGGCGGCGTGGCTGCGGGCATGACCATGGGAACCAACCTGAACGCCGACGCGGTCAACCGGATGAACGACGGCGCACGCGAGATGCTCGACTCGGTGAAGGGCGGAGGCTTCCGGATCACCGAGCGGGGCGTCGAACCCCTCCTGAAGGCGGTGCGCAACGCCCGCGACCGCTTCGGCAGCTTGCAGCTGAGCGTTGAAGTTCTTTCCCAGGAACCTCCACTCGGGAGTAGCCCGTACGCCCGACAGGTCGCCTCTCATGTACGGCAGAGTGCCGACGGCCCTGACGGCATCATCCCAGTGATGAGCTCATTGCTCGAGACTCTCAGGACGCTCGAAGAGACTCTGCTCCGAGCGTCGGGGCAGTACCGGGATGCAGAAGCGAACGCTGCGGCGCCGTGGGCGCAGGATTGAAGAACAGGGGTACCCCATTTGCGCAGTACCACCATAGTTCGGGTATTGCCCGTGATGCTGTCGCTTATCGCTATCGCGGCGTGTTCCCCGACCGAGGAGGGGCAGGCACGGCCCGAAGACCCCGACGGCACAGCACATGGATCCCTCGAACGTTCGACCGCACGGTCATCAACCCCAACCGGTGCGCCATCCGTCGAATTGGCCCGGACGAATCCGTGTTCACTGCTGTCCGCGGACGAGTTGAGCGACTACGGCGCGTTCAACGAGCCGACCAGTGAGGATATCGGTAGCGCACGAGCATGTCGTTACGAGCTCGACCGCCAAGGATCCCAACTCGAGGGGTTGCGGATTGCTACCGCGATTCGCGAGTCGACAGGGGTTTCTCAGGCTGTGGACCGAGGCATGGGGCTGCGCACCACAGAGGCGAACGGCCGACAACTCGCCCAGATTCCGAGCTCGGGTGGTTGCACAGTAGCCATCGGAGTCACCGATGCTTCCCGAGTCGACATCGTCATCAGTACCACGGCCGAGACCGAAAGTGCGTGCGAGATCGCGGACGAGCTCGCTGCTGTCGTGGAGCCGAAGCTGCCGAAGGGCTGACCGTGCCGGACATCATCGCCGCCATCGACGAGGCACTCGGTTGTCACGAGTGTGGTGGTCCGCTCGAGGGGTCGGTGGATCACGACTTCTGTTCGGAACGGTGCCACCGTGCATGGCACGGCCGCCGGGTCGGTGTCACGCCGGAGACGTCCCTGGATGAGCTCGTCCACGACATCCGTGTTCAGCTCGGTGCCGAGCACGTCGAGGTGCCCGCCGAGCGGCGCGAAGAGATCGGCCGGGCCCTCGACGAGGCCCGGCGACACCTGCCGGACGACGTCGTCAGCACACTGCGGTCGATCATGGAAACCGCACTCCGGGTCGACGCCGCGATCGGTGACCACGAGCAGCGTCGACAGCATTCATCGCACTGACCTCGGCTCCACGGGTGTGGCCGGGACCGCCACGGTGCGAGCGATACCCCCGCTTCCCGGTCAGAACGGTGGCGCATCGAGCGCCGGTTCGGGTTCGGTGGTGCGGGTGTGGCCGCTGGGGGTGTGGATGGTGAGGCGGTGGGTGGCGTGGTCGAGGTGGTAGGTCCAGCCGGGGGCGTCCTTGAGGCGGTGGTGTCGTCGGCAGAGTCCGACGAGGTTGTCGGGGGTGGTGCGGCCGCCCTGCCCGTTACCCCAGCCGGTCACGTGATCGAGGTCGGTGAATCGGCTGGGTCGGTGGCAGCCGGGGAATCGGCACTCGCGGTCGCGTATCCGGACGTGGTCGTCGGTGACCTTGGGTGGGCGGTAGCGTCGGCGCCCCGCGTCGATCGGTGCCCCCGTCCGCGGGTCGGTGATGATCCGCCGCCAGGTCGAGGCCGGGTCGAAGGCGATCTCGCGCGCGATGCGGGCAGGGAGGGGGCCGTGGCCGGCCAGGTCGGCGGGGCGGTCGTGGAGTCCGGTGAGTGTGTGCAGGTCGACGTGCACGAATACCTCCGCCCGTACCGGCGCAGGTGCCGTCGTTGTCGCGGTACGAGCAGTGCCCAGCAGGAGGTCGGTGAGCACGTCGGCCCGCAGCTGGTCGGTGCTGCGCTGCTCGCCCGTGCCCCGCAGTGAGCGGGCGGTGCGGTCGATGCGTGCGAAGGCCGCACTTGCCACCTCGGCGGGCAGGTCGGCGAACAACGTGGCCATGCCGTCGCTGCCGTGGACCAGTTCCACCCGGCGTTCGGCACGCCGCCTGCGGGCGCGCTCGGCGGCCCCATCCGGGTCGAGGCGGGCCACGGCCCGGTTCACCATCCGCCGGATCGCCCCCGGATCCCGGCCCGCGAGGCGGTCGGCCACCAGTGCATCCACCGCGCGTGCCGTCTCGTCCGACAGGCACGCGGTCGGCTCGGCCACCTTCGAGGCCTTGTACTCGTCGACGAGCCCCGCCTCCATCGCGGCCAGGGTCTGCGGCAGGCGCGTCACCAGGGTGACCGCCAGGTCGAGCCGGCGTCGCGCATGGTGCTCACTGATCGACAACACCAGGGCCAACTCCGCCGCCGCCTCCCGCGCCCCCGTACACCCCTGGTACCAGGCCGCGATCCGCCGGAGCTGGTGCGCCTCGATCCGAGCGCGCTGCTCCCCCAGCTCGTGCACGCGAACCAGCGGCCCACCGTCCGCCTCGACCTCTCTACTTTCGACCATGTGTTCGATTCTACGGAGAATGAGCTGGTCACACAGTCGCCGAAGAGTGTGATGTGTAGGTCCAACGGCTCCGCTCGTCCGTTTTTCGACCCGCCCGCGCGGGCGACGACGAGCCCTGCCCGGACGCGACGATCGCCCCTCGACGGACAGCCCGGGGAGTTCAACGCTGAAAGTGCAGGGCGGCCCCGGACGTACGCCGGCGAAGGCACCGTTCCGGGTCGCACGGAGTGAGGAGAGAAGATGATTTGAAATGACCGATCGGACGGACGGGAAACCCGTCCGGAAACGCCGACGGAAATGGCCGTGGGCGCTCGCGCTCGTGGCGGTGCTGGGCATCGTCATCGCCGTGGTCACGAACACGACGGGTGGCGACACCGACACCGACACCGACACCGCGAACGTCCCGGAGCAGGAAAGTCCCGCCGGACCGGAGGTGGAGACCGCGGGCATCGGGCAGCCGGTACGCGACGGGACGTTCGAGTTCACGGTCACCGGGGTCGAGCACCGCGACTCGGTCGGCGATCCCTACCTGGCCCAGCAGGCCCAGGGACAGTATGTCGTCGTCACCGTGCGGGTGAGCAACATCGGTGATCAGCAAGGATTCTTCACCGACAGCGATCAGTACCTGCTCGACGCGAACAACCGGCAGTACTCGGCCGATTCGGTCGCCGGCACGTCGATCTCCGGCAACGACGTGCTCTACAACCCGATCAATCCGGGCAACAACGTGGAGGGGCGGCTCGTCTTCGACGTTCCCCCCGACACGACCACCGACCGGATCGAACTGCACGATTCCTTCATGAGCGAGGGAGCCGTGGTCGATCTGCGCTGACAGGCGACGGGCGGGCGGACCCGCACCGACCCGCCCACGCTCATCCGCGCCTCCGCCCGGCGGCTGGAACCCCTGCCTGCCCGGGCGGCTACGGCCCCGCCGGCCCCCG
>NZ_KE387129.1:93215-105392 GCF_000430445.1 Saccharomonospora iraqiensis subsp. iraqiensis
GCGGGGGCCGGACCGCCGGCGGCCACCGGTGCGGACCCGAGCCGCGTTCCGTGGCGTGCACCCGCCACGGCGTGGACGTCTCGTTCACGCGGGACCGGGTACGCCGCCGTGCCCCGGCTCAGGCGCCCCCGGTCGGTTCCTCGGGGGTTCCCGCCATGACGAGCGGCAACTCGCCCGCCCCCGCCGGGTTCACCCGGACCGGTACACCCCAGTCCTGCCGCGTGATGCGGCAGACCGGGTGCTCGGAGTCGGTGGCGCAGCTCGCCGCCTGCGCCACCACCTGCAGCACGCCCTCCGGGTGGTCGTCGGCGAGGGTGACCGTGCGCTCCAGGTCGGTGCCCTGCCCACCACCGTCGACGAGCAGTTCCGGTGGCGACGCACTCACCTCCAGCCGGGTGGACGGGCCGTACCGGTCGTCCATCGTCTCGCCCTCCGGCGGGGTGAACACCACCGACAGCCGGACCTCGCCCGGCGCCAGCTCGGTCGGCGGCCTGCGCACGAGCATCGCCTCGCCGTCCACCCGCTCGCCGTCCGTACCCTGCCCGCCGTCATCGTGCCCGCCTGCACCCTGTCCGGCCGCACCCTGTCCGTCACCGTGGTCCGCGCCGGCGGTGGCGGAGGACCCGGCCGGGGAGCCACGGTGCAGCGCGCGGAGCCGGTGTGCGGCGGACTCGACGACGAACACACCGGTGTCGGTGACCAGCACGTCCGTGGGCTCGGCCAGGTCCCGCATCAGCGTGGTCACCTGCCCGGTGTCCGGGTCGAAGCGGCGCACCGCGCCGTTGTAGGTGTCGGCCACCGCGATCCCGCCGTCGGGCAGGACGGAGAGGCCGGTCGGGTGTTGCAGCAGGGCCTGCGCGGCCTCGCCGTCCCGGTGGCCGAAGGTGAACAGGTCCACGCCCACCTCGGTCCGCACCACGAACCCGTCCCGTCCATCGGCGGCACCGTCCCCGTCGGCGGCACCGTCCCCGTCGGCGGCACCGTCCCCGTCGGTGTCGGGGCCGTCGGTGGGATCGACGCGGCGCAGGGCCGAGGTCTCGGCGTCGACCAGCCACAACCGCGCGCCCGCGACGGCGAGTCCGGAGGTCTGGGCGAAGAACGCCTCGGCCGCCGCACCGTCGCGCAGGCCCTCCACGGTCGTGCCCGCGAACCGACGGATCTCCCCGCGCACCGGGTCGAACAGGGACAACGTGTGGTTGCCCGCCATCGCGACGACGACCCCGCCCGCGGGCTCCCACCACCGCACGTCCCACGGGCTGGTCAGGGCGCTCCCGGTGGCCGGGCCGGAGTCCGCGCCGTCGCGCCACTGTTCGCCGGTGCCCGCGACGGTCCGGACCGAGCCGGTGCGCAGGTCGATGCCCCGCAGCAGGTGATTGCCGGTGTCGGCGACCAGCAGATGGTAGCCGACCCGCTCGGCCACCTCCGGCGGCAGCAGGGTCAACCCGGACGGTTCGGCGAACGTGGCGACGTCGAACGCGCCGTCGGCGGCGCCACGCTCACCGTCCCCGAAGCGGCGCACCACCGTCTCGGCGTCGGAGGCGAACTCGACCACCGAGTGGTGGGCGGTGTCGGCCACCAGCACCCGTCCCTCGGCGGTGGCGACCGCCTTCGACGGGAACCGCAGGGGTGTTCCAGCGGCACAGTCCCGACCGCCCTGCTCGTCCCGGTCGTCCCGACCCTCCTCCTGGTCGGTCCGTCCGGCCGGTCCCGCCCGGTCGAGGGCCTCGGCGAGCGGGTCGTCCCCACGGCGCAGCGTCCCGGCGGCCTCGTGGCCGGCCACCAGATCCCGGATCACCGTGCGCAGCGCGTCGGCGTGCCCCTCACCGGCGGCGACGTGCGCCACGTAGCCCTCCGGGTCCACCACGACCAGCGTCGGCCACGCCTTCACCGCGTACTCCTGCCACAGCCGCATGTCCGGGTCGCTGACGACGGGATGGTCGACGCCGTAGCGGGCGACGGCCGCGGCCACCGACTCCGCCTCGCCCTCGCGGGCGAACTTCGGGGAGTGGACGCCGATCGTGACGAGCACGTCGGCGAATTCCCGCTCCAGCGGGCGCAGTTCGTCGAGGACGTGCAGGCAGTTGACACAGCCCGAGGTCCAGAAGTCCAGGAGCACGACGCGGCCGCGCAGCGCGGACAGCGTCAGCGGCCGGTCGCCGGTGTTGAACCAGACGTCACCGGCCAGCTCGGGTGCCCGCACCGGGGCGCGGTTCTTCGCAGCACTCACACCGCCAGTGAACACGATCGGGGTGGCGGGAATCCCGCCCGACACGCGAGAGTCCCGCCACGCCGCGCTCTCCCCGCGGGGCCGCTGTGCGTCGTCACCGGGCCGCTGTGCGTCGTCACCGGGCCGCTGTGCCGTCATCGCGACGCCGTCACCGTGCGCTGCGGTCGGGGCCGCCCGCGGGTTCGGTCAACGTCACCGTGGGCACCTCCCCGGACGGGTCGGACGGGCCGGGCGCGACCGGAGCGGGATCCGGTGCCGGGGCGGAGGTGTCCGGATTGCTGTCCGCGCATCCCGCGGCCAGCCCGGCGAGCAGCAACGTGACGACGAGGGAACCGGCGAGTCGCATGGGGACCTGTGACCTCGGATCGGGGACGGGACACCGTCGTCATCGGCGCCCCCGGACGTCCCGTTACGAGTTCGGGCGATGTTTCACAACGGATCGGTTACCCGGGTTGCGGACCCGGCCGTCTCCCGGACGCCGTCACAGTCGCCGTCAGTTGGTGTCGCGGCGCAGCGTGCGGGTCGCGCCCGCGGCGACCGTGGTGATCAGCACCCAGCCCGTCGCGGTGAACCCCGCGGAGACCCACTTGTCCGTACCCGCCATGTGCCACCGGCCGGTGTTGCCCAGGTCGGCGATCGGGACCAGCAGGTCGAGGGTGTAGAAGACCGGGTTCCACTCCAGCCCGGTGTCGTCGGCGTTGACCACGCACCGGGGCCCGGAGACGGTGTAGCGGTCACCGTCGACGCAGTCGTCCTCCCCGAGTCCGAACCACAGACTCCCCGCGACGAGCAGCCCCAGCAGACACACCAGCGCCCGCACCGGCCGGTAGCCGTAGCCGACGATCCACCGCTGCAGCAGGCTCCACGACCGCACCCCGGCCCCGAACCTGCCGTACCCGCGGGCGAGCGACTCGTAGCGGAACTGCTGCTTGCGCAACAGCACCGTGTCCGCGTGCTCCTCGTTCCCGCTCTCCCGCAACATGGTGGCGAGCTGGTCGTACGGGCCGGGCCGGTAGCCGTCCATCGCCTCGCGCAGGAGCCGCAACCGCTCCGCGACCGCCTTGTCGTCGGTCAGCCCGATCGGGGTGGCGAGTGCGTCGTAGCGGAAGTCGTCCGCGTCCACCCGGCCCGTGGCCCGCCAGAACGCGGTGTCGTCGTCGAGCGTGCCGCAGTGCGCGTTGCGCAGGGACACCCGGCCCTGCGGGGCGGCCCCGGGGGTGAGCGCGAACTCGTCGGCGCTCGCGTCCCCGATGTCCAGCGCGAGCGGGTTCTCCCGGGCCGCGGCGAGCTCCGCACCGCTGATCCGGATCGTCCTGCTGACCGTCGCGCCGTCCAGCGTCACGCCGCCGAAGGCCCGGAAGTTCCGGCCGTCCTCCGCGGCGAGCAGGACGTTGCGGGCCACGCGCACCGAGCGCAGGTCGACGGCCCAGGGCGCCGATTCCTCCCGCTCCGGCACCGAGGTGGCCTGTTCCGGTTCCGCCACGTGCAGCCCGCTCATGTCGATGCTGCCGCCGACGGTCATCCCCTGCAGCCGCAGCGTGCCCAGGACCGTGCACTGGGTCAGCGCGACGTTGCCGGACACCTCGCTGCGCCGCGCGGAGACCACGTCGTGCCGCCCGTACCGGAACGTCGCCCCGTGCAGCACGACGTTGCCCCGCACCCGCACGTCCGCCATCCGGAACTGCCCGACCGTGCGGAGCCCACTGCCGTCCAGGCCGCCGTCGATCTCGCTGCCGTCGAGGTGGATGGACCGGTCCGGATGCGGCCGGTTCGTCACCCCGCCGACCGTCACCGACGCCCCCGCCAGCCGCAGCGACCCGCCGAAGTGCGCGTTCACCATCCGCAGCGTGCCGGTCACCTGGAAGTTCCTGCTGAACTCGACGTTGCCGTCGACGTGCATCCGGTCGGCGATCAGGGCGGGGTGCGGGTCCTCGAAGCGGTCGCCGGTCCGCCAGGCGTCCGCGGTCACCTCGCTGTGCAGGTCGACGGCCAGCCGGGCACCCTCGAACACCATGTCCCCGGCGACCCGCAGGCTGGGGAGGAACACCATCCCGTCCGCGGTGAACGGACGTTTGTCGTTCGGCCCGCCGTAGGTGTCCCGCTCGCACAGCAGGCTCCCCCCGACGTGCAGGCCGTTGCCGTTGAGGGCGAAACCCGCCCGGTTGGCCAGCGACGCGCCCGAGAAGTTCACGTTGCCACCGGTGCGCAGCCCCGGAATGCGTACCTCGCCGTCGGCCGTCAGCCGGTAGGCCAGCAGCGCGCCGGTGACCACGAGCCGGTCGGCCTGGACCGCCTTGCCCCGCGGGTGGGTGATCCGGGTGCGGGTGAGCACCACCGACCCCTCGACCACGGCGTCGGTCAGGTTCACCGCCGCGTCCGGGATTCCGCGTTCCACCCCGACGGCCTGGCGCACCGTGGTCTCGGTGTCCTCGGCGTCGTCGTCCACCTCGACCACACAGCGGATCAGCCGGACGTCGTTGCGGCCGCGGAAGTTGCGTGCCTTGAGGCCGGGCAGCAGGCAGTGTCGGAACGACAGCCCGAGCAGCGACGCCTCCCGCACGTCCGGCGAATACTCGAACCGGCACCGCTCGAACCGGAACAGCACGCCGAGTTCCAGCGCACGCAGGTCGAGCTTGCCGGTGATCACGGCGTCGGTGATCTCGGCGATCGGGGCGCCGGTGGTCTGCCTGCGCCAGCGCAGCATTCCGCCGCCGTCGGAATCGACATCGGACCGCAGGTCGGCGGCGCGCACCGTCCGCAGCGGGCGGGAGGCGGGGTCGAACGGGTCGTACCGGTCCGCCTTCGCCGTCGACGGGTCGGCGGCGTGCCCGTCGTCGAGCCGTCCGGACTCCCGCTGCGGCCCCCGTCGTATCCCCGGCATGACCTGCCCTCCCCAGCTCACCGTCGAACCCGGTGGTGCGGGCGCATTCCGCCCGCGCGGCGGCCCCGCCGCGGCGGGAGGGCGTCGCGCTCACACCACAGGGTCGGACGGTGACATGAGGTAGGCGGTTCCGGCCACCCCGTCGGGCCTACTCGCGGGCGTGCACCGGGTTCAGCACGCGGGAGAGGAAGCTCCGGGTGCGCTCGTGACGCGGGTCGGCGATGACGCGGCCGGGCGGGCCCTGCTCGACCACCACGCCGTCGTCCATGAACAGCACCGTGTCGGCGACCTCGCGGGCGAACTGCATCTCGTGGGTGACCACGAGCATCGTCATGCCCTCCTCGGCGAGCCTGCGCATCACCGAGAGCACGTCCCCGACGAGCTCCGGGTCCAGCGCCGACGTCGGTTCGTCGAACAGCATGACGGCCGGGTCCATCGACAGCGCCCGGGCGATCGCCACCCGCTGCTGCTGACCGCCGGAGAGCTGGTCGGGCATGGCGCCCACCTTCTCCGACAGGCCCACCCGGGCGAGGTTGTCCCGGGCGACGCGCTCGGCCTCGGCCTTGTCCCGCTTGAGCACCTTGCGCTGGGCGATGGTGAGGTTCTCCAGCACGGACATGTGGGTGAACAGGTTGAACCCCTGGAACACCATGCCGATCGAGCGGCGCGCGTCGTCGATGTAGACGTCCGGGTCGGTCATGTCGAACCCGTTCACCACGACGGTGCCGGACGTCGGCTGCTCCAACAGATTCACGCAGCGCAGCAGCGTGGACTTGCCCGAACCGGACGGCCCGACGATGCACACCACCTCGCCGCGCCGCACCCGCATGTCGATGCCCTTGAGCACCTCGACCCGGCCGAACGACTTGTGCAGATCGGAGATCTCCACGATCGCGTCGCCGGTGCCCGCACCGGCCGTGGACGGCGAACCCATCAGGCCGTCACCTCCAGCCCCTTGTCCGCCTTACGGCCACTCCGACGCTCCAGCGAGCGCGACAGATAGCCCAACGGCACGGTGATGATCAGATAGCAGAGCCCCGCCAGCAGGATCGGGGTGAACGACCCTGTCGCGTTCAACCCCTCCCGGCCGAACTTGGCCAGTTCGTACTCCTCCCGCATGAGTCCGAGGAGATAGATCAGGGAGGAGTCCTTGGTGAGCAGGATCAGTTCATTGGTCAGCGGCGGGAGGATGATCCGGAACGCCTGTGGGACCACAACCGTCATCGTGGTCCGCGCCTGGGACATGCCGAGCGACCGGGACGCCTCGATCTGCCCCTTCGGTACGGCCTGGATCCCTGCCCGCAACGTCTCGGCGATGTAGGCCGACCCGACCAGACCGAGCGAGATCGCCGCCGTGGAGTAGACGTCGAACCGGATCTGGAACGCCAACGGGACACCGAATCCCAGGGCGATGAAGACCAGCAGCGCGGGGACCCCACGGAAGAACTCGATGTAGGCGGTGGCGAACCACCGGTAGGGCCCCACCGAGGACAATTTCATCAGCGCGAGCACGAAACCCGCGGCCAGACCGAGCCCGAAGCCGAGCCCGGTGTAGATGACCGTGTTCAGCAGCGCGGTCGTGATTATCTCGGGAACCTGGTCCCTGGCCGCATCGACGTTGAAGAACTTGTCGATGATCGCGGACCAGTTCGCGAACAACACGGCCACGAGCACCACGAGCACCAGCACGAGGTACTGGAGACCACGGAACAGCTGCGCGCGTTTGCGCGGCGACATCGCCATACGGACTCCTCGACACGGGGAACGCGGGTCCCGGCGGAGGATCGCCCCGCCGGGACCCGTCGCTCACCCGACTAGTTGCTCTCCGGGGCCTGGCCGAACCACTTCTCGTAGATCGCGTCGTAGCGGCCGTCATCCTTCGCGGCCTGCAGCACCTCGTTGACCTTCGACAACATGGCGGCGTCGCCCTCGCGCACGGCGATGCCGTACTGCTCGCCGGTCTCGAACTCCGTGGTGACCTCGACGTCGTCGTTCTTGTTCGCGAAGTCCAGCAGCACGGAGTTGTCGTTGATCGCCGCGGCGACCTGGCCCGTCTGCACCGCGGTCTGCAGCAGGGCGAGATCCTCGAACTGGCGCAGTTCGTAGCCGTGTTCGTCCTGGTGCTCCCGGGCGTACTTCTCCCCGGTGGTGCCGAGCTGCATCCCGAGGACCTTGCCCTCGAGGTCGGACAGCTCCGCCACGTCGGAGTCGGTGCCGACCAGCAGTGCCTGGTTGGCGTCGAAGTACCCGTCCGAGAAGTCCATGACCTGTTCGCGTTCCTCGGTGATGGTCATGGCGGCCGCGGCCACGTCGCACTGGCCGGTGTCGAACGAGGCGCCCGACTCGATGCCCTCGAACGAGGTATCGAAGATCTCCTGTTCGACGCCGAGGTCCTCGGCGACGAGGTCGACGAGGTCGACGTCGAAGCCGACCGTCTCGCCGTCCTGGGTGAACTGGAACGGTTCGTAGGGCAGGTGGGTGCAGGTGGTCAGCTTGCCTTCGTTGATCAGCGAGATCTCCCCGCCGGCTTCGGTGTCGCCGCCGGAGCCCACCTCCTCCGCACAACTCGCCGTGGTGACGGCGAGCGCGGCCGCGGGAAGCAGGGTCAACACTCTGGTGAGTCGACGCGCCACGGTGTCACTCCTCGTGGTTAATACCGGCTAACCCGCGTATCCTGCCACTCCGGTACGCCCGAACGCACCACCCGGAAACGTTACGGACCGGTTTCGACGGGCACGTCACTGCTCCGCATGGGCGTGCAGCACGCGCGCGATCGCCTCGGTCACCCGCTGCGCCTGGTCGAGGTGCAGCCACTCGTCCGGCACGTGCGCGTTCGAGTCCGGCCCGAGCGCCCCGGTGACCAGGAACTGCGCCTCCGGATACGTCCGGCCGAGCAGTCCCATGAACGGGATCGACCCGCCGAGCCCGGTGCTGCGCCACGGGCTGCCGAACACCTCGTCGCTGACCCGCTCCAACGCGGAGGCCAGCCACGGGGCGAGTTCCGGGGCGTTCCAGCCGTCCGCCGCCTCGGTCCCGGTGACCTCGACCGTGGCGCCGTACGGGACGTCGGTGGTCAGCGTCTTCTCGATCGCGGCGAGCGCCGCGGCGGAGTCCGCGGTCGGCGGGAGCCGGAAGCTCAACGCCAGCGTCGTGGCGGCGCGCAGCACGTTGCCCGCCTCGGCCGGTTCCGGCATCCCGGACGCGCCGATCACCGACAGGGTCGGCCGCCAGCTGTTGTTCAGCAGCAGCTCCACCTCGTCGTCGACGACGGTGCGGGTGGAGCCGTGCCGCGGGAACGCGCCCGCCACCGACCCCGGGGCGGCCTCGGCGGTGGCCCGGGTCTCGGCCAGCCGGTCGGCGGGGATCTCGACGTTGCACTCGGGCAGCAGGATCGCGCCGGTGGCGCTGTCCTCGATGCGGTCGAGCAGCGTGCGCAGGATCCGGAAGGAACTCGGCACGACACCGCTGGCGAGTCCGGAGTGCTGGGCCGAGTCCAGCACCCGCGCGGTGACGTGCACCTGGGCCATCCCGCGCAGGCTGGTGGTCAGCCACAGCCGGTCGTAGTCGTTGCCGCCCGAGTCCAGGCAGATCACCAGGGACACCCGCCCGAGCCGGCCGGTCAGGTGTTCCAGGTAGGCGGGCAGATCGGGGCTGCCGGACTCCTCCCCGGTCTCCAGCAGCACCACGGTCCGGGCGTGCGCGCCGCCCGCCGCACGTACGGCCTCGATCGCGGTGGTTGCGGCGTAGCCGGCGTAGCCGTCGTCGGCCGAGCCCCGGCCGTACAGCCGGCCGTCGCGCACCACCGGGGTCCACGGGCCGAGCCCGTCGGACCAGCCGCCGACGGGGGGCTGTTTGTCCAGGTGCCCGTACATGAGCACGGTGCCGGCGTCCTCGCCCCCCGGGGTGGCGGGGACGTCGAGCAGCAGGACGGGACTGCGGCCGGGCAGCCGCACGACGTCGACGGCGGCGCCGGGGATCTCCCGGCTCACCAGCCAGGCGCGGACGTGCTCCACGGCGGCGTCCAGGTGGCCGGACGCGGCCCACTCCGGGTCGAAGCCGGGGGAGAGCGCGGGGATCGCCACGAGCTCGGACAGGCTGGGCAGGACGTCCTCGGCCCACCTGGCCCGGACGGTGTCGGTCACGGTTGCGGTTTCCACGCGGACCATCGTGCCACCCGGGGGGAGGTGTGTCCGGCGTCACATCGACCCGGTTCTCGCGGACGGGGGCCGCGCACGCCCGGTGCCCGTCCGGCGACAGCGCGGCGCGCGAGCTGGTCAGCCGGTGCTCGCCGGACCGACTTTCGGCGGTTGCATCGTCGGCCGTCCAAGCGTTTCCGCAGCTCACGACCCCGCCGGAGGAAACGAATCGACATCGGGACCTCTCCACGGGGCCGGGGTTCGTGCCAGGATGACGGCGTGAACCGTCACCGCCGACGGGCACCGAGCGCTGGAGATCCGGATGCGCCACGGTGACCGGCGGCGCGTCGCGGGGGTCGTCACAAGCGGCCACGCGGCACGACACCAAGGAGATGCGCATGTCGTCCCCAGAACAGTGGACGCGCCCCGAACCCGGCGCCGGGCCGGCCGCGACCGCGGCGCAACCGTCCCCGGAGCAGGTGATCGCGGGATTGCGGGCCACAGCCGAAGGCGGAACCGAGCTCACCCAGCTACTCACTCCCGAGGGTGAACGCCTGCCCTCGTCCCGGTTCGATCCGTACCTCGACGACGTCGACGACGAGGCGCTGCGGAACCTCTACCGCGACATGGTCCTCGTGCGGCGGGCCGACCGGGAGTCCAACGCCATGCAGCGCCAGGGCCAGCTCGGCATCTGGGTGCCCCTGCTCGGTCAGGAGGCCGCCCAGATCGGCTCGGGGCGGGCGCTGAAGCCGCAGGACATGGCGTTCCCCAGCTACCGCGAGCACGGCGTGGCCTACACCCGCGGCGTCGACTTCAAGGAACTGCTGGGCATCTTCCGGTGCACCGACCACAGCGCCTGGGACTTCGCCGGTCGCGGGCTGCACCCGTACACCATCGTGATCGGCAACCAGGTGCTCAACGCCGCGGGCTACGCGATGGGGCAGAAGTTCGAGGGCAAGGTCGGTGACGACGACACCGCCGAGGCCACGATCTGCTACTTCGGCGACGGCGCCACCAGCCAGGGCGACGTCCACGAGGGGTTCGTCTGGGCATCGGTCTACGACGCGCCGCTGGTGTTCTTCTGCCAGAACAACCAGTGGGCCATCTCCGAGCCCACCGAACGGCAGTCGCGACTGCCGCTGTACCAGCGCGCCCGCGGCTACGGCTTCCCCGGCATCCGCGTGGACGGCAACGACGTCCTCGGTTGCCTGGCGGTGACCCGCTGGGCGCTGGACGAGTGCCGACACGGCAACGGCCCGGTGCTCATCGAGGCGTTCACCTACCGCATGGACGCGCACACCACCACCGACGACCCCACCCGCTACCGGCTCTCCGACGAGCTGGAGGTGTGGAAGCACAAGGACCCGATCGAGCGGGTGCGGGTGCACCTCGCCCGCACGGGCGCGGCCGAGCAGGAATTCTTCGACGAGGTCGAGGCCGAGGCCGACCGGTTCGCCGCCCAGCTGCGCGAGTACTGCTTCGCCATGCCCGACCCACCACCCGAACGGATCTTCTCGGAGGTCTACGCCGAGCCGTCCCCGGCGCTCGACGCGCAGCGCGAGGAGTACCTCGCCTACCTCGGCGGATTCGCGGACGGGGGTGAGCGTTGATGGCGGCCCCGGTGCAGTCCCCGGTCCGGACCGAGACCGAGATCCAGAAGCTCACCATCGGCAAGGCACTCAACCTCGGCCTGCGCGCGGCCATGGAGGCCGACGACAAGGTCCTGATGATGGGCGAGGACGTCGGCAGGCTCGGCGGCGTCTTCCGTATCACCGACGGCCTGCAGAAGGACTTCGGTGAGCACCGTGTGCTGGACACGCCGCTGGCCGAGTCCGGCATCATCGGCACCGCCGTCGGCCTCGCCGTGCGCGGCTTCCGGCCGGTGTGCGAGATCCAGTTCGAGGGGTTCATCTTCCCCGGCTTCGACCAGATCGTCAGCCAGCTCGCCAAGCTGCATTACCGCACCCAGGGTGAGATCACGGTCCCCGTGGTGATCCGCGTGCCGTTCGGCGGCGGGATCGGCGCGGTCGAGCACCACTCGGAGTCGCCGGAGTCGCTGTTCGCGCACGTGCCGGGGCTGAAGGTGGTGTCCTGCTCGAACCCGGTGGACGCGTACTGGATGATCCAGCAGGCGATCCAATGCGACGACCCGGTGCTGTTCTTCGAGCCGAAGAAGCTGTACCACTCCGGTGCGCTGAAGCAGCCGGTGGACACCACCTCGACGCCGGACCCGCTGTTCGCCTCACGCACCCTGCGCAGCGGCACGGCGGCCACCCTGGTCACCTACGGACCGTCGGTGAAGGTGTGTCTGGACGCGGCGACGGCCGCGGCCGAGGAGGGCACCGAGCTGGAGGTCATCGACCTGCGCAGCCTGTCCCCGCTGGATCTCGCGCCCGTGTTCGAGTCGGTGCGCCGCACCGGCAGGCTGGTCGCGGTGAGCGAGGCCCAGTCGGAGTCCTCGGTCACCGCGGAGATCGCGGCCCGGGTCCAGCAGGAGTGCTTCTACTCGCTGGAGGCCCCGGTGCAACGGGTGACCGGGTTCGACACCCCGTATCCCCCGGCGAAGCTGGAGGAGCACTTCCTGCCCGACCTCGACCGCGTGCTGCACGCCGTCGACAACGCGCTGGCCTGGTGAGGGGGTAGGACACGATGCCGGAGTACAGGCAGTTCCCCCTCGCCGACACTGCCGAGGGGCTGACCGAGGCCGAGATCATCGGCTGGCGCGTCCAGCCGGGTGACGAGGTCGCGGTGAACCAGATCGTCGTGGAGGTCGAGACCGCGAAGGCGGCCGTCGAGCTGCCCATCCCGTGGGCCGGGGTGGTCACCGAGCTGCTGGTGGAGCCGGGGCAGACGGTGGAGGTCGGCACGTCGATCCTCACCGTCGACGTCGACCCGCAGGGCGTCTCCGCGCCGCAGGCCGCGGAGACGCCCCG
>NZ_KE387129.1:105492-107782 GCF_000430445.1 Saccharomonospora iraqiensis subsp. iraqiensis
CGGGCGGGGCCGCCGTCGCGGTACGGGGGTCGTCGCGCTGCGGGTGACGTCGCGGTGCGGGTGACGTCGCGGTGCGGGAGCGGAGCCGGGTCAGTGCCGGTGCGTCGCGGCGGACTTGGCCCGCCCGGCTCCCTTCTTCGCCGCCTTGAGGGCCTTGCCCTTCCCCTTGGCCATCCCGGTGGCCCGGCCCTGCCGCTTCGCCGCCCTGGCCGTGGCCTGCTCGGAGGCCTTGGTGGCCTTGGCCACCGCCAGACCGGCCTTGCCCTGCGCCGCGCCCATCCTGCGCTGCATCTCCCCGGTCCTACCCTGCACCTGGTGACCGACCTCCTCGGCCGCGTGCCGGGTCCGCCAGCCCAGTGACGGCTTGCCGCCCGTGTCGACCGCCGAGATGAGCAGACCGCCCGCGAGGCTCGCGTTCTTGAGGAACTCGGTCAGCTCCTGCTGACGCTTCTGCTGGTCCTGTTCCTCCCAGAACGGGTGACCGGCCACGGTCGTGGGGACCAGGCTGCCCAGCAGCAGGACCGAGGAGATCCGCGGCAGCACCCCCACGGTCAGCATCGTGCCCGCGGCGATCTTGACGGCCGCGTCCACCTGGACGAGCGTCACCGGGTCGCTCGGCAGTTCGCCGGCCTTCTCCCCGACGGTCTTGTCGAGCAACGGCTTGGCCGCCTCGGCGTGGGCCTCCTTCTGCCGCAGTGCGTTGATGCCGCCCGCGATGAAGATGGAGGCGAGCAGTGGGCGGGCCACCCGGCGGAGAATCATGCGACCTCCCTGGTCGAGGTGTTCGGACAGGTTCACCGACGACCGGGCTACCCGTTTCCCGCCGACTTCACCCGTGCCGCCCGCGTCACCACGGACGGCACCGGGCAGTCGCCGACACACTGGTCCGAACGTGTGACCTGACTTACATTCCCAAACGGGTGTAACGCACCCGGGTAAGCCGGCGATATTCCAGATGCCCCCGTGGTGCTGGCGGACCCCCGACCTGGCAGCATCACGGGGTTTCCACTGTCCGGACCCGGTTGCGCTGTCCCTGGCCCGGTGTCACTTTCCCGGCCCGGTCACACGCACTGTCCGGGACCCGGATGTTCCTCCGTCGGCCCGGTTGCCGTGCGCCCGCGATGTCGAACCGTCAACATTGAGTGGTTCGTACCGCCACTCGGTAGGGTCTGATCGATGTCGAGACAGGGTTACGCGCTCGGGGTAGTGACGTTGGCGGCCGCCGTGGTGCTGGCCGGGTGTGTCAGCGAGGTCGGCGGATCGCCCGCGTTGCCCTCGGCCGACCAGCGTGCCGCCGGGGCGACCGAGGCTCCCGCCGCCACGGGGACCACCACGGCACCGTCCACGGACCGGTCGGTCCCCGGCACCGAACCCGGCGGAACCCCGCCGGGCCTCGCCGGGACCGGTGACTGTGTCTCCACCGACGCCACCACGGTCGTCGACTGCGCCGGAGACCACACGGTGGAGATCGTCGACACCGGCACCCTCGACGACGCCGACGGCGCCACCCCGCCACCCGAGCAGGCGGTGTACGAGGCGGTGCTGCCGGACTGCCGGACCGCGGTGGCGGACTTCCTGGGCAGTGCCGACTACGACGTCACCACACTCGGCGCGTGGTTGTTCTGGGCGGACGAGGACCGGTGGGACGAGGGTCAGCGCTGGTACCGCTGCGGGGTCGCGCAGGTGAACGCGGACGGGGAGCCACGCACCCGGCAGGGGTCGCTGCACGATGCCCTGGCCGGCGACGACGGCCTCGACGGGTTCCGGCTGTGCTCGCGGGAGCGTCCCGCGGACGAACGGCCCCGGGCCGCGCCGTGCGACGGGCCGCACCGGAGCGAGGCCGTCGCCGCGATACCGCTGGGGACGCCGGACGGTGCGCTCCCGGACGTGGAGAAGATCAACGCACTGGGCCGGCAGGAGTGCGGGCAGGCCGTACGCGGCTACCTCGGCGCCGACCGGGACGACATCGGCGCGGCCTGGCGCTGGCCCAGGGAGGCGTCCTGGCGCCAGGGATTCACGAACCTGCTCTGCTTCGCCGAGACCGAGCAGCCGGTCGACACGCTCCTGCGGGACATCGGCACGGAGCCACTCCCGACCGCGTGACGGTGCGTAGGCGGTGCGCACCGCCGACGTGACCCGATTTCCCGGTTCCCCCCGGGCCGGTCGCGCACTACCGTGCCGCCATGGCGAACGACGTCCGCGACGACGGCGTGCCCGACCGGACCGGCCCGACGACCGGCCCCCCACCGGCACCCACGGGAGCCACCGGGCCCACCGGGCCCACCGGGCC
>NZ_KE387129.1:107882-114746 GCF_000430445.1 Saccharomonospora iraqiensis subsp. iraqiensis
GCGGCGGCCGGTCGCGGCGGGGCCATGGGGGGCGCGCCGATGGGCGCCGGAGCCAACCGCGGCGGCCAGGGCGGTGAGGACGAGGAACACCAGCGTCCGAGCTACCTGGTCGAGGCCGATCCGGACGACCTCTTCGGCACGGAGGAACGCACGGCGCCACCCGTCATCGGCGAGTGACACCCGCTCCCACCCCACCGGGAGCGGGTGCCGTGAAGGACTCCTTCGCTGCGTCGGATGCAGGGAAGGAGTCCTTCACGGCACGACAGCGGCCGCCCCGGGGACCCGGCGTCGGTGCTACTCCGGCGTGATCGTGCCGGACAGGTGCGGCTTGGGCTTGCGGGCGTGCCACAGCTCGAAGGCCCACCCGTCGCGGTCGGTGCCGTCGGTGCCGTCGGTGCGCCACGACGTGAAGGCGACCTTCGCGGGCAGCAGCACCGGCAGCTTGAACCGCACGTCCACCGAGTACGCCCCGGGCAGCCGGCCCTCGAACGCGGCCAGTGCGCGGGCCTTGCTCCACATGCCGTGCGCGATCGCGGACGGGAACCCGAACGCCTTCGCCGTCAGCGTGTGCAGGTGGATCGGGTTGCGGTCGCCGGAGACCTCGGCGTAGCGGCGGCCGATGTCGCCGGGCACCGTCCACACCGCGTCCGGCGTGGGCGCGGCCAGCTCGGTCTTCTTCGCCGGTTCCTGCCCGGACCCGCCGTCGGCACCGGACGCACCGGAGCCGCCCGACCCCCGGCGCAGGTAGGTGCTCACGTCGGTCCACACGGGCTCGTCCGACGCGCCGTCCTCCGAGACCAGCTCGCTGACGACGTCGAACTGCCTGCCCTTCTCGTGCGGCCGCAGGTCGCGGACCCGCACGCGGAGGGTGAAGGTCTCCCCCACCCGCACGGGCCGCCGCTGGGTGATCCGGTTGGCGACGTGCACCATGCCGAGCAGCGGGAACGGGAAGTCCGGCTCGGTCATCAGCGCGACCTGCATCCCGAACACCAGCACGTGCGGGTAGGTCGCGGGCACCTCGTCGTCGAGCCGGAACCCGCACACCCGGTCGTAGGCGGCCAGGTGCGCCGGGTCGATCGTGACGCCCGTGCGCACGTACTCGGTGTCCGGCAGCGTGTCGCCGCCGTTCTTGCGCAGTCCGCCGAGCACGGCCTTCGGGTAGAGGGTGCCCAGGCTCGGAACGGTGTCGAGTTGCTTGACGGTCATCTCAGGCCCCCAGGAAGCCCTGGCCGCACACGCGGACGACGTTGCCGTTCACGGCGGTCGAGGCGGGGTTGGCGTACCAGGCGACGGTCTCGGCGACGTCCACCGGCAGTCCGCCCTGCGACAGGCTGGACAGACGGCGGCCGAACTCCCGGATCATCAGCGGCACGGCGGCGGTCATCTGCGTCTCGATGAATCCGGGCGCGACGGCGTTGATCGTGGCACCGCGCTCGGCCATCCGCGCGGCGTAGTCGTCGACCATGCCGATCACGCCCGCCTTGCTGGTGGCGTAGTTGGCCTGGCCGACGTTGCCGGAGATGCCCGCGATGGAGGACACGCCCACGATCCGGCCGTTGTCCCGCAGGACGTCGTCGGCGAGCAGCTTGTCGTTCACGGCGAGCTGGGCGGCGAGGTTGACGGTGAGCACGGAGTCCCACTGGGCCTCGCTGAGTTTGGCCAGGGTCTTGTCCCGGGTGATGCCCGCGTTGTGCACGACGACGTCGACCCCGCCGTGCCGCTCGGTGAGGTACTCGGCGAGGCGGTCGGGCGCGTCGGCGGCGGTGATGTCCAGCTGCAGCGCCGACCCGCCGGTGCGGTTGGCCACGGCGGAGAGGTCCGCGCCCTGTGCCGGGATGTCCAGTGCCACCACGTGCGCGCCGTCGCGGGCGAGCACCTCGGCGATGGAGGCGCCGATGCCCCGGGAGGCGCCGGTGACCAGGGCGGTCTTTCCGTCCAGGGGCTTCTCCCAGCTGTCCGGCGCGGACGCCGTCGTGGTGCCGGTGGCGCCGACCCGGATCACCTGGCCGTCGACGAACGCCGACTTCGCCGACAGCAGGAACCGCAGGGTCGACTCGGCGACCTCCTCGGCACCGGCGGCGACGTAGATGAGCTGCGAGGTGGCGCCGCGCTTGAGCTCCTTGCCGACGGTGCGGGTGAAGCCTTCGAGCGCGCGTTGGGCGATGCGCTCCCGGCCGGAGACCTGCTCGGGCGGCGTGCCGAGGACCACCACCCGGCCGGAGTGCCCGATGTTGCGGATCACGGGGTGGAAGAAAGCGTGCAGCTCGCGCAGCTCGGACGGGTCGGTGATGCCCGTGGCGTCGAACACCAGCGCGCCGTAGCGGGAGCTCTCGGACGCCGAGCGCAGCACCTGGATGCCGGCGTTGCCGAGCTGGGTCGCCAGCGTCTTCTCCAGCCGCCCGTTCGGGGCGGCCCCCAGCAGTGCCGGCCCTTCGAGCGGGGGCTGGCCCGGGGAGTAGCGCCGCAGCACCGGCGGCTCGGGGAGCCCGAGCTTCGAGGTCAGGAACTTACCCACGGGTGTCGTGGTGAACTGCTGGTACTTGTCAGCCATCGGTCTGCCTCCCGTGCCGAGTATGCACTCCACAGCTTAACCTACTAGCGAGTAGGTTACCCTTGAGACGGGTGCGAAAATACGCTGACCAGGAGGAGCCATGACCTCAGCGCAGAAATCCGGCCGTGGCCGGGGGCGGAGCGGCCGCGGAAAGGCCGCGGAGACCGGCGTGCGGAAGGTCGCGATCGTCGGCGCCAACCGCATTCCGTTCGCCCGTTCGAACGGCCCCTACACCGACGCCTCGAACCAGGACATGCTCACCGCCGCACTGGACGGCCTGGTCAGCCGGTTCTCGCTGCAGGGCGAACAGCTCGGCGAGGTCGCCGCCGGGGCGGTGCTCAAGCATTCCCGCGACTTCAATCTCGCCCGCGAGACCGTGCTGGGCAGCGCGCTCTCGCCCACCACGCCCGCCTCGGACGTGCAGATGGCCTGCGGCACCGGCCTCCAGTCGATCGTCAACGTGGCGAACAAGATCGCCCTCGGGCAGATCGACTCGGCGATCGCGGGCGGGGTGGACACCACCTCGGACGCGCCGCTGGCGGTGAACGACTCGCTGCGCAAGCTGCTGGTGCGATTCAACGCGGCGAAGAGCACGGGTGAGCGGGCCAAGCTGCTCGGCAAGCTCCGCCCGGGGCACCTCGTCCCGGAGATCCCGCGCAACGCCGAGCCGCGCACCGGCCTGTCGATGGGTGAGCACGCCGCGCGCACGGCGAAGGCGTGGGAGATCGGCCGCACCGAGCAGGACGAACTCACCGCCACCAGCCATCAGCGGCTGGCCGCCGCCTACGACCGGGGCTTCTTCGACGACCTGGTGACCCCGTACCTGGGGCTGACCCGGGACCAGAACCTGCGCCCGGACTCGTCGGCGGAGAAGCTGGGCAAGCTCAAGCCGGTGTTCGGCGGCCGGGACGGCACGATGACGGCGGGCAACTCGACGCCGCTGTCCGACGGCGCTTCCATGGTGCTGCTGGCCACCGAGGAGTGGGCCAAGGAGCGCAACCTGCCCGTGCTGGCCTACCTGACGATCGCGCAGACGGCGGCCGTGGACTACGTGCACGGCGACGAGGGCCTGCTGATGGCCCCGGCCTACGCCGTGCCGCGGATGCTGGACAAGGCGGGCCACTCGCTGGGCGACTTCGACTACTACGAGATCCACGAGGCGTTCGCCTCGCAGGTGCTGGCCACGCTCAAGGCCTGGGAGGACCCGGAGTTCGCCAAGCAGCGCCTCGGCCGTGACGAGCCCGTCGGCGCGATCGACCGGGACTGGCTCAACGTCAACGGCTCGTCGCTGGCGGCGGGCCACCCGTTCGCCGCCACCGGCGGCCGGATCGTGGCCACCCTGGCCAAGCAGCTCGCCGAGAAGGGCTCGGGCAAGGGCCTGATCTCCGTCTGCGCCGCCGGCGGCCAGGGCATCACCGCGATCCTGGAACGCTGACCGGACGGTGTCACCCCGGCTGTGGCCGTGAGGGGCACCTTCCCTGCGTCAGGTGCCGTGAGGGGCACATTCGCTGCGTCAGGCGCAGGGAATGTGCCCCTCACGGCCACCGGTGACGCACACCCGGTGATGCGGCAGGTCAACACCTCCGGACCGGTGGTCACTTTCGCTCACACCGGCCCCGTGGTCAGAATGTAAGCTCCCCTGACCCGTCGGCGAGCGTGTGGAGAATCGACCCGATGGTGGACAGAACGAGTGGCGTGCCGGTGCACCGCCAGGTCGCCGCGGACGTCCGCGACCGCATCGCCGCCGGTGAGTACGGCCCCGGTGACCGGCTGCCGAGCGAGCGGGAGATGGTCGAGTCGTACGGCGCCTCGCGGCTGACCATCCGGGAGGCGCTGAACCTGCTCCGGGCCGAGGGGGTCGTGGTCACCGAGCAGGGCCGCGGTGTCTTCGTCCGCGACTGGACCACCATCCACCGACTCGCCCGGTCCCGCCTGTCCCGCTCCGCCCGGGAGCAGGACCGGGGCGCGTTCCGCGCCGACGCGGCGTCCGAGGGATTCACCCCGTCGGTGGCGGTCACCGTGCGGTTCGAGCCCGCCGACGAGCGCACCGCACGGCAGCTCGCCCTCACCCCCGGGGACGAGGTCACCGTGCGTGAACGGGTGATGTGCGCCGACGGGGAGGTGGTGCAACTCGCCGTCTCCCGCCTGTCCCGCGCGCTGACCCGCGGCACCGCGATCGAACGGGACGACGCCGGGCCGGGCGGGTCGTACGCGCGGCTGGAGGAGGCCGGACACCGGCTCGGCCACTACGCCGAGCACGTCGGTTCCCGGATGCCCACCCCCGACGAGGTCTCCACGCTGCAGCTGGGCCAGGGCATCCCCGTCCTCACGGTCACCCGCATCGCCCACGGCCGGGACGGGACACCGCTGGAGATGAACGACATGGTGCTGCCCGCGCACCGCTACCAGCTCTCCTACGAGTGGGCGGCCGACTGACGGCCCGCGGACGCGGGAACCGCCCGACGGAATTCGGCCGACATCTGTCGGTGGTCGCTTCTACTCTGGCCCTATGCCCCAGACCGAGAGACCGATCGCGGTTCGTGCCCGCGGTCTCGTCAAGACCTACGGTGCGACCCGCGCGCTGGACGGCGTCGATCTCGACGTGCCCACCGGCCGGGTGCTCGGCCTGCTCGGACCGAACGGCGCCGGGAAGACCACGACCGTACGCATCCTGACCACCCTGCTCAAACCCGACTCCGGCGAGGCGACGGTGGCCGGGCACGACGTACTCGACGACCCGAACGCCGTGCGGGCCTCGATCGGGGTCTCCGGGCAGTACGCCGCCGTCGACGAGAATCTCACCGGCTTCGAGAACCTCTACATGGTCGGCAGGCTCTACGGCCTGAACAAGCGGGACGCGAAGAAGCGCGCCCGGGAACTGCTCGGCCGCTTCCAGCTGGAGGAGGCCGCCGACCGCGCCGCCAAGGGTTACTCCGGCGGGATGCGCAGGCGGCTGGACCTCGCGGGCGCCCTGGTCGTCAACCCCGAGGTCGTGGTGCTCGACGAACCGACCACGGGGCTGGACCCGCGCGGGCGCCTGGACATGTGGGAGGTCATCGAGCAGCTGGTCGCCACCGGCGCCACGGTGCTGCTGACGACGCAGTACCTGGAGGAGGCCGACCGCCTGGCGGACACGATCGTCGTCATCGACCGGGGCCGGGTCATCGCCCGCGGCACCTCCGACGAGCTCAAGGACCGCATCGGCGGGGAACGGCTCGAACTCGTGGTGGCCGACCCGGGGAGCCTGCACACCGCCGAGCGGGTGCTCAAGGAGGTCGGCACGAGCGAGCCCGTGGTCACCGACGCCACCCGCACGGTCACCGTCCACGTGGACGCCGGTGCGACGGCGCTGATGGAGGCGCTGCGCAAGCTGGACGCCGAGGACGTGACCGTGCAGGACGTCGCGCTGCAGCGCCCCACCCTGGACGACGTCTTCCTGTCCCTGACCGGCCACGCCACCGAGGAGGAGACCCCGTGACCGGGTTCGCCAAGGTCCTGTCCGACAGCGGGACCATCACCTGGCGCAACGTGATGAACGTGCGGCGCAACCCCGACTGGCTGCTCGGGGCGACCGCGTTCCCGATCATGTTCGTGCTGTTGTTCGCCTACGTCTTCGGGGACGCGATCGGTGGTCCCGGTGGGGGTGGTGCGCAGTACCGGGAGTTCCTGATCGCGGGCATCTTCGCCCAGACGGTCGCGTTCAACTCCTCCTACACCGTGATCGGCTTCGCCAACGACCTGCAGAAGGGCATCATCGACCGGTTCCGCTCGCTGCCGATGTCCCGGTTGGCCGTGCTGGTCGGCCGCACCACCGCCGACCAGGTGCTCAGCATCGTGGTGCTGGTGGTCATGTCGGTGTGCGGTCTGCTGATCGGCTGGCGGATCAACAGCAGCGTCGGCGAGGCGGCGCTGGGCTACCTGATGATCCTGCTGTTCGCCCTGGCGATGTCCTGGGTCGGCGCCTACATCGGGCTCGTCGCCCGCAGTGTCGAGGTCGCCAACAGTGCGGGGCTGATCTGGATGTTCCCGCTGACGTTCGTCTCGTCGGCGTTCGTCCCGCAGGAGAGCCTGCCGGGCGTGCTGGGCACGATCGCCGACTGGAACCCGTTCACCGCCGCGGTCAACGCCACCCGCGACCTGTTCGGCAACACCAGCCCGGCGGGCTGGCCCGAGCCGTCCGGATGGCCGGCCGAGAACGCCGCCCTGTACGCGATCCTCAGCTGCATCGTGATCATCGGCATCTTCGCGCCGCTGGCGACCGCCCGCTACCGCCGGGTGGCCGCCCGCTGACCCGGGTCCGCGGGCGGCGGCCG
>NZ_KE387129.1:114846-118102 GCF_000430445.1 Saccharomonospora iraqiensis subsp. iraqiensis
CGCCGTGCCCGCCTCGGTCAACGCCACCAGCAGGCCGTGCCGCGAGCCGAACCGCCCCGCCACGCTGCCCACGGACACACCGGCCTCCTCGGCCACCGCGGCCAGCGTGAAACCCGGCCCGACCCGGCCGATGACCGCACCGGCCGCCTCCAGCAGCCGGTCGGCACTGATCCTCCGCGGTCGCCCCACGGAATTATTGAATCACCATTCATTAACTCTGCGCAACCGGGCTCCGGGCGGGAATCAGGGAAGCGAGCTCGTCGTCACCGGAGGGACAGCGACAAGATCGGCGAGATCGCCGCACGGGAGCAGGTCGCTCCGCGCGGTGGGTCCGCGCGGTGGGTCCGAGGGCGACTCGGCCGATCGGCCGATTTCCCGGCCCGGGTTCCGGACCGTCCGTCCGACGCGGTCGGCCCCGAACCCGGGAGAGGCTTTCTGCCATGGTTTTCGGAAGGAACAAGACGATCCCGGGGGGGCGGAGCGGACACCGGTGCGAACCCGGGCCGACCACCGGTGCCCACCGGGGCGTCCGCACCGGCACCGGCCGGGCGGGGACTGGTCAAGACCTACGGCACCCAGCGGGCGCTCGACGGGGTCGACATCGAGATCGCCCCGGGCGAGGCGGTGGCCGTTCGACACTGATCCTCCGCGGTCGCCCCATCAGATTATTGAACCATCACTCATCAACTGAGCAACCGGAGTCCGGGCGGGAATCAGGGTCGAAATCAGGGTGATCACCGACGTCGCGGCCGGCCCGGTGCGGCATCCTCGTTCGAGCGGGGGCGGGGGTGGTCCACCACGGCGCGCCGCGGACGCGGCCCCGCCCGAGGCCGGGCGTCCGTGGTGACCCACCCTCGTGACACAGGCATCTCTGCGGCACGGGCCGCACTGGAGGACACAGATGATCGAGGCACGCGGCCTCACCAAGCGCTACGGCAACACCCTCGCGGTGAACGACCTCTCGTTCGACGTGCGACCGGGCACCGTCACCGGGTTCCTCGGGCCGAACGGGGCGGGCAAGTCCACCACGATGCGGATGATGCTCGGGCTGGACAGCCCCACCTCCGGGGAGGTGCGCATCGCGGGCGAGCGCTACCGCGACCTGCGCTACCCGTTGCGGACCGTGGGGGCACTGCTGGAGGCACGGTGGGTGCACCCGAACCGGTCCGCGCGGGCGCACCTGCGCTGGATGGCGAAGTCGAACCGCATCCCGGAACGCCGTGTCGACGAGGTGCTCGACGCGGTGGGCCTCACCGACGTCGCCGGCAAACGGGCCGGGGGCTTCTCGCTCGGCATGTCCCAACGGCTCGGGCTCGCGGCGGCGTTGCTGGGCGATCCCGAGGTGCTGTTGTTCGACGAACCGGTCAACGGTCTCGACCCGGAGGGCATCCTCTGGATCCGCCGGTTCATGCAGCGCCTCGCCGAGGAGGGGCGCACGGTGTTCGTGTCCAGCCACCTGCTGTCCGAGATGGCGCAGACCGCGAGCGAGCTCGTCGTGATCGGCAAGGGCGAGCTGATCGCGCAGAGCGGCACCGACGAGTTCGTGGCCCGTGCGTCCGCCCTGACCGTCAAGGTGCGCAGCCCGGAGATCGGCCGGTTGCGGGGCACGCTGGCCGCGGCGGGCGCCGAGTGCACCGAGGTCGACGACGGCGTCCTGGTCACCGGGATGGACAGCGAGAAGATCGGCGAGCTCGCCGCACGGGAGCAGGTCGTACTGCACGAGCTGAGCCCGCAGCGCGGCTCGCTGGAGCAGGCGTTCATGCAGATCACCGGGGACTCGGTGGAGTACCACGCCGGCTTCGGTGCCGACGACACCACGGCACCCACCCCCGCCGGGGCCTGACCCCGCCCGGACGACCACACCGCCCACCGAGACCGACCGAGGAAATCATGACTCTGCTCGCCGTCGAACGCATCAAACTTCTCACCACCCGCTCACCCTGGTGGTGCGCGATCGCGGGTATCGTACTCACCGCCGGCTTCACCGCGCTCGTGGTCGGCAACGCGAGTGAGCGCGTTCCCGCCACCGTCGCGACCACCCAGTTCGGCTACACCTTCGGCCTCGCCGTGATCATGGTGCTCGCCGCGCTCGCCGTGACGACCGAGTACCGGTTCAGCACCATCCGCACGACGTTTCAGGCCGTGCCCAACCGCACGAAGGCACTGCTGGCCAAGACCACGGTCGTCGCGATCATCTCGCTGATCCTCGGCGAGATCATCGCCTTCACGTGCTGGGGACTGGCCCTGCTGCTGGCTCCCGTCCACGACCTCGCACTGGACAGCACCGCCGACTGGATCAACGTCGCGGGGGTCGGGGTGATCTTCGCGATCTCCGCCGTCATCGCGGTGGCGGTCGGGATTCTGGTGCGGCACAGCGCCGGGGCGATCTCGTTGTTGATGATCTACAGCCTCGCCGTGGAGGGGCTGGTCCAGCTGATCCCGACGATCGGGGACGACATCTACGCGTGGATGCCGTTCAACGTGGCACACAAGTTCCTCACCGGGAGCGGTGAGGCGACCGGAATGCCATCGTCCACCTCGACCCTGAGCCAGGGCGGGGCGCTGCTCTACTTCGCCGCGGTCGCGGCCGCACTGCTGGCCGTGTCGCTCGTGGTCGCCAATCGGAGGGACGCCTGACCACGGTTCCACGGAACGGAAAGCGGGTCCCGGAAACGGTTCCGTGACCCGCTTTTCACCTCCGCAGGCGCCGAGAATGGTTTAATGACGGTTAACCCACCACGAGTCGCCTCACTCGGAAGGGTTTCCGGATGTGCACCGACGCGACGGTGGGTATTCCGGCGTCAGGAAAACTCCACGGAGGTGACCCCTTGGCGGCGACACGGAACCCGGCGGCGGTGACCCGGACCGCGGTGGACCCGGTGACAGCGAACCCGGCGGTGACAGCGAACCCGGCGGTGACAGCGAACCCGGCGGTGACAGCGAACCCGGCGGAGGCCCCGCCGACAGCAGCGGAAGCGGTGGCGGCGGAATCCGCGGCACCGGAGCCCGCGGCGGTGGACGCGGGCCGCGGGACGGCCCCGTACCCGGTCGTGCCGTCCCCGCGGCTGGAACCGATGGTGGAACTGGAATGGGCCGGTGCGATCGAGCAGCCGTTCGGGATCACCGACGCCGCCCGGCCCGCCGACCTCCGGGTGGCCTGGCTGCACCGTGCGCCCGAGGACGAGGTGCTGGCGCTCTACCGCGCGGCGTGCGCGGTGAGCGGACCGGTGCCGTCGCCGTGGTGGCTGCGGGCGGT
>NZ_KE387129.1:118202-120863 GCF_000430445.1 Saccharomonospora iraqiensis subsp. iraqiensis
GGGGGGCGGGGCCGCCGGGGTGCCGGTGGGGTGTCAGCGGGGGCGTGGGCGGAGGGTCAGCTCCGTCAGGTGGGCGTCCGGGCCCGCCGTCACGGCGGCGTGCACGGCCGCGGCGACCGACTCCGGGCGCAGGTAGCTCTCCGGGGTGTACTCACCACCCTCGTGCGCGATCACGGCTTCCTGCATCTCCGTGTCGGTGCGTCCCGGGTAGAGGGTGGTCACGCGCAGGCCCCGGCCCTCCTCCTCGGCCCGCAGCACGTCGGCATAGGCGCGCAGCGCGAACTTGCTCGCCGCGTACGGCCCCCAGCCGGCCCGCGCGGACAACCCCTGCCCGGAGTTGAGGAACACCACGTGTCCGCGGGCGGCCCGCAGCGCGGGCAGCAGCAACCGGGTCAGCTCGACCACCGCGACCGTGTTCACCTCGAGGTTGTGCCGCCACACCGCGGCGGGCGACTCGGCCACGGTGCCCAGCCCGGCGACCCCGGCCGAGTGAACCAGCACGTCCAGCTGATCCAGCGACGACGTGGCCTCCGCCAGCGCGGCGTCGTCGGTGAGATCCACCGGCCACGGCCGCGCGTCCGGCAGCTCGGCGGCGAGCCGTTCGAGAGCGTCGGAATCCCGCCCCCCGAGCAACAGCCGGTGGGTGGGTGCCAGTGCGCGGGCCACCGCCGCGCCGATCCCCCGGGACGCGCCGGTCACGAGTGCGAGTCCGGTCCTGCCGTCAGCCATACCGCAACCGTAGACCGCGTCCGGGGACGGCACGCACGCCGCCGTCCCCGGACGCGGGTGGAGGAGGTCGGGTCAGCGGATCCCGATCCGACCCGGGCGGCCCCGGCCCGGCTTCCACACCGCGACGAGCGCGGGACGCGGCAGCGCGTCACCACCGTCGGGCCAGTGCGAGTCCGCCCCGCCCTCACCCGGGTGCTGCACGGCCACCAGCACCAGGTCGTCGGTGATCACCGGGCCACAGGTCTCGGCGCCGACCGGCACCGTGAGGAACTGCCGGACCCGGCCCCGTTCCGCACCGGAGACCGGCACCGCGAACAGGCCGTCGTTCGACCCGAGCGCGTTGCCGTCGGTGGAGACCCACAGGTTCCCGTACGGATCGAACGCCAGGTTGTCCGGACAGGAGACGGGACTGACCAGGCTCTTGTCGAACCCGCCGAAGTAGGTGTCGGCCGCCTCCGGGTCCCCGCAGACCAGCAGCAACCGCCAGGAGAACGCCGTGCCGGTGGGATCGTCGCCGTCCTCGGTCCACTCCAGCACGTGCCCGTTGCGGTTACCGGTGCGCGGATTGGCCTCGTCCACCCCGGGGCTGCCGGACGCCCCGCGGTCGCTGTTGTTGGTCAGCGCGGCGTACACCCGCCCGGTCACCGGGTCGGGCTCCACGTCCTCCGGACGGTCCATCTTCGTGGCGCCCACGGCGTCGGCGGCCTGCCGGGTGAAGACGTAGACCTCCTCGGCGGTGAAGCCGGGGACGAACGACTCGGCACCGGAGGCCAACGGGATCCACTCGCCCCGGCCGTCGAACTCGCCGTCGGAGGGCAGGGCCCCGCTGCCGTCGATCTCGTGTGCCGGGCTGTCCCCGGTGAACCGGGCCACGTAGAGGGTGCCCTCGTCGAGCAGGGCCGAGTTGTGCCTGCGCGCGTGGGCGCTGCGGCCGGGCTTGTACCGACCGTCCGAGACGAACTTGTAGACGTACTCGAAGCGTTCGTCATCCCCCGAGTAGGCCACCACCCGTCCGTCGGGGGCGATCGAGATCGTCGCGCCCTCGTGCTTGAACCGTCCCAGCGCGGTGTGCTTGACCGGGGTGGAGTGCGGGTCGTGCGGGTCGATCTCGACGACCCAGCCGAACCGGTGGACCTCGTTGGGCTCGGCGGAGACGTCGAACCGGCGGTCGAACCGCTCCCACTTGCGGGTGCTCTCCCCACCGGTGAGGCCGTACCGTCGCAGCCGCTCGGCGGCGACCGGGTCGGTGACCGTGTCGGCATGGGCGAAGTACTGGTGGAAGTTCTCCTCGCCGGAGAGCACCGTGCCCCACGGGGTGACCCCGCCCGCGCAGTTGTTCAGCGTGCCCCGGACCAGTCGTCCCTCCGGATCGGCCGCGGTGCGCAGGTACTCCGAGCCCGCCGCGGGGCCGCGCACCGCGAACCCGGTCTCGACCGTGACGCGGCGGTTGTACCGGCCGGTCTCCACGCGCAGACCACCGTGCGGGTCACGCCGGGCCGTGAGCACCGACATGCCGTGCGCGGCCCAGCCGATCCGCACCTGCTCCTCCGTCGGTGCGTCCGGATCGTACTGCCCGGGCGGGAACATCTCCGTCTCGGTGGTGTACTCGTGATTGACCACGAGCAGGCTGTGCCGACCGGAGGCGTCCCGCGGGATCAACCCGACGAAGTCGTTGTTGTAGCCGAGCTGGCGCGCCTGGGCCTCGGCCGTCTGCGCCTCCGCGTCGAACGCGGGCGCACCGGGCAGGACCGGATCGCCCCAACGGATGACGACCTGCTGGTCGTACCCGGACGGGACCACGACGGCGTCGGCGGTGTTCGGGGCGACGGGATCGAAGTCGGTGCCGGGTACCGGACGGGGCCTGCCGCCCTCGCCCCGCCCCGGGCCCGCGGTCGTCCCGTCCGTGGCCGACCCGTCCGTGGCCGACGCGGC
>NZ_KE387129.1:120963-123189 GCF_000430445.1 Saccharomonospora iraqiensis subsp. iraqiensis
CGGTGGCGGCGGGGCCCCCGCCGACGACCCGTGGGGCTCGGCCCCGCCGGCCGGAGGTGGCGGCGGGTTCTCCGACGAGCCGCCGTTCTGAGCCGTCCGACGCCGCTTCCCGCGCGGTAGCGCGCCCGAACAACCACACGAAACGTTCCCCAGGAGTACACCGTGGCCAAGCCACCCGTTCGCAAGCCGAAGAAGAAGGTCTGCGTTTTCTGCAAGGCCGAGAAGCAGGGGCAACCCGAGCCGATCGACTACAAGGACACGACCATGCTGCGGAAGTACATCTCCGACCGCGGCAAGATCCGTGCCCGTCGGGTCACCGGCAACTGCAGCCAGCACCAGCGGGACGTCGCCATCGCGGTCAAGAACTCGCGGGAGATGGCTCTGCTGCCCTACACCTCGACCGCTCGCTGAGGAAGGAAGTCCGTCATGGCGAGGATCATCCTGACGACCGACGTCGCCCACCTCGGCGGCCCCGGCGACATCGTCGAGGTGAAGGACGGCTACGCGCGTAACTACCTGCTGCCGCGGGGTTACGCGATGACCGCGACCAAGGGTGCGGAGCGCAACGTCCGCACCATCCGGCGTGCCCAGGAGGCCCGTCGGATCCGCGACCTGGACCACGCCAAGGAGATCAAGCAGACGCTCGAGAACCTCGGCACGGTGGAGGTCACGGCGAAGTCGGCCGAGGGCTCGAAGAAGCTGTTCGGCTCGGTCACCCCCTCCGACGTGGTCAGCGCGATCAAGGCGGCCGGGGGCCCGCAGCTCGACAAGCGGGTCATCGAACTGCGGCAGCACATCAAGACCGTCGGCAGGCACGACGTCCGTGCCCGCCTGCACCCGAACGTGACGGCCGACGTCCGCCTGGACGTCGTGCCCACCCGGGCGTAGGCACGGCCGACGAACACCACACCGACTGCGGCGGGGTCCCCCGGGGCCCCGCCGCAGTCGTGTCCGGGGGCCGGAAACGCCGTCCCGTCGATCTTTTCCGGATCGATACCGGCCCGGGGAACCCGAACCACCCACCCCACGTCGAAGCGTTTGGGATACTCACCGTGGACGGGCGCCACCGGAGCGTCCGCCGACACGGGGTGCCCATCCATCCTCGACCGTCCGGCGGAGGCCGCTTCACCGTGTCGGCGAGTCCGTCGTGAACAACGTGAAGGGGTGAGGCACGGATGCCACTGCCATTCCTTATCGCGGGCGCGGGCGCCTTGGCGGGATACAGCGCGGCGACCCAGGAGGAAGCCGGGAACTTCGCCGCGGGGGATGGTTCACGGACCATCGACCCCCACCAGATCTACCAGCAGCTCACCTCCGGACCCGGTACCGGCTCGCTGGAGAACGGCCGGGAGGCTGCCGGCAAATTGAAGCAGACCTTCGATGAGCGGGTCCGGCAGATGGACGACCTGGCATCGAAGATGGACCAGGCCTGGCAGGGCGACTCCGGCGAGGCGGCGAAGGTCGGCGCCCGGCCGTTGAAGGACTGGCTGCTCGACTCCGGGTACAAACTGGAGAGCAGTGACCGGACGATGGGCGCGCAGGCCGATGCCTTCAACGGGGCGGTGTCCCGCGTGCAGCAGGTCCCGCAGAAACCGCCCGAGAGCGGATGGCTGAACGACATCAATCCGTTGACCACCGACAAGGATCGGGAGATCGCGGAGTACAACGCCAAGGCGCAGGCGAACGTCGACGCGTTCAACGCGTACTACGAGGCGACCACCACGAACAGCCGTTCCGTACCGCGGTACAGCACACTCACCGGCGAGTTCGGCGACATCAAGGTGGACGAGAACGCCGGAGAGGGCGGTCCGGACGCCGGGAGCGGGTCCGGTACCGGACCGGCACCCGCCGGGATGCCCGGTGGGACCAGTGGCAGTGGCTCCGGCTCGGCAGGCTCCGGCGGCTTCTCCGCGCCCGGCGGGGGGAGTTACGCCCCGGCGGCGAGCGGCGGTGCCGGGAGTGTGTCCGGGAGCGGGGGATACACCTCGGGTGGGACCGACGGGTTCACGCACCGGCCCGGGCAGTGGGACGACGGAACCTCCGCCTCCGGCTGGGCTCCCCCGAAGACGAACGTTCCCGATCTCGACGGCAGCGGCGGTGGCTTCGGCCCCGGCGGCGGGTCCGGCATCGGTGGTCCCGGATCCGGGTTGGGTGGCTCCGGAGGGGCTGCCGGAGGTGGCGCCGGCGCCGCCGGTGCGGTCGGTGCGGTCGGCGGATACGGCGCGG
>NZ_KE387129.1:123289-128716 GCF_000430445.1 Saccharomonospora iraqiensis subsp. iraqiensis
CCGCGCGCCTCCGGCGCCTCCGGCGTCCGGTCGCCCGGGGCGGGACCGAGCAGCCACGCGGCCTCGTGCTCGTTGACCAGCAGGACGTCGACCGCGCCCAGTGCCGCACCCCCCAGCTCCGCGACCGGGGAGAGGTTGAGGACCGTCGGGACACCCGCCCTCGCGGCCGCGCGGAGAGCGTGCTCGACGGTCTCCAGGGGGATCTCCATCGACACCACCATCAGCTGCGCGCCGGGGAGCGCCTCGTCGACGTCGGCGGGGCGCAGTGCCTCGTTGGCTCCCGGGGAGACCAGGATCGAGTTCTCCCCGTCCGGCGTCACTGTGATGTACGCCACTCCCGTGGGGCGGTCGTGGACGCGGCGGACGGCCGAGAGGTCCACCCCCGAGCGCTCCAGCGACGTGCGCAGCTGCCGGCCGTGCTCGTCGGTGCCGACCGCCCCGAGCAGTGCGACGTCCGCCCCCAGACGCGCGGCGGCGACGGCCGCGTTGGCGCCCTTTCCACCGGGGTGGATCACCGTGTCGCCGCCGAGCACGGTCTCCCCGGCCCCGGGACGGCGCCGGGCCGGGACCACGAGGTCGATGTTGGCCGAACCGACGACCAGCACGCGCGCTTCCACGCCGCCAGACTGCCACGGACCGGGTGGCAGCACCGGGGTCCGCGGCGGACCGGGACCGGCGGTCCGTGCGCTCGGTGTGCACCCGTGTGCGCTTCGAGTTGTGCGGACGTGAAATCCTTTGTAGCTTCCATCACTACGCGAACAACACCCGATGATGCTCGCGTGGATGTCACTCATTAGGGTGAGATTTGGTGGAGGGCGTCACCGTGGTGACACGGAGAGCTCTTCACTGGGAGCACCGCCTGTGTGCGGCCTGTGTCCACCGGTCACCGCACCGGTCGGGCATCGAGTCGCCGGCATCGGTCACGTAGCCCCCCGAGTGATCGGTGCCGGCGGCGCCCGGCCCGTCCCGCACGCGCCGACCATCACCCGTGTGGGCGTGCTCACAGTGCGGCCTGTCCCGTTCGCGTACACTCTCCGAGTTCGCCGCGGGACCGAACGGGTGCGACGGCGACGAGAGCGGAGACGACGTCGGCGGAGTCCGGTTGTCCGGGACGTCTTCGACGTCTGTGGCGGAGCGGGATGGGATGAGCAAGCCTGCACGGCGGAACCGGGAACGCGCGGCCACCGACCGGGAGATCCGCCGGACCGCGCGGACCCTGCTCGTCGAGCACGGGCCGGAGGCCGTCACTCTCCGCGCCATCGCCCGCGAACTGGGCATCACGGCTCCGGCCCTCTACCGCTACTACGGCTCCCGCGACGATCTCGTGGAACACCTGCGGCGCGACATCGTCACCGACCTCGGCGCCGAGCTCGCCTCGGAGACCGCGTCGCTTCCCGGCGACGGGCCACGCCGGTTGTTCGCCATCTGCCGGGGGTTCCGGCAGTGGGCGCTGACCCACACCAACGAGTTCACCCTGGTCTTCGCCTCACCCACCGGGGAGATCGGGACCGGGCGGAGCAGCGTGGCCACGCTGAACCACGTCAGCGAACCGCTCGGGCACGCGTTCCTCGTCGCCGCGGGCCGGGTGCTCACGGCGCACCAGATCGCCGCCCCGGGCGACGACGTCGTCCCGCCCGAGCTGCGCGACGACCTCGCCGCCTACCGCGACTCCCTGCTGTCCGTGCTGTCCGACTCGGGGCTCGCCGTGACCGCCGACCGGTTCACCCTCGGCACCACCTACCTGATGATGCAGTTCTGGGCGCGCATCTACGGCCACGTCACCCTCGAGGTCTTCGGCAACTACCCGATCCCCGTCGCCAAACCCGACGCTCTCTTCGACGCCGTCCTCGCCGACCTCGCCCGCGAGATCGGCCTCGACGTCGGCCTCCCCTGACCCGGTGGTCACCGGGGTGGTGTCGTGAGGGGCACTTTCCCTGCGTCCGATGCAGGGAAAGTGCCCCTCACGGCCCCCGGCGCAGCGAAAGTGCCCTTCACGGCAACACCCGGGCGCGGGGTCCGGGTCACTTGACGATGTTGACCAGGCGGTTCGGGACGACGATGACCTTGCGGGGTTCGGCGTCGCCGAGGAGGGCGACGATCTTCTCCTCGGCCAGTGCGGCTTTGCGGATCGCCTCCTGGTCGGCGTCGGCGGCGACCACGACCCGGGACCGGACCTTGCCGTTGACCTGGATCGGGTACTCCACCGTCTCGTCGACCAGGTACTGCTCGTCCGGCACCGGGAACGGCCCGTGCACCAACGAGTCCGGGTGACCCAGGCGGTGCCACAGCTCCTCGGCCAGATGCGGGCACATCGGCGCCAGCATCAGCACCAGCGGCTCCGCCAGCGCCCGCGGCGTCGCCGCCGCCGAGCCGTACGTCTTGGTGACGTAGTTGTTCAGCTCGATCAGCTTGGCGCCCGCGGTGTTGAACCGCAGCTCGGCGTAGTCCTCCCGCACCCCGGCGATCGTGCGGTGCAGCTGACGCAGGTCCTGCTCGGTCGGCTCCGACCCGTCGACCCGCACCTCGCCGCTCGCCTCGTCCACGACCAGCCGCCACAGCCGCTGCAGGAACCGCTGTGCCCCGACGACGTCCTTGGTCGCCCACGGCCGGGAGTCCTCCAGCGGCCCCATCGCCATCTCGTAGAACCGGAACGTGTCGGCGCCGTAGTCCCGCGCCATGTCGTCCGGCGTGACGACGTTCTTGAGACTCTTGCCCATCTTGCCGTACTCCTGGGTGACCTCCTCGCCGTTGTAATAGAAACGGCCGTTCTCCTCGGTCACCTCGTCCGCGGGAACGTAGAACCCGCGGGAGTCGGTGTAGGCGTAGGCCTGGATGTAGCCCTGGTTGACCAGCCTGCGGTACGGCTCCTCGGAGGAGACGTGGCCCAGGTCGTAGAGCACCTTGTGCCAGAACCGCGCGTACAGCAGGTGCAGCACCGCGTGCTCCACACCGCCCATGTACAGGTCCAGCCCGCCCGGGTCGTCCACGCCGTGCTCGGCGGGCCGCGGGCCCATCCAGTACCGCTCGTTCTCCGCGTCGACGAACCGCTCGGTGTTCGTCGGGTCGATGTAGCGCAGCTGGTACCAGCACGATCCCGCCCACTGCGGCATCACGTTGGTGTCCCGGCGGTAGGTCTTCGGGCCGTCGCCCAGGTCGAGGGTGACGTTCACCCAGTCGGTCGCCTTGGACAGCGGCGGCTCCGGTTCGCTGTCGGCATCCTCCGGATCGAACGTGGTCGGCGAGTAGTCCGGCACGTCCGGCAGCTCGACGGGCAGCTGGTCCTCGGGCAGCGGGATCGGCGTCCCGGCCTCGTCGTAGACGATCGGGAACGGCTCGCCCCAGTAGCGCTGGCGGGCGAACAGCCAGTCACGCAGCTTGTACTGCACACTGCCCTCGCCGTGGCCGTGTTCCTCCAGCCACTCGATCATCGTCTTCTTGGCGTCCTCGACGTCCATCCCGTTGAGCGTGAGATCCGCGTTCGACGAGTTGATCGCCGGGCCGTCCCCGGTGTAGGCCTGCCCGTCGAAGTCCTCGGGCGGCTGCACCGTCCGCACGATGTCCAGCCCGAAGGCCGTCGCGAAGTCCCAATCGCGCTGGTCCTGGGCGGGCACCGCCATGATGGCGCCGGTGCCGTAGCCCATCAGCACGTAGTCGGCCACGAACACCGGGATGCGCGCGTCGTTGGCCGGATTGACGGCGTACGAACCGGTGAACACCCCGGTCTTGTCCTTGCTCTCCTGCCGGTCCAGCTCCGACTTGCGGGCGGCCTGCTCCCGGTAGGCGGCGATCGCCTCCGGCGGGGTCGCCGCCCCGCCGGTCCAGCGCCCGTCCACGTCCGCAGGCCACTCGGCGGGGGTCAGTTCGTCCACCAGCGGGTGTTCCGGCGCCAGCACCATGTAGGTGGCGCCGAACAGGGTGTCCGGGCGGGTGGTGAAGACCTCGAGGGAGTGCGCGCCCGCGCGGAACCGGACGTTCGCCCCCCGCGACCGGCCGATCCAGTTCCGCTGCATCGACTTGATCTTGTCCGGCCAGTCCAGCCGGTCCAGGTCGTCGACGAGCCGGTCCGCGTAGGCGGTGATCCGCATCATCCACTGCTTCAGGTTCTTGCGGAACACCGGGAAGTTGCCGCGCTCGCTGCGCCCGTCGGCGGTGACCTCCTCGTTCGCCACCACGGTGCCCAGGCCGGGAGCCCAGTTGACCGGCGCGTCCGAGAGATACACCAGCCGGTGCGCGTCGATGACCTCCCGCTGCTCGGCGCGGGAGAGTTCGCCCCAGGCACGGCCGTCCGGCGTGGCGCGCTCGCCCGCGGCGTAGGCGCGCTCCAGCTCGGCGATCGGACGGGCCCGGTCCTGGTCGGTGTCGTACCAGGAGTTGAAGATCTGCAGGAAGATCCACTGCGTCCACCGGTAGTACTCGATGTCGGTGGTGGCGATCCGCCTGCGCTCGTCGTGGCCGAACCCGAGCCGCTGGATCTGGCTCAGGTACCGCTCGATGTTCGCCTCGGTGGTGGTGCGGGGGTGCGTGCCCGTCTGTACGGCGTACTGCTCGGCGGGCAGCCCGAAGGCGTCGAAGCCCATCGTGTGCAGCACGTTGCGGCCGATCATCCGGTTGTACCGGGCGAACACGTCGGTGCCGATGAACCCGAGCGGGTGGCCGACGTGCAGGCCCGCACCCGACGGGTACGGGAACATGTCCTGCACGAACAGCTTGTCCGAGGGCAGCGGCCTGCTGTCGTCGGCGAGCGGGCCGGCAGGGTTCGCCGCGTGGTACGTCCCGTGGGCGGACCAGTGCTCCTGCCAGCGCTTCTCGATCCGCTCCGCCAGCTCCGCCGTGTAGCGGTGCGCCGGAGTCGTCTCCGTGCCGTCCGTCATCGCCGATCCTCCTGTGTCCTGCCGCAGAGACAACGCGACCCCTCAGCCCGTGGGCGTGAGGGGTCTCGCCGCGCTGTCCGGGAGTCCCGTCTCAGCGCGGCCCACCAAGGAGCGGGTCGACCGTCGTCGCTCTGGTCAGCGTCGTCATTGACACCGATGGTATCCCGTCCGACCACGGTGTTCGCCGAAGGCCCTCGTCGGCCGGGGTCCGGGACGTGGCCGACGGCACCCGAGGCGCGCACCCGCCGCCCCGGCGCCGGAACGTATCCTGACCGCGTGATCGCGCTCGCCCTGATCCCCGCGCTCCTCGGTGTCCTCGTCGGCTGGGGTGGCTACCTCGGCTGGCGGGAGAAGCTGCCCCGCTCCCGCCGTGCGGGGGTGCGCACCGACGCCACCATGCGCAGCGACGAGGCGTTCCGGGTGGCCAACCGGGTCGCCGGGTTGCCCACGATGGTCGGCGGCGTGGTCGGGGTGCTGGCCGGTGCCGCCGCACTCGCGATGCCCGGCACGCCGGGTGCCGTCATCGCGGCGGTGGTCGGTGTGCTGGGCGTGTTCG
>NZ_KE387129.1:128816-133277 GCF_000430445.1 Saccharomonospora iraqiensis subsp. iraqiensis
CCGGGCAACCCCCGCGCCGGGGGAGGCCGCCGCAGAACCGCGGGCGCCCCGTCCGGCCGTGGCGGCAGGAGACCCACGACGGCGACCGCACCGTCTACATCCCCCGGGATCCGGGCGTGCGGTGGCCCTCGGCCGACCCGGACGTGCTGCGGCCGTACGACGAGCTCGCCACGCGGATGATGCCGAGGATCACCTCGGAACCGATCGGCGAGCGGCTGCCGGAGGTCCAGCTCGACGAGCCCGAGGGCGAGGACGAACAGAAGAAGGGCCCGTCGCTGGCGAAGGCGGGCGGCCGGATGGCCATCGCCACGCTGACCAGCCGCATCACCGGCTTCGCCTGGAAGGTGATGCTGGCCTGGGTGGCGACGCTCGGCGTGCTCTACGACTCGTTCACCGTCGCCAACACCCTCCCGCTGATCATCAACGAGCTGCTGCTCGGCGGTGTGCTGACGAGTGTGGTCGTCCCGCTGCTCGTCCGGTCGCAGGACGACGAGGACGGCGGCGAGTCCTACACGCAACGCCTGATCACGTTGGCGGTGACCGTGCTCGGCGCCGGTGCGGTGCTCTCCACCGCGCTCGCGCCGTGGCTGACCGGGCTGCTGATGGAGGACGACGGCGCGGCCAACCAGCAGTTGGCGACCTGGTTCGCGTACCTGCTGCTCCCGGGGCTGCTGTTCTACGGGCTGTTCGCCGTGCTGTCGGCGATCCTGAACGCCAAACAGATCTTCGGCCCCGCCCAGTGGGCGCCGGTGATCAACAACCTGGTCATCTTCGCGACCATCGGCGCGTTCGCGCTGGTCCCCGGCGACCCGACGGTCGTGCCGACGAACATGAGCGATCCGCAGGTGCTCGTCCTCGGGATCGGCGTGCTCACCGCGATGGTCGCCCAGGCCACCTTCCTGATCCCGCCGTTGCTGCGGTCCGGCTTCCGGTTCCGCTGGCGCTGGGGGATCGACGAGCGGCTGAAGGAGTTCGGCGGACTGGCCGCCTGGATTCTCGGCTACGTCGCCGTCAGCCAGATCGGCATGGTGGTGAACACCCGGGTGCTCACCGGTGGTGCCGAGGGCGGCCCGTCCATCTACTCGAACGCGTGGCTGTTGTTCCAGCTGCCCTACGGCGTGATCGGCGTGTCCCTGCTGACCGCGCTGATGCCGAGGATGAGCCGTGCCGCGGCGGACGACGAACGGGACAAGCTGGTCGAGGACCTCTCCTACGGATCCCGGCTCACGACGCTGATGCTCATGCCGGTCTCCGCGGTCATGGCCGTGGCGGGGCCGTCGATCGGCGTGGCGCTGTTCGCCCTCGGCCGTGGCTCGGTGGCCGACGCCGAGCGGCTGGGGCAGGCGCTGGCGGTGTCGGTGTTCGGACTGGTGCCGTACGCGCTGGTGATGTTGCAGATGCGCGTGTTCTACGCGATGAAGGACTCGCGCACCCCGACGCTGATCATGGTCGTGATGACGGCGGTGAAGATCCCGCTGTTGTACCTGGCCTCCGCGGTGCTCAGCCCGGTCAACGTCGTGCTCGGCGTGATGCTGGTGAACTCGATGGTGTTCGTCGTGGGCGCGGTCATGGGGCAGGTGTGGCTGTGGGTCAAGCTCGGCAACCTGCGCAGCAGACGGGTGCTCGGGGTCATCCTGTTCACCGTCGTCGCCAGCGGACTCGGCGCGCTCGCCGCCGTGCTGGCCGGGATGCTCGTGCCCGACCTCGGCACGGTCGGCACCGCCTGGGTGAAGCTCATCGTCCAGGGCATCGTGGGGCTGGCGGTGTCGTTCGGGGTGCTGGCGGCGCTGCGGATCGACGAGCTCGCACCGATCACCCGGCGGGTGGCCGGCATGGTCCGCCGCGGGTAACCCGGCCGGGCACCGATACCGCACGGGGGCGCGGCGCGGTCACGTACCCTCGTGCGAGGAGTAAGGGGCGGCAGCGCCGGTCGGGGTCGACGGGAGTCGGCGGTGACCGAATCAGCTCGCGGGGTGAACCGGTCACGGAACCCGGCGCGGGCCGCTCGCGTCCGGGCACTGATTCGGTAGGGGGAGGCGACCCGAGTGGGCTTCCGTACGCGCGGTGGATCACTGGCGCCCGGAGGGGTCGTCGGCGACGGCCGCTACCGGTTGCTCGCCCAGTTCGGCGTCGACGAACGCGGCGGGGCCCACCTGTGGCGTGCCCGGGACGGGCAGCTCAAGCGCGACGTCGCGCTGACGGTACTGGTGGGCGACCCCGCCGACGTCGAGGCGGCACGGCAGGGCAGACGGACACTGGAGCGGGCCGCGCACGTGGCCAAGTTCGAGCATCCGAACGTGGCGCGGGTGCTGGACGTGCTCACGCTCGGCAACGGCATCAGCTCCAGCGAGGGCATCCTGGGGATCGTGGTCGCCGAGTGGACCCGGGGCACCGACCTCGTCGACGTCCTCACCCAGCAGCGGGTCGAGCCCGGCGACGCCGTCCGGATGGTCCGCGGCCTCGCCGAGCCGGTCGAGGCCGCCCACCAGTCCGGTCTGGTGCTCGGCATCGACCATCCGCAGCGGCTGCGGCTGGCCCAGGACGGGCGGCTGCGCCTCGCGTTCCCCGGTGCCCTGCCGGACACCACACTGCGCGACGACGTCAAGGCACTCGGCGCGGTGCTGTATCTGCTGCTCACCGGCCGGTGGGCACTGCCGGGTGGGCCACCGGCCATCCCCTCGGCGCCCCGTAACCAGGCCGGGGCGCTGATCCCGCCGCACTCGCTGATGTCCGGGGTGCCGCCCGAGTTGTCCTCGATCGCCGTGCGCACCATCGCCGACGAGGGGCACGGCGGCGTGCGCACCAGCTCCGCGGTGCTGCGGATGCTCGACCAGGCGGCCGAGGCCGAGGAACACGCCCACCACCCGCCGGAGAACGTCGACCCCGACGGCGGCGTGTGGACGACGTCGAAACCGGTGCGCGACGCCACCCGGCGGCGCAAGCTGGCGCTCGGGGTGAGCGTCGTCGTGATCGGTGCGATCGTGGTGCTCGCCTGGCTCGGGATGATGGCGATCAGCTTCTTCCGGGACGATCCGCCGTCCGGCCCGCCGGTCAACCTGGCCGAGGAGACGTCCACGCAGCGGGAGCCCGAACCGACGGACGACCGCGCCGGGGCCGGCGACGACGGGGGATCCGGGCTCGGTGACCCGGTCGAGCCGTCCGGCGTCGACGTCTTCAACCCCGAGGGTGAGGGCGACGGGGTGGACGAGGCACCCCACGCCGTCGACGGCGACCCCTCGACGGTGTGGGACACCGACGCCTACCGCGAGCAGTTCCCCGCCTTCAAGTCCGGCGTCGGCCTGATCAGCGAGTTCGACGAGCCGATCGAGTTGGCCGCGGTCCGGGTCGTCGCGGACAGCCCCGGGACCGAACTGGAGATCCGGGTCGCCGACTCGGCCGATCCCGAACCGGCCGACACCGAGGTGGTGGCCTCCGGCACGCTCGACGGTGAGCGCACCGAGTTCCGGCTCTCCGAGCCGACCTCCACCCAGCACGTCCTCGTGTGGATCACGGCCCTCTCGGGGGAGGCGCCGGAATACCAGTCGCAACTGTCGGAACTGGTCTTTCTCCCACAGAAATAACCTGATCGAGGCATCGAGACGGAGGGCTGTCACACTGTGAGGTGATCCCCACTGCGGGTGGCAGCCTTAGTACTCTCTGCCGGGTGACCGCAGCAGCGCCCACGGACGCCGATCTCGTCGCCGCGCACGCGGCCGGGGATCCGCACGCCTTCGACGAACTGGTCCGACGGCACCGGGACCGCATGTGGGCGGTCGCCCTCCGCACCGTCCGCGACCCCGAGGAGGCCGCCGACGCGCTGCAGGACGCCTTCGTCTCCGCCTTCCGCGCCGCGGCGACCTTCCGTGCCGAGTCGCGGGTGTCCACCTGGCTGCACCGGATCGTGGTGAACGCCTGCCTCGACCGGATTCGCAGACGCCAGGCCAGACCCACGGTGCCGTTGCCGGAGACCGACCGGGACGAACCGGCCGTGCCGGGGGACGCGATGGCCGAGCGGGAGACCCGGATGCTGGTCTCCGCGGCACTCGATCAGTTGCCCGAGGATCAGCGGCTGCCGATCGTGTTGGTCGACGTGGAGGGGTACCCGGTGTCCGAGGCGGCACGGTTACTGGACATCGCGGAGGGAACGGTGAAGAGCCGCTGCGCGCGGGGACGCGCCAAGCTCGCGAAACTTCTCGGGCATCTGCGGAACCCCGTGGGGGAGGGGGACGTCCCAACTCACGAAAGCAAATACGGGGAGGGACGATGACCGACGAGAGCAGCGGGCGGGGCGACCTCGTCGGCCCCCCGTGGTCCGTCGACCTGCTCGCCGACCTGCACGCGGGGGTCCTCGACGAGCGGGAGGCGGCCCTGCTCCGGCCGCGCGTGGATGCCGACCCCGAGGCCGCCGCGATCCTCCACGCCCTGGACCGCACGTCCGACGACCTCGCCGGGCTCGCCGAC
>NZ_AICW01000672.1 GCF_000430445.1 Saccharomonospora iraqiensis subsp. iraqiensis
CGGTGCCGCCGCACTCGCACCGTCGACGGCCGCGGGTTCGGTGGCGGCCGGGAGAGCCAGCTCGGTCACCGGCTCCGGTTCGGGCTCCCGAGCAACGCCCGCCGAGGGTGTTTCCACCGGGGCAGGCGCGGCCGCGGTGTCCGCCGCCCCGGCCGCGGGCAGGTGGGTACGCCGCATCAGCAGCTTGACCACGACGAGGAAGCGGAGGGCCGGCATCGCCGCCAACAGCCACCCGGCCGGCGTCGGCTCCGCCAAGGCCACCTGCGCGGCCATCTGGATCCCGAACGCGACCACCAGCACCACCACCGGGAAGGTCACCCGCCGGGGCGGCCGCAGTCCCGCGTCCTGCTGCTGCCGGTCGCGCTGGATCTCGAACCCGGCCACGACCGCCATGCCCTCGATGACGACCGCGTCCGCCCAGGCCAGCCACCCGGTCTGGCCGTGATGCACCGCCCAGTCATGGGTGTGCTTGAAGCCGGCCGCGGCCCCGATCCCGCCCAGCACCACCGTCACCACCACGCGGATCACGCCCACCGCCGACCACCGCCGACGATCCGTAGTGGACACAGCACCTCCCTCCTGTCCATCGGGCGCGGTACTCACCTCCGCCGCCCCTCGGGCCGACCGATCTCGCGCTCCTCGAACTCCCGCAGCGCGAACGAAGCCCCGCCGGCGACGAGGCCGAACAGGCACAGCACGGTCAGAAACAGCGGGGACAGGCCCTGCGCGAGGTAGAGCAGCACCAGCACCAGCAACGCGGGCAGGCCGTACTTGAGGACCAGTCCCGCCCGCCACACGCGAAATCCCAGACGCCACACGATGAATCCCTCCCAGTCGTTGTAACCCGCCCTCGGGTCAGTGATCAGCGGGGCGAGGCCAGATCTCGGCCTGCCGGACCTCGGACCAGACGTCCCGGATCTGATCGACGACGCCGGTGCACTCCTGGTACTCGTGCGTGTCCTCCAGCGCGTCCGGGTCGCCCCACAGGCCGAGGCGCTCCTCGACGTCCCGCAGCACGGCGTCCTTCCACTCGGCCGAGGTCTCGTAGGCCTGGGCCAGCAGCCGCAGCAGCTCCCCGCGCGCTTGCTCCCGTTGACTCATCAGCTCACCGCCCGCAGATGCGCACCGTCGGCCGAAGCGTCGGCGGAGGCGAACTCGACGAGCTCGGTCAGCTCGTCGTCGTCGACGTAGGCCGTGCGCAGCCGCACCGGCGTCCGGGTGCGCTGGCGGACCATGTAGCCGATCCCCGCGGTCTCCGGCACGTTCGGGATCTCGTCGGCCAGTGCGCCCCGCACCCGGGCACCGTCCCCGAGCACCATGTCGACATGCCCCCGGTCGGTGACCCGCAGGCACAGACGCACGGTGAACAGTTCCCGCACCGGCACGGTGTCCTTGGTCGGCTCCTGCACCAGGCCGAGCATGGAGTGCCCGGTCGCCCGACCCTGCGAGCCGACCAGCGCGAGGGACCGCTTGATCTCGGAGGCCACCGAGCGCTCCCCGTAGGCCAGCAGCGCGCCCAACTCGTCGAGCACCAGCAGGTTCAGCGGCGTCTCCGGCGAGGGCGTGATCCTGCGTCCGCCCCGCTCGGACACGGTCCGCTGGGTGGCCCGCATGTCCTCGACGAAGTCCTCGATCAGCTCCCGGCACTCCGCGGGATCGGTGGCGTAGCGGTGCGCGATCGGAGCCAACGCCGAGAACTCCAGCTGCTTCGGGTCGCAGATCCACACCCGCACCAGCCCGTCCCGGATCGCCGGAGCGACCCCGCGCAGCAGACCGGCCGGGACGCTGTTCTTGCCGGACCCGGTCGCGCCGGCCACGAACGTGTGCTGCCCGAGCAGGGACAGCCGCACGTCCTCGCCGTACTCGTCGTCACCAACGTAGACCCCGGTCAGGTCGACGGCGTCGGTGTCCCGCGGCATCGCCGGCGTGTCGATGACCTCGGTGAACGGCTCCCGCCGCTGCACCACCAGCGCGATCACCAGCGGCTTGACCCGCTCGACCGCGACCCGCTCAGCCTTGAGCGCCTCCGTCAGCTCCGGAAGCTTGGCCTCGAACTGGCGGGCATGCTGACCGGGCACGATCCGGACGTAGAGCGTCTCCACGTTCGCCGTCGCCGACCGCACCCGCAGCAGCCGCGGGAACAGCTCCTCGCCGGTCCGCCGGTGCGTCTCGTACAGGTCGCAGGCACGGACGATGCTGCGCCACCGTGCGCCGACGTAGCGCACCCAGCGCCGCCGCCAGGCCCGCAGCCACGGAGCGGCCCACCGGTCGAACGAGTCCGGATGCCCCCGGTACCAGGCACACAGCCCGAGCGCCGCACCACCGAGCACACCCCCGGTCGGGGTCCACCCCAGTTCCAGCCCGGAACCGGCCACCGCCCCCGGCGTGAGCACGCTGCCCGGATGCCGGGCCAGCCACACCGCGGCCTGGAACTCACGGCCCCGACGTCGTGTCGACGTCCGTCCCATTGCTTGCCTCCTCACACGAGAAAAGGCCGGCCCTCGCACCCCGCCGAGGAGGTGATCGAAGGCCGGCCCGATGCCGAATGGCTTGGTTGGTCAGTCCTTGATGGCCGAGCGCGAGTCCGACAGCGTCACCGTCAGCGTCGCCACCGCCCGGGCCAGCGCGTCGTGCGAGTCCTTGAAACCCTCCCGACGCACCGGAACCCCGCGCACCGCCGTCCGTAGCTGCCGCATCGCCGCGTCCACGTTGTCGAGCGCCCGGTCGAGCTGGATACCTGCCACGTCAGACCCTCCAATCCCGCGACACGAGGTCGGCCTCGTACTTCTTCGCCTTCGCCCGCAACCGGTCCAACTCGTCGACCGCCCGCCGGCGCAAGCCCTGCAACTCCTCCCGCGTGGCCATCGACCACGTCCCCTCGCCGACCCGGTCGTCGTCGACCCGGTCGATGAAGCGGTCGAGCTCTTCCAGCGCCTCCAGCACCATGTCCATCGCCGAGACGAACGAGCCGTACCGCTCCCGTGCCCGGCGATTCACCGCCTCGATCTGCACCACTCACACCCCTTTCTCCGTCGTTGTCGGACCCCGTCACGCCCCGGAACGAGCCAGCAGCGACCGCAGCCCGAGCCAGGCCGCGAACAGCACCACCAACGACCCCGCCACCGGCGAAGCCACCAGCAGAACCCCGACCAGAATCGCCACCGACACATTGACCAGAAATCGATCCATCACCATCCACCCGCCTTGTCCGTACCGACCCCGAACGGGTCGAACCAGCACACGCCGTCACCCATCGAAAGCACCCCCGTTCCCGCGACAGCATTCGCTGACGCCTTACCGTTGAAACGTTGTCCACCTGCCACACCTCGCGTGGTAGGACCCCAAAGCCCCCGGTCACACGCACACCGGGGACCAAGGCGCGCCACCACACGGCGCGAAAAAAGGCACAGACCGGCCCACTCTGGAATTCTCAAACACCGCAGTAGCGCCCTCGCCCGACTCGAACGGGCCACCCACCACCGGAAGGGGAAGGGCCGGAAGAACCGACGAAACGTCAGGCCGCCGACGGCGCCGACGAAATCGACGGACCGGCGGGCTTGAGCCCGTCGGCCTTGAACCACACACCCGATGCCGTGATCCGCCCGTCCTCGCCCCGCATCTCGTAGGTGTTCAGGATCGGGTTGATCAGCTCGACGTAGGAGCCCTCCTCGAAGCCCTCGCCCGGGTCGGCCACGAGGGTCACCTTGATCTCCTCGCCCTTACCCGTGCGCTGCCCCTGCACCGGCCGCGGCTTCGCGAACAGCATCACCACGAACTTCGCGACCCCGTACCGGTCGGTGGCCGGCTCCATCTCGCCGGCCTTGTTCTCCCGCATCTTCATGGTCGGCTCCTCCGTGACCATCAGCCGATAGCCGCTCAGGTTCACCGGGATGTCGTCCATCAGGCCCTCCGTAGTCCCGAACTCCTCTAGACGTCCTCAAGTTACATAGACGACTAGAGGAGTTGCAAGCGGACGGCAGACCTCTTTGCGAAAGGGAACGCGCGCCTACCGCGCCGGGAAGTCGTACTGGAGCACGTAGGCCGGGGCGACCTTCACGGTGTCGCAGACCTCCACCGGGACGCCCTCGGTGTCGTACGCCGTGCGCAGCACGGTGAGGACCGGGATGCCCGGGCCGATCTCGAGAGCGGAGCGCTCGTCACCCACCGGCATCCGGGCGGTGACCTCCTCAGAGAACGTGTCCAGCGTGTGGCCGGCCTCCTCCAGGCGCGCGTAGAGCCCACCGGGGCCGGTGTCCGGTTGCTCGATCTTCGTGCCGGCCGCGAACTCCGCCGGGATGTAGGACACCGCGGTTTCCACCGGGCGGCCGTTGGCGAGGTAGCGCCGGGAACGGATGACGACCTCCGCCCCGACGTCGAGCCGCAGCAGCTCGGCGACCCTGTCCGGAGCCGAGCCGTGCGAGACCTCGATCCGGTCCACGGTCGGTGTGTAGCCGACGGAGTCGGCTTCCGCGAGGAACGCCGCCTTGCCCTCGCTCCGATGCTTGCGCGCGAAGCGGTCCGAGGCCAGCCGACGGACCGGCGGCATCGGACGCACGAACACCCCACGCCCGTGCTCGGAGACCACCAGGCCCTCGCCCCGCAGTTCCTGCAGCGCCTGGCGCACGGTCATCCGGGCCACGCCGTAGTGCTCGACCAGCCGCGCCTCGGACGGCAGCTTGGCGCCCGGTTCGAGCTTCTCGGCCACGATGAGGTCGCGCAGGACGGAGGCGATCTGCTGGTAGGGCGGCCGGTCACTGTGCCGGTCGATCGTGCCGAGCTCCACCATCGCCTACTCCTCGCAACACCTCTAGACGTGGGCTAGTCTGGCACCAACCTACGACAGTCCTCCGGAGGGTCACATGAGCGGGAGCCCGACGCACTCGGTCAGCGTCGCCGGCGTCGTCGTCGACGCGCACGACCGGGTTCTCGCCATCCAGCGCCAGGACAACGGCCACTGGGAAGCCCCCGGCGGCATCCTCGAGCCCGACGAACCGTTCGAGCACGGCGTCCGCCGCGAGGTCGAGGAGGAGACCGGCCTGAACGTCGAGGTCGGCCCCCTCACCGGCGTCTACAAGAACGTCAGCCGCGGCATCGTCGCCCTGGTCTTCCGCTGCACGCCCACCCACGGCGAACCGCACCCCACCGCCGAGGCCCACGACGTCCGCTGGCTCACCCAGGACGAGGTCCGCGAACTCATGTCGCCGGCCTTTGCCGTCCGGGTCCTCGACGCCTTCGGCCCCGGCCCCGTCACCCGCACCCACGACGGCACCAACCTCATCGAGGTCTGACACCGGCGAACCAGCCCCCGCATCAGTCCGCGGCTTCTACACTCCCGCCATGGCCACCGACAGTGAGCTGGAGACACTGCGCACCGAGCCGGACCCGATCCGCCGAGGTCTGCGAGCCTCCGAACTCATCGAGCACTACCAACAGTGCGCCGCCGAGGCCGCCGAGCTCCGCAAACAGGCCATCGACGAAGCCCACGACCACGGGATGAGCTACACCGACATCGCCGACGCCCTCGGCCTCACCAAAGGCCGAATCTCGCAGATCCGCGCCAGCGACTAGCAACACCCGGTACTCCGGCGCTCCCGCACCAACAGCAACTAGCCACGGCGGGTGTGTTCAGACTTTCTTCTCTTGTTCAAGGCGGCGCCTGCGGCGCCGCGCCGGCCCGGTCTCCTCTGCCCGGCCGGCAAGCGCGGGCGT
>NZ_KE387130.1:0-1109 GCF_000430445.1 Saccharomonospora iraqiensis subsp. iraqiensis
CTTCCGGTGCGGGGTGGCGGACGCGGCACAACTGGCCGCCTGGCTCGACCTCGTCGGAGCCCGGCCGGGGGTCCGGTCCCGCGACTGAGGCCGGTCGCCTCACACGCCCGTCACGCCGTCGATGCGCTCGCGGATCAGGTCGGCGTGCCCGTTGTGCCGGGCGTACTCCTCGATCATGTGCACCAGGATCCAGCGGAGACTGACCTCGGCGCCGCCGAAGGAACCGGTGTCGTCCAGCGCGTGGGCGGCGCAGTTCTCCCGCGCGCGGTCCACCTCGGCCTCCCACAGGGCGTGGTCCGTGGTGCAGGAGACCTCCTCCGGCACGTCGAACCCGCCGTCCGGGGACTCCGGGTCGTGATCGCCACCGAAGATCGTGGGCACCCGTTCGCCCGTCAGCACACGGCGGAACCAGTTCCGTTCGACCTCGGCCAGGTGCGCGGTCAGCCCCAGCAGGGTCAGCGGCGACGGGGCGACGGCCTCGTCGCGGAGTTGCGCCTCGGTGAGGCCCGCGCACTTCACCGCCAGGGTGGCGCGCTGGAAGTCGAGCCAGCTCTCCAGCGTGGCACGGTCGTCGGCAGTCAACGGGGGCATGGTGCGTTCGATCTTCGCCACGCCTTCGAGCATGCCACCCGCCACCGACAACGACGGCGGCACGCGGTCGTCGGCACCCGGACGCCCGACGGTGGCGACACGGTGGCACCGTCGCGCCCGCTACGGTGCCGCAACCGGTGCGATGCTGGTGTCGTGGTGTACCGGCAACGTCCCTCGTCGGTCGGCGGCGCCGTCGTCTGGTCGCTCACCGTGTCTCCCACGGGGGCGGCCCCGGTGCTGCCCGACGGGTGCATGGACCTGATCCTCCTCGGCGGCGAGCTGTACGTCGCCGGACCCGACACGCGCCCACACGTGCCCACCGTGACCGCGGGCGACGTCGTGACCGGGATCCGGTTCCCGCCCGGTGTCGCGCCCGCGGTGCTCGGGCTGCCCGCCGACGAACTGCGCGACCTGCGGCTCCCGGTGGCCGACGTCTGGGGAGCGGGCACCGGAAGGCGGCTGGACGAACGGCTGGCCGCGGCACCGGACGTCGGTCGTGCGCTGGAGGGGATCGCCGC
>NZ_KE387130.1:1209-2636 GCF_000430445.1 Saccharomonospora iraqiensis subsp. iraqiensis
GCCGCGCCGTCGGCGGCCGCACCCGGCGGCGCGATCCACCGGCGCGACTCCGGGGCGCACACACCGTGCCCCCGGGTGTCCGCCCGGGTGTCGGCGAACACGACGTCCTGCCGCTGCGCCACCTCCCGGAGGGCGTCGTCGAGTGCGTCCAGGCCGCCGCGGAGGAGGTCGATCTCGGCCGTGCTGTACGGCAGGTGCCCGCAGGCCTCCGCATCGTCCGGCAGGATCGACGGATACCCGACCACCACCACCCGCGCCTGCGGGGCCCGCTCACGGACCGCCTCGACGAGGTCGCCGACGCTCTCGGCGGCGTCGTCGACCCGGGAGCCGAGCTCGACCGTGTCGCCCCCCTCGCCGGGTGCGCACCGGGCGCGTGCGCTCGCCGCACCCGCGCAGCGGACGGCCAGGTCGACCAGTCCCACGTCGTTGCCGCCGAAGCCCAGGGTGACCAGGGACGTCGCGTGGCTCACCGCGTCCAGCTGGGCGGGGTTGGTGCCCCGGGGTGTGCGCTGTTCGACGACCGCGTGTTCGGTGGTCGCGCCCCCACAGCTCACGTCGGTGAGGTGTGCGACGTCGAGTCGCTCCGCGACCAGCCGGGGATAGTTGTTGTCCGACCGCTGACACCCGGGCGGCGCACCGACCGGGTCGCCCGTGCCCGGCGCCGAGGTGTAGGAGTCACCGAGCGCGACGTACGGCCCGGCCGGGCCCGACCCGGTGTCGCCGGGTGGGGCACTGGTGCCGGCCCCGTCGGTGCGGGTGCGGGGTGGGGTGTCCTGCTCGGGCGCCGGCGCGCAGGCGGCGACCGCCCCGGTCACGAGCAGTGCGCCGATACCGGCGGCGACCCGTCTTCTCATCATCACCGTTTCGCTGTATCAGTCCTGCGCGGGCCTCGCCTGCCGCAGGAGGTCGTTGACGAGACCGGCGGCCTCGTCCGGCCGGTCCACCGTCACCAGCACCCGGCGCGCCGAGCGCAGCGTCAGCACCAGGGCCGGACCGCCGCGGCACTTGTACGCGGTGTCGCCGGAGACGGTCGTGCGCACGCCCAGACCGCCCATGCCGAACAGGGAGAGGTCCCCGGTCGTGGCGGAGGAGATCTCGGAGAGCGGGATGTCCCGGCGCGGCATCCCGAGGAACCCCATCCACACGGTCACACCGTCGGCCTCCACCGACGCCCGGACGCGGGCCGTTCCCAGGGCGACGAGCACCCCGATCCCGGTCGGGACCAGGTAGGCGGCCGGGCTCGGCGCGGTGCCGGTCAGCGCTCCGATCAAAAGGACGACCACCGGCGGGGTGAGCACACACAGCGTGGCGAGCCAGACGTTGGTGCTGCGGCCCGCCCAGTCGACGCGCTCGCCGGGGCGCAGACCCGCGGTCTCCGCACCCGGCGCGACGTCGCGGACCTGCCGCGGCGGAACCGTCGGAGCGAT
>NZ_KE387131.1:0-1915 GCF_000430445.1 Saccharomonospora iraqiensis subsp. iraqiensis
GCCGGGGGTGACCGGGGGGCGCGGGACTGGCTCGCGGGCCGCACCGACCTCCGCCTCGTCGAGTGCGGCGACCTCGGAACCGGCGCGGACGTCGACACCCCCGCCGACCTCCCACCCGGACCGCGGGACTGATTCCCGCAGTCCGGAGGCGGACCGTGCCGTGGCGCCGGGTGTGGCCGGGCGGGCGAGGTGGGGCCGGGCTGCCGTTAGGCTCGGTCCTGTGACAGCGGACACCACCGACAGCGACAGCACCCCCGACCACCCCCCCGTCGGCCCGCCCGACGGGGGTGGCGACGCGGCGGCCGTGCCGGCGGTCCCGACGGTCGACTCGCCGGACGAACTGGCCGGACTGCTGGAGAACACCGGCTACCTCGCCGACACCGGGGTCGCCACGGCCGCGTTCCTCGCCCTGCGGATGGGCAGGCCCCTGTTCTGCGAGGGCGAGCCCGGCACCGGGAAGACGTCGCTGGCCGTGTCCCTGGCCGGGGCGCTGGGCCTGCCCCTGATCCGGCTCCAGTGCCACGAGGGCATCGACGCGGGGCAGGCACTGTACGAATGGGACTTTCCCCGGCAGCTGCTGCACCTGCGGGCGCTGGAGGCGGTCGAGGGCGGACGGCTCGACGTGGACACCGCCGAACAGTCCCTCTACACCGAACGGTTCCTGCTGGCCCGGCCGCTGCTGCGGGCGTTGACGACGGCGCCGTGCGTGCTGCTGGTCGACGAGATCGACCGCGCCGACGACGAGTTCGAGGCGTTCCTGCTGCAACTGCTCGACGAGAACGCCGTCACCATCCCCGAGTACGGGGAGGTGCGCGCGGCGGCGCCCCCGCTGGTGGTGCTCACCTCGAACCGTGTCCGCGAGGTCCATGACGCGCTGAAGCGCCGGTGTCTGTACCACTGGCTCGAACACCCCGGCCTGGAGCGGGAGATCGCGATCCTCCGCGGCCGGGTCCCCGGACTCGGCGAGCGGCTGGCCCGCCAGGTCGCCGAGGCGGTCGGGCGGCTGCGCACGCGGGAGCTGCTCAAACCGCCGGGCGTGGCCGAGGCGCTGGACTGGGCCCGGGCCCTGGCCACCCTCGGCCGGGACACCCTGGACGCCGAGTCGGCCGCCGCGACCCTCGGCACGGTGCTCAAGTACAGCGAGGACCTCGACCGCGTCCGCGCCGACCTGGACACCCTCCTCACCTGACCCCGCGAGTCGCCACCCCGGAACGCCGAGTCGCCACCCCAGCCCCGCGAGTCGCCACTCCATAACGGCGAGTCGGCACTCCAGCACGGCGAGTCGGCACTCGAGGACGGTGAGTCGACGCCGGGCGACGGCGGACCCGTTCAGTGCGGTAATGAGGGAAGACGGACCGGCGGACCGGCCGCGCCGCATCGCGGGTCCGGAGTGCCAACATGCGGGTCCGGAGTGCCAACATGCGGGTCCGGAGTGGCAACTCGCGGGCCTAAGATGGCGACTCGCGGGTCTGGAGCGCCAACTCGCGGGCTCGGAGTGGCGACTCGCGGGCTCGGAGTGGCGACTCGCGGTGCCCCTGGGGGTGACTTGCGGGGCAGAATGGGGGGATGAGCACCTCCGGGGTCGTCGGCGACCCGCTGCCCGGGCTCGTCGGATTCGCCGCGGCGCTGCGGGAGTCCGGGGTGAGCTGTGACGCGCGCCGGGTGCGGGCGTACCTCGACGCCGTCGAGCGGGTCGACGCCGCCGACGTCGGGCAGATCTACTGGGCCGGCCGGGTCACCCTGTGTTCCGAACCCGACGACCTGCCCCGGTACGACCGGGCGTTCGCCGCGTGGTTCGGCGCCGAGTCGCCCGACCGGGGGTCGCGGGGCACCCCGGTTGCCGTCCAGCCCCGCATCGCCGCCCTGTCGTCCCGGGAGTCCGGCGACGGCGAGGGCACCGAGGCGGCCGATCCGA
>NZ_KE387131.1:2015-6623 GCF_000430445.1 Saccharomonospora iraqiensis subsp. iraqiensis
CGCGGCGTCGAGGTCGTGCACGGGCGGTTCTTCGACACCGTCACCGCCCGCGTGCCCGGCCGGGCCGACGCGGTGGTCGCGGCCGCCCGGGAGGCGGGCATCAACCTCGGCCCGGTGGACGCCGACCACGTGCGGATCGCCTGTGACGAGGTGACCACCCCGGAGACGCTGGCCGACGTGCTCGGCGCGTTCGGGGTGACCGACACCGGTCCGGTGACCACCGCCACGACCGCGGACAGCGGTGTGGGCGCGCTGCCCGACGGGCTGGCCCGCACCAGCGAGTACCTGACGCACCAGGTGTTCCACACCTACCACTCGGAGACCGCGATGCTGCGCTACCTGCGCGGGCTCGCCGACTCCGACTACGCGCTCGACCGGGGCATGATCCCGCTCGGGTCGTGCACGATGAAGCTCAACGCCACCACCGAGATGGAGGCGGTCACCTGGCCGGAGTTCGCCGGGGTGCACCCGTTCGCGCCGTCCGCCGACGCGGAGGGTTACCGGGTGCTGATCGACCAGCTCAGCTCGTGGCTGGCCGAGGTGACCGGCTACGACAGCGTCTCGCTGCAGCCGAACGCGGGCAGCCAGGGTGAGCTGGCCGGGCTGCTGGCGATCCGCGCCTACCACCGCGCCAACGGGCAGCCGGAGCGCGACGTGTGCCTGATCCCGTCGTCGGCCCACGGCACCAACGCCGCCTCCGCGGTGCTCGCCGGGATGCGGGTGGTCGTGGTGGCCTGCACCGACAACGGCGACGTCGACCTGGACGACCTGCGCGCGAAGGTGGACAAGCACCGCGACACGCTGTCCGCGATCATGGTCACCTACCCGTCGACGCACGGGGTGTACGAGACCGGTATCACCGAGCTGGCCGAGATCGTGCACGCCGGCGGCGGCCAGGTGTACGTGGACGGGGCGAACCTCAACGCCCTGCTCGGGCTGGCCAAGCCGGGCGAGTTCGGCGGCGACGTGTCGCACCTGAACCTGCACAAGACGTTCTGCATCCCGCACGGCGGGGGCGGCCCCGGTGTGGGGCCGGTCGCGGCGCGGGCGCACCTCGCGCCGTACCTGCCGAACCACCCGATGGAGCCGTCCGCGGGCCCGGAGACCGGTGTCGGGCCGATCTCCGAGGCGCCGTTCGGCTCGGCGTCCATCCTGCCGATCTCCTGGGCGTACGTGCGGATGATGGGCGCGGCCGGGCTGACCGACGCCACCCAGGTGGCGGTGCTGGCCGCCAACTACGTCGCCGCACGCCTGGCCCCGCACTTCCCGGTGCTCTACACCGGGCGGGACGGGCTGGTCGCGCACGAGTGCATCCTCGACCTGCGCGGGCTGACCAAGGAGACCGGGGTCACCGTGGACGACGTCGCCAAGCGGCTGATCGACTACGGCTTCCACGCGCCGACGATGTCGTTCCCGGTGGCGGGCACGCTGATGATGGAGCCGACCGAGAGCGAGGACCTGGCCGAGCTCGACCGGTTCTGCGACGCCATGATCGCCATCCGGCGGGAGATCGACGAGGTCGCGGCGGGCACCTGGGACGTGGAGCGCAGCCCCCTGCGCGGGGCCCCGCACACGGCCGAGCAGCTCACCGGCGACTGGGACCTGCCCTACGACCGGCGCACGGCCGTCTACCCGGGCCGCACCCGGCCGAAGGGCAAGTACTTCGCCCCGGTGCGGCGGATCGAGGGTGCCTACGGCGACCGCAACCTCGTCTGCTCCTGCCCGCCCGTCTCGTCCTACGAAAGCTGAGGTCCCCGCGTGACGAACACGACCGATTCCACGCCGCGCCGGACCCCGCTGCACGAGGTGCACGCCGAGCTCGGCGCGTCGTTCACCGACTTCGCCGGCTGGTCCATGCCGGTGCGCTACGACAGTGAACTGGCCGAACACCGGGCGGTCCGCGAGACGGCGGGCCAGTTCGACCTCTCGCACATGGGTGAGATCGAGCTGACCGGGCCGCAGGCCGCCGACGCGCTCGACTACGCGATGGTCGGCAAGCTCTCCGCGGTGCAGGTCGGCCGCGCCCGTTACACGATGGTGTGCGACGTCGACGGCGGAATTCTGGACGACCTGGTCGTCTACCGGCTCGCCGAGCAGCACTACCTGGTGGTGGCGAACGCGGGCAACGCCGCGCTGATCGCCGACGAGCTGCGGGCCCGCGCGTCCGGCTTCGACACCGAGGTCACCGACCGTTCGGCGGAGACGGCGCTGATCGCCGTGCAGGGCCCGGCCTCGGCCGCGATCGTGGCCGGGGCCACCGGGGCCGAGCTGTCCGGACTGCGGTACTACGCGAGCATGCCCGCCACCGTGGACGGGGACGAGGTGCTGCTCGCCCGCACCGGCTACACCGGTGAGGACGGCTTCGAGCTGTTCGTGCCCGCCGGGGCGGCCGTGCGGGTGTGGCGGCGGCTGGCCGACGCCGGTGCCGCGCACGGATTGAAGCCCGCCGGGCTCGCCTGCCGCGACTCGCTGCGGCTCGAGGCGGGTATGCCGTTGTACGGCAACGAACTCGGCACCGGGACGACCCCGTTCCACGCCAACCTGGGTCGTCTGGTGAAATTCGACAAGCCGGGTGATTTCGTGGGCAGGGCCGCCCTGGAAAAGTGTGGTGAACCGGACCGGGTCCTGGTGGGTCTGCGCGGCAACGGCCGTCGCGCCCCCCGGCACGGCTACCGGCTGCTGCACGGTGACCACGAGGTCGGCGAGGTGACGAGCGGGGCGCTGTCGCCCACGCTCGGCCACCCGATCGCGATGGCCTTCGTCCCGCCGGAACTCACCGAACCCGGGACCGCCCTGTCGGCCGACATCCGCGGGCGCGCGGAACCGGTCGAGGTCGTGTCCCTGCCCTTCTACCAGCGTCCCTCCTCTTCGAAAGGCTGACCGTTGTCGACGAACATTCCCCAGGACCTGCGCTACACCGCCGAGCACGAGTGGGTACGCACCGAGGACGACACCGTGACCGTGGGTGTCACCGCGTTCGCCGCCGAGTCGCTCGGTGACGTCGTCTTCGTCGAGCTGCCCGAGGCCGGTGGCACCGTCACGGCGGGCGAGGTGTGCGGCGAGATCGAGTCGACCAAGTCGGTCAGTGAGCTGTACTCGCCCGTCACCGGCGAGATCGTCGCACTCAACGAGGCCGTCGTGGACGCACCGGAGACGGTCAACTCGGACCCGTACGGCGACGGGTGGCTGTTCCGGGTGCGCGTCGAGTCTCTGCCGGAGCTGATGGACGCCGACGCCTACGCCGCACAGATTCAGGAGGGCTGACATGAAAACGTTCGACGCCGATCTGGCCACGGTCGACCCGGAGGTCGCCGACGCGGTGGCCGCCGAGCTGGGCCGCCAGCAGTCGACGCTGGAGATGATCGCCTCGGAGAACTTCGCGCCGGTGAGCGTGCTCGAGGCGCAGGGCTCGGTGCTGACCAACAAGTACGCCGAGGGCTACCCCGGCAAGCGCTACTACGGCGGCTGCGAGCACGTCGACGTCGTGGAGAACCTGGCGATCGAGCGGGCGAAGTCCCTGTTCGGCGCCGAGCACGCCAACGTGCAGCCGCACTCCGGTGCGCAGGCCAACGCGGCGGCGATGGTCTCGCTGCTCGACCCGGGCGACACGATCCTCGGGCTCGACCTCGCCCACGGCGGCCACCTCACGCACGGGATGAAGCTGAACTTCTCCGGCAAGCTCTACAACGTGGTGGCCTACCACGTCGACGAGCAGACCGGCCGGCTGGACATGGCCGAGGTCGAGCGCCTCGCGCGGGAGAACCGGCCGAAGCTGATCATCGCGGGCTGGTCGGCCTACCCGCGGCAGATCGACTTCGCGGAGTTCCGCCGGATCGCCGACGAGGTCGGCGCGAAGCTGATGGTGGACATGGCCCACTTCGCCGGTCTGGTCGCGGCGGGCCTGCACCCGAACCCGGTGCCGTACGCGGACGTGGTGACCACCACCACGCACAAGACGCTCGGCGGGCCGCGCGGCGGCATCATCCTGTCCAAGCAGGAGTACGCCAAGAAGATCAACTCGTCGGTGTTCCCCGGCCAGCAGGGCGGGCCGCTGGAGCACGTCATCGCGGGCAAGGCCGTGGCGCTCAAGATCGCCGCGAGTGACGAGTTCCGCGACCGGCAGCAGCGCGTGCTCGACGGCTCCCGCATCCTCGCCGACCGGCTGTCGCAGTCCGACTGCGTGGACAACGGCGTGCGGGTGCTCACCGGCGGCACCGACGTGCACCTGGTGCTGGTCGACCTGGTGAACTCCCAGCTGGACGGCAAGCAGGCCGAGGACCGGTTGCACGAGATCGGGATCACCGTCAACCGCAACGCGGTGCCCAACGACCCGCGCCCGCCGATGGTCACCTCGGGGCTGCGGGTCGGCACCCCGGCGCTGGCCGCCCGCGGCTTCGGTGCGGACGACTTCACCGAGGTCTCCGACATCATCGCGACCGCGCTGCGGCCCGAGCTCGACGACGCCACCCGGAAGGACCTGCGGTCCCGCGTGGCGGTGCTCGCCGAGAAGCACCCGCTCTACCCGCACAAGAACTGAGGCGGCCCACCCGCCGAGGCGCCGCCGAGCGGCTGAACGGGGGCTCCGGGGTGACCCGGGGCCCCCGTTCC
>NZ_KE387132.1:0-1628 GCF_000430445.1 Saccharomonospora iraqiensis subsp. iraqiensis
CACGGGTGAGCGGCGGCGTCCGGCCGGTCGCCCTCGTGGGTCCCACCGCCACCGGGAAGACGGCGCTCGGGGTGGAACTCGCGCGGGCGCTCGGCGGTGAGGTGGTCAACGCCGACGCGATGCAGCTCTACCGCGGGATGGACATCGGCACCGCCAAGGCCACGGCCGCCGAGCGGCGCGGCGTCCCGCACCACCTGCTCGACGTCCTGGACGTCACCGAGTCCGCGTCGGTGGCCGCCTACCAGCGCCACGCCCGTGCGGTGATCGAGCGACTGCTGGCGGCGGGGACGGTGCCCGTCCTGGTCGGCGGGTCGGGGTTGTACGTCCGGTCGGTCGTCGACGAGCTGCGCTTCCCCGGCACCGACGCGCGGGTCCGCGCGGAGCTGGAGCGGGAGGCGGCCGAGCGGGGGACCGCGGCGTTGCACCGCAGGCTGGCGGAACTGGACCCGCGCGCCGCGGCGACGATCCTGCCGTCGGACACCCGGCGCACCGTGCGGGCGCTGGAGGTCATCGAGATCACCGGGGAGCCGTTCTCGGCCAACCTGCCCGAGCCCGCGCCCCCGCGGTACGACACGGTGCTGATCGGGATCGACCGCGCCGTCGACGAGCTCGACGACCGGGTCCGGCGACGGGTGGAGCGGATGTTCGCCGACGGCCTGGTCGACGAGGTCCGCGCCCTGGAGGAGAAGGGCCTGCGGGAGGGGACGACCGCGCCGCGGGCACTGGGCTACCGCCAGGTGCTCGACGCGCTGGCGGGCGACGGTGACCTCCGGGAGGCGGAACGGGCCACGGTGGTCGCCACCCGCCGGTTCGTGCGCAGGCAGCGGTCGTGGTTCCGTCGGGACGGGCGGATCCGCTGGCTCGACGGTGCCGGTGCCGATGCCCTCGACCGGGTGCGCGCGGAACTGGCTCGGTAACCTCGTGCGCATGGGTGGTATCGAGTTCCTGAAGGGCCACGGCACACAGAACGACTTCGTGGTGCTGCCGGACGTCGCGGGCGCGCTGGACCTGACGGCGGGCCGGGTGGCGGCGCTGTGTGACCGGCAGCGGGGGCTCGGTGCCGACGGCGTACTGCGGGTCGTACGCCCGGAGTCGGTCGGTGTGGACTCCGGGGCCGGGTGGTTCATGGACTACCGCAACTCGGACGGCTCCCTCGCGGAGATGTGCGGCAACGGGGTGCGGGTGTTCGCCCGGTACCTCGTGGAGGCCGGACTGGAGGGAAGGCGCGAGTTCACCGTGGGCACCCGGGCGGGCGACCGGCCGGTGCGGGTCCACGACGACCTCTCGGTCACGGTGCGGATGGGCCGCGCCGCCGTCACCGGGACGTCGGTGGCCGTGGTCGGTGACCGCGCGCTGTCCGGGGTCGCGGTGGACGTCGGCAATCCACACCTCGTCGCGGTGCTCGAGGACGACGTGACCGCCCTCGACCTGCGCGAACAGCCGCGTTACGACGACGGCATCTTCCCCGACGGGGTGAACCTCGAGTTCCTCAACGTGCTCGCCCCGGAGCGGCTGCGCATGCGGGTGCACGAACGCGGGGTCGGGGAGACCCGGGCGTGCGGCACCGGGACGGTGGCGGCGGTGGCCGCCGTGTCCCACCTGCGCGGGGCCGAGCGGGGCGAGGCCGA
>NZ_KE387132.1:1728-4175 GCF_000430445.1 Saccharomonospora iraqiensis subsp. iraqiensis
ACGCCGGGACGGCGGCTCCGGAACCGGCGTCCCCGGGCCCGCCGACACCGCCGGGCACCGGGTCGGTACCACCGGAGCAGGACAGGACGGTGACCAGGGCGGCCGTGACCAGCCCGATCGACACCGAGCGTCGTCTCACCCCTCCAGGGAACCCGGTCGGTCGACGGGCTTCAACACGATCGACGGACGGTGGTGGAGCCGGGACACGGCGCGGTGGGTGCGGTTACCGTCTTTCGTCGGTTCCGCCCGCCTGTTCCCTTGACACCGACCACCGGTGCGGCAATGGTCGACACCACTCGCTCACCGTCCGTGCCAACCGTCCGACCGGGGGTCACCTGTGCCGCGTTCACGTCTGTCCCTGCTGTCCGTCGCGGTGGTGGTCGCGCTGCCACTCCTGGCCGGCACCGCCACGGCCGAACCCGCCGCCGGGCCCACGGAACCCGTCTTCGAGGACGGGCAGGCACAGCCGGTGTTCGACCCCGGCGACGCGGTGCGCGAGGAGGCATGGGTCCGCGCGGACGTCGACAGCGACCGGGACGGCGTCGACGACCGGGTGCACGTCGAGGTGGTGCGGCCGCGCGCCACCGAGCAGGGCCTGCGGGTCCCGGTGGTGTACCAGGCGAGTCCGTACTTCTCCGGCGGCAACCCGGTGACCAACCACGACGTCGACGTGGAACTGCACGTTCCCACCCGCCCCGCGGGGCCGGACCCGCGGATCACCTCCCGCTACGAGGACTACTTCCTCTCCCGGGGCTTCGCCGTGGTCTACGCCGAGTCGCTGGGCACCGGGGAGTCCACCGGGTGTCCCACGACCGGCGGGGAGAACGAGACCGTCGGCGCCGCCTCCGTGATCGACTGGTTGAACGGGCGGGCCCCGGCACGGGACGCCGAGGGCGCCCCCGTCACCGCCGACTGGAGCACCGGCAAGGCCGGGATGATCGGGGTGTCGTACAACGGCACCCTGCCGAACGCGGTGGCCTCGACCGGGATCGACGGCCTGGAGACGATCGTGCCGATCGCGGCCATCTCCGACTGGTACGACTACTACCGGGAGAACGGGGCCGTCGTCGCGCCGGGTGGCTTCCAGGGCGAGGACGCCGACGTGCTCGCCGAGTACGTCTACACCCGCGAGGACCGGGAGATCTGCCGCCCCGTCATCGACGAACTCGCGGCCCGCCAGGACCGGGTCACCGGCGACCACAACGCCTTCTGGCACGAGCGGAACTACCTCGACGACGCCCACCGGGTGCGCGCGTCGGTGCTCGCGGTGCACGGCCTCGGTGACTGGAACGTCACCGTCAGTCAGGTGGCGGACTGGTACGAGGCGCTGGCCCGCAACGGGGTCGAACGCAAAATCTGGCTGCACCAGTCCGGGCACACCGACCCCTACTACCTGCGCCGGGACGTCTGGCTGAGCACCCTGAACCGCTGGTTCTCGCACTATCTGTACGGCATCGACAACGGCGCGGACGCCGGACCGCGGGCCACCGTCCAGCGGGAGGACGGCACCTGGACCCGGGAGGCCGACTGGCCCGCGCCCGGTGCCGCGGACGCCACCCTGCATCCGAGGGCGGGCGGTGCCGAGCGCGGTGGGCTCGACCCCCGACCGGACCGGGGCAGGCCGGTGTTCGAAGAGCTCACCGACGACGCCACGGAAACGGTGGAGGAGCTCGTGGACGCTCCCGCCTCGCCGCACCGGTTGGCCTACACCACGGATCCGGCCGGGAAGCCGGTGCGGCTGAGCGGCACGCCGAGGGTGGACCTGCGGATCGCGTTCGACCGTCCCGCGGCCAACGTGACCGGTGTGCTGGTGGACCGCGCGCCGGACGGGAGTGCGCACGTCATCACCCGCGGGTGGACGGATCCGCAGAACCGGCACCACCGCGGGCACACCCAGTTCGTGCACCCGGGGGTGCCGTACCGGGTGGCGTTCGAGCTGCAACCGCAGGACTACGTGCTGGAGACCGGACACCGGCTGGAGTTCGTGGTGCTGTCCAGCGACCACGACTTCACGTTGCGGCCCGATCCGGGGACGGGCCTGGCGGTCGACGTGCGCCGGACCTCCGTCACGGTGCCGGTCGTCGGGGGCGAGCGGAGTCTGCGCGGGGCGTTCGACCCCGCCTGACCGGGGTGTCGTCCACACCCGGCCGAGGCTGTGGACAACTCCCTGTGCGGGCACGCACGGACGGCCGGGCGCCGCCATCGTGGAGCCATGACACCGCCTTCCACGACACCGACCACGGTCGACCTGCGCGCGCCGGGGGACCTGCTCGCGGCCACCCCGCAGCTGCTCGGCTTCCGCCCCACCGACTCCGTGCTCGTCATCGGGCACCGGGCGCCCACGGGCACGCGCATCGGTGCGGTCCTGCGGGCGGACCTTCCCCCGCCGGGGGACGAGCCGGACCTGGCGCGGCGGCTGCGGAACCCGTTGGCACACGACGCCGTCG
>NZ_KE387132.1:4275-6081 GCF_000430445.1 Saccharomonospora iraqiensis subsp. iraqiensis
GCTCGCCGCCGCGGCGGTCGCGCTGGAGCTGGGCTCCCCGGTGCCCGACGTGGCCGCGGATCTCGGGGCCGCCACCCGCCGGTCGGCCCGGCGGATGGAGGTCACCACCTCCGCCGACGGGGTCACCGTGCTGAACGACTCGTACAACGCCAACCCCGAGTCGGTGCGGGCCGCGTTGAAGACGCTGGCGTCGATGACCTCGGAAAGGCGATCTTGGGCGGTCCTCGGTGTCATGGGCGAACTGGGGGCCGATAGCGTGTCCGCGCACGACGAGATCGGTCGGCTCGCCGTCCGGCTCAACATCAACCGGCTCGTCGTGGTCGGCGAGCAGGCTGCCGCCATGCACCACGGCGCGAGTCACGAGGGTTCCTGGGGAGAGGAGTCGGTCCTGGTGCCGGACACCGATGCGGCGGTCGCGCTGCTGCGCGACCAGGTCCGGCCGGACGACGTCGTCCTCGTCAAGGCCTCGAAGGTTGCCGAGCTGTGGCGGGTAGCCGACGCGCTGTTGGGAGAAGGCGGTAGCGCGTGAGCCCGAACACATCACGACATGAGCAACGGAGCCGGACCATCGACGGCGGGACGAGCGGGAGGCACACAGCGTGATCAGCATCTTGATCGCGGCCTCCGTCGGGCTCGGTGTGTCGATCCTGCTCACCCCGTACCTGATCCGGCTGTTCTCCTATCAGGGATTCGGCCAGGAGATCCGGGAGGAGGGGCCACAGGGCCACAGGTCGAAACGCGGCACGCCCACGATGGGGGGCGTCGCCATCCTGGTCGCACTGGTGGCCGGATACTTCGTCGCCCATCTGGTGGATGTCTGGCGCGACTCGCCCAGTGACGGTCCCACCGCCTCCGGGCTGCTGGTGCTCTACCTCGCGGTGGGCCTGGGCCTGGTCGGGTTCCTGGACGACTTCATCAAGATCCGGAAGCAACGCAACCTCGGTCTGAACAAGACGGCCAAGCTCGTCGGCCAGCTCGTGGTGGCGCTCAGCTTCGCGGTGCTGGTGGTGCAGTTCCCGGACGCGAACGGCCTGACGCCGGCCTCGCAGAACCTGTCCTACGCGCGGGACCTCGAACTGATCGTGTTCCCGTTGCCGATCTTCATGCTGTTCTGCTACCTGCTGATCTCGGCGTGGTCCAACGCGGTGAACTTCACCGACGGCCTGGACGGGCTCGCCGGCGGCGCCGGGGCCATGGTGCTGGCCACGTACGTGGTGATCTCGTTCTGGCAGGCGCGGCTGAGCTGCGTGGAGGGCTACCAGGTCGGCTGCTACAACGTGCGGGACCCGCTGGACCTCGCGGTCGTCGCCGCCGCGGCGACCGGCGCCTGTGTGGGCTTCCTGTGGTGGAACGCCGCCCCCGCGAAGATCTTCATGGGGGACACCGGGTCGCTGGCGCTCGGCGGTCTCATCGCGGGGCTGTCCATGACGACCCGCACGGAGCTGCTCGCCATCGTGATCGGTGGTCTGTTCGTCGTCGAGATGATGTCGGTGGTGCTGCAGATCGCCATCTTCCGGACCACCCGCAAGCGGCTGTTCCGGATGGCGCCGTTCCACCACCACTTCGAGCTGGCCGGATGGGCGGAGACCACCGTCATCATCCGGTTCTGGCTGCTCGCGGCGATCTGCTGCATGTTCGGCCTCGGCCTGTTCTACAGTGAACAGCTCGGTCTCGGGGGCGGGTGACGATGCACGGTGCCGATCTCGCGGGCCGCACGGTGCTCGTCGCGGGTGCCGGGGTCACCGGCCGGTCCGTGGCGGGTGCGCTGGCGGCGGCGGGCGCCCACGTGACCGTCACCGACGGCGA
>NZ_KE387132.1:6181-10145 GCF_000430445.1 Saccharomonospora iraqiensis subsp. iraqiensis
GCCGCCTCCACCGGGACCGGACCGGCCGGGGGAGTCGATCCGGGGACCGCGGGTGGCGGCGGTGCGGGCCGGGAGCGTGCCTCCGGAACGACGGAGGCCACGCCCAGAACGGCCCTGCTGGTGTCGTCCGGGGAGCTGACCGCCGGGGACACCGATCCCCCCGAGGAGGCCACGGACGCGACCGACGTGCTCGTGGTCACCGAGTCGGAGGCGGAGGTGCTGGTGGTCGACGAGTACCCGCGCTACCACCTCGCCGAGTGCGGATGGCTCGGACAGCGCGCCACCATCCCGTTGCCCGCCAGGGAGGCGCGGGAGCTCGGCTTCACCCCCTGTGCGCGCTGTGGGCCGGACGCGGCCCTCGCCGCGGCCCACCGCCGCCGGTCCGGCCGCAGGTGAGGTGGTCCGTCCCGGGGTGCGATCCGGGTGGGTGCCCGGCGCCCGCCCGGGCACACCGGCTAACCTGAGGGGCACAGGCGTCGATCCGGCCATCACCGGGGAGCCTCCGGAAGAACGGGTGTACGACCGCCCCGACCGCCTCCGGGCGGGGGCGGGCGCACCTCAGTAGAACCGGACGGGTCCGGCCCGTCACCGCCGGTGCAACGAGTGGTCCGTGCCGTGGGGCGCGGGCAAGCGGGGTGGTACCGCGGTACGCGCGCCTGCCGACAGGCGCCGTCTCGTCCCCGTGGGGGCCGGCCGGATGTGCGGCCCGTGCGAGAGACAGCCGAACCGCGAGGAGCTACCCCGACGATGTATCCCCAGGCTTCCGTCGGCGAGCAGGACGCCGACCAGGTCCCCGCGCACCCGTCGTTCCCCGCGATGGAGAAGGACGTCCTGGCGTACTGGGCGGCGGACGGCACGTTCGCCGCGACGGTGGACAACCGGGAGGCCGGTACCCACGGCGCCAACGAGTACGTCTTCTACGACGGTCCCCCGTTCGCCAACGGCCTGCCGCACTACGGGCATCTGCTCACCGGGTACGTCAAGGACATCGTGCCCCGCTACCAGACCATGCGGGGCAGGCGGGTGGAGCGCCGGTTCGGCTGGGACACGCACGGCCTGCCCGCCGAGCTCGAGGCCGAACGGCAGCTCGGCATCACCGACAAGGCCCAGATCGACGAGATGGGCATCGCCGAGTTCAACCGTGCCTGCCGCGAGTCGGTGCTGCGCTACACGGCGGAGTGGCAGGAGTACGTCACCCGCCAGGCGCGCTGGGTGGACTTCGACAACGACTACAAGACCCTGGACGTCTCCTACATGGAGTCGGTGATCTGGGCGTTCAAGCGGCTCTGGGACTCCGGCCTGGTGTACGAGGGGTACCGGGTACTGCCGTACTGCTGGCGCGACGAGACACCGCTGTCCAATCACGAGCTCCGGATGGACGACGACGTCTACCAGAGCAGGCAGGACCCGGCCGTCACGCTCGGCTACCGGGTGGAGGGCAACGACGGCTCCCTCGCCGAACTCGACGGCGCCTATCTGCTGGTCTGGACCACCACGCCGTGGACGGTCCCGTCGAACCTGGCCACCGCGGTCCACCCGGACGTGGACTACGTCGTCGTGCGCGACGACGACGGCAGGCGGTTCGTGCTCGCCGAGGCCCGGGTGCCCGCGTACGCGCGGGAACTCGGTGCGGACCCGGAGATCGTCGCCCGGTACCGGGGGACCGACCTGCTCGGTGCGCGGTACGCGCCGCCGTTCCCGTACTTCGTCGGGCAGGCCAACGCCCACCGTGTGCTCGCCGCCGACTACGTCACCACCGACGACGGCACGGGCATCGTGCACATCGCCCCCGCCTACGGCGAGGAGGACAAGGCGGTCACCGACGCCGCCGGGATCGTCCCGGTCACCCCGGTCGACGCCAAGGGACGGTTCGACGCGCAGGTGCCCGACTACGAGGGCCGCAACGTCTTCGACGCCAACGCCGACATCATCCGCGACCTCAAGCACGGCACGGGTTCGGCGGCGCGGCAGGGTGCGGTGCTGCTGCGGCACGAGACCTACGAGCACGCCTATCCGCACTGCTGGCGCTGCCGGAACCCACTGATCTACCGGGCCGTGTCGTCGTGGTTCGTGGCGGTCACCCGGTTCCGGGACCGCATGGTCGAGCTGAACCAGCAGATCACCTGGTACCCCGAGCACGTCAAGGACGGCCAGTTCGGCCGGTGGCTGGAGAACGCCCGGGACTGGTCGATCTCGCGCAACCGGTACTGGGGCACACCGATCCCGGTGTGGGTCTCGGACGACCCGAATTATCCCCGGGTGGACGTCTACGGCTCGCTCGACGAACTCGAACGGGACTTCGGGCAGCGCCCCACCGATCTGCACCGCCCGCACATCGACGCGCTGACCCGGCCGAACCCGGACGACCCGACCGGTGCGGCGACGATGCGCCGGGTGCCGGACGTGCTGGACGTGTGGTTCGACTCGGGGTCGATGCCGTTCGCGCAGGTCCACTACCCGTTCGACAACGCCGAGTGGTTCGAGCACCACTATCCCGGCGACTTCATCGTCGAGTACATCGGTCAGACCCGCGGCTGGTTCTACACGCTGCACGTGCTCGCCACGGCGCTGTTCGACCGTCCGGCGTTCCGCACGTGCGTCTCGCACGGCATCGTGCTCGGCTCGGACGGGCAGAAGATGTCCAAGTCGCTGCGCAACTACCCGGACGTCACCGAGGTGTTCAACCGGGACGGCTCGGACGCGATGCGCTGGTACCTGATGGCCAGCCCGATCCTGCGGGGCGGCAACCTGATCGTCACCGACAAGGGCATCCGGGACGCGGTCCGGCAGGCGGTGCTGCCGCTGTGGAACTCGTACTACTTCCTCGCGCTGTACGCGGGCGCCGAGGGCATCACCGGGCGGGTCCGCACCGACTCGGAACACGTGCTGGACCGGTACCTGCTCGCGAAGGCGCACGAGCTGGTCACCGACGTCGGCGCGGCGATGGACGGCTACGACATCGCGGGCGCGTGCGCGCGGGTCCGGGAGTTCCTCGAGGTGCTCACCAACTGGTACGTGCGCCGTTCCCGGGACCGGTTCTGGGCGGGCGAGGCGGACGCCGTCGACACCCTGCACACGGTGCTGGAGGTGGTCTGCCGGACCGCGGCCCCGCTGCTGCCGCTGACCACCGAGGCGGTCTGGCGTGGGCTGACCGGGGGCCGGTCGGTGCACCTGTGCGACTGGCCGCTGGTCGACGAACTGCCCGCCGACCCGGCGCTGGTGTCGGCGATGGACCGGGTGCGGCAGGTCTGCTCGTCGGCGCTGTCGCTGCGCAAGGCGAACAAGCTGCGGGTGCGGTTGCCGTTGGCGAAGCTGCTGGTGGCCGCCGAGGACGCCGAACAGCTGCGGCCGCTGGCCGACATCGTCCGGGACGAGGTGAACGTCAAGTCGGTCGAGCTGACCACCGACGTCGCCGCGCACGGCGGGTTCGAGGTCGCGGTCAACGCGCGCGCCGCGGGGCCCCGGCTCGGCAAGGACGTGCAGAAGGTGATCAAGGCGGTCAAGGCGGGTGACTGGACGACCACCCCGGAGGGGGCGGTCGTCGCCGCCGGTGTCGAACTGCAGGAGGGGGAGTACGAGCGGCGGTTGGTCGCCACCGATCCCGGGGCGGCGGCCGAACTGCCCGGCGGTTCGGGACTGGTCACGCTCGACACGGCGGTCACGCCCGAACTGGCCGCCGAGGGTGTGGTGCGCGACCTGGTCCGGGTGGTGCAGCAGGCCCGCCGGGACGCGGGGCTCGACGTGGCCGACCGGATCGGCCTGACGGTGGACGCCCCCGCCGAGGTGACCGACGCGGTCCGGTCCTACGAGGACTTCCTGGCGAACGAGACCCTGGCCATCGGGGTCTCCTACGGCGAGGCCCCCGGCGGGTACCCCGGGACCGTCGGTGACGGGGCGAAGGTGACGGTCGCCCTCACCCGGACCGGCTGAGCGGCGCCCGGCCCGGCCGCGTGGCCGGCGCGGG
>NZ_KE387133.1:0-2552 GCF_000430445.1 Saccharomonospora iraqiensis subsp. iraqiensis
CCGGCCCGCCGGGGGTCGCGGTGGCGTGGCCGTCGTGACCGTGCGGGGCGGGCCTGCGGTGGGTGAACGGGATGCGCCCGCCGACCTTCTCCCCCACCTTCGCCCGGGCGACCCCGGCCGCGCCCTGCATCGCCGGGTGGTCGGCGAGTCTGCGGTAGTTGCGCACGATCTGCTCGTACCGCGCACGACCCGCGCGGGCCCCGAGCACGTAACCCGCGGCGGCGCCCAACAGGAAAGTCTTCATCGATGCCTCCTCGCACGGCGGGCTACCCGGTTCCAGTGTCCCGTACCCGTCGCTCACCCGCCGGACACCACCGTGTCCCGCTGGGGGCGGGTGTCGGCACGGGGAGGGGGTGGGTGTCGGCGCCCGGTCGGGTGTGTATTACAGTAGTCACCGGTCAGCACGGAGTGCTTCGAACGCTCCGAGCAGGCCGGGAGCGATCCCTCGTAGCTCAATGGCAGAGCATTCGGCTGTTAACCGAAAGGTTGCTGGTTCGAGTCCAGCCGGGGGAGCCACACCGAACCCCAGGTCCGCACGGGCCTGGGGTTTTTTCGTGTCCGCACCCGTGCCCCGGTTCTCCCGGATCCCCGTGTCGACACGCCTCTGGGCAACGCCGCGAGTACGTGTTACTTTGGGGTAACCGTAAATCGCGGTAACAGGTACACGGGCGTACAGGAGGTCTCCCATGACCAGCGTCGAAGACACCCGGGAGCAGGCCGGGAACTCCCCCTCCGAGCGCGAGACCGTGGCGCGGCGGCTGCTGGACTCGTCCGAGACGTTGTCCTACGACCCCGCCCGGGAGGTCGACTGGGAGACCCCGCTGGACACCGACCACCACGGCACCAGCCCCGAGTGGAGCACCCTGTACGGGACGGCGTACTGGGCCGAGCTGACCGAGGCGCAGCGGCGGGAGCTGACCCGCCAGGAGGCGGCCTCGGTGGCCAGCACCGGCATCTGGTTCGAGATGATCCTGCAGCAGATGGTGCTGCGGGACTTCTACGCCAAGGACCCGACCGACCCCGCGTTCCAGTGGGCGCTGACCGAGATCGCCGACGAGTGCCGGCACTCGATCATGTTCGCCCGCGGCGCGGCGAAGCTGCGGGCACCGGCCTACCGTCCGCGCCGCGCGGTGGTCGAGCTCGGCAGGCTGTTCAAGACCGTCGCGACCGGGGAGGCCGCCTACGCGGCGATCCTGGTCGCCGAGGAGGTCCTGGACGTCATGCAGCGGGACTGGATGCGCGACGAGCGGGTGGCGCCGTTCGTGCGCACCATCAACAACATCCACGTGGTCGAGGAGTCCCGGCACATGAAGTTCGCCCGGGAGGAGACCCTGGAGCGGCTGCGCGGGGTGAGCAGGCTGCGCAGGCAGGGCATCGCGCTGGTGGTGTCGATCGCCGCCTACTTCATCGTCACCAGCATGGTCAGCCGCGACGTCTACGCCAACGCGGGGCTGGACACCCGGCGCGCGGTCCGGGAGGCCCGGGCGAACGAGCACTACAAGTCGATGCTGCGGTCGAGCTGCGCGGGTCTGATGGAGTTCCTGGACTCGGCCGGGCTGTTGACCGCGGCGGCCACCCGCGTCTACAAGCGCGCGAACCTGATCTGAGCCGATGGCGTTCGCGATCACCCAGACCTGCTGCAACGACGCGTCCTGCGTGACGGTCTGCCCGGTCAACTGCATCCACCCGACACCGGACGAGCCGGACTTCGGCAGCACCGAGATGCTCTACATCGACCCGGCGAGCTGCATCGACTGCGGCGCGTGCGCGGACGCGTGCCCGGTCGACGCGATCGTGCCGGTGGACGTGCTCTCCGGGCCGATGACCGCCTACGCGGAGCTCAACGCGGCCTACTACGCCGACCGGAGTGCCGACCGGGGTGCCGACCGTGACCCGGTGGCCGAGGCCGCGGACCCGGCGCCGAACTTCCACCCGTGGTCGCCGCCGGTCTTCGCCCGCGACGTGCCCAGCGACATGGCGCCGTTGGACGTCGCGGTGGTCGGGACCGGACCCGCCGGGATGTACGCCGTCGAGGACCTGTTGCTGCACACCAACGCACGGGTGACGCTCATCGACCGGCTGTCCACGCCGGGGGGACTCGTCCGGTACGGGGTCGCACCCGACCACCCGTCCACGAAGAAGATCGGTGAGACGTTCGCCCGCTTCCACAAGCACCCGAGGCTGCGACGGAAACTCGGGGTCGAGGTGGGCACCGACGTCACCGTCGACGACCTGTCCGCCCGGCACGACGCGGTGCTCTACGCCGTCGGTGCCTCCGCGGCCCGCGCACTGGGCATCGAGGGGGAGGACCTGCCCGGCAGCGTGGCCGCGACGACCGTGGTCGGCTGGTACAACGGGCATCCCGACGTGCCCGCCGACGCGGTCGATCTGTCGGCCGAGCGGGTCGCCGTCGTCGGCAACGGCAACGTCGCGCTCGACGTCGCACGGATCCTCACCGCCGACCCGGACGAGCTGGCCCACACCCCGATCGCGCCGCACGCGCTGCGGCGACTGCGGTCGAGCCGCGTGCGCGAGGTCGTCCTGCTCGGCCG
>NZ_KE387133.1:2652-4408 GCF_000430445.1 Saccharomonospora iraqiensis subsp. iraqiensis
CCGCGCCCGGCCGGCCCGGCGTGCGTCTGCTGCCGGAGCTGTCCGCCGCCGGGGCGGAGGAGATCCTGGCCGAGGTGGCCGCCGTCCGGCGGCCCGGGGACGTGGTCGTGTTCTCCGTCCACTGGGGAACGAACTGGGGCTACCAGGTGCCCGCCGAGCAGGTGCGCTTCGCGCGGACCCTCGTCGAACACGGGGTGGACCTCGTGCACGGGCACTCGTCGCACCACCCCCGGCCGATCGAGGTGCACCACGGCAGGCTCATCCTCTACGGCTGCGGCGACCTGCTCAACGACTACGAGGGCATCAGCGGCTTCGAGCGCTACCGGGGTGATCTGCGCCTGCTGTACGTGCCGACGCTGGACGCCGACACGGGCGAGCTGACCGGCCTGCGGCTGCTGCCGCTGCAGTCGCGGCGGCTGCGGCTGCAACCCGCCGGATCGCGGGACCGGGGGTGGCTGGCCGCCGTGCTGGGGGCGAGCAGCGAACCGTTCGGCACCCACGTCGACAGCCACGACGAGGAGAACGTGCTCACGGTGAGCTGGGCGCGGCGCCCGTCGCCGTCCCGGTGAGCGTGCGCGCGAACCCGTTTACCGGCGTCCCCTTCCGGCGAATCCTGTGACCGCGATCCGCGACCCACCGTGACCGGAGGAGGGAGAACCATGCCCGTGGCCGAAATGGTACGGACCTACCCGGGGGACCTGGGCGGACTCGACCGGGACGCGCTGGTGCGGTGCATCGAGGAGTGCGTGGCCTGCGCACAATCCTGCACCGCGTGTGCCGACGCGTGCCTGTCCGAGTCCGACGACATGCTGCCGCAGCTGCGTAAGTGCATCCGGACCAACGCCGACTGTGCCGACGTGTGCGAGACGACGGCGCGGGTGCTGTCCCGGCACACCGACTACGACGCCAACCTCACCCGGTCGGTGCTGGAGGCGTGCGCGGTCGCCGCCCGCACGTGCGGTGACGAATGCGAGTCGCACGCCTCCCACCACGAACACTGCCGCGTGTGCGCGGAGTCGTGCCGACGCTGCGAACGGTCCTGTCGGGAACTGCTGGACACCCTGGGCCGCGGCGCGGGCGGTTGACGCGGAGGAGAGCAGGGGTGCGGCGGCGTCAGTCGTCGTCCCCGTCTCCGCCCTCCTCGTCCTTCTTGTCCTTACCGTTTTCGTCCTTCTTTTTCTCGTCCTTTTTCTCGTCGTCCTTCTTCTTGTCCTTCTTGTCGTCCTTGTCCTTGTCCTTGTCGTCCTTCGGTGGGGCGGTGGTCTCGCTGTGCAGGACCGTGTTGGTGCGCAGCAGCACCGTGCCGTCCAGCCGCACGAGTTCGTGCTGGTGAAACTCGGTGACGATGGTGTCGTCGCGCATCCGCATCCGCAGACCGACGTGCACGGAGTCGTCCCCGGTCATCCGCGGTTCGGACAGGACCTCCAGCTTCCGGACCTTGCTCCACCGGTCGTCGAACGTCTCGCGTCCCTCGGCACGCAGTTCGGGGCCGAGCCGTTCCCACGCGGCGTCCCGGCTGTCGGGCAGCAGCGCGTAGTAGTCGGCGACCGCCTGCCGGGCCTGTGCCGCACTCACCGTGGGGGACGGGGAACTCGACGAGGGTGGCGTACTCGACGGCGCGGCGGCGGTGGTCGGGTCGTCGTCCCCCGACCCGATCAGCACTGCGGTGACCAGCACACCGATCGCCACCACGGCCCCCACGGCCGCGAGCAGCGGGCCGCGCCCGCGTCGCGTCGCGGGATCCAGGGCGGCCGCG
>NZ_KE387134.1:0-1438 GCF_000430445.1 Saccharomonospora iraqiensis subsp. iraqiensis
ACCCGGCGGGGCCTGTCGCTGGGTGCGGCGTGGCGGGAGTTCTGGCGGCACCCGTCGCCGTGGATCATCGGCGCCGTGTTCGCCGCGGCGCTGGCGGCGCGTCTGGTCGTCGGTGACTGGCGGCTGTCCGACGCGCTCGTGCCGGTCGCCATGCTCGCCGCGTTCCCGTTCGTCGAATGGGTGATCCACGTCTGTGTGCTGCACTGGCGTCCCCGCGAGGTGGCGGGCACCCGGATCGACCCGCTGGTGGCCCGCAAACACCGGGAGCACCACGCCGACCCGCGCGACCTGCCGCTGGTGTTCATCCCGTGGCCGGTGCTGCTGTGGCTGCTGCCCGCGCTCACCGCGGTCGCGGTGCTGGCGTTCCCCCGCCTCGGGCTCGGGCTGACGTTCCTGGCGATGACCGCCGCGATCGGCTTCGGCTACGAGTGGACCCACTACCTGATCCACAGTGACCACCGCCCGAAGACCCGGCTGTACAAGGCGGTGTGGCGCAACCACCGGCTACACCACTACAAGAACGAGCACTACTGGTTCACCGTCACCACGTCCGGCACGGCGGACCGGCTGCTGCGCACCCACCCGGACCCGGCCGACGTGCCGACCTCCCCCACCGCGAAGAACCTGCACGCCGCGAACCCGACCTGAGCCGCCGGTCGCGTCCGTTTGTGTCGTGAGGGGCACATTCGCTGCGTCCCACGCAGGGAATGTGCCCCTCACGGCACAACGGCGCGTGAGCGCTCAGTGGCCGGGGCGGGTGGCGGGGAGGCGGGTGGCCGCGGCGGCGGCGAGCAGGCAGAAGCCGAGCACCCACCAGAACGTGTCGGCGTAGGCGGCCGGGGCCTGCGCACCCCGCTCGGCGAACCTGGCGGCCAGGACCACCGACACCACGGCGGTGCCCACCGAACCGCCCACGGTGTTGAGCAGGTTGAGCGCCCCCGAGGCCCGGGCGACCAGATCCTGCCCGACCCGGCGGTACACCAGCGCCAGGACCGGCGTCCCGATCAGGGCCGCGCCGAAGCCCCGCAGCAGCAGCGACCCGGTCAGCACCGCGTCCGGGACGTGCCCGAGCCGGGTGAACGCGACCGTGCCGACCGTGACCAGGGCGAGTCCGGTCAGCACCAGGGTCCGTGCCGAAGCCCGGTCGACGAGCCTGCTGACCAGTACCGAGCCGAGCGCCGCGCCCACCCCCTGCGGGGCGAGCAGCAGCCCGGTCCCCCAGGCCGACAGGCCGCGCCCGCCCTGCAGGTACAGCGGCAGCAGGAACGTCGTGCCGAACACCGACATGCCGAGCAGCAGCAGGGACAGCGCCGCCACCCCGAACGGGGGCCGGGCGAACAGGCGCGGGTCCAGCAGCGGCGTCCGCGGGGTCGTCAGCCCGTGGGCGACGAACGCACCGAGCATCGCCGCGCCGGTCACCAGCGCGACCGGCCCCACG
>NZ_KE387134.1:1538-4525 GCF_000430445.1 Saccharomonospora iraqiensis subsp. iraqiensis
GCGGGAGCGCGCGCGTCCGCGTGGACGGCACGCCCCACCCACCCCGACAATGGCGGGTATGGCGCGGATCGACCTCGTACTCGGGGACCTCACCGAACAGCACGTCGACGTCGTGGTGAACGCGGCGAACTCGTCCCTGCTCGGCGGGGGCGGGGTGGACGGCGCCATCCATCGCAAGGGTGGGCCGGACATCCTCGCCGAGTGCGAACGTCTCCGCGCGGGCGACTACCCCGAGGGCCTGCCGACCGGGCAGGCGGTGGCCACCACGGCCGGGCGGCTGCCCGCGCGGTGGGTGGTGCACACCGTCGGTCCGGTCTTCTCGGCCGCGGAGGACCGCTCGGGGCTGTTGGCGGACTGCTACCGGAACTCGCTGCGGGTGGCGCGCGACCTCGGTGCCCGCTCCGTCGCGTTCCCGGCCGTGTCCACCGGTGTCTACCGCTGGCCGGTCGACTCCGCCGCGGAGATCGCGCTGCGCACGCTGGCCGACGCGGCGGGGGACGCCCCGGAGCCGGAGCTGCGGATGGTGCTGTTCGACCGGGCCACCCACGACACCTTCGCCGCCGAGGCCGCCCGACAGGGCCTGTGACCCGCCGGTGTCCGCCCCTCGCGCGTCCGGCGGCCCCGCCGCTCACGGGCGGGGGATGTTGCGTAGGTTGGCGCGGGCCAGCCGCAGCATCCGGCCGACGCCGCCCTGCAGCACCATCTTGCTGGTGGCGAGCGCGAACCCGGTGAGCTGCTGCCCGGTGATGTGCGGCGGCAGGGACAGCGCGTTCGGGTCGGTGACCACGTCCAGCAGTGCCGGACCGTCGTGGGCGAGGATCTCGCGCAGCCCGTCGGTCACGTCGCGCGGGTCGGTCACCCGCCGGGCGTGCGCGCCCGCGGCGCGGGCCAGAGCGGAGTAGTCGGTCTCCGGGTAGGTGGTGCCGTACGGGGGCAGCCCGGCGACCATCATCTCCAGGTCCACCATGCCCAGCGACGAGTTGTCGAACAGCACGACCTTCACCGGCAGGCCGTACTGCACGACGGTGAGGAACTCCCCCAGCAGCATGGCGAAGCCCCCGTCGCCGGACATGGCGACCACCTGGCGGGACCGGTCGGGCAGCTGCGCGCCGATCGCCTGCGGCAGCGCGTTGGCCATCGACCCGTGGGTGAACGACCCGATGACCCGGCGCCGCCCGTTCGGGCTGATGTAGCGGGCTGCCCACACGTTGCACATCCCGGTGTCCACGGTGAACACCGCGTCGTCCGCGGCCACCTCGTCCAGCACGGAGGCGACGTACTCGGGGTGGATCGGCCGGTGCCGTTCCACCCCGGTGGTGTAGGCGGCGACGACGCCTTCAAGTGCGTCGGCGTGTTTGCGCAGCATCCGGTCGAAGAAGGTGCGGTCGGTCTTCGGGGTGACCTTCGGGGTGAGGCACCGCAGTGTCTCGGCGACGTCGCCGCAGATACCGAGGTCCAGCCGCGAGCGGCGGCCCAGGTGCTCGGGCCGGACGTCCACCTGCACGGTCCGCACGTCGTCGGGCAGGAACGGGTGGTACGGGAAGTCGGTGCCCAGCAGCACGAGCAGGTCGCACTCGTGCATCGCCTCGTAGGCGGCGCCGTAGCCGAGCAGCCCGGACATGCCGACGTCGTACGGGTTGTCGTACTGGATCCACTCCTTGCCGCGCAGGGCGTGGCCCACGGGGGCGAGCACCCGTCCGGCGAAGGACATCACCTCGTCGTGCGCGCCCGCGGCCCCGGCGCCGCAGAACAGGGTGACCCGGCGGGAGTCGTCGACGAGCCGGGCGAAGGCGTCGATGTCGGTGTCGGTCGGGCGGATCGTCGGCGACCGGTCGAGCGGCACCATCGTCGTCCTGTCCTCGGGCGAGTCCTGCCCCGCCACGTCGCCCGGGACGGTGAGCACCGAGACGCCGCCGAGGCCGAGGGCGTGGTGGATGGCGGCGTGCGCGACGCGGGGCAGCTGCGCCGGGGTGGAGATCATCTCGGAGTAGTGGCTGCACTCGACGAACAGCCGCTCCGGGTGGGTCTCCTGGAAGTAGTCGGTGCCGATGTCCTCGCTGGGGATGTGCGCGGCGATCGCCACGACCGGCGCCATGCTGCGGTGCGCGTCGAACAGGCCGTTGATCAGGTGCAGGTTGCCGGGGCCGCAGCTGCCCGCGCAGGCGGTGAGCCGTCCGGTGATCTGCGCCTCGGCCCCGGCGGCGAACGCGGCCGCCTCCTCGTGCCGGGTCTGCACCCAGTCGATCCCGTCCGTGCGGCGCACCGCGTCGGTGACCGGGTTGAGGCTGTCCCCGACCACCCCGTAGATCCGGCGCACCCCGGCCCGCACCAGCAGGTCGACCAGGTGCTGGGCCACCGTCCGCCCGGCCACGGCGCCCTCCCTCCCTCGGCGTCGCCGTGTCCCCGTCCTTCCGGCCGGCGGGGACACGGTCGTCGCGGGGAGAGTGCCCGCCCGGCGGCGGTCCAACCGCGCGCGCGGTGGTCAGGTCGTGCCACCGGCCCCGGGCAGCAGCACCCCCGGATTCAGGCTCCACGTGGGATCGAGGGTGCGTTTGGCCGCGGCGAGCGCGGCGGCGAACGGGGCCGGACGCTGCCGGTCGTAGAACGGGCGGTGGTCGCGGCCGACCGCGTGATGGTGGGTGATCGTGCCGCCGTGCGCGAGGATCGCCTCGGACACCGCGGTCTTGATCTCGTCCCACTGGGCGAGCGTGCTCCCCCACCGTCCGGGTGCGTACACGGTGTAGTACGGCGCGGGGCCGTCCGGGTACACGTGGGTGAACCGGCAGGTCACCGCACCGCCCCCGGTGGTGCGCCGCATCGCCTCGTCGGCCGCGGCGGTGACCGCTTCGTGGAGTTCCTCGAAGCGGTCCCAGGTGCAGGCCGTCTCGAACGTCTCCACGATCATCGCGTGCCGGGCCAGCGCGTCACGTTGGTACGGCATCCGCAGGAACGCCGACCGCCACTCCCGCGCCGGGTCGGACGGGGAT
>NZ_KE387135.1:0-1640 GCF_000430445.1 Saccharomonospora iraqiensis subsp. iraqiensis
CGGCGGCCGCCGCCGCCGCGTCCGCGCCGACGTCGGCGGTGCTCGCCGAACGGCGCACCCAGCCCTGCAGCGATCCGGCCACCGCCTCGATGTCCGACTCCAGTGGGGCGTCGTAGCGCTTGTGGTGGGTGGCGTGGTCGCCGACGACGTTGACCACCGGGGTGTGTGCCCGGCGGGCGTTGTGCAGATTCGCCAGGCCGTTGCCCAGCCCCGGCCCGAGGTGCAGCAGCGTCGCGGCCGGGCGGTCGGCGATCCGTGCGTAGCCGTCCGCGGCGCCGGTGACCACGCCCTCGGACAGGCCCAGCACGCCCCGCATCTCCGGTACACTGTCCAGTGCGGACACGAAGTGCATCTCCGAGGTGCCCGGATTGGTGAAGCACACGTCGACCTCGGCGTCGACGAGGGTGCGGATCAGGGCCTGCGCGCCGTTCATCGTCATCGTCAGTCCTCCCGGCCGCCGAAGAGCACGCCGGGGTTGAGGATCCCGGCGGGGTCGAAGGCCTGCTTCAGTCGTCGCATCAGATCGATCTTGGTGGGGTCCTCCAGCCGGAGGAAGTACCCGGTCTTCGCATGGCCGAGCCCGTGTTCGCCGGAGATCGCCCCGCCCAGCCGCATCCCGGCGGCGAAGATCTCCTCCAGCAACGCCGAACGCCGCTCGGGGTCCGGCTGGAACACGGCGAGGTGGACGTTGCCGTCCCCGGCGTGACCACAGCCGATCACACCGGACTCGGCCCGTTCGGCCGCGGCGCGGGACTCGGCGAGGAACTCCGGCAACGCCGACCGGGGCACGACGACGTCGAGCACGTCGTCGGCGCCCGCGGCCTTGGCCGTCCAGAAGGCGTTCTCCCGGGCCTCGATCAGCCTGCGTGCCGAGGAGCCCTCCAGCACGTACACGTCCGCGGCGCCGAGCTCGCCGAGCAGCGTGCCGAGGGCCTCCACGTCGCCGTCGAGCCGGTCGGCCGCCCGGTTGGCCAGGCCGACCACGAGGTAGGCCTGCGAGGCGTCGCGCACCTCGTCCGGGATGCCCAGCGACAGCTGGGTGCTGTGCGTGATGGCGGCCATGGTCAGCGCGTCGATGTACTCGAGGATGTGCGGTTCCAGTCCGCTGGAGACGATCTCCGGGACCGCCCGCATCACCGTGTCGAGGTCGTCGAACGGGGCGAGCACGGTGGCCGAGTGCGGCAGCCGGGGATGCAGCTTGACCGTGATCTCGGTGGCCAGCGCGAGCGTGCCCTCCGAACCGATGACGAGCTGGGTCAGGTCGTAGCCGCTGGCGGTCTTCACCGTCCGGCCCCCGGAGCGGATCAGCTCCCCGGTGGGCAGTGCCGCCTGGAGACCGAGCACGTTGTGCCGGGTGACGCCGTAGCGCACCGCGCGCATCCCGCCCGCGTTGGTCCCGACGTTGCCGCCGACACTGGCGCTCATCTCCCCGGGGTAGACGGTGTAGCCGAGTCCGGCCCGTGCCGTCCTCTCGTCCAGTTCGGACAGGGTCACCCCGGGCTGGACCACGGCCACGTGGTTCCCCTCGTCGATCTCCAGAACCGAGTTCATCCGTTCGAACGACACCACGAGGCCGTCGGGGTGCGGGCGCGCTGCCGCGGACAGGCCGGTGCCGGAGCCGCGGGCCGTCACCGGCACGC
>NZ_KE387135.1:1740-6491 GCF_000430445.1 Saccharomonospora iraqiensis subsp. iraqiensis
GAAGCTGCCGCTCGTGCACGCCCACACCACGGCGGCCGGCTCGTGCGGGGTCAGCAGGGCCGCCCCCTCGGCCAACCGCGCGGGGGCGCCGAGGTCGAGCAGCTCGTCCACCGCGTGCAGGTCGGTGCCGTAGATGTGGGCCACGGGCAGGCGCGTGCCGTCGGCGAGCACGCGTTCGGCGAGCGGGTAGTCGTCCTCGGCGGCGTGGTCCGGGTACACGAAGCCGACCGTGGTGGTCCGGGTGGGGGACACGGACAACGGGACACCTCCTCCTCGTTCGTCGGCGGACGGGGCCGGGTCGGCCGGGTCAGGACACCTCGCGGAGCCACCCGCCGGGGCCGACGATCGGCAGGTCCATCCGCCGCAGGCACGCCCACATGGTGAGCTGGTTCGCGGTCAGCACCGGCTTGCCGAGGGCGGTCTCCAACGGCTCGATGACGTCGTAGGTCGGCAGGTTCGTGCAGCTCACGAAGATCGCTTCGGCGCCCTCGTGATCCGCGGCGAGGATCCGTTCGGCGATGGTGCGGTAGTTGACCTTCCAGATCCCCCCGCCGAGTCCGAGGTGGTCACTCGCCATGGTCTTGACCCCGAGCTCGTCCAGGAAGTCGTGCAGCCTGCCGGTCAGGTCGGCGTCGTACGGGGTCAGCACGGCCAGCTTGCGCAGGTTCAGCAGCCGCAGCACCTCCGCGAGCGCCCCGGACGTCGTCACCGCCGTGGGGGCGCCCGCCTCCCGGATGACCGCGCACAGGTCCCGTTCGGCGGGCACACCGTTGACGAAACTGCCCGAGCTGCACAGGTAGGCCACCACCTCCGGCTCCAGGTGCAGCACGTCCCGCGTGGCCGCCGCGAGGTGGGCCGCGTTGCTGACCAGGTGGGCCATCTCCATGCTGACGGGCACGGGCTCGTACGGGGTCCGGGCCAGGTGCAGCGAGACCTCCATCGGCACCCAGCGCCACAGCTCCCGTTCGAGGGCGAGGTCGAACGGCGCGATCACCCCGACGCCGCGCTGCGCCAGCGGGCCGTCGAACACGGGGAAGTCCAGAGCGGCGAAATCCAAGGCTCGCACCTCCGACGGCGGTTCTGCAGGAGAGGGCCTCCGGGGTGACTCCTCGGATTGTTGACAATCATACGGCGTACACATACCGTGTCAACGGTGACTGGCAGTCAACCGCCGGTGCTCGCCGTACTCTGCGGTGAGAAGCGCCCCCCGGATATGGAAGCCATCGAACGGGCGGCGTCGGTCCGTTACACCGACGCCGACGGTCTCGCCGACGCCCTGCGCGGGGCCGATGCCCTGTTCGTCTACGACTTCGTTTCCCCCGCCGTGCCCGGTGCCTGGCACGCGGCCGACCGTCTGCGGTGGCTGCACATCGCCAGCGCCGGGGTCGACCCGGTCATGTTCGACGGGCTGCGGGACAGCGACGTCGTCCTGACCAACTCGCGGGGAGTGTTCGACGGGCCGATCGCCGAGTACGTCCTCGGGGTCGTGCTCGCCTTCGCCAAGGATTTCGCCGGGTCACTGCGGTTACAGGACCAGCATAGGTGGCAGCACCGCGAGACGGAACGGGTGGCGGGCAGGCCGGTGCTGGTCGTGGGCACCGGGCCGATCGGCCGGGCCACCGCCCGGTTGCTCCGTGCGGCTGGGCTGCGGGTGACCGGGGCGGGCAGGCGGGCGCGCGACGACGACCCGGACTTCGGCACCGTCGTGCCCACGGAAGCGTTGACCGAACACCTGCCCGGGTACGACTTCGTGGTGGCGGTGGCGCCGCTGACCGGGGCGACCCGGCACCTGTTCGACGCGCGCACGCTGGGTGCCATGCGGCCCGGTGCGCGGTTCGTCAACGTGGGCCGGGGCGAACTCGTCGTCACCGACGACCTGATCGAGGTCCTGCGATCGGGTCATCTCGGCGGCGCCGCGCTCGACGTGTTCGAGACCGAGCCACTGCCCGCGGACAGTCCTCTCTGGACGATGGAGAACGTGGTGCTCACCCCGCACATGTCCGGTGACATCGTGGGTTGGCGCAACGCGCTGGTCGAGGTCTTCGCCGACAACTTCGCACGATGGGTGGACGGGCGGCCGCTGCGCAACGTCGTGGACAAGCGGCTCGGCTATGTACCCTCACCCGTGACGTGACCGGCGTGCCGTGCGGTCCGCCGCGGGCGTGACACGAGGAGAGTTATGCCGACGCCACCCCTGCTCACCGCGAGCGAACTCGTGGCGGCGTTCTCGTCGGGCGAGCTGTCGCCGGTCGAGGCGACCCGCACCGCGCTGGCCACGATCGCCGAGCGCGACGTCGAGCACGGGGCGTTCACGCTGGTCGACCCCGAGTCGGCACTGGAGCAGGCACGCGCGTCCGAGGAACGTTGGCGCGAAGGCAATCCGATCGGGTGGCTCGACGGGGTCCCGGCGTCGCTCAAGGACATGTTCCTCACCGAGGGCTGGCCGACGCTGCGGGGCTCGCTGTGCCTCGAGCGTGACCAGCCGTGGCGGGAGGACAGCCCGGTCACGGCGCGGATGCGCGAGCACGGGCTGGTCCTGCTGGGCAAGACGACCACCCCGGAGCTGGCGTGGAAGGCGGTCACCGACAGCCCGCTCGACGGGATCACCCGCAACCCCTGGAATCCCGCGTTGACGCCGGGCGGGTCCAGCGGCGGGAGCGCGGTGGCGGTCGCCACCGGGATGGGGGATCTCTCGGTGGGGACCGACGGGGGCGGGTCGGTGCGCATCCCGGCGTCGTTCTGCGGGATCGTCGGTTTCAAACCGACGGGTGGGCGCATCCCGCTGTACCCGGCCAGCCCGTTCGGGGCGCTGTCGCACGCCGGGCCGATGGCGCGGTCGGTGGACGACGTGGCCCTGCTGCTCGACGTCCTGGCGATCACGGATCCCCGCGACCCCGCCGCGTTGCCGCCGGTGCCCGGCACCTTCCGCGAGGCCGTACGCCGTGACGTGCGCGGTCTGCGGGCGGCCTACTCCCCGACGCTGGGATACGTCGACGTGGATCCGGAGATCGCCCGGCTGGTCGCCTCCGTGGTCGCGCTGCTCGACGAGGCCGGTCTGACCGTGGAGGAGACGGACCCCGGCTTCGGCGACCCCGCGGAGGCGTTCGGCGTGCTGTGGTCCACCGGCGCGGCGAAATGGCTCGACTCCTTCCCCGACGGCGCGGCGGACCGGGTGGATCCGGGTCTGCGGGCGGTGTGGGAACAGGGACACACCTACTCGGCGGGCGACTACCTCGATGCGAGCGCGGCCGGGGCGAATCTGGGCATCCACATGGGGCAGTTCCACACCCGGCACGACGTGCTGCTCACCCCGACCGTGCCGATCCCCCCGTTCGAGGTGGGCCACGACGTGCCCCCGGACGGCGGCTACGAGAACTGGCCGCAGTGGACGCCGTTCTCCTACCCGTTCAATCTGACCCGGCAACCCGCGATCACCGTCCCGGCCGGTTTCACCTCGACCGGCCTGCCGGTGGGTCTGCAGATCGTCGGCCCCCGCCACTCCGACGACCTGGTCCTCGCGGTCGCCAGACTGGTCGAGGAGATCAACCCCTGGCCCACCGACCGCCCCGCAACCCCCGCGAGTTGACCCCCACGGACCGCGAGTCGCCACTCCAAAACCGCGAGTTGACGCCCGCGAACCGCGAGTCCCCGCTACAGGACGGCGAGTTGACGCCCGGGAACCGCGAGTAGGCAGTTCAGGACGGCGGGAGCCGGCCGAACCGGCGCGGCCGGCGTACGCGCCCGGTGGCAGGAGGTGGCGGTTCGGTGCGCGCCGCGGACCCGGTCGGCGCCGGAGCGACGACTCACCCGCACCGGGCGGCACCTCACGGGCCTGGAGTGGCAACTCGCGGGCGTGGAGTGGCGACTCGCGGGCGTGGAGTGGCGACTCGCGGGGGTGGAAGGGTCAGGCGACGGCGCATTCGAGGTCGACCAGGGCGTCCTCCAGGTGGCCGAGCAGACGCTGCAGGTGCGGCACACTGCGGCGGCACCCGGTGATCCCGAAGTCCAGGGTGCTTTCGCTGCTGGTGAGCGTGATGTTCAGCGCCTGGCCGTCGAGCAGCACCGACGCGGGGTAGATACCGTCGAGCCGCGCGCCGTTGAAGTACTGCCGCCCCCGGGGACCGGGCACGTTCGAGATCACCAGGTTGAACGGGGGACGGGTGTGGTCGACCCAGCCGGGCAGCGGTGTGGCCGCGACCGGCGCGACGTTGAACGCGGACAGGGCCAGCGCCTGCAGGGGGCTCAGGTCGCCGAACAACCGTTTGCCGTCGCTCATCGACGCCGACACCGTCGCGAGCCGTGCGCCCGGATCCGGCAGGTGGGTGCCGAGGTCGCAGAGGATGGCCCCGATCCGGTTGCCGGTGGTCTCGGCGCGTTCGGTGCGGTCCCGCAGGGACACCGGCACCATCGCCACCAGCGGACGGTCCGGCAGTGCCCGGTGCTCGCTCAGGTAGGCGCGCAGCGCGCCCGAACACATGGCGAGGACGACGTCGTTCGTGGAGACGCCCGCGGCGGCGGCCACATGGGCGATCCGCGCCTGCTCCCACGACTCCGCGGCGAACCTCCGTGCCCCGCCGACCGGGACGTTCAGCATCGTCCTCGGCGCCTGCAACGGGAGCCGGAGCCGGTGTTCGCGGAACGCCTCGGTGGCCACCCGGGTCGCGGTCGGTGCGAGGCCGCCGAGTTGACCGGCGAGGTCCCGTCCCGCCCGCAGCAGCTCCCGGGGCGTCCGTGGGGCCGCGCCGCGTCCG
>NZ_KE387135.1:6591-7947 GCF_000430445.1 Saccharomonospora iraqiensis subsp. iraqiensis
AGCCCCTCGGTGGTGATCAGCGGGGTCGGCTCGGCGGTCGCGCTGGCCGCCGCGGTGCAGACGCCGGGGGTCAGCCGCTTCTTCGGCTGTACCCCGCTCGGCCCGGTCGGCTGGGGCATCGCCCTGGGCAGTGCCACCGCCGCGACCACCGTCGGGGCTCTCGCGGGGTGAGCCGACCGTGGTCGGTCACGTCCGGGTGTCCCGTTCCGGGGGGCGGTCCGCGGTGGGGGCGAGACGGTCGACGGCGTCGTCCATGTGCGCCTGCAGCAGGGTGAGCATCCGGTCCTCGTCGCCGGAGCGCAGCGCCTCGATGAGCCGGTTGTGCTCGGCGATGCGCTCGTCCGTGCCCGGATGCTCCCGGGTGTAGGTGTCCTGCAGGGCCGACAGGCACATCCGTGTCTCGATCAGCAGCGTGCGGGCCATCCGCACCAGTCGTCGGCTGCCGGAGGCCTCGATCAGGGCCTCGTGGAAGGCGAGGTCCGACTCGGACAACGCCGTCGGGTCGTCCTGCGCGTCGGCCTCCGCCATCGCCCGCACGGCGTCCGCCAGCGTGTCCGCGACCTGCTGCCGGTTCCCGGAACGCAGGACGCGGATCGCCGCGGCCCGTTCGATCGCCGAGCGTGCCCAGTACACGTCGTACACGTCGTCCGGTTCGAGGTCGATGACGAACAACCCGCGGTGTGGCTCGCTGCGCAGCAGCCCCTCGGACAGCAGCCGCTGCATCGCCTCCCGCAGCGGCCCCCGGGACACCTCGAACCGGGCGGCCAGGTCGCTCTCGCCGAGCTGGGTGCCCGGGGGAAGGGCGCCCGTCTCGATCGCGTCGCGGAGTCGGCGCGCGATGATCGACGCCGTGGATTCCCGGTTCACGGGTTCGATGTCGGCCAGCATGCTCACGTGTCCCTCGTGCTGAAGAGTCTGCCCAGGCCCGGTGCCTGCGGCCGGTGGCCGGACAGGCGCAGCCCCTCCCACACGGTCACCTGGTTGGCGGTGAGAACGGGCTTGTCCAACCGCTGTTCGACGGTCTCGATCAACGCCAGTGTGCGCATGGCCGTGTCCGGCACCAGCAGCGCGTCGGCGTCGGGACGGTCGCGGGCCACGATCAGGTCAACGACGGCGTCCGGGGAGAGTTTCCCGACCTCGGCGGCCGTGTCGATGCCGGCACTCGAGATCTCCAGCACCTCGACGCCGCCCGCGCCGAGGAACTCGGAGAACAACCGCGCCACCTCGTCCGGGTAACTCGCGGCCACGGCGACCCGGCGCAGGCCGAGCGCCCGCGCCGCGTGGACGAACGCGAACGAGGTGCTGGATGCGGGCAGCCCGCCCGCGGCCTCGGACAGGCCCGCGATCTGGGCGGCG
>NZ_KE387135.1:8047-45503 GCF_000430445.1 Saccharomonospora iraqiensis subsp. iraqiensis
GACCGCCGCGGTCGGCGTCCTCGCGGCTGCGGGTCTCGCGGCGGGCCCGGTCGGTCTCGGCGGTGTCGCCCTCTTCTACGCGGTCTACCGGGCCGTGCTGGTCGTCGGGCACGCCCGGCTGCAGGAGCGGATCGCGGGTCACTCCCGTGCGACGGTGACCTCGTTCGCCGGCCTCGGCAGCGGGCTCGCGGGGCCCCTCGTCTTCGGGGCCTGGGCGCTCGGCGCCCTCCCGGCGGTAGCGGTCCTCGCCGCGCTGGTGGCGCTGACCCTGCCGTACGGGCTCCGGGTCCCCGTCCGGAGGCCGACGGCGCCGGTCCACTGATCCGCGGACACCCGGAGCGCGTCCCGAACGAACACTCCGCGACCGTGTCACCCCGCCGGGCATCCGGATCGCACACGGACCGCAGTCCTTTCCCCCGCAATTCGTGGCCGTCGGTACGAGAACGATCGTGATTGGCTACCGGAAGTGGTTCTCCGCCGTTCCGGATCCGTTCCCGTAGGCAAGATCGAAATTGTGCCGTCGGGTCTGGGATGTTGCCGTGCGGAGATCGGTGACCGGATCGGGAAGATCAGCGGGACGGCCTTCGTGAACGGCGTCACGGGTCGTCTTCATCGCTGGGCACAGGGCTGAACAAACAGGCGTGCCCGGAAGGTTGCCCGAACCAAACCCACTTGATCTGTGTTCCTGACCACCCATTGATGACCGCCGACGTTGTCGTTTCGTAATCTCGCGGAGGCCTCAACAAAGCCGATCTTCATCGAAGCGGACGGTTCCCCGAGTCCCCCGCCGTCGGCCGAGCCCCCGAACAGTGCCGACGGAAACGTACGCGAGAAGGAGACCACGCAGGTGGCAGACCACACGATGTTCGAGCGCGTGAAGGACATTCTCACGCGAACGGCCCCGACCCGAAACATCCAGGCGCCCGCGCTCCGCCGTTCCCTGCGCGACACGACCCGCAACTACGCCTCCGTCGGCGTGCTCGTCGCCTTCGTCGGCGGTGTCACCGGCCCCGCGCTGATGGCCGGTACGGACGACCCGACGACGGCAGCGGTCCAGCCCGCGTCCAGTGCGATCGTGCAGGACGCCCGGGCGGGTGCCTCCCCGGACGGAGGCGGCGACGGCGCCGCAAGCTCCGACGACGAGGACTCCGACGACGCCGGTGACCCCGCCGAGGCCAGGGGTGGCGACGGCGGCGGACCCGTCGGCGGTGGGCAGCCCGCCCCGAAGAGCGGCGATCCGGAGGGGGAGAACACCCCCGCGGACGCGGAGAAGGACGACGGCGGCGAGCCCGCCGAGGAGAAGGACGAGCCCGCACCCGCCGAGGCGGCCGACAACCGGGCCGACGCCGAGGGCGGTGGTGCGGCGCCCGCTCCCGAGGCGGTGGAGCCGGTCGACGAACTCGACGGCTGGATCCGTACCGCCATCGGCATCCTGCAGGACAACGGCACCCCGGTCTCCGCCGAGCACGTCGACGAGATCCGGACCATCATCGAGAAGGAGTCGAGCGGGGACCCCAGGGCCATCAACAACTGGGACATCAACGCCGCGCGCGGCACCCCGTCCAAGGGCCTGATGCAGACCATCGACCCGACGTTCGACTCCTACAAGCTGCCGGGCCACGGTGAGATCTATGACCCGGTCGACAACATCATCGCGGGTGTGCGCTACACCTTCGACCGCTACGGCGGCTTCGCTGAGCACCCCGGTCTGGCCTCGATGGCCGAGGGGGGCGGCTACCAGGGCTACTGAGGAGCCCGGACGCCTCCTGCGGGGCTCGTTCGTGTTCCTCGGGTGGGGCCCGGTCGCTTCCGGTGGGAAGTGACCGGGCCCCACGCCTGTCGGGCCGCGTTCCGGTTCCGTGGTGCGCCCGGTCCCGCGTACCGTGATCATCGGGTGTGTGGCCGTGCCGCATGCCGGGCATCCGTGCACGGTCCGGACATCCGCGGTACGGGTGAGCGACACGGAGGCGGTCGATGACGAGCTACGGCAGGGCGGTGCGGCACGAACTGGGGGCTCCCACCCGGGAGCTGCGGCGGTGGATCCCCGGGGCGTACGAGGGGTACAAACAGCTCCACGACGCCACCATGGCCGCGGGTGAACTGGACACGAAGACCAAGGAGCTCATCGCGCTCGCCGTCTCGGTGAGCAGGCAGTGCGACGGGTGCATCGCCGCCCACGCCCAGGGCGCGGTCCGCAACGGCGCGACCCTCGGTGAGGCGGCCGAGGCGATCGGGGTGAACTTCATGATGGACGGCGGACCCGCCACCGTGTACGGGGCCCGCGCCTTCGCCGCCGTCACCGAGTACCACGAACGCGAGCACGGCACGTCGGAGTCGACACAGGACGGCTGACCCACCCCCCCGGGGGGAGCTCATTTCCGCCGGGCGACGAGATAACCCGTCACGACGAGCTCGATGCCGCCGAGCACGGCGAGCACCACGCCGACCTTGTCGAGCGCGAACACGGGCGTCTCGACATTCCCGGCCGTGGTCGCGAGGATCATGCCCACGACGAGCATGCCGGTGCCGGCGGCGAGCGATGCGGTGTGTTGGGACATGACACCTCTTTGGGACGGTTGAGCCCGTCCTACCAGGGTGCGGCGCGCACCGTGGCGGAAATGGCGATCCCGTCAATTCCGTGGGGCCGGGCTACGGCATCCGGCCCACGACGACCGGCGGCGCCCGTCCGGCTGGCGACCACCGGCAGGTGTTGCCCCGGTGCGGTGCCGACGATGAGCATGACGCCTCGACGAGGTCCGGACCGGTCCTTCGAGGAGGCGAGATGTTCCGACGTGCCGTGAGCCTGTTCGCCGCGTTGGCGCTGGCGGTCGGTGGTCTGGCGGGTGCCGCGGTCGCCGCGCCGGCGACGGCGTCGGCCGATTCCTGCTACACCTGGAACCGCACCCTGCAACGCGGCGCGAGCGGCAGCGATGTCGCGCAGTTGCAGATCCGGGTGGCCGGTTGGGTGAGTCACGGCGAGACACTTGCCATCGACGGGCAGTACGGCCCGGCGACCGAGGCCGCCGTGCAGCGGTTCCAGAGCGGCTACGGACTGGCCGCCGACGGGGTGGCCGGGCCGCAGACCTACGACCGGATCTACGCGTTGCAGGACGCCGACTGCACGCCGATCCACTTCAGCCATTCCGAGTTCAACGACAACTGCGGGGCGAACAGCTACTACGGCGGGACGGTGTCCGCGGCGACCGCGCGGGAGAACATCCGCCGTGTGATGTGGCAGCTGGAGGCACTCCGGCACAAGCTCGGCGACCGCCCGCTCGTGATCACCTCCGGTTTCCGCAGCGAGTCCTGCAACGCCGCGGTCGGCGGCTCCCCGACCAGCCTGCACATGTACGGCCGGGCGGCCGACCTCGGACTGGCGAGCGGCCCGACGCAGTGTCAGATGTGGTCCTCGGCGCGCTCGGCGGGATTCGAGGAGATCCTCGGCCCGGGCTATCCGAACCACAACGACCACGTCCACGTCGGCAACAAGTCCACCCGCTTCTGGCGCGCCCCCAACTGCTGACCCCCGCTCCCGCGAGTCGACACCCCAAACCCGCGAGTTGACACCCCACGACCGCGAGTCGACATCCCAGGACCGCGAGTCGACATCCCAGGACCGCGAACTGGCGCGGTACGGCCGCGAGTTGACGGCCGTGCCGCGCCAACCGCGCTCCCGGCCATGGGGCCGCGGTCCCCGGGAGTCGGAGAAAGCGAGATCAGCGGCGGTGGTGTGGAGTGAGCTGCACGGGCCGTATGTGCGGCCGGGCGTCTCCGCGATCAATCTGTTCGTGACTGCTCGCGGTGCCTGGTACCTTCCCCGAGGTCGCGCTGCGGGACGTTCACGATCCCACGCGGGCCTTCCGTGATTCCCAGGCTGAGAGTGGGTGCGGTGAATGGCATGTCGTATCAGTGAGCTCGTGCTCAACTGCCACGATCCCGAGCGGCTGGCGCGATTCTGGTGCGAGGTACTGGACTTCGTCGTGCTCGACCCCGACGACCACGGTGCGATCGAGATCGGACCGCGGGAGGGCTTCGGCGGACCGCAGCCGACTCTGATCCTCCGACCCGGCACCGAACAGGCGGCGGGCACGGTGCCGCTGCACATCGACGTGAACCCCACCGACCGTGACATGGATGCCGAACTCGAACGTCTCCTGGCGCTCGGGGCGCGGCGAGCCGACATCGGCCAGACCGGCGAGGAGCCCTGGCACGTTCTCGCCGACCCCGAGGGCAATGCGTTCTGCCTGCTGAAGGCTCGCCTCGATCCGCTCTGACGACCCGGTGCCCGCGGTCGGAGCGTTCGAGGACCATCGCACCCGCGTCCTCGTCCGTCCGACCGTGAAGGCCGACCGTAGGATGCGACCGGGTACGGCCGGTCGAACAGAGAAAAGCCCTGACTGGCGTCTCCGCTGGTCAGGGCTTTTTTGCATGGTCGATCCTGGGCGCCCTCGGCAGGATTCGAACCTGCGACACCTGCCTCCGGAGGGCAGTGCTCTATCCACTGAGCTACGAGGGCCCATCGCCGTGCGACATGAGAAGCGTACCGCACGGCCCGGGCGGGGGGTACGGGCGGGGGTCGATCCGGACCCGCCCGCGGGCAGTGGTCCAGGTACTCGCCCCGTTCCACGGGAGCGGCACCCGGAGTGCACGCCCGGGTGCGCTGCGTTTACCGGGCGGTGGCCACGGGAAGTAGGTCGTACGGTGGGCGCGTGTCGTGAGTCAGGGGAGCCTCACCTCACCCCGCAAAGCATTGCAATCATGCGCATGTCGCTATATGTTCGCGACGAGACGAGGGAAGGAGGCACGGGCATGGGGCACGGCCACGACCATGTCGCGGTCCCGCGGTCCGACAGCGCGTCCGGCAGGTACGTGCGGAACCTGGCCGGGGCGCTCGCTGTCGGTGTCGTGTTCCTGGTCGTCGAACTCGCGGTGGGATTGGCGACGTCCTCGCTGGCGCTGCTGTCCGACGCCGCGCACATGTTCACCGACGTCCTCGGTGTGGGAATGGCGCTGGCTGCGGTCGTCCTCGCCGGACGGAGCGGGCCGACGTTCACCCGCACCTTCGGCCTCTACCGGGGTGAGGTGTTCGCCGCGCTGGTGAACGCGGTGTTGCTGTTCGGGGTCGCCGGGTACGTCCTCTACGAGGCCGTGTCCCGGGTCGTCGATCCCCCCGAGGTGCCGGGGTTGCCCGTGCTGCTCGCCGCGGCCGGGGGACTCGTCGCCAATGTGGTGGCGTTCCTGCTGTTGCGCAGAGGGGCGGAGGAGAGCCTCAACGTCCGCGGTGCCTATCTGGAGGTGCTGGCCGACCTGATCGGGTCGCTGGCCGTGCTGGCGAGCGGGGCGATCACCCTGCTCACCGGGTGGCGCTACGCCGACCCGATCGCGGGCGTGGCGATCGGGCTGTTCGTGCTCCCGAGGACGGCGGTGCTGGCCCGGCGTGCGCTGCGGATCCTCTTCCAGCACGCGCCGCGCGGCATCGACGTCGCCGGACTGAACACCGCACTGCACGCACTGCCCGGTGTGGAGGACGTGCACGACCTGCACGTGTGGACGCTCACCTCGGGGATGGAGGTCGCCTCGGCCCACCTGACGGTCGGCCCCGGCACCGAGACGGAGCCGGTGCTGCGGCAGGCCCAGCAGGTGCTGTCCGCGCGCTACGCGATCGAGCACGCGACGCTGCAGGTGGAGCCCCGCGAGTCGGCCGAACGCTGTGCCCAGCTGTCCTGGTGACCGGGCGCGCGGCGATCGGCAGCGTGGTCGTCGGGCCCGGGTGACGACGCGCGGTCGTCAGGGGAACGGCAGCGGTTCGGCGTCGCGCTCGGCGAGCAACGTGCGCATGAGGTCCACCTCGGCGCCCTGGACGTCGAGCATGCTCTGCGCCAGCATGCGCACCGCCCCCACCTCGGAGTGCTCGACGGCGTACCGGGCCATGTCGACGCCGCCCTGATGGTGCCGCAGCATCAGCTGCAGGAAGGAGACGTCCAGCTCCTCGCCGGACAACGACCGCATCCGGGCCAACTCGTCCTCGGTCGCCATCCCCGGCATCAGGGGATCGCCTGCGGACCTCGGTGCGTTCCCGTCCCCGTGCGCCCCGGCGTCACCGTGTGCACCGCCGTCGCCGTCTGCATTTTCACCGTGGCCGGACATCCACGTCATCGGTTCGCCGACGGCCTGCTCCGGTTCGCCCCACAGCATGAGCCAACCCTTCATCCGGCCGACCTGCTCCAGCTGTGTGCTCCCGATGTCGAACGCGAGCTGGCGGACGGCCCGGTTGTCACTGCGGTCGCGCACCATGTTCGACATCGTCACAGCCTGGAGGTGGTGCGCCGCCATGTCCTGGGCGAAGCCCACCGAGACAGGGTCGGCGCCCGCCGTGCGGGACGCGGCCGTGTCGGCCCCCTCCCGGTTCTCGGCGAGCAACATCCCGCCGGTCGCGCCGACCAGCAGGAGGGCGACCGCGAGAGCCCCGGCGATCACCACGCGCGACCAGGTCGGCGTACCCGCCAGGCCGGGACGTGCCGTTCCGGATTCCCCGGACTCCGTCGTCTCCGCCCCCGTCGTCTCCGCCCCCGTCGTCTCCGCCCCCGTCGTCTCCGCCCCCGTCGTCTCCGACTCCGCGGCCTCCGGATGCGCGGTCTCCGGATGCGCCGCCTCGCCCGATCCCGTCCCGTTGTCGTCCCGGCTGTCGTCCGGTTCCTCCTGCCCGGTCACCGGTCAGCCTTCCGTGGTCCCGCCGGGCTGGGGCACGTCGCCCATCTGGGGGGCGGCGTCCGAGCCGTCGTAGTCCATCGGCTTGGCGTCCGGCCCCGGCGGCTCCGCGTTGAACGGCGGCGGGTTGTCCGGGTCGAACTGGCCGGGCCCGGCGTCGCAGGAGGCGCCGACCTCGGGGTAGGTGTTCGGGTTGCGGCGCAGCGCGGCGATGAACTGGTCGATGCGCTCGTCGGTGACGCTGTCGACCTGCAACTGGTGACCCCAGGACTGCAGCGAGACCGGGGCGTCCAGGCCGGGGTAGGGCGACATCATGGTGTAGGGCTTGCCCTCCACCCGCAGCTTCAGCGTCTCCAGGTCCTCGCCGGTGACCTTCTCCGGGTTGTAGGCGATCCAGACGGCGCCGTGCTCGAGCGAGTGCACCATGTTCTCGGTCCGCACGCCCTGGTCGTAGACGGTGCCGACGCAGGCCGCCCAGACACCGTCGTGCGGGCCGCCGAACGGGGGCGTCTTGTCGTAGGCGACCCGTTCGGTGGGCAGCACGTGCGCGCCGGCCTCGTACTGCTCGGTGACCACACCCTCGATCTCGGTCGAGGGGTCCGGGTTGTCGTCCGTCGGCGCGAACGACGCCTCGGCCGCGTCCTCGCGTTCCCGCTGGGCCCGCTGGTCCCCGGAGGCCACGTAGTAGTAGCCGAACACCGTGGCGGCCAGCAGGACGATGGCCGCCACCGCGCTGATCGTGCCCCACGGGACCTGCTTCTTGGCCGCCACCGATCCCCGGGCCGCCGAGACGGCGCTCTTCGGGGCGCCCTTCTTCCTGCTACCGCTGGCCATGGCTCCTGTCGTCTCCGTTCGGCTGCCGTCGCGCACCGCGACGTCGTCCCCGCCCGTGCAGTGTAGTGATGCTCCCGACGGTCGGTGTCATCGGACGCGGCCGACGGACTTACACTCGCCTGGTGACCCCTGCCGCTCTCGCCGACCTCGTCCGTTCGTCCGCCGTGCGCGTCCTGGCCGACCGTGGCCTCGACCACAGCGTCCTGCCCGAGCGTGTCACGGTCGAGCGACCACGCAACCCCGAGCACGGGGACTACGCCACGAACCTGGCCCTGCAGGTGGCCAAGAAAGTCGGACTGGCGCCGCGTGAACTGGCCGAGGCGCTCGCGGATGTGATCTCGGACACAGACGGGGTGGAGTCCGCCGAGGTCGCCGGTCCGGGCTTTCTCAACCTGCGGCTGGCCGCGGACGCCCAGGGGGAGATCGTGCGTCGCGTGCTGGCGGCGGGGGCCGCGTACGGCCACGGCACGGCGCTGGCGGGGCACCGCATCAACCTGGAGTTCGTCTCCGCCAATCCCACCGGCCCGATCCACCTCGGCGGCACCCGGTGGGCCGCGGTGGGGGACGCGCTCGGCCGGGTGCTGACCGCGCAGGGCGCCGAGGTCACCCGCGAGTACTACTTCAACGACGCCGGTGCGCAGATCGACCGGTTCGTGCGGTCGCTGACCGCCGCGGCGCTCGGTGAGAACGCCCCCGACGACGGGTACGCGGGTGCCTACGTCGACGACATCGCCGCCGAGGTCGTGCGCAAGGAGCCGGACGTGCTCTCCCTGCCCGCCGCCGAGCGGGACGAGGTCTTCCGCAGGCTCGGCGTCGGCCTGATGTTCGACGAGATCAAGCGCAGTCTGCACGAGTTCGGCACGGACTTCGACGTGTTCTTCCACGAGGACTCGCTGCACTCCTCCGGTGCGGTGAGCGACGTGGTCGAGGAGCTGAAACGGGCGGGCAGCCTGTACTTCGCCGACGAGGCGTGGTGGCTGCGCTCCACCGAGCACGGGGACGACAAGGACCGTGTGGTCATCAAGTCCGACGGTGACCCGGCCTACATCGCCGGGGACCTGGCCTACCTCCGGGACAAGATCAACCGGGGCTTCGACCTCTGCCTCTACATGCTCGGGGCGGACCACCACGGCTACGTCGCCCGGCTCAAGGCGGCCGCCGCCGCGATGGGCCACAGCCCGGACACCGTCGAGGTGATGATCGGGCAGATGGTCAACCTCGTCAGCGGGGGCGAGCCGGTGCGGATGAGCAAGCGGGCGGGTACCGTCGTAACCCTGGAGGATCTCGTCGAGGCCGTCGGCGTGGACGCCGCCCGCTACGAGCTGGCCCGCTACTCCGTCGACTCGACGATCGACATCGACCTCGACCTCCTGCGCAGGCACACCAACGAGAACCCCGTGTTCTACGTGCAGTACGCGCATGCCCGGCTGGCCTCGTTGCAGCGCAACGCCGCCGAGCTGGGCCTCGCCCGGCGGCCCGACGCCGATGTCGGGCTGCTGACCCACCCCAGAGAAGGGGACCTGATCCGCACGATCGGGGAATTCCCCGACGTATTGACCAAGGCGGCCGAGTTGCGCGAACCGCACCGTGTCGCCCGGTACCTGGAATCGCTCGCGTCGGCGTACCACAAGTTCTACGACGTGGCACGGGTGCTGCCCCAGGGCGACGAGGAGCCGACCCCGCTCACCGACGCCCGTCTCGCCCTGTGTGAGGCCGCACGTCAGGTCCTGGCCAACGGCCTCGGACTGCTCGGCGTGTCCGCACCGGAGCGGATGTAGCCGACGGCCGGGGGCGAGGCCCGGTACCGGGCGGGCACGGCGGCGTAGCGTCGACACCGTGGCCGAGTCCGTAGCATCGCGTGGCGCGTGCGCGCGCCGCGCGTGTTCGCCGTAGAAGGAACTAGCAATGTGCGCACACCCCGCGGGGCCCCGGCACGCGGAGGTCCACCCGCACGTGGACCAGGCCGGGTTCCCGCCGTCCACACCGGAGGAACTGGACCGGCTCTATCCGAAGGTCTGGCCCCGCAACACCTACCGCGCGCCCGACGGTGTCGTGCGGATCGCGGGCGTGGACGTCCGCGAGCTCGCCCGCATCTACGGCACGCCGTTGTTCGTCATCGACGAGGCCGACTTCAAGTCGCGCTGTGCCGAGTACGCCGAGGCGTTCGACGACCCCGCCCTCGTGCACTACGCGGGCAAGGCGTTCCTGTCCACCGAGATCGCCCGGTGGGTGGCGGCGCAGGGGCTGAGCCTGGACGTGTGCAGCGGTGGGGAACTGGCGATCGCGGAGCGCGCCGAGTTCCCGCCGGAACGCATCACCTTCCACGGCAACAACAAGTCGAGCGCCGAGCTGGACGCCGCGGTCGCGGCCGGGGTCGGCACGGTGGTGCTGGACTCGTACCACGAGATCGCCCGGCTCGCCGACATCGCGGAACGGCACGGGGTGACCCAGTCGGTGCTCGTGCGGGTCACCGTCGGTGTCGAGGCGCACACCCACGAGTTCATCGCCACTGCGCACGAGGATCAGAAGTTCGGCTTCTCGCTCGCCACGGGCGAGGCGCACGAGGCGGTGCGCCGGGTGCTGAACACGTCGTCGCTGCGGTTGACGGGGCTGCACAGCCACATCGGCTCGCAGATCTTCGACACCGACGGCTTCGAGGTCGCCGCGCGGCGGGTGGTCGGCCTGCTGGCGGATCTGCGCAAGGAGCACGGCCCGGAGCTGCTGGACCAGCTCAACCTCGTCGACCTCGGGGGCGGGTTCGGGATCGCCTACACCGACCGGGACAACCCGCCGCCGCCCGCGCAGATGGTCACCCAGATTCGGGAGATCGTGCACAAGGAGTGCGCCTTCGCCGACCTGCCGGTGCCGAGGATCGCGGGGGAGCCGGGCCGGGCGATCGCCGGTCCGGGCACCGTGACGCTGTACGAGGTGGGCACGATCAAGGACGTCGCGCTCGGCGACGAGGCGGTGCGCCGGTTCGTCAGCGTCGACGGCGGGATGAGCGACAACATCCGGACCGCGCTCTACGACGCGGCCTACGACTGCCGGCTCGTCTCCCGGTCCAGCGACGAGGGGCGGCCGGGCACCGTCGCCGCCGCGCTGTCCCGCGTGGTGGGAAAGCACTGTGAGTCCGGTGACATCGTCGTCCGTGACTGCTGGCTACCGGACACCCTGGCCCCCGGCGATCTCGTCGCGGTGGCGGCCACCGGTGCGTACTGCTACTCGATGGCGAGCAACTACAACCGGCAGCCACGCCCCCCGGTGGTCGCGGTGCGCAACGGCCACCACCGGCTGCTGCTGAGGCGGGAGACGAACGAGGACATGCTTCGACTGGAGGTGTCGTGAGCGACGATGTTGTGGGCGCTCGCGAGCACCGACCGGGATGGGCCCCCGCTGCGGCACAATCATCGGCCGCAGTAGGGGAGGGTGTCCCGCAGAGCACTGGAGGTGTCGTGAGCGACGATCGCGAGGCGCCCGTGAAGGTCGCGCTGCTCGGCTGCGGCACGGTCGGCGGTGAGGTGACGCGGACCCTGCTCGAGCACGCCGACGAGCTCGCGGCGCGGATCGGTGCCCCCGTCGAGCTGGCCGGTATCGCGGTGCGCCGCCCGGACAAGCATCCGGAACTGCCGCAGCACCTGCTGACCTCGGACGCGGGCGCGCTCGTGGAGTCCGATGTGGACCTCGTGGTCGAACTGATCGGCGGGATCGAGCCGGTGCGCGGGTGGCTGCTGACGGCGCTGCGCAAGGGAAAGTCCGTGGTGACCGGCAACAAGGCGCTGCTGGCCGAGTACGGTGCGGAACTCTCCGCCGCGGCGAACGAGTCCGGGGCGGATCTCTACTACGAGGCCGCGGTGGCGGGTGCCATCCCGTTGCTGCGTCCGCTGCGGGAGTCCCTGGCGGGGGACCGGATCACCCGCGTGATGGGCATCGTGAACGGGACGACCAACTTCATCCTGTCCGCCATGGACTCCACGGGGGCCAGTTACGGCGAGACGCTGGACGAGGCGACCCGGCTCGGTTACGCCGAGGCGGACCCGAGCGCGGACGTCGACGGGTACGACGCCGCGTCCAAGGCCGCGATCCTGGCGTCGCTGGCCTTCCACACCCGGGTCACGGCCGCCGACGTGCACCGGGAGGGCATCTCGGGGATCAACTCGTCGGACATCGCGGCGGCGCGGCGGCTGGGCCGGACGGTCAAGCTGCTCTCGATCTGTGAGCGGGTGGAGAACGAGGACGGCTCCGAGTCGGTCTCGGCCCGGGTACACCCGGTGATGATCCCGCGGGGACATCAGCTGGCGGGCGTCGGCGGGGCGATGAACGCCGTCTACGTGGAGGCCGCGGCCGCGGGCGAGCTGATGTTCTACGGTCAGGGTGCGGGGGGTGCGCCGACGGCCAGCGCCGTGCTCGGTGATCTGGTGTCCGCCGCCCGGAACCGGGTCGCGGGTGGCCGTGGTCCCCGGGAGTCCGCCCACGCGGCGCTGCCGGTGCGTCCGATGGGGCGGACCCCGACGCGGTACCACATCAGCCTGGACGTCGCGGACCGGCCGGGTGTGCTGGCGCAGATCGCCCAGGTGTTCGCGGTGCACGACGTGAGCATCGCGGCGGTGCGGCAGCGCGACAAGCACTCGACCGCGAGCCTGGTGGTGGTGACACACTCGGCCCCGGACGCGGCCCTGCGGGCCACGGTCGACGAGATCAGCAAGCTCGATGTCGTCCGGGAAGTGGTCAGTGTGATGCGGGTGGAAGGCGAGGAATCGTGAACAGGCACGGCGAGAGCGGCGCGGACGACGCCGCCGCGCAGGACCGTGGCCACGCGGCCCGGCCGGGCTGGCCCGGGGTCGTGGCCGCCTACTCCTCGCGGATCCCGGTCCCCGGGGACGCCGAGATCGTCACCCTCGGGGAGGGCAACACACCGTTGCTGTCCGCTCCGCACCTGTCGGAGCTGACCGGGTGCGAGGTGTACCTGAAGGTCGAGGGGGCCAACCCGACCGGATCCTTCAAGGACCGCGGGATGACGCTGGCCATCACGCACGCGAAGGCGAGCGGACTGCAGGCGGTCATCTGCGCCTCGACCGGGAACACCTCCGCCTCCGCCGCGGCCTACGCCACGCGTGCCGGACTGACCACCGCCGTCCTGGTGCCGCAGGGCAAGATCGCGATGGGGAAGATGGCGCAGGCCGTCCTGCACGGTGCGCGCATCCTGCAGATCGAGGGCAATTTCGACGACTGCCTCGAACTCGCCCGCAAGACGGCGACGGACTATCCGGTGACCCTGGTCAACTCGGTCAACCCGGTACGGCTGGTGGGACAGAAGAGCGCGGCGTGGGAGATCTGCGACGTGCTCGGCCACGCGCCGGACATCCACTGCCTGCCGGTGGGCAACGCCGGCAACATCACGGCCTACTGGCGCGGCTACCGCGAGTACGCGGCCGACGGCCTGACGGACCGGGTGCCCCGGATGTTCGGGTTCCAGGCGGCCGGGGCCGCCCCGATGGTCAGCGGGGAACCGGTCGCCGATCCGGAGACGGTCGCCACCGCGATCCGCGTGGGCAGTCCCGCGTCGTGGGACTCCGCCGTGGAGGCGCAGACCGCCAGCGGTGGCCTGTTCGACGCGGTCACCGACGAGAAGATCCTGGAGGCGTACCGGCTGCTGGCGGGCCGGGAGGGTGTGTTCGTGGAACCGTCCTCGGCGACCGGGGTGGCCGGCCTGTTGAAGACCGCGGCGGACGGCAGGCTCCCCCGTGGGGCGACGGTCGTGTGCACGGTGACCGGGCACGGACTGAAGGACCCGGCCACCGCGTTGGAGAACAACGTGGAGGTGGAACCGCTCGCCGTGGACCCGCGTGCCGTGGCCGCCGCACTGGAACTGTCGTGACACCACGTCCCGGGCGGGTCCCCGCGTTCCGGGACGCGGGGGCCGACAGCACGTCAGGAGCGCACGGCCGAGTGGGGAGAGGGACCGAGTGAAGTACACGATCACCGTGCCGGGCTCGACGGCGAACCTCGGCCCCGGCTTCGACACCTTCGGCATGGCGCTGGGGCTGTACGACGTCGTCGAGGTCGCCGTGGCCGGGTCCGGCCTCACGATCGAGGTCCGCGACGCCGGGGCGGGGGACATGTCGGAGGTCCCCACGGACGACACCCATCTGGTCGTGCGCGCGTTGCGGCGGGCCTGCACGTATCTCGGGGTGGACGTGCCGGGGCTGTGGCTGCGCTGCCACAACGCCGTCCCGCACTCCCGGGGTCTCGGGTCGTCCGCCGCGGCGGCCGTGGCGGGGGTGGCCGCGGGATACGCCCTGGCGGGCAAGGATCTCGACGACACGGCGCTGCAGCTGGCCGCCGAGTTCGAGGGGCACGCCGACAACGCCGCCGCGAGTCTGCTGGGCGGGTTCGTGGTGGCCTGGCAGGACGAGGGGGCGTTCCACGCCCAGCGGCTGACACCGCACCCGTCCCTGCGGCCCGTGGTGGCGGTCCCGGACGACCGCTCCTCCACGGGGCGTACGCGGGGACTGCTGCCGGACACCGTCCCGCACGCGGACGCCGCGTTCGCCGCGAGCCGCAGCGCACTCGCCGTGCACGCGATCACGACGCGCCCGGACCTGTTGTCGGTGGCCACGCAGGACCGGTTGCACCAGGACTACCGGGAACCGGCGTTCCCCGCCACGGTCCGGCTCGTGCGGGCGCTGCGGGCCCGTGGCGTGGCCGCGGCGGTCTCGGGCGCGGGGCCCTCGGTGTTCGCGCTGACGACGACGGGAATACTCCCGCCCGAGGTCGACGTTGACGGATTCGACGTCTTCGAACTGCCCGTCGACCGGGACGGTGTGCGGGTGACGGTGGGCTGACACCGGCCGATCCGGTGCGCGAACACCGCCCCCGGTGCGATTCGGACGGGGTGGCGACAGCTCCTTGTCGCGCACCGTGCGGCGTGAGCCACACCACGTGGGGGGTGGTTGTTGCACCCGGACCGGCGGCGGTCTACCCTCGGAGGCGTTCGGTCACCGTGCATTCCCGCACCCGGTGCCAGGTTCACGGATCTCCTCCGGAGCGGATTGTCCGCTCTCTTTCGCGGGTGTCCGGTGGACGCGGTGATCGGCCCTGTCTCGTGCCGGCGGTTCCTCCGCTCGTGTTCTCGCAACCTCGGCGTCGGATCCGTCTGCACAGGGACCCCATACGCCGTCTCGCAATTCGGACGCGGGCGGCGGTCCGCTGGTTCACGCGTGGAGGCGTGGACCGGTCAGGAAGGACATGTGTGAGCAACACCGATCTTTTGAGTGGCGACGTGGAGCCTCAGTCGGCATCGGGCTCGGGGGAACAGTCGTCGCAGTCCAACGGTTCGGCCACGTCCCCGAAGCGGCGTCCCGGTGGCCTGTCGGGCATGGTGATCGCCGAGCTTCGCGCGTTGGCGACCGAGTTGGGCATCGGCGACACCACGGGCATGCGCAAGGGCGATCTGATCGCCGCGATCCGTGAGCGTCAGGGCAAGAGCAAGCGCGGCAGGAACGACGAGGACGACGCGGATTCCGGCCACGCCGACGCCTCTCCGGCCGGGAAGGGGTCCGCTGCCACGGATTCGGGTGCGGGCCCGTCGAGCGCGGGGAAGGCGGAGAACGTGGGGAAGGCGGAGAACGCGGGGAAGGCCGAGGACTCCGCCGGCACCGCGGCCGCGACGTTGCCGCTGGACGGGATGAGCGACTCCCCGGACGCCGGCGCCCGGAGCGGTTCGGAGCCCGCGGCCGGAGGGACGGAGACCGGTTCGGGCGGGTCCCCGGACGGTGGCTCCCCGGACGGGGAAGGCCGGTCCTCCGGGACCGGACGCGGTGACCGCAGGTCCGGCGAGGGCAAATCGTCCGGCGAGAGCAAATCGTCCGGCGAGGGCGCGCAGGAGGACGGCGGCGGTTCCGGCCGTTCCGGCAGACGCCGTCGCGGTTCCGGCCGTGGTGGGGGGTCCGCGGGCAACGCCGGTTCCGGCGACACCTCCGGCTCCACCCGCACGGACGAGGAGTCCGGCAGGCAGAAGGGCGACGGCTCGGGGGATGGCTCGACCGGCCAGCGGGACGGCGACCAGCGCAGGCAGAACGGCAACCAGGGCCGCCAGAACAACGCGGGCGGCCAGGGTGGTCAGGGCGCCCAGGGCGGCCAGGACGACGACGAGCGCGGTGGCCGTCGTGGCCGCCGGTACCGCGACCGCAAGCGGCGCGGCCGGGGCGAGGGCGGCGGTGGCACCGACACCGACGTCCGTGAGGACGACGTGCTGCTCCCCGTCGCCGGGATCCTCGACGTGCTGGAGAACTACGCGTTCGTGCGCACCTCGGGGTACCTGCCCGGGCAGAACGACGTCTACGTCTCGATGTCGCTGGTGCGCAAGCACGGGCTGCGTCGCGGCGACGCGATCACCGGGGTCGTCCGGCAGCCGCGGGAGGGCGAACAGCAGCGGCAGAAGTTTAACCCGCTCGTGCGGGTGGACTCGGTCAACGGCCTCGACGCGGACGTCGCGAAGAAGCGGGCCGAGTTCCACAAGCTGACCCCGCTCTACCCCAACGAGCGACTGCGGCTGGAGACCACGCCGAACAAGATGACCACCCGGGTCATCGACCTGGTGATGCCGGTCGGCAAGGGACAGCGTGCGCTGATCGTGTCCCCGCCGAAGGCGGGCAAGACGACGATCATGCAGGACGTCGCGAACGCGATCACCACGAACAACCCCGAGTGCCACCTGATGGTCGTGCTCGTGGACGAGCGGCCCGAAGAGGTCACCGACATGCAGCGGTCGGTCAACGGCGAGGTGATCGCCTCGACGTTCGACCGTCCGCCGTCGGACCACACCTCGGTGGCCGAGCTGTCCATCGAGCGGGCCAAGCGGCTGGTCGAGATGGGGCACGACGTGGTGGTGCTGCTCGACTCGATCACCCGCCTCGGCCGGGCCTACAACCTGGCCGCCCCGGCGTCCGGCCGGATCCTGTCCGGTGGTGTGGACTCCACGGCGCTGTTCCCGCCGAAGCGGTTCCTCGGCGCGGCGCGCAACATCGAGGGCGGCGGGTCGCTGACCATCTTCGCCACGGCGATGGTGGAGACGGGATCCACCGGCGACACGGTGATCTTCGAGGAGTTCAAGGGCACCGGCAACGCCGAGCTCAAGCTGGACCGCAAGATCGCCGAGCGGCGGGTGTTCCCCGCGGTGGACGTCAACCCGTCCGGCACCCGGAAGGAGGAGCTGCTGCTCTCGCCGGACGAGCTCGGTGTGACGCACAAGCTGCACCGGGTGCTGCACGCGCTGGACACGCAGCAGGCGATCGACCTCCTGCTGGACCGGCTGCGCAAGACGAAGACGAACGCCGAGTTCCTGATGCAGGTCTCCAAGACCACCCCCGGTGCGGAGGAGGACTGACACCTCCCACCGGGCAGGTGCGGCGACGGTTTCCGCCGGGCACCCGGAATACGGGTCCCGGCGGGGACGTTGTTGTGAGTCTGGCAGACTTGTTCCGCTACACGTCCGGCACCGGTTCACCCCGGTACGCCCGTCCCGGGGATCCGGCGGCCATCTCCAGAGAGGACACCATGAAGAGCGGTATTCACCCCGACTACGTGACCACCACGGTCACGTGTGGTTGCGGCAACAGCTTCACCACCAGGAGCACCAGTGAGACCGGCTCCATCCAGGTCGAGATCTGCTCCGCGTGCCACCCGTTCTACACCGGCAAGCAGAAGATCCTGGACACCGGCGGCCGCGTGGCCCGGTTCGAGGCCCGGTACGGCAAGCGCCGCGGCAAGGGCTCGAACGACCAGTAGCTCCGACGACGGCGCCCGCTCCCGACCCGCGACGCGGCCGGGAGCGGGCGCCGTTTTTCTCAGTCACCCGGGAAAGGTCGGCACGAGGAAGGTGGGGCCGTGGATTCGAGCTCACTGCGGACGCTGCTCGACGAGTACGCCGAACTGGAACAGCAGCTCGCGGACCCGGCCGTGCACGCCGACCAGACCCGTGCCCGCAGGTTGGGGCGTCGCTACGCCGAACTGGCGCCCGTGGTCAAGACGCTGAACGAGCTGGAGACCGCGCGGTCGGATCTGGGCACCGCGCGCGAGCTCGCCGCGGAGGACGACTCGTTCGCCGAGGAGGCCGAGCAGCTGGCGCGGACGGTGCCCGCGCTGGAATCCCGGCTCACCGAACTGTTGCTGCCCCGCGATCCGCACGACGCCTCGGACGTCGTCATGGAGATCAAGTCGGGGGAGGGTGGCGAGGAGTCCGCCCTGTTCGCGGGAGACCTGCTGCGGATGTATCTGCGTTACGCCGAACGGGAGGGCTGGAAGGCCGAGATCCTGGACGCCACGGAGTCCGAGCTGGGCGGGTACAAGGACGTGACGGTGTCGCTGAAGAGCCGGGGCACCGAGGCCGACGGCGTCTGGGCCCGGATGAAGTTCGAGGGCGGGGTGCACCGCGTCCAGCGCGTGCCCGCCACCGAGTCGCAGGGCCGCATCCACACCTCCGCGGCGGGGGTGCTGATCTACCCCGAGCCGGAGGAGGTCGAGGTGGAACTCGACATGAACGACCTCCGGATCGACGCGTTCCGCTCGTCCGGACCGGGCGGGCAGAGCGTGAACACCACCGATTCCGCGATCCGCGTGACCCACCTGCCGACCGGCGTCGTGGTCTCGTGTCAGAACGAGAAGTCCCAGATCCAGAACCGCGCGCGGGCCATCCGGGTCCTGCACGCGCGGTTGCAGGCCATGGCCGAGGAGGAGGCCGAGGCCCGGGCCGCGGAGGACCGCCGTTCCCAGGTGCGCACCGTCGACCGGTCGGAGCGGGTGCGCACCTACAACTTCCCGGAGAACCGCATCTCCGACCACCGGATCAACTACAAGGCCTACAACCTGGACCAGGTTCTCGAAGGCGACCTGACCGGCGTGCTCGACGCCCTGCGCGCCGCCGACCGGGCCGAGCGCATGGCCGACTCCGGGGTGTGAGCGCGGCCGGTGCCGTCCCCCGGTGCGCCGGAGGAGCGCGCACGGGCGCGTGACAAGCTGGGTGCGTGCGAAGACTGGCACTGCGACTGGCGATCCTGGAGGCGACGCGGACCCTCGAACAGGCGGGGGTGGAATCGGCCCGCACGGACGCGGAGCTGATCGCCGCCCACGTGCTCGACGTCGAACGCGGCCGACTCCCGCTCATCCCGTTGGTGGACCCGCCCGTGGTGGAGGCGATCCGGGATCTGGTCGCGCGCCGGGCACGACGGGTGCCGTTGCAGTATCTGCTCGGCCACGCCGCGATGGGCGGCATCACCGTGGAGGTCGGCGCCGGTGTGTTCGTCCCCCGTCCGGAGACCGAGCTCCTGCTCGACTGGGGGCTGCGCCTGATCGCCGAACGCCGGTACCCGGTGGTGGTGGACCTGTGCACCGGGTCGGGGGCCCTGGCGCTGGCCGCCGCGCACGCCCGGCCGGACGCCGTGGTGTACGCCCTGGACAACGACCCGGACGCGCTCGGGTGGGCACGGCACAACGCCGACGCCCGGGTGCGGGAGGGCGACACCCCGATCCGGTTGTACTCCGGGGACGTGGCCGATCCGTCCGTGTTCGCGGAACTGGACGGGCTCGTCGACCTCGTGCTGTGCAATCCGCCGTACGTCCCCGAGGGCACGGCGGTTCCCCCGGAGGTGGCCGAATTCGACCCTCCGGCGGCGGTGTTCGCCGCGGGCGGCGGCCTCGACGTGATCCGGGACGTGGTGGCGATGGCGACGCGGCTGCTGCGCCCGGGTGGGGGGATGGCGATCGAGCACGACGACACCCACGCGCGCACGGTGCCGCCGCTGCTGCTGGCCCGGTCGGTGCTGACCGACGTCACCGAGCACACCGACCTCGCCGGACGCCCCCGGTTCGTGACCGCACGGCGGGTGTGAGCCGCCGACCGCCTCCGACGCGGAGGTGGTGCCCGCGGCGGACGGCGGGACACGGCACGCGGGGCCCCGGAACCGGATCGCTAGGCTTGGCCGACATGAGTGCGGTGTACGAGTGTGACGACCCGGCCGCCCGTGCGGAGGGACTGAAGGCGGCCGCCGCGGCGGTGCGTTCCGGCAGGCTCGTCGTCCTGCCCACCGACACGGTGTACGGGATCGGGGCGGACGCCTTCGACTCCGCCGCGGTGCGGGCGCTGCTGCGGGCCAAGCGGCGCGGGCCGGACATGCCGGTCGGTGTCCTCGTCGGTTCGTGGTCCACAGTGGATGGACTGGTGCTGGGCGTCTCGCGCGAGGCCCGTGCGTTGATCGAGGCGTTCTGGCCCGGTGACCTCTCCCTCGTGCTGCCGCACGCACCCAGCCTGCAGTGGGACCTCGGTTCCACGCGCGGGACGGTCATGCTGCGGATGCCGCTGCACCCGGTCGCCCTTGAACTGCTGCGCGAGGTCGGGCCGATGGCGGTCTCCAGCGCCAACGTCTCCGGGATGCCCCCCGCGGCGACGGCGCGGGAGGCGAGCGACCAGCTCGGCGACTCGGTCGCCGTCTACCTCGACGGCGGGCCCAGCGGCGAACCGGTGGCGTCCACGATCGTGGACCTCACCGGGCCGCATCCGGTGATGCTGCGGGAGGGGCCGGTGACGGCCGACGCGGTGTCCGAGGTGCTCGGCGTCGAGGTCGGCCCGGCGCGGTGACCGTGCAGGGTGGCGATAGCGTTACGGGCCGTGTTCCCTTCCCCCGTCGCCCGTCGGAGTTGAGTCGGTCGTGAACTCCGCCGTGTCCGCCGGGCTGCCCATCCGCGAGTACGTGCTCGTGGGGCTCGTCTCGGCCGTGCTGACCTTCCTGCTCACTGCCGTGGTGCGGCGGTTCGCCCTCCGGGTGCGAGCCGTCGCCGTCCCCCGCAAGCGGGACGTCCATGTCGCGCCGATGCCCCGGATGGGTGGAGTCGCGATGTACTTCGGTGTGCTGGGGGGCATGGCGATGGCCCACCAGCTCCCGGTGTTGCGTCGTGCGTTCGAGTACTCCTACGACCCGGTCGCCGTCCTCATCGGGGGCGGGGTCATCGTCCTGATCGGCGCACTGGACGACCGGTTCGAACTCGACGCCTGGACCAAGCTCGCCGGCCAGGTGATGTGTGCGGGCATTCTCGTGCTCTTCGGGGTGCAGTGGGTGTCGTTGTGGGTGCCCTGGGGGGGTGACCCGGACGCACTCGGTCAGGTGCTCATGTTCGACCGCAACCAGGGCGGCCTGTTGGCCGTCGTGCTCGTGGTGGTCATGGTCAACGCGATGAACTTCGTCGACGGGCTCGACGGGCTCGCGAGCGGACTCGGCTTCATCGCCGCCGCGGCCACGTGCGCCTTCTCACTCGGGTTGCTGGCCTCCTCCGGCGGCGACGTCGGCACCTACCCGCCCGCGCTGATCGCCGCCACCCTCGCGGGCGCGTGCCTGGGATTCCTCCCGCACAACTTCCAGCCCGCACGGATCTTCATGGGCGACTCCGGGTCGATGATGATCGGGCTGATGCTCGCCGCCGCGAGCACGTCCGCCTCCGGCCGGATCAACTACAGCTCCTTCGACGCCACCGACGTCGTGGCGCTGCTGTCCCCGTTGTTCGTGGTGGCCGCGGTGCTGTTCCTGCCGTTGCTGGACCTCATCCTCGCCGTCGTGCGGCGCACCCGGCGGGGGGAGAGCCCGTTCGCGGCGGACAAGATGCACCTGCACCACCGGCTGCTGGAGATCGGGCACTCCCAGCGGCGGGCGGTTCTGTTGATCTACCTGTGGGCGGGGCTGCTGGCCTTCGGTGCCGTCGCGGTCACCCTGTTCGACACCGCCGCCGTGTTCTGGCTCACCTGCGCGGGTCTGGTGGCCGCGGCGGCGGTGTCGCTCGTTCCGCGGTTGCGACGGCAACGCGCACGTGATCCCGCCTAGTCTGGAGCGGACGGAGGAGCGGACGACAGCCATGAGTGGAACGAGCGGGGTGCCCGACGTGAGCGGAGTCGACGACGCGGTGACCGGGGACCGGGACACCGACGCCGAGGTGGCCGCCGAGCACGCGCGCTCGGTGTACGCGCTGGCCGCGGCGATGCTGCGCTGGGGGCTGCGGCTGGCCGTACCGACGTCGCTGATCACTGTGGCGATCGCCACTCTGGTGGCGGGCGGACCGGGGCTCGCCGGTGCCGGGTTCGGGGTGGTGCTGGGCTTCGGCTCGGCGCTGGTCACCCTCATGATGATGCGGCTGGCCGCGCGGCGACCCGTGAACGCGCTGCTGGGGTTCGCCCTGGGGGGTTACGGGATCAAGATGGCGGCGCTGCTGCTGGTCATGCTGATGCTCGACGGAGTGGACACGGTCAGCCGTCCCGCCCTGGCATTCGGCATGCTGGTGGCCGTGGTGGCCTGGGCGGCCGGGGAGGTCGTCGCGTTCCTGCGCACGCGCACACCCACGATCGTCGTCCCGACCACCCGGTCGGCCCCGTCGCCTCACTCGATGGAGTGAGAGAGGCGGCGTCGCCGTCGATCGGGACGAATCAGGAGTACGGGCGTACGGCTTGCCGGACGCTCCTGGTAGGGTCCGCGCCAGGTCCCATCCCCGTGCGGGGGATGCCCTGCACGGTGCCGGAGTCGTATCCGGTACGTTAAGTCCAGGTTTGTGACGATTCCCCCGGCGGAGTGAACGCCGGCCGGGAGAACCGGAAGGAGCCCAGTTGGGCGCGCTGGTACGAGCCGCGGGTGACGAATTCACGCCGCCGACGGCGGAGGCCTTCGATCTGCCGCCGATCTTCGCCGGGATCACCAAGCCCATGGTGCTCGCCGTGCTGTCGGTGGTCATCATCGCAGGCTTCTTCCTGCTGACCACCCGGAAGATGAGCGTGGTGCCGGGCAAGGGCCAGTTCCTCGCCGAGTCCCTCTACGACTTCGGACGCAACAACATCGCGCGGGAGCAGATCGGCGCGGGCGAGTTCCTCCGTTTCGTCCCGCTGATCCTGACGCTGTTCACCTTCATCCTGGTGAACAACCTCTTCGGGATCGTGCCGATCCTGCAGTTCCCGACGATGTCGCACATCGGGTTCCCGCTCGCGCTCTCGGCGCTGGTGGTCTACCCCGTGTACCACTACGCGGGGATCCGCAAGCACGGGATCGGGGCATACCTGAAGAACCAGCTGTTCCCGCCGGGGGCGCCGAAGCCGGTGTACCTCCTGCTCGCACCGATCGAGTTCTTCACGAAGTTCATCATGAACCCGATCACGCTGGCGATCCGGGTGTTCGCCGCGATGTTCGCGGGCCACCTGCTCATCATGCTGTTCGCGGTCTCCGCGGAGTACCTGCTGCTGCACGGTGGCGGCTTCCTCAGCGTGATCTCCGCCTTCTCGTTCGCGGGAGCGCTGGCGGTGACGTTCATCGAGGCGCTCATCATGGTGATCCAGGCGTTCATCTTCGCGTTGTTGTCGGCCAACTACATCGGGGCGGCGCTGGCCGAGTCGCACTAGTCCTCCCCGGTGGAGCCGTCGCCGACGCGCAACGACGCGGAGGTGGCGATCCTTCGACACCCAGGCAAAACCTCCGTTAACCGAACACGGACGAAGTTGGAAAGGGAATTCACGTGAGCAGCTCCATGCTTCTTGCCCAGCAGGCCGCCGAGACCGACATCAACTCCGGTCTGGCCGTCATCGGCTACGGCCTCGGTGCCATCGGTGGTGGTATCGGCGTCGGGATGATCTTCTCGTCGGTCATCAGCGGCACCGCGCGTCAGCCCGAGGCGCAGGGCAAACTGATGAACATCGCGTTCACCACGTTCGCCCTGGTCGAGGTGCTCGCACTGCTCGGGTTCGTTCTCTTCTTCCTCGCGTGACGGGTTCACCCGCACGGGCTGTGAGTAACCAGACGAAGTGGAGACGGCGATGATTCTGGCGCAGGAAGCAGAGTACAACCCTGTTCTTCCGCACGTATCCGAGATCATCATCGGTCTTGTCGCTTTCCTCCTGCTGCTGTTCGTCATCACGAAGTTCGTGAAGCCGCGCTTCGAGAAGCTCTACGAGGAGCGGGCAGCCAAGATCGAGGGCGGTATCGAGAAGGCCGAGAAGGCACAGGCCGAGGCCGAGCAGGCGCTGGCGCACTACAAGGCGCAGCTGGCGGAGGCCCGTGGTGAGGCCGCCAAGATCCGCGACGACGCGCGGGCGGAGGCCGAACAGATCAGGGAGGAACTGCGCGGGCAGGCCGAGGAGGAGGCGCGCCGGATCGTCGCGCAGGGTGAGGCCCAGCTCCAGGCCCAGCGGGCCCAGCTGGTGGCCGAACTCCGCGAGGAGCTCGGGCGCAACGCCGTCACCCTGGCCGGTCGCATCGTCGGTGAGTCCCTCGAGGACGAGGCCCGTCGTCGGGGCACCGTCGACCGGTTCCTCGACGAGCTCGAAGCCAGTGGCAACGGTTCGGCCGGAGCAAGGAAGTAGGTCGCTGGATGACGCTGCATGCCGCGAGCCGTGAGGCTCTGGACTTCGCCGGGAACCGTCTCGACGAGGTGCTCGGCGACGCGGGCTCCGACCCGTCCGCCGTCGGGGAAGAGCTGCTCTCCGTGGTCGACCTGCTCACCGGGGAGAGCGGGCTCCGCCGGGCCGTCTCGGACGGCTCGACGGACCCGGAGGCCCGCAAGCGGCTGGTCGACTCCCTGCTGCGGGACAAGATCTCCGGCCCCGCGCTGACGGTGCTGCAGACCGTGGTCGGCAGCCGGTGGTCGAACCCCCGTGAGCTCCTCGACGGGGTGGAGTACCTCGGCCGCACGGCGCTGCTCGTCGGCGCGGAGAAGGCGGACAAGCTCGACACCGTCGAGGACGAGCTGTTCCGCTTCGCCCGTATCCTGGTGAACAGGCCGGAGTTGGAGCGTGTGCTGGGTGACCGGTCGGCCTCCGCCGAGGCGAAACGGGGGCTGGTCCGCCAGCTCGTGGCCGACAAGGTCGACCCGATCAGCAAGGTGCTCCTGGAGCAGGTGGTGCTGCGGCCGGGTGGGCGTTCCGTCGCGGAGAGTGTCGACGGCCTCGTCGAGATGGCCGCGGCACGCCGGGACCGCGCGGTGGCGCGGGTCACCAGTGCGACCGAGCTGACCGCCGAACAACGGGAACGACTGGCCGCACAACTCGGCCGGGTGTACGACCGGCCGATCGCCCTGCATGTGGCGCTCGATCCGGAGCTCGGCGCGGGACTGGTCGTGCGGGTCGGTGACGAGGTGATCGACGGCAGCGCCGCCGGCCGGTTGGACGCGGTGCGCAGGCAACTCGCCGGATGAGCGGGCCGGGCACATGACACATACTTTGCAGACTGGCAAGAACGAAGTGAGAGCGGGAACGACATGGCGGAGCTGACGATCTCCTCGGATGAGGTCGCCAACGCGATCGAGAACTACGTCTCGAGTTATTCCCCGGACGTGAGCCGGGAAGAGGTCGGCGTCGTCGTCGACACCGGCGACGGTGTGGCCCACGTCGAGGGGCTGCCGTCCACCATGGCCAACGAGCTGCTGGAATTCCCCGGCGGCATCCTCGGCGTCGCCCAGAACCTCGACCCGCGCCAGATCGGTGTCGTCATCCTCGGTGACTTCAACTCGATCGAAGAGGGCCAGGAGGTCAAGCGCACCGGCCGGATCCTGTCGGTCCCGGTCGGGGAGAACTTCCTCGGCCGTGTCATCGACCCGCTCGGAAAGCCGATCGACGGCCTGGGCGACATCGAGTCGACGGAGCGCCGGGCGCTGGAGCTGCAGGCCGCCTCGGTCGTCGAGCGGCAGCCGGTGGACGAGCCGCTGCAGACCGGCATCACGGCGATCGACTCCATGACCCCGATCGGCCGGGGACAGCGCCAGCTGGTGATCGGTGACCGCAAGACCGGCAAGACGGCGGTCTGCGTCGACACGATCATCAACCAGAAGGAGAACTGGGAGAGCGGCGACCCCTCCAAGCAGGTGCGCTGCATCTACGTCGCGATCGGCCAGAAGGGCTCGACGATCGCGGCGGTGCGCAAGTCCCTGGAGGACGCGGGCGCGATGGAGTACACGACCATCGTCGCGGCGCCGGCGTCCGACTCGGCGGGGTACAAGTGGCTGGCGCCCTACTCGGGCTCCGCGCTGGGGCAGCACTGGATGTACGACGGCAAGCACGTGCTGGTCGTGTTCGACGACCTCACCAAGCAGGCCGAGGCGTACCGTGCGATCTCGCTGCTGCTGCGTCGTCCGCCGGGCCGTGAGGCCTACCCCGGTGACGTCTTCTACCTGCACTCCCGCCTGCTGGAGCGCTGCGCGAAGCTGTCCGACGAACTGGGTGGTGGCTCGCTGACCGGCCTGCCGGTGATCGAGACCAAGGCCAACGACATCTCGGCCTACATCCCCACGAACGTCATCTCGATCACCGACGGGCAGTGCTTCTTCCAGTCGGACCTGTTCAACTCCGGGCAGCGGCCCGCGGTCGACGTCACCACCTCGGTCTCCCGGGTCGGCGGTGACGCGCAGATCAAGGCGATGAAGAAGGTCGCCGGGTCGCTGCGGATCGACCTGTCCCAGTACGAGGAGCTCAAGGCGTTCTCCGCGTTCGCCTCCGACCTGGACGCCGCGTCGAAGGCACAGCTGGACCGCGGTGCCCGGCTGTACGAGCTGCTCAAGCAGCCGCAGTACGCGCCGGTCCCGGTCGAGCAGCAGGTCGTGACGGTGTACCTGGGCACCAACGGACACTTCGACGACGTTCCCGTCGACGACACCGCCCGGTTCAACAGCGAGTTCCTGGACACCCTCCGGCACAAGGACGCCGGGGTGCTCAGCGAGATCCGGGAGCAGGGCCAGTGGACCGACGACCTGGCCGACCGGACGGTCGCCGCGGTGAACGAGTTCAAGAAGGAGTTCACCACCTCGGAGGGCACCTCCCTGGTCGGCGACGAGTCGGTCGATCCGATGGACGCCGGCAAGGTGGGTCAGGAGTCCGTGAAGGTGCACCGCTCCGCCGAGCAGGAGAAGTAGGCGTCCCATGACTGCGCAGCTCCGTGAGCTCCGGCAGAAGGTCCGGGCCACCAAGTCGATCGGGAAGATCACCAAGGCGATGGAGCTCATCGCCACGTCGCGCATCAGCAAGGCGCAGGCGAGGGTGGAGGCCGCGCGCCCGTACGCCTCGGAGATCACCAACGTGCTCTCCGCGCTGGCGGGCGCGTCGACCAGCCTCGACCACCCGTTGCTGGTCGAGCGGCCGAACCCGGAACGGGTCGCGGTCCTCGTGGTCACCAGTGACCGGGGCCTGGTCGGGGGCTACAACGCCAACGTGCTGCGTGCCACCGAGGAGCTGCTGGCGCTGCTGCGGGAGCAGGGAAAGCAACCCCAGCTCTACGTCATCGGCAACAAGGGCGTGAACTACTACACCTTCCGCAACCGCGAGATCGCGGGGCAGTGGACCGGCTTCTCGCAGAAGCCGGGCTACGAGAATGCCGCCGAGGTCGGCGAGACGCTGGTCGGCGAGTTCATGGCCGGTGCGGAGGACGGGGCCGGTGCCGAGGGTGCGCGCGGTGTGGACGAGCTGCACATCGTCTACACCGAGTTCCGGTCGATGCTCACCCAGACACCGGTGGCCAAGCGCATCGCCCCGCTCGAGGTGGAGTACACCCAGGAGGAGGGCATCCCGCCCGCGTACGAGTTCGAGCCGAACGCCGACCAGTTGCTGGGCGCGATCCTGCCGAAGTACATCAACACGCGGATCTTCGCCGCGCTGCTGGAATCGGCGGCCTCCGAGCTGGCGGCGCAGCGCAACGCGATGAAGTCGGCGTCGGACAACGCCAGTGAGCTCGTCGAAACCTACAGCCGCCAGGCGAACCAGGCCCGCCAGGCGCAGATCACCCAGGAGATCAGCGAAATCGTCGGTGGGGTCAACGCACTCGCCGCCACAGGAAGTGATGTGTAAGCCATGACTGCCGTGCAGGACACAGCAACCAAGGGACGGATCGTCTCCGTCACCGGGCCGGTCGTCGACGTCGAGTTCCCCCGTGGCTCGATCCCGGAGCTGAACAACGCTCTGAAGGCCGAGATCGAGTTCTCGGAACTGCGCAAGACGGTGACGCTGGAGGTCGCCCAGCACCTCGGGGACAACCTGGTGCGCACGATCTCGCTGCAGCCGCAGGACGGTCTGGTCCGTGGCACCGAGGTCACCGACACCGGCGGGCCGATCTCCGTGCCGGTCGGGGAGAAGGTCAAGGGCCACGTCTACAACGCGCTCGGCCAGTGTCTGGACCAGCCCGGCTACGGCGAGGACCTGGAGCACTGGGGGATCCACCGGCACCCGCCGGCGTTCGACCAGCTGGAGGGCAAGACCGAGATCCTGGAGACCGGGCTGAAGGTCATCGACCTGCTCACCCCGTACGTCCAGGGCGGCAAGATCGGTCTGTTCGGTGGCGCCGGTGTGGGCAAGACGGTGCTGATCAAGGAGATGATCACCCGTGTCGCCCGGAACTTCGGCGGTAGTGCGGTGTTCGCCGGTGTCGGCGAGCGCACCCGTGAGGGCACCGACATGTTCCTGGAGATGAGCGAGGACGGCGTCATCAACGACACCGCGCTCGTCTTCGGGCAGATGGACGAGCCGCCGGGCACCCGTCTGCGGGTGGCGCTGTCCGCACTGACCATGGCGGAGTACTTCCGCGATGTGCAGAACCAGGACGTGCTGCTGTTCATCGACAACATCTTCCGGTTCACTCAGGCGGGCCAGGAGGTCTCCACGCTGCTCGGCCGGATGCCGTCGGCGGTGGGCTACCAGCCGACGCTGGCCGACGAGATGGGCGTGCTGCAGGAGCGGATCACCTCCACCCGGGGCCGGTCGATCACCTCGATGCAGGCGATCTACGTCCCGGCGGACGACTACACCGACCCCGCCCCGGCGACCACGTTCGCGCACCTGGACGCCACCACGGAGCTGTCCCGGTCGGTGTTCCAGAAGGGCATCTTCCCGGCGGTGGACCCGCTGGCCTCCAGCTCGACCATCCTCGACCCGGCGATCGTCGGGGACGAGCACTACCGGGTCGCCTCCGAGGTCATCCGGATCCTGCAGAAGTACAAGGAGCTGCAGGACATCATCGCGATCCTCGGTATGGACGAGCTGTCCGAGGAGGACAAGCTCACGGTGAACCGGGCCCGCCGCATCGAGCGGTACCTGTCGCAGAACATGCTCGTCGCCGAGGTGTTCACCGGGCAGCCGGGCTCCACCGTGCCGCGGTCGGAGACGATCGAGGCCTTCGACAAGATCACCAAGGGCGAGTTCGACCACTACCCGGAGCAGGCGTTCCTGGGTATCGGCGGCCTCGAGGACCTCGAGAAGAAGTACAAGGAAATCACCGGCAAGTGAGTTCCGCGGACGGCGGGGCGCCTCCAGGGATGGAAGTGCCCCGCCGTCCGTGTCTCACCGGCGTGCCGATGCGCCGGTGCGCCCGGCTACACTGGGCGGAACGCGGGACGAGAAGGAGAACTTCGTGGCGGAGATGTCGGTCGAGCTGGTGGCGGTGGAACGCCGCCTGTGGTCGGGCACGGCCAGTTTCGTCGTGGCGCAGACGACGGAGGGCGAGATCGGTGTGATGGCCGGGCACGAGCCGGTCCTCGGACAGCTCGTCGAGGGCGGCATCGTGAAGGTGACCACCACCGACGGCGAGACGATCACCGCCGCGGTGCACGGGGGTTTCCTGTCCGTCACGAGTGACAGCGTGAGCGTGCTGGCCGAGTCCGCGGAGCTCGGTGAGGAGGTCGACGTGGACCGGGAGCGTGCGGCGCTCGCCGAGTCCGACGACGCCGAGCGCGCGAGAGCGACCGCGCGGCTCCGGGCGGCCGGTCAATCGGTCTGACCCGGCGACGACGAGCGGGAGCGTGCCATGGACGTCAGCACACTGGCCCTGGTGCTCCTGCTCGGGTCGCTGGTCGTCGCCGTCTGGTACGCGCTGCGCTGGCTGCGGATGCGCAGGCACGGCGGGGTCAGCGTCGCCCTGCGCTGGGATCCCGACCGGGAGCGGTCGGGGTGGCACCTGGGGATCGGCCGCTACCGGGGTGAGGAGTTCCTCTGGTACCGCGTCTGGAGCCTGCGGACCGGCCCCGACCGGGTGTACCCGCGGGATTCCCTCCGGATCGCCGGCAGGCGGGAGCCGGTCGGCAGCGAGTCGTACGCCGTCCCCGCCGGTTCGACGGTGTTGCGGTGTGAGACCACCGACCGGGGGCCCGTCGAGATCGCGATGGGCCCCGGCGCGTTGACCGGCTTTCTCTCCTGGCTCGAGTCCTCCCCGCCGGGGCGCCGCGTCCCGCGGGCCAGTTGACCCCGGAGCGCCCGCCTGTGCGGACGTCCGGGGTGGGACCGGCCCGGGCGGGTCGGTGCTCGCCGTGGGGCAGTGTTCGCTGTGGCTCAGTGTTCGCCGTGGGTCAGTGTTCGCCGCCGGGCCGCCACAGGACGTCGCCGTCCGGGTTCGCGACCCGGGCGAGGATGAACAACAGGTCGGACAGGCGGTTCAGGTACTTCACCGCGAGCGGGTTGCTCGTGTCCGGCTCGGCCTCCAACAACGCCCATCCGGAGCGTTCCGCGCGCCGGGCGACGGTGCGCGCCTGGTGCAGCAGTGCGGCACCGGCGGTGCCGCCCGGCAGGATGAACGAGGTCAGCTTCCCGACCCGTTCGTTGAACTCGTCGCACCAGCCTTCGAGGCGCTCGATGTAGCTCCCGGTCACCCGCAGCGGCGGGTACTCCGGGTTCTCCACGACCGGGGTGCTGAAGTCGGCGCCGACGTCGAAGAGGTCGTTTTGCACGGACCGGAGCACGGTCGCGAGTTCCTCGGGGAGGTTACCGGTGGCCAGCGCGACGCCGAGGACGGAGTTGGTCTCGTCGACGTCCGCGTAGGCGCCGAGGCGGGGGTGGGTCTTCGGCACGCGGCTGCCGTCGCCGAGTGCGGTGGTGCCGTTGTCACCGACCCGGGTGTAGACACGGTTGATCCGTACGGACATGTCCCGCAGTCTACGGACCGGGCCGCACCCGGGATCCGCACCACATCGGCGTGCGGCGGGCGCGGTGCGGGCACTATCGTCCCCGGATGTCCGGACGTTTCACTCGTTGCCGGGTTGTGACCGTTCCCGCCGTAACGAGTGCCCCAGCGCACAGGGGGGAACCCCGCCGGGCAGGATGGGCCACCATGAGCGAGCACTTCGACGTGTACGGCGGTGCGCGTCTGGTCGGCGAGGTCGGGGTTGTCGGCGCCAAGAACAGCGTGTTGAAGCTGATGGCCGCCGCCCTGCTCGCCGAGGGGACGACGACGATCCGCAACTGTCCCCAGATCCTCGACGTCCCGCTGATGGCGGACGTCCTGCGCAGCGTCGGATGCGAAGTGGAGACCGAGGGGGACGTGGCGCGGATCACCACGCCCGCCGAGTTGTCGCACCACGCGGACACCGCGGCGATGGGCAAACTGCGGGCGTCGGTCTGCGTGCTCGGCCCGCTCGTGGGCAGGCTGAAGAAGGCCGTGGTGGCGCTGCCGGGCGGGGACGCCATCGGCTCCCGGCCGCTCGACATGCACCAGAACGGGTTGCGCAAACTGGGGGCCACGAGCGCCATCGAGCACGGCTGTGTCGTCGCCGAGGCCGACCGGCTGCACGGCGCCCAGATCTGGCTGGACTTCCCGAGCGTCGGTGCCACGGAGAACATCCTGATGGCCGCTGTGCTCGCCGAGGGCACCACCGTGATCGACAACGCGGCGCGGGAGCCGGAGATCATCGATCTGTGCGTGATGCTCAACGAGATGGGCGCGCACATCGAGGGCGCCGGGACGTCCACGTTGACCGTGGAGGGCGTCGAGAGCCTCCACCCGACCGAGCACCACGTGATCGGGGACCGGATCGTCGGGGCGACCTGGGCCTTCGCCGCCGCCATGACCCAGGGGGACGTGACGGTCACCGGCGTCAACCCGCACCATCTCGACCTGGTGCTGGAGAAGCTCCGCCTGGCGGGCGCGGAGATCACCACCTTCGACGACAAGGGTTTCCGCGTCGAGATGCTCGGCAGGCCACGGTCGGTGGACTTCGTGACGCTGCCCTATCCCGGTTTCGCCACCGACCTGCAACCGTTCGCCGTGGCACTGTCCGCGGTGTCCGAGGGCACGTCGATGATCACGGAGAACGTCTACGAGGCGCGGTTCCGGTTCATCGAGGAGATGATCCGGCTCGGCGCGGACGCGCGGACCGACGGCCACCACGCGGTCGTGCGCGGGGTGGACAAGCTCTCCAGCGCCCCCGTGTGGGCCTCGGACATCCGCGCGGGCGCGGGGCTGGTGCTCGCCGGCCTGTGCGCCGAGGGCGTGACCCAGGTGTGGGACGTCTTCCACATCGACCGCGGCTACCCGGACTTCCTGGCGAACCTGAGCGGGCTGGGCGCCCGGGTCGACCGGGTCGACACGGACCCGGACCGGGTGGCGGGCGACGAGGCGGTCTGAGGCCGTCAGCCGTCGGCGGCGAGGGCCACCCCGAAGCCGAGGAGGGTGGTGCCGGTGGCGACGTCCAGACCGCGCCGCACCCTCCGGCGCCGCATCCACGCCCGGACCCGGTGGACGAACACCACCAACAGCACCAGCCACAGGGTGCCGAGCACGGCCATCGTGTACGCCAGCAGCAGGGTGTCGCCCGTGGTGCTGGTGACCGGGTCGATGAACTGCGGGAGGATGGACAGGTACAGCGCGAGGACCTTGGGATTGGTCACGTTCGACAGGAAGCCCTCGCGCAGCCGTCGGAACCCGCTCGCGCCGGCCCCCGCCTCGTCGAGACGGTCGTAGTCGCCGCGCCAGGCCGACCGGATGGCCTGGATCCCGAGATAACTCAGGTAGAGCACGCCGAGCCAGCGCAGGGTGGTGAAGACCGGCTGCGATCCCACGATCAGGGTGCCGAGTCCGAAGGCGACCGCGGTGCCCTGGACGAGGTGCCCGGCGGCGACCCCGGTGGAGGCCAGCAGCCCGCCGCGGAATCCGCCCGCGAACGAGTTCTTCAGGGTGACCACCGTGTCGGGTCCGGGTGCGAGCACCACGAGGATCACGACGACGAGGTAGCTCCCGTACACACTCCAGGTCACGCCCGCCAACCCTAACGGCGACGGGGACGGTGCCCGCCCACCTCCACCGCCTGCCGGGGCGGCCGGACCGGACCTTCCGGGGGTTGGGTCGCACACCCGCCCGGACTACCGTCGGGGCATGGGTGAGTACGAGCACGTCCTCGTTCAACGGCGGGACGAGACCGTCACGATCACGATGAACCGTCCGCGGCGACGGAACTCGCTGTCCGAACCGCACCTGCGCGAGCTGCTCCGGGCGTTCCGGGAGACCGCGGAGACGGACGCGGCGGGGATCGTGCTCGCGGGTGCCGGGCCGGTGTTCTCCGCCGGGCACGACTTCGGCGACGTGGCCGGGCGCGACCTCACCGGCGTGCGCGCGCTGCTGGGGACCTGTACCGACCTGATGCGGGCGATGCGGTCGGCGCCGCAGGTGGTGCTGGCCCGCGTGCACGGGCTCGCGACGGCCGCCGGATGCCAGCTGGTGGCCTCGTGCGATCTCGCGGTGGCGGCCGAGTCCGCGGGGTTCGCCCTGCCCGGCGGCAAGGGAGGCTGGTTCTGCCACACGCCCGCCGTGCCGGTGGCGCGGTCGGTCGGCCGGAAACGGCTGATGGAGATGGCACTGACCGGGGACACCGTCGACGCGGCCACGGCACGGGAGTGGGGGCTGGTGAACCGGGTGGTCCCCGACGACGACCTCGACGACGCCGTCACCGACCTGCTCGGCCGCGCCACCCGCGGCAGCCGCGCGAGCAAGGCCCTCGGCAAGCGCACCCTGTACGCCCAGCTCGACCGTCCCGAGGACGACGCCTACGCGCTGGCCCAGGAGGTCATGGCCTCGGCCGCGCACCTCCCCGGTGCCCGCGAGGGCATGGCCGCCTTCCTGGAGAAGCGTCCCCCGACCTGGCCCGACTGACCCACCCCCGCGAGTCGACGCCCGGTGCCCGCGAGTCGACGCCTCAGGCCCGCGAGTCGGCACCCGGTGCCCGCGAGTCGACGCCCGATGCCCGTGCCTCGTCGTCGGGCGACCGTGGGTCGGCGCGGGCGAGGCCGGATCAGGTGCCGCGCTCCCACAGCAGCAGGAGGGTGTAGGCGGCGATCGACTGGGCGTCGGTGATCTCGCCGCCCGCCACCCTCGCCTCGAACTCCGCGCGGGTGAACCACGCGGTGCGCATGTCCTGTTCCTCGTGCTCCCGGGCGGCCGCACCCTGCGTGAGACCGGTGGCGAGGAAGGCCCGGCCGCGTTGGCTGGCCAGGCCGGGGGCGACGTCGAGCAGTCCGAGTTCGACGAGCCGCCGCGCGGAGAGCCCGGTCTCCTCCCGCAGCTCCCGTGCGGCCAGCTCGGCCGGGGCGAGCTCGCTCCGGCCGGGTGCGGTGCCCTGGGGGAACTCCCACCGGCGCAGCCCCAGCGGGTAACGGAACTGTTCGACCAGCCGCACCCGGTCCCCGTCGAGGGGGATGACCAGCGCGTAGTCCGGCTTGTCGACGACGCCGTAGATGCCGTCGGAGCCGTCGTCGCGGCGGACGGCGTCCTCGCGCACGGTCATCCAGTCGTTCGCGTAGACCTGCCGGGAGGAGCGCTGTTCCATGGCCTGATTGTCGCGACGTGGACACGGACGGGACACGCCGGGGACCTGTCGGTGCGTCGTCGGATCCGGTCCCCTAGTCTCTCCGCGTGCGTTTGGTGATCGCCCGGTGCCAGGTCGACTACGCCGGTCGTCTGACGGCCCATCTGCCCATGGCGACCCGGCTGCTTCTCGTCAAGGCGGACGGGTCCGTGTCGGTGCATTCCGACGACCGTGCCTACAAGCCGCTGAACTGGATGAGCCCGCCGTGCTGGCTGATCGAGGACGGCAATCTCTGGATCGTGGAGAACAAGGCGGGGGAGAAGCTCGTCGTCACGATCGACACGGTGTTCGACGAGGTCCGGCACGACCTCGGTGCGGAGCCCGGGCTGGTCAAGGACGGGGTGGAGTCCCACCTGCAGGAACTGCTCGCCGAGCACATCACCACCCTCGGCGCGGGATACTCGCTGGTGCGCCGGGAGTACCCGACCGCCATCGGTCCGGTCGACATCCTCGCCCGGGACGCCGACGGTGCGGCGGTGGCCGTCGAGATCAAACGCCGGGGGGAGATCGACGGGGTCGAGCAGCTCACCCGGTACCTGGAGCTGTTGAACCGCGACCCGCTGCTGGCCCCGGTGCAGGGCGTGTTCGCCGCGCAGCAGATCCGGCCGCAGGCCCGGACGCTGGCGGAGGACCGCGGCATCCGGTGCGTCACGCTCGACTACGACGCCCTGCGCGGTATCGAGACCGACGACCTCCGGCTGTTCTGACGGCGGTGCCTTCCGGACCGGTCGTCGACCGGTGTTCGGGCGACTCCCCACACACGACGGTGGGGAAGGCGATACCGTGCCCGCCGTGATGAGTCGTGTCCGCCGACAGGGGTCGGTGCTGGGGGTCGTGCTGCTCGGGGTGGTGGCGGGCTGCTCAGGTGAGGATCTGTCCAAGGTGAACTACGAGCGCACCACGGTGGGGGCCGAGGCGCGGGCGGACGGGGGCGAGGTGCCGTCGGGGCCGATCGACGACCCCGCCGTGACGCAGGAGGCGTTGCGCGCGGTCGACCCGTGCGCGCTGCTGGACGGGCCCGCGGTGGCCAACCTGACCGCGGCGGAGGACGCGCGGGAGATCGACTGGGGTGTCTGCCGCCGTCCGATGCTCGACGCGGAGGGCAGGCAGGTCAGTATCTGGGTCGACCTCGGGGAGACGAACGCCTCGCCCTCGGACGCGTCGGGCGGCGTCGGCGGACTGCCCCTGGTGGAGCTCAGCAACGACGGGACCTGCTACATGACGGCGGTGACCGAGACGGACCAGGAGCTCGGCATCTCGGTGTGGGCCGACTACGACACCGACGTGGGTGTCGCCTGCGACACCGGGACGTCGGTGCTGCGCGGGGTCGTCGAGGTGCTGCGCACCGGCCCGCCCCGGTACCGGGCGCCGGCCGAGTCGCTGGTGAACGTCGACCCCTGCACCCTGGTGACGGCCGAGATGCTGGGGCACGCCTTCGACGGCGAGGTGATCCTGCGCCGCGCGGGCCTGCACGGCTGCGTGTTCGAGCAGGACCGGGCCACCCTCCGACTGACCATGCGCGTCGGATACCCGGTCGAACCGGAAGACGGGACCGAGGTCGCGCTCACCGACAGGGTGACCGCGGTGGCCGAGAAGGGCGACGGGGACATGCTCGAGTGCGACCTCTCCTGGCAGCACCGGAAGGTCGCCGAGTACGACACGGAGCTGGTGGAACTGTCGTACTACGCCGACCCGGACACGCCCGGGAACGAGGCGGCCTGCGAGCGGGTCGCCGGGGTCGCGAGGGGGGTCGCGGCGGCGATTCCGGGGGCCTGACCGCCTCCGCCCGGTCGCGACGCTGCCGTCCGGGTTCACGTTGACTACGTTGGGACACGGAGGTCGGTGCCACCCGTCCGTACACAGTCGTACGCAGTCGTGCCCCGGAGGTAACCGTGAAGAAGATCCTCAACGACCCCGAGACGGTGGTCACCGACTCGCTCAGGGGTCTCGCCGCCGCCCACGGGGACCTGCTCCGGGTGGAGTACGAGCCCACGTACGTGGTGCGGGCGGACGCCCCCGAACGGACACGGGGGGTCGCGGTGATCTCCGGCGGCGGTTCCGGGCACGAGCCGTTGCACACCGGCTTCGTCGGACACGGGATGCTGCACGCCGCCGTGCCCGGTCCGGTGTTCACCTCCCCCACCCCGGACGCGGTGCAGGCCGCGATCTCGGCCACCACCGGGTCCCCCGGGGGGCTGCTGCTGGTGAAGAACTACACCGGCGACGTGCTGAACTTCGAGACCGCGGCGGAGCTGGCCTCCGCCGACGGTCTGGACGTGCGCACGGTGGTCATCGACGACGACGTCGCGGTGTCCGACTCCACCTTCACCGCGGGCAGGCGCGGCGTGGGCGGCACGGTGCTGCTGGAGAAGATCGTCGGCGGCGCCTCGGAGCGGGGGGACACGCTCGACGACGTCGAGGCGGTGGCACGCAAGGTGGTGGACCGGGTGCGCTCGGTCGGCGTGGCGTTGACGGCGCCGACCGTGCCGCACGTCGGCGAACCGAGCTTCGAGCTGGGACCCGACGAGATCGAGTTCGGCATCGGCATCCACGGGGAGCCCGGCCGGGAGCGGATCCCGATGGAGAACGCCGAGACGCTCGTCGACCGCATGGTCAGCGCCGTGGCCACCGACCTCCCGCTCTCCGGGGGGGACGACGTGCTGCTGTTCACCAACTCGATGGGGGGAACGCCGCCGCTGGAGACCTACCTCGCGCACGGCATCGCCGAGCGGAAGCTGGCCGACCGCGGTGTCAGCGTCACCCGACGGCTCGTCGGCCCGTACATCACGAGCCTGGAGATGCAGGGCCTGAGCATCACCGTGCTCCGGCTCGACCGTGAGCTGGCCGACCTCTGGGACGCCCCCGTCACCACACCTGCACTGCGCTGGGGGGCGTGATGGCCTGTGGCGCGGACGAGGTCGCCGCGGCGGTGCGGGCCGCGGCGGCGACCGTGGCCGAGCACCGGACGGAACTGACCGACCTGGACCGCCCGATCGGCGACGCCGACCACGGCGAGAACCTGCACCGCGGATTCACGGCGGTGCTCGCGGGGCTGGAGACGGTGCCGGAGACGCCCGGGGCGGTGCTCAAGCTGGCCGCCACCACGCTGATCTCCAAGGTGGGTGGTGCGGCGGGCCCGCTCTACGGGACGGCGTTCCTGCGGGCCGCCACGATCGTGGGCGGGACGGAACGGCTGGACGCCGGGGAGCTCGCCGCCGCGCTGCGGGCCGCACTGGACGGTGTCGTCGGCCGGGGCAAGGCCGAGGTTGGCGACGCCACGATGGTGGACGCGCTGGCT
>NZ_KE387135.1:45603-50560 GCF_000430445.1 Saccharomonospora iraqiensis subsp. iraqiensis
GCCCCGCCGGCCCGGACGTGTCGGTGCCGCCCGGCGGATGCGGCGGATACCGTGGAGGGATGCCGCGCCGCAACCGTGCCCGCCGTGAGGTGTCCCGGCCCGCCACGCCCGTGGGGTGGGCACGTCCGGAGAGCGGGCCGGACGGCGACTGGCTCGTGCGCACGGTCCCCGGGGCGCAGGCGACCAAGACCTACCGTTGTCCGGGGTGCGACCACGAGATCCGGCCGGGCGTCCCGCACGTGGTGGCCTGGCCCGCGGACGGGACCGGTTCGGTGTCCGACCGCCGGCACTGGCACCGCGGCTGTTGGCAGGCGCGGACGCGGCGGGGTCCGACGCGACGGCGGTTCTAGCCCGTCGCCGCGGTACCGGGGCGGGGGCGTCCATCCGCCGCGGTCGGCCTGCGGTAGTACACGGCGGGCATCCCGCGGTAGAGATCCCGCTTGTACTCCCGGAACCCGAGTTTGTCCGCGACCCGGCGCGCCGGTTTGTTGTCGATGTTGGTGACGATCACCACGGGGAGGTGGGGGACCGCGCGGTCCACCCAGGCCAGGATCGCCCGTGCCATCTCGGGGGCGTAGCCCCGTCCCCAGGCGTCCGGCCGGAACCGGTAGTACAGGTTCAGCACACCGCGTCCGTCGAGGTCGCTGCGCTGCACACCGCCGACGCCCACCACCGTGCCGGAGCGGTGCTCGACCACGGCGACGTAGCCGAACCCGTGATCCGCCCAGTGCCTGCGCCAGAGGTCGAACTGCGTCCGGGCCTGGGCGGGGCTCGCGGGCGCCGGTTCGTGCGGATGCGTCTCCGCCGCGGCCTGGATGCCGATCACCGAGGGCAGGTCGGCGTCGGAGAACGGCCGCAGCAGCAGCCGCTCGGTGCGCAGGGGCTCCAGGCGTGGTGCCACGGACCGAACATAGCGCGCGCGGCCGTGGCGGGGCAGCGGCGACGGCCGGACCCGGTGACCGCGGGACCGGGTGCGGGAAGTGTGGTGGGGGCGTGGGAACGGGTGCGTCGGGGGTGCGTGATCGAGGTAACTCCCCATTCGCGGGGTCGCCGCACGCACGCGCACACCACGTCTACCTGCGGCTTTCGCGCCGGACAGCCGCCCACGCGGGGTGGATTCCGGGGTGTTTCCGCCGGTCCGGCGGTGATCTACGCAGCCGGTGCGCGGGCGTGCCACGGGTGAGGGATACGATCCCCGTAGCCATCGTGGGTCCCCCGCCCGTGGCACGAAGCAAGGATCGCGGGGTTTCGAGTGCAGGAGGCTTCTGTGACGGCCGTAGCCCCCCAGCCGATCGCGACGCGTCCCTATCCGGCGCGAGAGTCGGTGAAGGGTTCGTTCCTGCTGCGGTTGTTCCGCACGACGGACCACAAGCAGATCGGCATCATGTATCTGGTCACGTCGTTCGCCTTCTTCATGGTGGGCGGCGCGATGGCCATGCTGATCCGGACCGAGCTCGCCCAGCCGGGACAGCAGTTCCTCTCGCAGGAGCAGTACAACCAGCTGTTCACCATGCACGGCACGGTGATGCTGCTGTTGTACGCGACGCCGATCGTGTTCGGGTTCGCCAACTTCGTGTTGCCGTTGCAGATCGGCTCGCCGGACGTGGCCTTCCCGCGGCTGAACGCCTTCTCCTACTGGCTGTACCTGTTCGGGGGGCTGACCGTGATGGCCGGCTTCGTCGCCCCGGGCGGTGCCGCGGACTTCGGCTGGTTCGCCTACACCCCGCTGTCGAACGCGATCTACTCGCCCGGCATCGGCGCCGACCTGTGGATCGTCGGCCTGCTGGTCTCCGGTCTCGGCACCATCCTCGGTGCGGTCAACATGATCACGTCGATCGTGTGCATGCGCGCGCCGGGCATGACGATGTGGCGGATGCCCATCTTCACGTGGAACATCCTGATCACCAGCCTGCTGATCCTGCTGGCGTTCCCGATCCTCACCGCCGCGCTGATGGGCCTGCTCGCCGACCGCCGGATCGGCGCGCACGTGTTCGACCCCGCCAACGGCGGTGTGATCCTGTGGCAGCACCTGTTCTGGTTCTTCGGCCACCCCGAGGTCTACATCGTCGCGCTGCCGTTCTTCGGCATCGCCTCCGAGATCGTCCCGGTCTTCGCGCGCAAGCCGATCTTCGGCTACAAGGGCCTGGTCTGGGCGACGCTGAGCATCGCCGCCCTGTCGGTGGCGGTGTGGGCGCACCACATGTACGCCACCGGTGCGGTGCTGCTGCCGTTCTTCGCCTTCATGACCTTCCTCATCGCCGTGCCGACCGGGGTGAAGTTCTTCAACTGGATCGGCACGATGTGGAAGGGGAAGATCACCTTCGAGTCGCCGATGCTGTTCACCATCGGCTTCCTGGTGACCTTCCTCTTCGGCGGGCTGACCGGCGTGCTGCTGGCCGCGCCGTCCATCGACTTCCACGTCTCGGACAGCTACTTCGTGGTGGCGCACTTCCACTACGTGCTGTACGGCACGATCGTGTTCGCCACGTTCGCGGGCATCTACTTCTGGTTCCCGAAGATCACCGGCCGGATGATGGACGAGCCGCTGGCGAAGCTGCACTTCTGGCTGACCTTCATCGGCTTCCACGCCACGTTCCTGGTGCAGCACTGGCTCGGTAACGAGGGCATGCCCCGCCGGTACGTCGACTACCTCGGCACCGACGGGTTCACCACGCTGAACATGATCTCCACGATCGGCGCCTACGTGCTCGGTGCGTCGACGCTGCCGTTCATCTGGAACGTCTTCAAGAGCTACCGCTACGGCCCGATCGTGACCGTCGACGACCCGTGGGGCTACGGCAACTCGCTGGAATGGGCCACGAGCTGCCCGCCACCGCGGCACAACTTCACCGAGCTGCCGCGGATCCGCTCCGAGCGTCCCGCGTTCGAGCTGCACTACCCGGAGATGGTCGAGCGGATGCGGGGTGAGGGTCACGTCACCTTCACCGGCAAGACCCTCGCCCACGGCGACGCGAAGGACGCACCCTCGGAGGTGGTCACCGAGGCGGCCGTGCCGGGACGGCACGACCGGGACAACGCGAGCGAGCAGTGAGCGAGGCGCCGGGGCACACGTGAGTACCGACAGTACGGCAACCAGTACGGGGGCGGCGGACACGACGCCCGTGTTGATCACGACGACGGGGCCGGACAAGCCCGGGGTCTCCTCGGTGCTGTTCTCCGCGTTGACGAGCCAGGGCGTCGAGGTCGTCGACATCGAGCAGGTCGTGATCCGCGGCCAGCTCGTGCTCGGTGTGCTCGTCGCGGTGGAGTCGGACCCCGAGGGGCTCCAGGAGGTCGTCGAGCAGGCGATGGCGTCGGTGGGCATGCACGTCGACGTCCGGATCGGGGACGCGATCGGGTCCGACCCGTTCGCCCCCGCCCAGCCGGGCTCCACGCACGTGCTGGTGCTGCTCGGCGCGCCGGTCACCGCGCGGGCGTTCACCCAGATCGCCCGCAAGCTCGCCGCCGTCGGGGCGAACATCGACACCATCCGCAGCATCGCCGACTACCCGGTGACCGGACTCGAGGTCCACGTGTCGGTCGCCGACGACACCCCGGAGGCGGACAGCGAACTGCGGTCGATGCTGGCCGACGTGGCCTCCCGGGGCGGGTTGGACGTCTCGATCGAACGGGCCGGGCTCGCCCGCCGGGCCAAGCGCCTCGTCGTGTTCGACGTCGATTCCACCCTCATCCAGGGCGAGGTCATCGAGATGCTCGCCGCCCACGCGGGCGTCGAACCGCAGGTCGCCGAGATCACCGAGGCGGCCATGCGGGGCGAGTTGAACTTCAACCAGTCCCTGGAACAGCGGGTGGCGCTGCTGGAGGGGCTGCCGGAGACGGTGCTGGACGAGGTCGCCGACCAGATCGAACTGACCCCGGGCGCCCGGACCACGATCCGCACGCTCAAGCGGCTCGGGTTCCGGTGCGGGGTGGTCTCCGGCGGGTTCACCCGGATCATCGAGCGACTGGTGACCGACCTCGGTCTCGACTTCGCCGTGGCCAACAACCTGGAGGTCTCCGGCGGGCGGCTCACCGGCAAGGTCGAGGGCGAGATCGTCGACCGGGCGGGCAAGGCGGAGACGCTGAAGCGCTACGCCGCCGGATACGGCATCCCGATCCCCCAGTGCGTGGCCGTCGGGGACGGGGCCAACGACATCGACATGCTCACCACCGCCGGCATGGGCATCGCGTTCAACGCGAAGCCCGCGTTGCGTGAGGTGGCCGACGCGTCGTTGTCGTACCCGTACCTGGACGCGGTGCTGTTCATGCTCGGCGTCACCCGCGCCGAGATCGAGGCGGCCGACGAGGCCGACGGGTTCCCGCTCGCACGGTCGTGAGCACCGCGGAACCGGCCGAGCCGGTACTCGCCCCCGTCGCCGCGCGGTACGCGCGGTGGCTCGGTCTGCCCGCCCGGGAGACCGCCGAGCGGGACGCGCCACCCGAGCGGGTGTGGGCGATGCCGGTGGTGTTGCGTCTGGAGAAGACCGGCCGTCCCGCGCGGACCGCGATGCTGGAGGCCGCCGCGACGGCGGCCGTGGCCGTGTGCCTCGACGAGCGGGCCGCTCCGGGCGGCCCCTGGTACGCGCCGCTGCACACCTGGACGTCGGGACACATCCGCAAGGTGGCCCGCCGGGCGCGGGGTTCGCACTGGCGTGCCGTGGCCGGACTGCCCGGGGTGACGGTGTCGGTCGGCGACGCCGAGGTGCGGGCACTGCTGCCCGCCCGGGTGGATCAGCTCCCCCGCGAGGTGGCGCGGCTGCAGATCTCCGGCAGCGAACTGCCGCCCGACGAGCCGGGCGTGCCCGGACCGGATCTGCCGGTGCTGTGGCTGAACCCGGGAATCACCATGTCGGCGGGGAAGGCGGCGGCCCAGGTCGGCCACGCGACGATGCTGCTGGCCGCGCTGCTCGACGACGACGGCCGCGCCGCGTGGGGCACGCGCGGGTACCGCTGCGCG
>NZ_KE387135.1:50660-56657 GCF_000430445.1 Saccharomonospora iraqiensis subsp. iraqiensis
GCGCCTGCTGGCCGCGGTGCGGGACACGCTCGCGCTGCTGGACGAGGCCCGGACCGAACTGCCCGGCTCGCCCACCGTCACGCTCGACCGGCAGGCGGTGACGGCGATGTTCACCGCACTGGGTCAGGCGCAGACGGTGCTGCTGCCGCGTCCCCGGTGGGCGGCCAGGGTGGACTGGACCACCGCGCACACCCGGGACCGCGACCGGGACCTGGTGCGGTTGACCGCGTGCCAGTCGGCGCTGGCCAACGCGGCGCTCACCGAACCGGGGGACGAGACGTTGTTCACGGCGTGACCTGTGTCTTCTCACGGTGTGAACAGCCGGTCGGCGGGACGTAGACTCGGGGACGTGTTGCAGATTCGCCGTGAGCTCGTGGACGCGATCGTCGCGCACGCGCGCGCCGACCACCCGGACGAGGCGTGTGGCGTCATCGCCGGTCCCGACGACGGCACCGACCGCCCGGAGCGGTTCGTGCCGATGGTGAACGCGGTGCGCTCGCCCACGTTCTACGAGTTCGACTCCGCCGACCTGCTCAAGCTGTACCGGGAGATGGACGCCCGGGACGAGAAGCCGGTGGTGATCTACCACTCACACACCGCCACCGAGGCGTACCCGTCCCGGACGGACATCAAGCTGGCGCAGGAGCCGTTCGCGCACTACGTGCTGGTCTCCACCCGGGACCCCGAGGAGCACGAACTGCGCTCGTACCGCATCGTGGACGGCGAGGTCACCGAGGAACCCGTCGAGATCATCGAGGACGGCACGCCGCGGGACGACGTGGTCGAGTCGTACATGTTCGCCAACACCGGCAGCGACGACGTCCCCGACGAGCGCTGAGCACCGCGCGGGAATACCCCCGCCCGTTCAGGCGTCTGTGTCTAGGTCAAACCCCTTGCAGTGGAGGTACTTCATGTCCGTGACCGTCTCCATCCCCACGATCCTGCGCACGCACACCGGCGGTGAGAAGTCGGTGGAGGCGTCCGGCAAGACCGTGGCGGAGGTGATCGACGACCTCGAGTCCCGCCACGGCGGTCTCAAGGAGCGCCTGGTCAAGGACGACAAGCTGCACCGCTTCGTCAACATCTACGTCAACGACGAGGACGTCCGGTTCGCGGGCGGCCTCGACGCCGAGGTCACCGACGGGGACACCATGACCATCCTCCCCGCCGTCGCCGGCGGCGCGCGCTGAACGGTCGGTGCTCATGGCCCGCTACGAGTCGTTGCTCGACATGCTCGGCGGCACCCCGTTGGTGGGGTTGCCCCGGCTCTCCCCCGCCGAGGACGTGCGGTTGTGGGCGAAGCTGGAGGACCGCAATCCCACGGGCTCGGTCAAGGACCGGCCCGCGCTGGGGATGATCAACGCCGCCGAGCGGGACGGCCATCTGCGGCCCGGTTCGACCATCCTGGAGCCGACGTCGGGCAACACCGGCATCGCGCTGGCGATGGCCGCCAAACTCAAGGGCTACGGGCTCGTCTGCGTCATGCCGGAGAACACCTCGGACGAGCGCAGGCAGCTGTTGCAGGCCTACGGGGCGCGGATCGTGTACTCACCCGCGGCCGGTGGGTCCAACGAGGCCGTGCGGCGGGCGAAGGAACTGGCCAAGACGAACCCGGACTGGGTCATGCTGTACCAGTACGGGAACCCGGCCAACACCGACGCGCACTACTCGACCACCGGGCCCGAGCTGCTCAAGGACCTGCCGACGATCACGCACTTCGTGGGTGGGCTGGGCACCACCGGCACGCTGGTCGGGGTCGGGCGGTACCTGCGGGAGCAGAAGCCGGACGTCCGGGTGATCGCGGCCGAGCCCCGGTACGGCGAGCTGGTGTACGGCCTGCGCAACCTCGACGAGGGGTTCGTGCCGGAGCTGTACGACGAGGACGTGCTCAGCGGGCGGTACTCGGTGGGCGCCTACGACGCGCTGCGCCGGACCCGCGAGCTGTTGGAGCACGAGGGCATCTTCGCGGGCATCTCGACCGGTGCGGTGTTGCACGCCGCCCTGGGGGTCGCCAACAAGGCCCTCAGCCGGGGGGAGAGTGCCGACATCGCGTTCATCGTCGCGGACGCGGGATGGAAGTACCTCTCGACCGGCGCCTACAGCGGCTCCCTCGACGAGGCCGCCGAACGCCTGGACGGCCAGCTCTGGGCCTGACCCGCCCGGGGTGGTCCCCCGCCGTCGTGCCGTGAGGGGCACATTCGCTGCACGCGACGCAGTGAATGTGCCCCTCACTGCTTGTGACGCAGGGAATGTGCCCTTCACGGTCACCGGGGTGGGTGAGGGGGGTCGGGGTGCGGGCGCCGTAGCCTGGGGGTGTGGACAGGGATGGGATCGGTGCCGCGTCCGGGGCGCGACGGTCGGGTACCGGACGGGTGTTGCCGCCGCGACCGTTGTCGGCGGCCGCGGTGGCGGTCTCGTTCGTGCTGCTGCTCTACGTCGTCGAGCTGATCGACGTGGTGTTGTTCACCACTGATCTCGACCGCAACGGCATCGTGGCCCGGTCGGTGGACGGGCTCGACGGCATCGCCTGGGCGCCGCTGCTGCACGCCGGATGGGGGCATCTGCTCGCCAACACCGTCCCCGTGGTGGTGTTCGCCTTCCTCGCCATGTCCGGTGGACTCGCGCAGTGGATCGGCGTGACGCTCACCATCTGGCTCACGGCCGGGATCGGGGTGTGGTTCACCGCACCGCCCGGGACCGTGACGGTCGGCGCCTCCGGACTCGCGTTCGGATGGCTGGCGTTCCTGCTGGTGCGCGGGCTGTTCACGCGCAGTCTCCGGCAGCTCGCGCTCGCCGTCGTGTTGTTCCTGCTCTGGGGCGGGATGCTCTGGGGCGTGTTGCCCGGAGCGCCGGGTGTGTCCTGGCAGGGGCACCTGTTCGGCGCGGTCGGCGGCGTCCTGGCGGCGTGGGTGGTCGGCCGGGCGGACCGTCCGGCCGCGGGGACCCGCAACGGTAGTCTCGGGGCGTGAGTCAGGCCGCCACCCCGAACGCCGCCACCCCCGATCCGGCCCCGAACTCCGGTCTCCCGGACGCCGACGCCCCCATCGGGATCTTCGACTCCGGCGTCGGCGGGCTCACCGTCGCCCGTGCGGTGGCCGACCAGCTCCCCGCCGAACGTCTGCGCTACGTGGGCGACACCCGGAACGCGCCGTACGGGCCGTTACCCATCGCCACGGTCCGCGAACTGGCGCTCGCCGCGCTCGACGACCTGGTCGCGGGCGGGGTGAAGGCGCTCGTGATCGCCTGCAACACCGCGTCGGCCGCGTGCCTGCGGGACGCCCGGGAGCGGTACGACATCCCGGTGTTCGAGGTGGTGCTGCCCGCGGTCCGACGGGCGGCGGCCACCACGCGCAACGGCCGGATCGGGCTGATCGGCACCGAGGGCACGGTCCGCTCGCGCGCCTACGACGACGCCTTCGCGGCCGCCACCGGGGTCACCCTGCACAGCACGGCGTGCCCGCGGTTCGTCGACTTCGTGGAACGCGGGATCACCTCGGGCAGGCAGGTGCTCGGACTCGCCCAGGGCTACCTGGAACCGCTCACCCGTGCCGGGGTGGACACCCTGATCCTGGGCTGCACGCACTACCCGCTGCTCACCGGAGTGCTCCAGACGGTGATGGGCCCCGAGGTCACCCTCGTCTCCAGCGCCGAGGAGACCGCCAAGGACGTCGTGCGGGTACTCACCGAACGCGATTTGCTCACCGGACGGGACGGTGAACCCGACCACGAACTCGTGGCCACCGGCGAGCCCGAGCCGTTCACCCGGCTGGCGCACCGCTTCCTGGGGCTCGGTGGGACGGTGCTCCCCGCTCCGTGACGTCGGCGTGCCGCCTGTGGAGATCGCGGTGGGCGTGCCGCCTGTGATGCTCACGGTGGGCGTGCCGCCTGTGATGCTCACGGTGGGCGTGCCGCCCACCACGTGCCGGGGGCGTGCCGCGCGGGCTCGTGGCAAGGTGTGCGGCGTGCGACTGACGATCCTGGGCTGCTCCGGCAGCATCCCCGGTCCCGACCGTGCCGCCTCCGGGTATCTGCTCGAAGCCGACGGCTTCGTGCTGGGGATCGACCTCGGCAACGGCACACTCGCCCGGATGCAGGCCCTGATGGACCCGTTCCGGCTGGACGCGCTGCTGTTGTCCCACCTGCACCCCGACCACTGCGCCGACTTCAGCGCGCTGACGGTGCTGCGCCGGTACCACCCCGACCCGCCGTACGATCCGCGCGCACACCGGCTCCCGGTGTACGCACCCGGTGAGGCCCCGCGCAGACTCGCCAACGCCTTCGCCCCGCACGAGTCGGAGCGGTTGGAGACCGACCTGTCGGACGTGTACGAGTTCCACACCCTGCGGCACGCGACCGAGCGGATCGGACCGTTCACCGTGACACCGGTCCCGGTCGTGCACCCGACGGAGTCGTTCGGCTTCCGGATCGGCCTGGACGGCACCACACTCGCCTACACCGGGGACAGCGGGCCGTGCCCGGGTCTGGAGGAGCTGGCGCACGGTGCGGACGTGCTGCTGGCCGAGGCGAGCTGGACCGAGGCGCCGGACCGGCCGGAGGCACTGCACCTGTCCGGGAAGCAGGCGGGCGGTCTGGCGCACCGGGCCGGGGCCGGAAGGCTCCTGCTCACGCACGTGTCACCGTGGTCGGACGGGGAGTCGATCCTGGCCGAGGCGCGGGCGGAGTTCGCCGGGCCCACCGAACGTGTGGAGCAGGGCGGGGTCTACGAGTTGTGACGACCCGCCCACGTCGGCGGGCCGGATCGGGGGTCATTAGGCTTGCCAGGCGTGGTGCGACAAGACGGCAGGAACGACGACCAGCTCCGCGAGGTACGGATCACCCGCGGTTACCAGCAGTGGCCGGCGGGTTCGGTACTCGTCGAGTTCGGGAACACCCGGGTGCTCTGCGCCGCCAGCGTGACCGAGGGGGTGCCCCGCTGGCGGGTCGGATCGGGACTCGGGTGGGTCACGGCCGAGTACGCGATGTTGCCGTCGGCCACCCACTCCCGCAGTGACCGGGAGTCCATCAAGGGACGGGTCGGCGGTCGGACCCACGAGATCAGCCGGTTGATCGGGCGGTCCCTGCGCTCGTGCATCGACCTGGCGGCGCTGGGGGAGAACACCGTCGTCATCGACTGCGACGTGATCCAGGCCGACGGGGGCACCCGCACGGCCGCCATCACCGGTGGGTACGTGGCGCTGGCCGACGCGATCACCTGGCTCGGGGCGGCCGGACGGCTCGCCGACCCGAAGCCGCTGTCGGCGGCCGTGTCGGCGATCAGCGTCGGGGTGGTGGACGGTCGGGTGCGGCTCGACCTCCCCTACGAGGAGGACTCCCGCGCCGAGGTGGACATGAACGTCGTGGCCACCGACGCGGGGACCCTGATCGAGGTGCAGGGCACCGGGGAGGGCGCCACCTTCACCCGGTCCACCCTGGACACGATGCTGGACCTGGCGCTCGACGGGTGCGCGGAACTGACCCGCAGGCAGACCGAGGCCCTGGCCGGGCCGTACCCGGGCGAGTTGCCGGAGCCCCCGCGGTCGAAGAAGGCGAAGGACAAGAAGTGAGTGGCGCCGTCCGGGTGCTGCTGGCGACCCGGAACGCGAAGAAGCTGGCCGAGTTGCGCCGCATCCTCGCCGACGCGGGGGTGGCCGGGGTGGAGGTCGTCGGCATGGCCGACGTCCCACCGTTCCCCGAGGCGCCCGAGACCGGCGCGACCTTCGAGGAGAACGCCCTCGCCAAGGCCCGTGACGCCGCCCGCGCCACCGGCCTGCCCGCCGTCGCCGACGACTCGGGGTTGACGGTCGACGCCCTGAACGGGATGCCCGGTGTGCTGTCGGCACGCTGGGCGGGCTCGCACGGGGACGACGCGGCGAACCTCCGGCTCGTGCTGGACCAGCTCACCGACGTTCCGGACGACCGGCGCGGCGCGGCGTTCGTCTGTGCGGCGGCCCTGGTCCTGCCGGACGGCGTCAGGCCGGCCCCGCCGGACGGCGCCGC
>NZ_KE387135.1:56757-71913 GCF_000430445.1 Saccharomonospora iraqiensis subsp. iraqiensis
GGGCGCCGATCGCCGGCGCGGCGGGTGCCGCGTCGTCGGCCGAGGACGGGCCGCAGGCGGTGAGCGCGAGCACCGCGCACAGTACGCCGACAGGCCCTCGCGTTCGCACAGCCGTACTCCCTGGTCCGATCGTCCGGTCTCGTTGCTCCGTTCGGCGGCGCACACGCCGCCACCTCTACTGTGTCGGCGACGGTCCGGGCTATCCACCCGGGGCGGGGAGTCGTCGCAGATCCGGTTCCGGGATGTGTCTTCGTCGTAATGTGCACCCGGCCCCGCGGTGGCCGCGGTCACGACCGAGAGGGTGCCCGACCGGGTGTGGCGCCGGTGTTACCTCAGACGGCGATCGCGAAGACGAGGATGAACACGGCCAGGCCCGCGAGCCAGATCACGATCAGCCAGCCCCAGTCCCGCCAGGGGTCGAGCCCCCGGCTGTCCTCGCCCGGGACGTAGACACCACGCCTCTCGAACCGGTCGGCCCAGCGCTCGGGCCAGCGGAGCAGGCGTCGAGGGGTCACTGCTGCACCTCCTCCGCGTCGTCCGGCGCCGCTCACCCGGCGTCACGGCCACGATACTCCGGGCGAGTGGACCTGCCCGCAAGTCAACGACACGTATCGATCCGCTGCGGTGTGTTCCCGGTGCGGGCCGAACGATCTAGTCTCGCACTCTCGCAAGGACAGCCGGGGGCGGGGTGACACCGCCGCCCGGCCGCCCACGGACCCGGATGATGGGAGGCGGAGGATGCGAGCATCGGCCTGGTGGCGATCCGCGATCTTCCTGAGCGTCACGGCACTGGTGGCCACCGCGTGTGCGACCGGTGGAAATCAGCAGGGAGGAGGCGGTGACGGGGGGAACGGCGTACTCGATCTCGGGTACGTGCTCCCGGAGACGGGGCAGCTCGCCTTCCTCGGCCCACCACAGATCGAGTCGGTCGGACTCGCGATCTCCGACATCAACGAGGCGGGCGGGGTGCTCGGCGAGCCGATCCCCGAGGTGGTGGGCAGCGACGAGGCCGGCCAGGTCGGCGTCGCGGTCGACTCCGCGCGCCGGGTGCTCTCCTCCGGGGTCGACGCGGTGATCGGTGCGGCGGCCTCCGGGATGTCGCTCGCGATCATCGACAACATCACCGGCTCCGGGGTGGTGCAGTGCTCCGGTTCGAACACCGCCGCGACGTTCAGTGACTACAACGACGGCGGCTTCTACTTCCGCACCGCACCGAGCGACAACCTGCAGGCCCCGGTACTGGCCGACGTGATCACCGGCGACGGGCACCAACGGGTCGCCATCGCCGCCCGCGCCGACGACTACGGCCGGGGACTGATGGAGGCGACCAGGACGGCCCTGGAGGAGCAGGGCGCCGAGGTCGTGGTCTCCGAGACCTACGACCCCGAGGCCACCAACTTCGACCAGGTCGCCCAGCAGGTCAGCGGTGCGGACCCGGACGCGGCGCTGGTCGTCGCGTTCGAGGAGGGTGCGCAGGTGCTGCAGGCCATGGTGGAGGCGGGCGCGGGTCCGCAGGACATCGGCATCTACGGCACGGACGGCCTCCGCAGTGCCGAGTTGGCCGACCTCGTGTCGCCGAACGACCCCGGACTGATCTCGGGGATGAAGGGCACGGCACCGACGGCCGAGAACGACGACTACAGCGCCCGGCTCAAGGAGTTCGCGCCCGAGCTCACCGAGATGCAGTTCGCGCCGCAGGTCTACGACTGTGTGACCACCATCGCGCTGGCCGCCGAGGCCACCGGGTCCGACGACCCGGGCGCGTTCGTCTCCCAGATGAACGGGGTCACCCGGGACGGTGAGAAGTGCACCTCGTTCGCCGACTGCAAGGCGTTGCTCGACGAGGGCACCGACATCGACTACGACGGGGTCAGCGGGCCGCTCGACTTCGTGGAGGCCGGTGAGCCCGGCACCGCGACGTTCGACGTCTACACCTACGACGACAACGGCGAACTCCAGACCCTGGAGACCAAGCAGGGCTCGGTCGACTGACCACCCGGCCGCCGGTGTGCCGTGAAGGACTCCTTCGCTGCGTGTGATGCGGTGCAGGAGTCCTTCACGGCACCGGGCGCAGGCAAGGGGGCCTTCACGGCACACCCGGCCGGGTGCGTGGACGGGTCAGCGGGCGCGGGCGAGGGTGCCCAGGTAGAGCTCGATGACCTTCTCGTCGTGCAGGAGGTCCGCGCCGGTGCCGGTGTAGGCGTTGGTGCCCTGGTCGAGGACGTACCCGCGGTCGCAGATCTGCAGACACCGGCGGGCGTTCTGCTCCACCATCAGCACCGCCACGCCCGCGGAGTTGATCTGCCGGACCCGGTCGAACACCTGGTCCTGGTACAGCGGCGACAGCCCCGCCGACGGTTCGTCCAGCAGGAGCACCTCCGGCCGCATCATCAGCGCCCGCGCCATCGCCAGCATCTGCCGCTCCCCGCCGGACAGGGAGTCGGCCTTCTGCCCACGCCGCTGCCCGAGCAGCGGGAACAGCTCCTCGACGAAGTCCCGGCGCCCGGTGAACGCCTTCGGCCGCAGATACGTGCCCATCCGCAGGTTCTCCTCCACGGTCAGGGTGGAGAACACGTTGTCCCGTTGCGGCACGTACCCGAGCCCGCGGGAGACCAGCGTGTGCGCGGGTTTGTTGGTCAGGTCGGCCCCGCGGAACCGCACGCTGCCGCTGCGCACCCGCAGCAGTCCGAACACGGCCTTCACCAGGGTCGACTTGCCCGCGCCGTTCGGCCCGACGATCCCGACGATCTCGCCGGGACCCAGTTCGAGGCCGCAGCCGCGCAGGATGTCCACCCCGGGGACATAGCCCGCGTACACCTCCTCGGCCACCAGGAGGGGCTCACTCATCGTCGGCCTCCGTTCCCCGCGCTCCCGGTTCGTCGTGGTGGCTGCCGAGGTAGGCGTCGATCACGGCCGGGTTCGCCCCGACCGCGTCCGGCGGCCCCTCCGCGACCACCCCGCCCTCCGCCATGCACACCACCCAGTCGCTGATGCCCATGACGACGTCCATGTCGTGCTCGACGAAGCACACGGTCAGGCCCTCGTCCCGCAGGTCGGTGATGTGCCCCAGCAGCGACTGGGTCAGTGCGGGATTCACCCCGGCCATCGGTTCGTCCAGCATGACCATCGTCGGCCGCACCATCAGGGCCCGCGCGAGCTCCAGCAGTTTCCGTTGGCCGCCGGAGAGCGTGCCCGCGTACTCGTCGCGCATGTGCGCCAGCCGGAACCGTTCGAGCAGCTCGTCGGCACGCCGTTCGATCCGCTTCTCCTGACCGGTCCACACCGGCGGGAGCAGGGACAGCAGCAGGTGCTCGCCGCGCTGGCCGCGCGCGGCCAGCTTCATGTTGTCCAGCACCGAGAGCTTCGACAGGGTCCGGGTGAGCTGGAAGGTGCGCACCAGCCCTCCCCGCGCGATGCGGTGCGCGGGTCTGCCCGCGATCGTGGTCCCGTCGAACGACCAGGTGCCCGCGTCGGCACGGTCGAACCCGCTCAGCACGTTGAACAGGGTGCTCTTGCCCGCCCCGTTCGGGCCGATCAGTGCGGTGATGGTGCCGCGCTGGATCTCCAGGTGGTCCACGTGGACGGCGGTGAGGCCGCCGAAGGCGCGGGTGACCCCGTCCGCGGTCAGCACCGGGTCCGGTTTGGCGACGCCGGGTTCGGCCGGGACCGCGGCCAACGGGTCGTCGGGGGCGTCGGTGGGCGTGTCAGCGGGCATCGAGCAGCATCTCCTTGCGACTGCCGAGAATGCCTTGCGGCCGGAAGATCATGAGCAGCATCAGCCCCAGGCCGACCAGTGCCATCCGCAGCGCACCGACCTCGGACTCGTCGATCACGGTCGGGGGGACGATCCCGTTCGAGATGGCCTCCCGCAACAGGCTGTCCAGGAAGGTCAGGATCGCCCAGAACAGGGCCGACCCGAGGATCGGGCCGAACACCCGTCCCGCGCCGCCGAGCACCAGCAGCGTGTAGAGGTAGAAGGTGACCACGGGGTCGTAGCTGTCCGGGTTCACCGACTGGTTCTGGATCGCCAGCAGCATCCCGGCGATCGAGCCGAGCGCACCACCGAGGACCAGGCTGGCCATCTTGTACGTGTAGACGCTCTTGCCGAGGCTGCGGACCGCGTCCTCGTCCTCGCGCACGGAACGCAGCACGCGGCCCCACGGGCTGCGCACCAGCAGCCAGACCACCAGCGTGGCCACGGCGACCAGACCCCAGGACACCGTCAGCACCCACATGTCCCGGGCACTGAACATCAGTGTCAGGAACTGGTACTGGTTCGGCGGGAACGGGTTGACCGCGTAGAAGTCGTTCGCGAACTGCTGCAGTCCGAACACGCCGCCGGTGACCGGCTCGGACCATTCCGAGCGGTAGAACAGTCGCAAAATTTCGCCCGCCGAGATGGTGGCGATCGCGAGGTACTCGGCGCGTAATCGGAGGGTGGGCAGTCCCAGCAGCAGCGCCAGCGCCACGGAGCAGGCGAGGCCGACGAACACCCCGGCGGCGAGCGACAGGCCGAACGTCGAGACCGAGACGGCGACGCCGTAGGCGCCCACCAGCATGAACGCGACCTGCCCGAAGTTGAGCAGACCCGTGTAGCCGAAGTGCAGGTTGAGCCCGACGGCGGACAGCGCGTACACGGCCGCGATCGGCCCGATCCCGGCACGCAGCGCGTCGGAGAGGATGACTTCCCAGTTCATGTGTACCGCCTAGCCCACTCGTTCCGGCCGGCCGAGGATCCCCTGCGGTCGCACCAGCAGGACGACGATGAGCGCGAGCAGCGCCCAGGCGTTCTGCAGATCGACCGGGAACCAGAGGCTGGAGCCCTGCGCGACGATGCCGATGACGAAGCTGCCCGCCATCGCCCCGTACGCCGAGCCGAGCCCGCCGAGGATGATCCCGGCGATCATCAGCAGCAGCAGCCGGAAGCCCATGTCCCAGGTCACGATCTCGGCGAGTCCGAAGAAGACCCCACCGAGCGCGGCCAGGGCCCCACCCAGCAGCCACACGAACAGCACCACACGCTGCACGTCGATGCCCGAGGCCTCGGCCAGGTCCCGGTTGGCCGAGACCGCGCGGATGGCCGTGCCGATGCGGGTCTTCTGCAACAGCAGGGCGAGGCCGACCAGCACGAGCACGGACAGCACCGTGATCGTGAGGTCCCGGGGGGTGATGCCGACGGGGCCGAGGGTGAGCGGCTCCTGGAGGTCGTACTCCCGGTACGAGCCCGGTCTGCTGCCGAAGATTACGAGCGTGAGATGTCGCAGCAGCAGGGACAGTCCGATCGCCACGATGAACGCGTTGATCATTCCGGTACCGCGTCTGCGCAGCGGTCGCCACAGCCCGATCTCCGCGATCGCCCCGATGACCGCGCCGACCACGACGGCGATCGCGGCCGCGGCGACGATGTGCAGACCGGGCCCCGCGGCGGCGACGTTGACGAAGAAGGCGACGACGGCGCCGAGGGTGACCAGTTCACCGTGCGCGAAGTTGATCAGATGCGTCGTGCCGAAGACGAGTGAGAGCCCGACGGCCGTGATCGCGATGATGGCGCCGAACTGGATGCCGTCGACGAGAGCCTGTGCCGCGCGGGCGGGGAAGGACGGGGGACGGGGTGCCCCGTCGCCCTGTGCCGCGGCGGTGGCCGGCGCCAGTGCCGCGGACGTGAGGACGAACGCGGGGACGAGGAGTCGGGATAGCCGCACTGCCACCTCACGCCGGTCGGGGTCGTGTTGGGCGATCAAGTGTAAGCACAGTTACCTCGTCTGAGTGGCCCCGAACGTGATCGTTACCAGATGTAGTCATGGCGCGCGTCACGGACGCCTGTGCGTCATACCTGACTCCTCCTTTTGTCTGCACCTGTAGTCCGTTCGGGGGACTTCGAAGGAGTGGAATGTGATGGAGGAACGAACGTCGCTGGTGCTGAGCGCCCTCACCGCCGCGCACCGGGAACTCGCCGAGCTCATCGAGGCGCTGCGCGCGGGGCGGGTGTCGGTGACCCGGCAGCACGACCTGGCCGCGCGGCTCATCGAGGCGGGCGACCTGCTCGACGAGCACGCCGACCGGCAGGCCTCGGCGGGCAACGGGCACGCCGACGGCTTCGGCTTCCGGGACAGCGCCGAGTGAGTGACGGTGCCGTGGCGGGCTTCCGGGGAGGGGGGTGCGACGGCGCCTTTTCCCCGCCCGGGGTGGTGGGGTAGGCTTCCGGAGGTGCCGGGAACAAGCCCGGTACCTCAGGGCGTTGCCCTGAACAGTCGCAAGTTTTGCGTGTTCGTGTTCGTTCACGTCCGCGGAAATCGGTTGCGGGCGTGTCGCTTGTCCTCGCGTAGCTGGAGTGGTGGCCGTTCGAACCTTGCGGCTGCCCGTGGCCGCTCGGTGCGGCCACGAGAAACCACACTTCGAGCTTACGGAGGTACGACATGACCCAGGGAACCGTGAAGTGGTTCAACAGCGAAAAGGGCTTCGGCTTCATCGCCCCCGATGAGGGCGACGGCGACGTCTTCGTGCACTACTCCGAGATCGAGGGCCGCGGCTTCCGCAGCCTCGACGACGGCCAGCGCGTCGCCTTCACGGTCGGCCAGGGCACCAAGGGCCCGCAGGCCACCGGCGTCCAGGCGCTCTGAGCGAAGCCCGCTTCGACGCAGCCTGAGAAGGCCGTCCGTCACCGGGGACACACCCGGTGGCGGACGGCCGTCCCCGGCGATCGGAGTCGCGGTGTCCGCGTGCCACGTGGCCGCCGAACCGTCGACACCCCACGACGAGGGACTGATCTTTCTTTTGACGACATTCATCTCCACCGAGTCCGATTCCTCCGCCGCCGACGTGGCACCCGTGCGGTTCAGCCACACCACCAGCGAGGAACCGGTGGACTACTCCGAGTTCGTGCCGCGGAGGAACGCGACGACCGTGGACCCGCTCCGCACGCCGTTCGCACTGCCGGCCGACCACTGACCGGACACACACCTGGGCCGCCCCGCGTATTCGAGCGGATCGGCACCATATAGGACATTTGGTACTCACACACTGAGTTGTGTGGCCAACTTCTTTCCGTGATGTTCTGACTACACTGAGCGCAGGTTGACTCTCCGTTCGTGACAGTCCCCTGCAGACACCCGCGGATGCGAACCGCCCGGCGCCGGGACGAAGCCCCGGACAGCCTCTCACGAGACTCTGTGTCAACACGATGCATCGGACCGCCTTTCAAGATCACCATGAAGGCGGTACTCCGGCGACCGCACGGTGAAATAGCGTGTCCGGGTACGCGTGCGGCCGAACGAAGTTGAACACAGCAAGCTCGGGAGTATTGTTGAGCCACGAGAGCGTGACGGACGACTATTTCACGACCGATGTGCACCGTCGGCTCCGCGAAGAGGTGCGGGAGTTCGCGGAGACCACGGTGCGGCCACAAGTGGCCGACATGGAACAGTCGCGTTCGGTGGACCACAAGATGTCCCGCTTGATCGCGGAGAAGGGTTGGATCGGTGTGACGGTCCAACCGGCATACGGCGGGTTGGGACTGGGGCATCTCGCCAAGACGATCGTCATCGAGGAGTTGGCGAGAGTCAGTGGCGCGATGGGTGCGATGGCGCAGGCATCGCAGTTGGGCGTCGCCAAGATCCTGCACTTCGGTGACGAGGCCCAGAAGTGGCGATGGTTGCCGGCCGTGAGCACCGGGGAATGCCTGCCGACGATCGCGGTCACGGAGCCGGAGTCGGGCGGCCACGTGCTGGGAATGTCCATGAGCGCAGAACGCGACGGGGACGAGTACGTACTGAATGGACGGAAGGTCTTCGTCGGTAACAGTCACGTCGGTGACCTTCATGGTGTGGTGGCCCGTACCGGTCCTGGATCGAAGGGACTCTCGGCGTTCCTGGTTCCGTCCACGGCGCCCGGGCTGTCGCTGCCGGAGCACGGCACGGCGATGGGACTGCACGGGTTCAGCTTCGGTGAGCTGGTGTTCGACGACTGCCGTGTCCCGGCGGAGAACCTACTGGGCTCCGAAGGGGACGGTCTCAACGTCGCCTACTCGTCCAGCACCCTCTACGGTCGACCGAATCTGACGGCGGTGTCGCTGGGTATCCATCAGGCCATTGTGGAGGAAACCGCCCGCTTCGCCCGGGAGCACCAGCGCTACGGGCAGGCACTGGGGGAGCTGCCGACGGTCAAGCAGAAACTCGGACAGCTCCAGTCGGACCTGATGACCGCGCGGATTCTCGCGTACCACGCCGTCCACCTGCTGGACCAGGGTCTTCCGTGCGACACGGAGTTGATGAACGCGAAACTCGTCAACGTGGAGCTGTCCCTGAACGCGGCGCGCACCGCCATGGAGGTGCACGCCGCGTACGGACTCTCCGCCGATCGCTCACTGGAGCGCCTGGTCCGCGACGCCCACCACATCTACGCACCGGCGGGGACCTCGGACGTCCAGCGCCTGCGACTTGCCGAGAACGCACTCGGCAAGTCGCAGAGCCAGTGGTCGGTGCGGTTGGCGGAGGAAGTCCGCTCCAGTGCCGCCGCGCTGGAGGAACGCGGGACTACGTGCGACGCTGGATCAGCTGCATGACCTCGGCGGCCATGTCCTTCAGTGCGTGCAGTTCCGAACGGCCCCACGGGCGTGGCTCGGAGGCGACCGCGCAGATGGTACCCAGCGCGGTCCCCGTCTCCTCCTCGATCAGCGGCACACCCATGTAGGCGCGGATACCGATCTCGTCGACAACGGGGTTCCCCGCGAACCTCGGATAGTCGCACACATCCCCGAGGACCAGTGCCTTTCGGCGCACCACGACGTGGGGACAGTATCCGTGGTCACGGGCCATGACGCGGCCGGGCGACGCCTGTGCCGCGGTCCGTGCCGCGTCCAACGCCCCGGCGTTGGAGTTGTCGGGAGTGTACAGGCCGGCGAAGTACTGTTCGTTCTCGTTGATGAAGTTGACCATGGCGTACGGAGCGTTCGCCATGTCGGCCAGCCTCCCGGCGACCGCGTCGAACTCCGGCTCGGGCCGGCTGCCGAGGTCGAGCTTGCGCAGCCGGTCCGTCCGTTGTTCGAGCTCGGAATCCCACGGAGCGCTCAGCAGGTGGCGGTCGATGGAGAGATCGTTGTTCATGGTTCACTCCCGACTGGGTTGTAGGGTTCGGTGGAGGTTCGTCCCTGCCGGGTCGTGTCGAGAATGCTCTGCAGCAAAGTGATCAACACGCTGCTGGTCGACCCGGGATCACGGGCGTCACAACGGACGAGTGGTACGTGATCTTTCAGGGCGAGTGCGGTGCGTATCTCGTTGTTGTCGTACCGGTGTTGGTCGCCCTCGAACTCGTTCACCGCCACGAGGAAGCTGACACCCCGCGTCTCGAAGAACTCGACCGCGGCGAAACAGTCCTCCAGACGGCGCGTGTCCGCCAGGACGACCGCGCCGAGTGCTCCCTGGGACAGTTCGTTCCACATGAACCAGAAACGGTCCTGGCCAGGCGTGCCGAACAGGTAGAGCACCATGGACGGAAACGGCAGGGTCGGGTTCTCGACGGGAAACGTGATCCGGCCGAAGTCCAGTGCGACGGTGGTGGTCGACTTGTTCTCGATGCCGATGAGGCTGTCGACGTCGAGGCTGGCGGTGGTGAGCGTCTCCTCGGTGGTCAATGGTTCGATTTCGCTCACGGCGCCGACGAAGGTCGTCTTGCCCACACCGAAACCGCCCGCGACAAGAATCTTGAGTTGCAGCGGGAACTGCTCCTCATAGGCGCTTGAGGCCGACAATCAATGCCTCCAGTACTTCCGGGCTGTTTGTGTACTCATGGTCGGAGGTGGGGGCGCGTACGACGACGGCGCCTGATTCGACCAGATCCGAGAGCAACACCTTGGCCGCGATCACCGGCTGCCGGAGTTGTGCCGAGACCTCCGCGACGGATCTGGGTACACGGCACAATTGCAGGACCTCGGTGTGTTCGATCCCCAGCCACTGTTCGGCGATCGTTCCTCGTCCGGTGGCCTTGACCTGCGACATCAGGTCGAGGGTCGTGCTCGGCCTGGTACGCCCGTTGGTGGCGGTGTAAGGACGAACCCACAGTTCCGTGTGTTCGCCGTCCGTGTGCGGAAAGTTCTCGTCGCGACCGCTCATGGTCACCGGGATCCATTGTGCACATCCGACCCGGGCACCCGGTTGGGCGTGGTGAGATGGTCCGGGACCTGTTTGACGAGCATCTCGATCTCGTAACCCATGATGCGCGGGTCCACCTCACGACCCGCCAGTACCGCCAGCGCGCTGCCGGCCGAGGCCGCGGACACGAACAGCATGATGTCGCCGAGTTCCGTCACGACCTGACGGAAACCCGAACTGCCGGAGTCGCCGAAGCGGGTGCCGACCTGGTAGGAGAGCGAGCACATACTGCTGGCGAGAGCCGCGAGGGTGTCCTTGTCGTCATCGTCCAACCCGACCCAGTACTTGGGCAGTCCGTCGACCGAGAGCAACACCGCGCTGCGTGCTCCGGGCACGGCATCGATGAGCCGGTTGAGCAGGAGGGTCATGTCGGCCATGGATCGGAGGTCCCTTCGGTGTTCCTGATCTTCGGATGCGGACCGCTCTGGGGCGGTTCGTACTGCTGTTGGTCCGGCTGTGCCTGTTCGGCACGCCCGCGCCCCTCCAGGAGGGAGGCCATCAGGGTCGGGTTGTGGTCCGGGACGGACTGGGTGCGTTCCGGTGGCTCACGCAGCTGTTCCGGCATGTACGAGCCACGACGCTGGGGAAGCGCCGGCCGGTCGGACCGGCTCGAGGGGGTGGTGTCCTCTTCCGGGGCCTGCGTGTCCTGCCCTGCGGTGGTGGGACTGCCCTCCCCGGGATCGGCCGTGCCGTCGCGGTCCTGGAGACGGTGCTTCGGGAACGTCGCCCCGGGTCTGCGCACCGGCAACACGTCGGGCGGGGTGTCGTCCTCGCGCAGGAGCTCGTGGCAGTCGGTCGGGGTGTGCTCGTCCCGGAAGAGTTCACCGCTCGTGCTCTCCGAGGTCGGCCCGCCGGAGCGGGACGGCACGTGTGGGACCGCAGGGGAAGGCTGTGTCACCTCGGGTGTCCATCCCTCGTCCCCGACGGCCGGTCGCGACTGCGTGCGGGGCCACGGTTGAGGGGGTGCGCCGGCCGGGGTCCCGGCCGCGACCGGCGTCGCCGTCGCAGGGGTGGGAAGCGGGGCTCTCCTGTCCGGTCCGGGCGGTTCCGGTGTCACCTCGCGTGGCGGCGCCGGTTCCCCTGTGCCCTGTGGGCTCAGTGCACCCTGTTCGCCCAGCAACTCGTGCGGGATCACGACGGAGGTGTCCGTGCCACCGAAGATGTTGGGTTGCAGCTCGGCCCCGATACCGTGCCGCTGCGCGAGAATCTTCACCACGGCCAGCCCGATGCGACCGTCCTGGAGCAGTTGGCCGACATCCACCCGGGTCGAGTCGTGGAGCAGTCTGTTGAACCGCGCGAGGTCTTCACCGGACAGGCCGATCCCCCGGTCCTGCACCTGGATGGCGAGTCCCGCCGCCACGGGATGCGCGCGGAGCATCACCTTCGGGGCGTCGGGAGTGGTGAACGTGGTCGCGTTCTCCAGCAGTTCCGCCAAGAGGTGAATGATCTCGGCGACCACATGGCCACGGAATTTCACCTCGCGGATCGGAACGGTGGTGACCTGAGTGTAGTGCTCGATCTCCGCCACGGCGGCACGGAGCACCGCATTGGCCTCCACGGGGACGTTCGACCGTCGTTGTGGAGCCTCTCCTCCCAGGACGGCGAGATTCTCGACCTGGCGTCGGATACGGGTCGCGAGGTGGTCGATCGCATACAGCGACTTGAGCAGCTCGGGATCCTCGATCTCCTGTTCCACCGTGTCGATTCGGTGGATCAGCCGATTGACGAGTGACTGGAGGCGGTAGGCGAGTTTGCCGAAAACCTCCCGCCGCAGCCAGAGGTCGGCGTCCTGTCCCTGAGCGGGCTCGGCCGGGCCCGGCGCTTCTTCCGGCGACGTGACCGGTGTCGGGGCGGTCTCCGGCGTCGGGGCGGTCTCCGGTGCCGGGGCGCTCTCCGGCGTCGTCCCCGATCCCGCCTCCCCCTCGTTCGTGGACAGGCCGTCGTCCCGGGCGGGCGGTTCGTTCCCGAAAGCGGGGGCGACCCGGACGTGAGGGATTGTCTGACAGAGGAGGTGGGCCCGTCCCAGCGCCGCGAGTGACGCAAGGACGGAACCCGTGGCGACGATGATCGAGACCTGTGTCGCCGGCAGCCACTCCGCCCCGACCACGATGGCCCCGGCCCCGGCGAGCGCGACGACCGAGATCAGGGCGATGAACGTGGTCATCGCCAGTTGCGTACGGACCTCGTCGATGCCGCTGTGCCCGGCGATGACGCCGTGGGAATCGTATTGACGCCACCACCCTGACGGCGCTCCGTGTACCCCTCTGGACATGTCCGGCGTCTCCAAGGCAGACATCCGATCCTCTCTGGCGCAGGTGGTCGATCCTCAAACTCACACCTTCGCCGTATCCCTCGTAGCGGTACGAACACCAAAAGTGACTACGGTGCGGTCATGTTATCGCATCGAGATCATCCCGACGTCGCTCGGTTGATCGCTCCATCACGTGTGCTGCATCCCGGTGTGGTCGGCTGCGATCACTCCGCGGCGGCCGATGGCGCACGGGCCGCGGGTGATTCGTTCGACTGTGGGACTTTGTCACCGTCGTAGCAGTCAATGGTGACGCTATGTGCTTACACAGGATGATTATCGGCATCGACACGGTCAATACCTGGCGGCAAGTCGGTACCGGCAGATCGGTCACGGGACAGGACGTGTCCGATCCTGCCCACGGAGCACGTCTTCTCCCGGACGTACGGCGGAGCGGTGACCCGCGGGCTCCGAAGTGGTGGCTCGCGGCGGGCCGGGGGCGTTGCCCGTGGGTATCGTGCTGTCCGAGGGCAGCCGACCACGGAGTCGCCGATGGGTGCGCACGCTTTCGGCCTGTTCGCCGTCATCCTCGCGATCGCCGCGGGTGCGGCGCTGATCGCGACGCGCCTGCGGCAGCCGTTGATCGTCGCCTTCCTCGGCGTCGGCATCCTGGTAGGCCCGACGGGGACCGGCTGGGTCGTGGCCGACGGCACCATCGAGCTGCTGGCCCGCATGGGCATCGCGATCCTGCTCTTCCTCGTCGGCCTCCGACTCGATCTGCACCTCATCCGGAGTACCGGCCCGATCGCGCTGGCGACCGGGTTGGGGCAGATCGTGTTCACCTCGGGCGTCGGGTTCCTCATCGCCGTCGCGCTGGGCATGGACACGGTGAGTGCCCTCTACGTCGCGGTGGCGCTCACCTTCTCGTCCACGATCATCATCGTCAAACTGCTCTCCGACAAGCGGGAGCTGGAGCACCTGCACGGCCGGATCGCCGTCGGGTTCCTCATCGTCCAGGACATCGTCGTGGTTCTGGTGATGATCGTGCTGACCGCGTTCGGCCGGACCACGGGGGACAACCTCCTCCTCGACGTGAGCCTCGTGTTCGCCAAGGGCCTCGGGCTCGTGGCGGGCATCGCCGTGCTGAGCCGGTACGTGCTGCCGTGGTTGTCCCACCACATCGCCCGGTCCCAGGAACTCCTGCTGCTGTTCGGCATCGCGTACGCGGTGTCGGTGGCCGCGTTCAGCGACTGGCTGGGCTTCAGTTCCGAGGTGGGCGCCTTCCTCGCCGGGGTGTCATTGGCGGGGACGCCGTACCGGGACGCGCTCGGCGCCCGTCTGGTCAGCCTCCGGGACTTCCTGTTGCTGTTCTTCTTCCTGGACCTGGGCTCCCGCCTGGAGTTCACCGACGCCACTCGGCAGATCACCGAGGCGCTCGTGCTCTCGGTGTTCGTGCTCGTCGGGAACCCGCTCATCGTCGTGCTGATCATGGCGGCCATGCGGTACCCGGTGCGGGTCGGGTTCCTGGCCGGGTTGACCGTGGCACAGATCTCGGAGTTCTCGCTGATCCTCGCCGCGCTCGGACTGAGCCTGGGCCACATCACCAACGCCACCGTCGGCCTGATCACCGTGGTCGGGATCATCACGATCGGTGCCTCGACCTACCTGATCCTGTACTCGCACACGATCTACGAACGCATCAAGCACCGGATCGCGGTGTTCGAGCGTCGTGGACATCACCGGGCGACGTCCGGGAACCGGGGACGTTCGACGGGATCGTCTACGGACTGGGACGGTTCGGTGGTCACCTCGCCGAGCGGTTGGGCGACACCGGGCACCGCGTGCTCGCCGTGGACTTCGATCCGCACCGGGTGGGCGCCAACGACCGCACACAGGTCTCCGCGGTGTTCGGCAGCGCCGAGGATCTGCACTTCCTGGAGACCCTCCCGCTGTCCACCGTCCGCTACGTGATCAGCACCATCCCGGTTGCGGAGATCAACAAGGCGCTCCTGCACGGGTTGCGCCACCACGGATACGAGGGCGTGGTGGCCCTGACGGCACACACCGCGCGGGACGCGGCCCTGCTCCGGGAGGCCGGGGCCGACGTCGTGCTGGAACCGTTCGCCGCCGCCGCGGACGCGACCACCGAGGCCCTCGACCGGCTGGGACCACGCAGCGGTGGCGACGACCGCGGTGAAGACGACCGCTACGGGCGTGGGACAGCGGGGTGAGCTCCGCCGTCGCGGTGGGCCCGGTGGGAGTCGAACCCACACTGGCACGGACCTAAACCGTGTGCCTCTGCCTGTTGGGCTACGGGCCCGATACGCCTGTAGCGTAACGTGTGGGCCACCCGACGGCGTGGCCGGTGAGGCGTTCGCGGCACCCGTGATCTACCGTGACAGCCTGCGAAGAGGATGTGGCGAGGGAGGACACGTGGCGCGCGACCCGGAGACCATCGAACGCGACATCGAGAAGGCCAGGGAGCAGCTCGCGACGACCCTGGACCGGATCGGGGACAAGGCGAACCCGCAGAAGCTCGCGGACACCGCGCAGGCCGGTGTCCGGGCCAAGCTCGACGACCCGAGGATCAGGTACCCGCTCGTCGGCACCGGGGTGCTGGTCGCCGTGCTGCTGGTGCGCAAGCTGCTGCGCTGAGGTGATCCGGGAACGCCGGGTGGCTCGGGCGCGCCGGGATCCGGCACACCGCCCGGGCGGCCGGCGTTCCCGGACGGCGGGCGTTCCCGGACAGCGGGCACTCCCGGA
>NZ_KE387135.1:72013-79681 GCF_000430445.1 Saccharomonospora iraqiensis subsp. iraqiensis
CGAAGCGTGGTCGCGGGCTCGCCCGCGGTGCGGACCCGGCGGCACTCGCTCGTCCTCCCGCGTGTGTCGGTGTCCGGAGACGTGTGGTCCGGACGATATCCGTCCACCGGGTGAACCACCGGACCGGACGCCATGATTCCACCCCCGGGAACGCGCTCCGTCGGTGTCCCACCCGGAGGAGTGACCTCGGTTCCGGGACGCATCGGGCAGTGAGACCACGGTCCGTCGTGACGTCTGGTCCGGGCGGGGGATATCTTCGTGCATGCCGGAACACCCGGGGCGTGCCGGTCACGGACCGTGTCGCCCCGCGGTGCGGGTTCGCGAGCGCAGTCGTGGGAGGTGTGCCGTGGCGGGTCGGGACTTCTGATCGCCGGGGAACGTGCGGTCATGGTTCACACAGTCGTCGGTGCTCGTCGGGGCGCCCGACCGGAGAAGGAGGTGAGCGGCGGTGTCCGGTCGTGACTTCTGACCGTCGGTGAATACCTTGTCGCGGGCGGGTTCACGCCGTTCCGGTACGGCACCATCAGGTGGTCCGACCATCCGGTGACGTGCCGATCGCCGCACCGTGTCGTGATGCGCGGCGCCACCGGGTCCTTCCCGCCCCGTGGCGTCCCTGCCGCGCCGTCCCGGAGCCGCGCCGTCCTCGGACCGGCCGTCCCCGGTGTTCGGCCGCGGGGTACGTCCGGCCGATCAGCGCTCACTCGTTCGGCGCAGAGTGGCGGCCGTTCGTCGCGGGCCGGTACGCACCGTGCGTATCGTGCCCGACACTGGAGCTAGCCGGCTACACCGACGTGACGCGTGGGCGGCAGCCCGCGGTGGGGAGACAGGGATGGACGGACAACTCGGCGGCAGGGCCGTGGTGGTGACCGGGGCCGGGCGTGGCCTGGGGGAGGCGTTCGCCACGCACGCGGCCAGGGCGGGTGCGGCGGTCGTGGTCAACGACGTCGACGCCGGACTCGCCGAACGCACGGCGGCGAACATCACGGCGCACGGCGGCACGGCGGTCGCCAGTGGACACAGTGTGGCCGATCCCGCGCAGGCGCGGGCGATCGTGGAGCTGTGCGTGTCCGAGTTCGGCGCGGTCGACGGTCTGGTGAACAACGCGGGGGTCAACTACGAGGCGCTGCCGTGGGCCGACGACCCCGCCCGGGTGCGCGAGCTCGTCGAGACGAACGTGCTCGGTGTCCTCCACGTGGGGATGGCGGCGGCCGAGCGCATGGTCGAGCGGGACCGGGGCGGCTCGATCGTCAACATCGCGTCCGGGGCGCTGTTGGGGCAGCGCAAGCTGGGTGCGTACGCGGCGAGCAAGGGGGCGGTCGCCTCGTTGACCTACTCGTGGGCACTGGACATGGAGGAGGTCGGTGTCCGGGTCAACGCCGTGTGCCCGCTGGCCCACACCCGCATGGTGTGGAAGTCGGAACGCAGTCTGCGCAACTGTCCACCGGAACGCACGCCGTCCCGCGTCGCCCCGCTGGTGACCTACCTGCTCGCCGACGCCTCCGCGGGGATCTCCGGACAGCTGGTCCGGTGTGACGGTTCGGACCTGCACGTGCTGGCCCAACCCGCGTTCAAGGAGCCGATCCTGCGCCGTCCCGAGTGGGACTCGGACGGTGTCCGGCAGGCCTTCGACGAGGTGTTCGCCGCCCACCTGGAGCCCTACGGCCTGGAGAAACGTGTCCCGGAACCCCTGCGCGGATGGACCCGCTCGGCCTGACGCGGGTGTGGCCGTGAAGGACTCCTTCCCTGCGCGCGGTGCCGTGAAGGACTCCTTCGCTGCGTGGGGCGCAGGCAGGGAGTCCTTCACGGCACGCGACGCGGGGTGCTCAGCTCTCGTAGAGGGACTCGATCTCGGTGTCGTAGCGGTTGGTGATGACCCGGCGCTTGAGTTTCAGGGTGGGGGTCAGCTCGCCGCTCTCCGGTGACCACGCCTCGGACAGCAGGTGGTAGCGCTTGATCTGTTCGACGCGGGCGAGCCGTTCGTTCGCCGCGGCCACGGCACGGTCGATCTCGGCGCGGATCTCCGGGTGCTCGGCCAGTGCGGCCACGTCCCCGGCCTCGATGCCGCGGGACGAGGCCCACGCCGGGGCGATCTCGTCGTCCAGCACGATCAGTGCCGTGATGTAGGGCCGGTCGTCCCCGATCGCGATCGCCTGCCCGATGAGCGGGTGTTCCTTGAGCAGACCCTCGATCCGGGTGGGGGCGATGTTCTTGCCCCCCGCCGTGATGATCAGTTCCTTCTTCCGGTCGGTGACGCTGACGAACCCGTCCTCGTCGATCGTGCCGATGTCCCCCGTGGCGAACCAGCCGTCGGCATCGGTGGCGGGTTCGATCGACCCGTCCTCCTGGAGGTAGCCGGGGAACACGATCGGCCCGCGCACCAGCAGTTCGCCGTCGTCGGCCACCGCCACCTCGACGTCGGCGAGCGGGCGGCCCACCGTGCCCGCGCGGAAGGCGGAGGCGGTGTTCGCGGTGACCGCGCCCGTCGTCTCCGACAGGCCCCAGACCTCCTGGATCTCGATGCCGAGGCCGGCGATGAAGTACAGCACCTCCGTCGGCAGGGCGGCGGCGCCGCTCGCGGCCAGGAACAACCGGTCCAGGCCGAGCATCTGCCGGATCGGGGCGAGCACGTTCCGGTCCGTCTCGGAGATCCGCTCGGCGAGGTCGGCGGGCACCTCCTTGCCCGCGCTGCGCAGCTTGTAGCCCTCCTGGAGCAGTTCGTTGGCCGCGAGCAGTTCCTCGCGCCGCTGCTCGTCCACGCCCGCGAGCATGTTCTTCATGCCGGCGACCATCTTCTCCCACACGCGCGGCACGCCGAAGAACGAGTCCGGCCGCACCGTGCCCAGGGCCCCGACCACCCCGCTCGCGTCCGCGAGCGTGTGCACGTGGCCCGCGTGCACGATCGGCATGTAGATCGAGAGCACCCGCTCGGCGACGTGCGCGAGCGGAAGGTAGGCGATGTTCGACATGTGCATCGGCGCGTCATGTAATTGGCGAACTGCCAACGCCTCGTGGATCGTGTTGCGGTGCGACAACACCACGCCCTTGGGCGCGCCGGTGGTCCCCGAGGTGTAGATCATGCACAGCGGGTCGTCGGTCCTGATGTCGTCGGTCAGCCGCTCGAAGGCGTCCGGATTGCTCCGGTGCAGCTCGGCCCCGCGCTCACGGACCCGCTCGGCACTGACGAACCGTTCGTCCCCGGCGGGGATCGCGTCGGCGTCCATCATGACGATGTGTTCGAGGTTCGGCAGGTCGTCGAGCACCGGGAGCCAGCGCTCGAGCTCCTCCGCACCGGCGAGCACGGCGACCGGGGCCGCGCTGTGGTTGACGACGTAGCGGATCTGGTCACTGCTCAACGTCGAGTACGCGGTACACGAGATCACCGCGAGGTTCGCGGCGGCCAGATCGGCGATGACGTGTTCGGGGCGGCTGGGCGCCATGATGATCATGCGCTGGCCCGCGCGCAGGCCCAGATCGGCCAGACCGCGGGCGAATGCGGCGATCTCCTCGCGGAGTTCGCCCCACGAGAGGGTGGGCCGGTCCGCGTCGTCCAGCGAACTCAGGGCGGGCAGGTCCGCGAACTCGGTCGCGTTCCGCCGCAGCAGCCCGGCCACGGTCTGTCCCTCGACCTGGTTCGCGACGGATGGCTGGATGGTCAACGCTGTCCTCCTCGATCCGGCGTAGATGCCACACCATAGGTAATCCGGGTCACGTTGAGGAGAGGGGAGGCCGAACCGCAACACACGCGGCGGGCGTGAATCGGTTCACCGGTCGGCGGACCGTGCGGGCGCGGGTCGTGTCGGTCACGGCGCGGCCGGGTAGGTGACGGACATGAGCGGCGACACCGAACGCACGGTCGGGCGGCTGATGGACGTGGCGGGCCGGACCTACGCCGACGAGGCGGGGATCCGGCTCACCGACAGCCCCGCGAGCCTGTACCGGTTGTTGGTGCTGTCGATCCTGATGTCGGCCCGGATCAAGGCGGACATCGCGGTGGCGGCGGCGCGGGAGCTGCACGGCGCGGGGTTCGGCACCGCCCGTCGGATGCGCGAGTCCTCCTGGCAGGACCGGGTCGACGCACTGGGCCGGGGGCACTACGTGCGCTACGACGAGAGCACGGCGAGCACCCTCGGCGAGGGTGCCGCGCTGATCGACGACGAGTACGGCGGTGATCTCCGCCGGATGGCCCGTCGCGCGGACGGTGACCCCGGCAGGCTGCGGCGCCTGCTGTGCGAGGTGCCCGGGATCGGCGCCGTCGGCGCGGACATCTTCTGCCGGGAGGCCCAGGGGGTGTGGCCGTGGCTGCGTCCGTACCTCGACAAGAAGGCCAGGGAGGGGGCCGAGCGGATCGGGCTGCCCAAGGACGCGGCGGCCCTGGCCGGGCTGGTCCCCGACGACGACCTGGCCCGGTTCTCCGCGGCCCTGGTGCGGGTGCGGCTCGACCGCACGCTCGCGGACGAGGTGACGGCGAGCCCCGCGCGGGCGTGAGCACCACGGTCGTGCCGTGTGGGGTGGACTTCGCGCCTCCGGCGCGGTGTGGACTTCGCGCCTCCGGCGCGGTGTCTCCCCGCGGTGGTGCGGGTATCCGGGATCATGTCCGAGCTGTTGACCGGCGACTTCTACTCCTTCGAGGAACTGCTCGACACCGACGAGCGGGCCGTCCTGCACCGGGTGCGGGAGTTCCTCCGTTCCGAGGTCGCGCCGATCGCCAACGAGTACTGGGCCCGTGCGGAGTTCCCGACCGAGCTGGTGAAGAGCTACGCCGAGCTGGGGATCGCCGGTCGTGCCTATCCCGACGTGCAGGGACCGAAGCCGACCAGCCTGCTGAGCGGGTTCCTCGCCCTGGAGATGGCGCACACCGACGCGTCGATGGCGACGTTCTTCGGGGTGCACAGCGGGCTCGCGATGGGCAGCATCGCCGACTGCGGGGACGCCGCCCAGCGGACACGGTGGCTGCCGCCGATGAGCCGGATGGAACTTCTGGGCGCGTTCGCGCTGACCGAACCGGAGGGGGGTTCCGACGTCGCGGGCGGGATGCGGACCACGGCGCGCCGGTCCGGCGACGAGTGGGTGCTCGACGGGCGCAAGCGCTGGATCGGCAACGCCACCTTCGCCGACCTTCTCGTCGTCTGGGCCCGGGACGTCGACGACGGGCAGGTGAAGGGATTCGTGGTGGAGAAGGACACCCCCGGGCTCACCGCCACGAAGATCGAGAACAAGATCGCGCTCCGGTCGGTGCAGAACGCCGACGTGGTGCTGGACGGGTGCCGGGTCCCCGAGGCGAACCGGCTGCAGAACGCCCGTTCGTTCCGGGACACGGCCCGGATCCTGCGGGCCACCCGCAGCGGCGTGGCGTGGCAGGCCGTCGGCGTGATGCTGGCGGCCTACGAGATCGCCCTGCGCTACGCGGGCGAGCGGGAGCAGTTCGGCAGGCCGATCGCGGCGTTCCAGCTCGTGCAGGACCTGCTGGTGCGGATGCTCGGCAACGTCACGTCGTCGTTCGGCATGGTCGTGCGCCTGGCGCAGCTGCAGGACGCGGGAACCTACCGGGACGAGCACTCGGCCCTGGCCAAGGCCCACTGCACCAGCCGGATGCGGGAGGTCGTCGGGTGGGCCCGTGAGCTGTTGGCGGGCAACGGCATCGTGCTCGACCACGACATCGGCCGGTTCGTCGCGGACGCCGAGGCGCTCTACTCGTACGAGGGGACCCGCGAGATCAACAGTCTGGTGGTCGGGCGCGCGATCACCGGACACGGGGCGTTCGTGTGACCCGGCGCCCTCCGGCTCCGGTGCCGGGGGCCGGCCGGGATCGCGATGTGTAATCCTGACGTCGTGGGTGACGAGGCTGTTGTGGCCGCCGCCGGTCCCGGCGAGCCGGCGGAGGATCTCACCGCGGTGCTGAGCAAGATCGCCCGGACACTGGAGCCCGAGGCGGACGTCGACCGCGCCGTCGAACACATCGTCCGCGCCGCCGCCGCGACGGTGCCCGGTGCGGACGAGGCGGGGGTGTCGCTGCTGGAGAGCGGCACGATGCGCTCGGTCGCACCGTCGGGCGACGTCGTGGCCCACCTGGACCAGCTCCAGCACCGGCTGCACGAGGGGCCGTGCGTCGACGCGATCCACGAGCGGCCGGTCTACCGCACCGGCGACATCGGCGCGGACCCCCGGTGGCCCCGCTTCGGCCGGGAGGCGGCCGCGTCCGGGGTCTCGTCAATGCTCGGGTTCAAGCTGTTCACCAGCACGTCCACGATCGGCGCGTTGAACCTGTACTCGTGGCGGGCCGACGCCTTCGACGACGACGCCGAGCGCATCGGGGAACTGTTCGCCGCGCACGCCGCCGTGACGCTGGCGGGCTCACAGGGACTGGCGCACCTGCACGTGGCGTTGCGGACCCGGGACACCATCGGCATGGCCAAGGGCATCCTGATGGAACGGCACGGTGTGGACGCCGACCGCGCGTTCGCCCTGCTGGTGGAGGCCTCCCAGCACGCCAACGTCAAACTCCGGGACGCCGCCGAGTGGCTGGTCAGCCGGTTCCGTCCCGCAGCGGGGAGTCCTGCGACCGGGCGTCCCGGAGATGGGCACTGACCGGCACCACCATCGGGGTTCCCGCGACCGGGTCGGTCAGCACCTTGGCGTCGAGTCCGAACGTCTCCGCCAGCAGCTGTTCGGTGAGCACCTCCCCGGGGGCGCCCCGGGCCACCACCCGCCCGTCGTCCATGGCCACCAGCGTGTCCGCGTAGCGGGCGGCGAGGTTGAGGTCGTGCAGCACCATCACCACCGTGGTGCCGCGCTCGGTGTGCAGGCCGTGGACGAGGTCGAGCACGTCCACCTGGTGCGCGAGGTCCAGGTAGGTGATCGGCTCGTCGAGCAGCAGCAGGGCGGTGTCCTGGGCCAGGGTCATCGAGATCCACGCCCGTTGCCGCTGGCCGCCGGAGAGCTCGTCCACCACCCGGTCCGCGTGGGCGTCCATCCCGGTCAGCGCCAGCGCGTGGCCGACGGCCCGCTCGTCGTCGGCGGACCACTGCCGGTGCCAGCTCTGGTGCGGGTGCCTGCCCCGGGACACCAGGTCGCCGACGGTGAGCCCCTCCGGGGCGAGCGGCGACTGCGGCAGCAGCCCGACCGTCCGGGCGACGTCACGGGTGGGGCGTTTGTCGATGCGTTTGCCGTCCAGCAGGACGGCGCCGCCGCGCGGACGCAGCAGCCGGCCCAGCGCGCGCAGCAGCGTGGACTTGCCGCACCCGTTGGGACCGATCACGACGGTGACGGAGCCGTCCTCGACGGCGAGGTCGAGCCCGTCGACGACGAGTCGTTCGCCGTAGCCGAGCCGGAGCTGGTCGGCCCGCAGTCTGGACCGCGTCACGTGCGTCCCTCCTGTCTTCCGTCGGTGGCGGGGGCATCCGGGGTCTGTGCGCCGCTCACCGTCGGCGGCTCCGGGCGAGCAGGTAGAGCAGGTACGGCGCGCCGAGGATCGCCGTGAGCACCCCGACCGGCACACTCGGTGCGAGCACCCGGACGGTGAGGTCGGCGCCCACGGTCAGCAGGGCGCCCAGGACCAGGGACCCGGCGAGCGGGGGTTGGGCCGTCCGGGCCAGGCGCAGGGCGATCTGCGGGGTGGCCAGCGCCACGAACGAGATCGGACCGGCCGCGGCGGTGGCCACCGCCGCGAGG
>NZ_KE387135.1:79781-89330 GCF_000430445.1 Saccharomonospora iraqiensis subsp. iraqiensis
CGCTGGTCGCCGTCGGTGTCGTCCTCGGTGCGCTGCTGTCGGGGACCGGCGGTGGCGAGGACGGCGGTCGCGACGCCGACGCGGCCGGTCCGCCGGGTTCCGTCCCCACCGTGTCCTCCGGCGGTACGGCCACCTCCGACCGGTCCGCGCCGGGCTGCACCGCGCACTACCGGGTGGTCAACTCCTGGCCGGGCGGGTACCAGGCGGAGGTCACCGTGCGGACCTCCGGACAGGCGCCGCTGTCGGGCTGGAGCGTGCGGTGGACACCCCCACCCGGACACGGGATCTCCCAGGTGTGGAACGGCGCCCTGACCCGGGACGGCGCGGAGGTCGTGGTGCGGGACGCGGGATGGAACGCCGTGGTCGAGCCGGGGCGGACCGCGGACTTCGGTTTCCTCGTCCGCACGCCCGACCGCACCGCGGTCGCCCCCGACACCCCGGACGGGTTGACGTGTGAGTAGGGTCATGTCCACGGTCGGACACGACGAACCTGGGGGTGCGTGATGACGGAGTCCGCTCGGGAGGACGCCGGGGCCGGGATCGACCTGGAACGGCCCAACCCGGCGCGGGTCTACGACTGGTTCCTCGGCGGCAGCACGAACTGGGCCGTCGACCGGGAGTTCGGCGCGCAGGTGCTGGCGGCCTATCCGGCGGTGCGCACGATGGCCCGGGTGGGCCGGGAATTCCTCGCCCGCGGCGTGACCCACCTCGCCCGGCAGGGGATCACCCAGTTCCTCGACCTCGGCTCCGGGGTCCCCACGGCGGGCAACGTCCACGAGATCGCCGACTCGGTGAACCCGGGCAGCCGCTGTGTCTATGTCGACAACGAGCCGGTGGCCGTGGCGCACGCGCGGGTCCTGCTGGAGCGCGAGGGCGACCCCGCGCGGCACGCCGTCGTCCACGATGATCTGCTGCGTGCCGACGAGGTGTGGGAGCGGGCGGTGGCGACCGGGGTGCTCGACCCGCACCGGCCGGTCGGCCTGATCGTGGTCAACGTGCTGTACTTCTTCGGCGACGACGACCGCCCGCACGAGGTGCTCGCCCGGTACCGGGACCTGCTGGCCCCGGGGTCGTACCTGCTGGCCTCGCACCTCACCGACGACGGCGCGTCGGCGGACGAGGCCGGGGACCGCGACGAGGTCCGCGACCGGTACCGGAGTTCCGGTTCGGCGCTGCACCTGCGGACCCGGGAGGAGTTCACCCGGTTCTTCGACGGCTTCGAGCTCGTCGACCCGGGTGTGGTCTGGGTGCCCGAGTGGCGCCCCGGGGAACGGGACTCGCCCGCCACCGCCGAGTTCGCCGCCGATCCCGTCGCGAGCAGCGGATTCGCCGCCCTCGGCCGCAAACCCTGACCGGGACGGAACGACGACCCACCGTGTGCGGGCGGGCCACGAGCTCAGCGGTCGACGTCCGGGCCCGGCCACGCGGGCCCGTCCCCGCCGAGGAGCCTGCGGGCGAGGTCCGGCAGCTCGCGGTCGGTTTCCCGGGCGGCGCGGAGGAGCAGGTCGAACGCCGTGTCCTCGTCGACCCGGTGCCGTTGCATGATCCGGCCTTTCGCTGTGCCGATCGCGTCGACGACGGAGCGCGCGGTCGGTGCCGAAGCGTGCTCCGCCGGGCCGTCGTGCGGTGCGTCGTCGCCCGGGTCGCCGGGGGAGGACTGTGCGCCTGGCATGGGCACCAGGGTGGCCACCCGCGGGGGCGGCTGTCCATTCGGCGTGCCTCCCGCCGCCGGGTGGGGTGCCCCACCGCGGTCCGGCGCCGCGTAGGAGGCCGTCCGGCGGGGTAGCCGCCTCCGGTGAGTGACACGGACGACGAGACCCCCCGGACCGACGACCGTGGGGAAAACACCACCCCGGGACAGGACGGCGACGACGACCGGGACCGCCCGACCGTCAGGGTCGGGCTCATCTCCGATCCGGGTCTCCCGACCGACTGCCTCGGCCCGCTGGCGGACGAGCTCGCCGACGACCTGAGCACACACATCACGGGAGACATCGACTGGGAGATCGAGCACCACAGCCAGCCGCTGGTGCTGGACACCACCGGCAACGTGCCGATCGTCCGGCTGGCCGACCGGATCCTGCCCTCCCGCGGGTGGGATCTCGTGGTGTTCCTGACCGATCTGCCCCGGCGCCTGGGGACCACCCCGGTGGTGGCGGACCTGAGCATCGGACACAGCACCGCGCTGGTCTCGATGCCCGCGATCGGGGGAATCGGGATCGGCAAGCGGTTGCGCGACACGTTGATCTACCTGGTCGGTGAACTGGGCCGTGCCCGCACGGCGTCCGGGGGCGCCGAGTGGATGCGGCACCGCGCGGGTGGCAGGTTCACCCCGGTGCGCTGGACCGACAATCCGGCCGAGGAGATCGAGGCCGCGCTCGCCCTGACCGGGTGGCGGGGACGGGCACGGCTGCTGTCCGGAATGGTGCGGGACAACCGGCCGTGGCGGCTGGTTCCGGAGCTGTCCACGGCGCTGGCCGCCGGTTTCGCCGTGGCGGCGTTCGGCATCTTCTACAGCAGTATCTGGACCCTGGCGGACTCGCTGAGCCCGGTGCGCCATCTACTCATCAACATTCTCGCCGTGGTGGCGATGGTCGGCTGGCTCATCTACTACAACAATCTCTGGCAGCCCCGGCAGGAGCTGCGGGAGAAGGCCTGGCTCTACAACGCCGCGACCGTGCTCACGCTCGCGATCGGGGTCCTGGCCGCGTACGTGACGCTGTTCGCCATCACCCTCGTGGGCGCGTTCGTGGTGATCGAGCCGAACTACCTCGGGAACACTCTCGGGCATTCCGCGAACCTGAGCAGCTACCTCATCCTCGCCTGGCTGTCCACCTCGATGGGCACCGTCGCCGGTGCGGTCGGTTCCAGTCTGGAGAGTGAGCAGGCGGTCCACCGCGCGACCTACAGCAAACGCGAGCGCGAACGCCGGGAGAGCGAACAGCAGCAGGAACAGGAACGGCAGGAACAGCAGCAGCGGGAACAGGACCAGCGGGAACAGGAGCAGCGGGAACAGGAGCAGCGGGACCAGCAGGACGAACGGGAGCAGCGCGACGAGCAGGAGCAACAGGAGGAACAGGACCCGGGAGACCGGGAGATCCGGGAGGAAAGGGACCGGGAGGAGCGGGAGCAGCAGAAGGAGTCCGAACGGCAGGCGGAACAGGACCGGGGGGACCGGGACGAGGGAGGCGGTGACGGTCGGGGCGACGGCGACACCGCGAGATGAGCGCAGCTCCCCACGCCCGCGATCTCGGGGTCCCGCTCCGGGGCGTCCCTGATGCGCGGCGGGGCCCGCACCACCCACACTGGGGACATGACGACGACCGGCGTGCGGAGATCACGCGACAACAGGATGATCGGCGGCGTGTGCGCGGGTCTCGCCCGCCGCTTCGACATGCGCCCGCGGACCGTGCGCCTGCTGTTCGTGCTTTCCTGCCTGCTTCCCGGGCCGCAGTTCGTGCTCTACCTGGTGCTCTGGATCGTGCTGCCGGAGGACTGACCCCCGCGGTGGAAGGGCGGCGGCCCCCCGGGCGCGCCGCCCCGCTCGCTCATGCGTCGATCGTCCTGCGCCCGGAGCCGCCGGTGACGGCGATCCTGCGGGGCTTGGCCTGCTCGGCGACCGGGATCCGTACCGTCAGGACACCGTCGTCGTAGTGCGCGGAGATGTTGTCGGTGTCGAGGGTGTCGCCGAGGAACAGTTGCCTGCTGAACACCCCACGCGGACGTTCGGCCACCTGGACGTCGGAGTTCTCACCGAACTCGTCCCGGCGCTCGGCCCGCACCGTCAACACGTTGCGCTCCACGCCCAGGTCGATCGAATCGGCGGCGACCCCGGGGAGGTCGAACCGTACGACGAACTCCTCACCCTCGCGGTAGGCGTCCATCGGCATCGCCGTCGGCCGGGTGTTCGTCCCGTCCCCGCCGAAGACCTGCTGGGCCAGCCGGTCCAGTTCCCGGAACGGGTCGGTACGCATCAACATCATCGATTCCTCCTTCCCGCTCGTGGTAGCTCTGCAAGGAGTGCACTTTCTTTATAGCCAGACGCTCAACTTTCGTCAAGTAGTCCGACCCGGGTCGCCGGGGCGGCGTCGATGAAGGTGAGTCGGGAAGACTCAGGAAGCGGTGCGGCGCCGGACACGGCCGGGCCGCACCGCTTCCGGGTACGAGGAACCGACCGGTGTCAGCACTCCCGGACGCGCCGTGCCTCCTCGGCCGGGTCGGTGGCCAGCCAGCCCTGGTCACCGGGGGGCCGCACGTCGATCATCCGGGCGAACAGCTCGACCACCGCGTCCTCGATCCCGGCGGCGATCCCGGGGAAGACCCGGTCGACCGGGTCGCCGTCCGCACGGACGTCGGGGTCCCCGGTCGGGTGGCCGCACACGGCGAGCAGCAGCGCCTGCTCGACCGTCAGCCGCAGCTTGCCGCACTCGGGCAGGAACTCCCGGGCGATCGCCATGGTGCCCACGACGGCCGCGTCCCCCGCGTTGGCCGACAGCCTGCGGGACAGTTCGAGGGTGAGGTCGGTGCGGTGCGCACGGTAGTGGCGCCAGTGTTCCGAGTTGTACAGCCCGTGCAGCGACCGGCGGACGGCGGCCCGCGGGCCGGACATCGCCTCGGCGGCGTCGGCGACCGAGAGCACCGGGGCGTGCTCGGCCAGGCTCGCCGCGGCGAGGTCCAGGCCGGACACCGGACTCAGCCACGCGGGCAGGTAGACCCGCACCAGCCAGTCCATGGCGAGCCGGGAGCGGTCCTCGTCGCAGCCGTCCCCCGCGGTGTCGACGAGTTCGGGCACGAACCGTTTGAGGCCCTGGCGCTTGTCGTGCGGCAGCCGGGCGCACAGGGCCGAACCCGTGCGCAACAGCACGGTGGAGACACAGCCCGGTTGTGCGGAATGGTCCTCGTCGGCGAACCACGCCACCGCCTCGGGCAGGCAGACCCGGTTCGACCGGCTCGGGTTCGGGGAGCGGGTGAGAGTGATCGCGGTCAGGTCGAGCGCAGACATGGTGGCTCCTTTCCCGCGTCGGCGGAGAAAGTGCGGATCGATCCGCTTCCTTCACCATCGCCGAGCTCCCGGGAAATCGGCAAGTCCGTCCACCCGGACAGTCGCCGACGCCGACCGCCGAACGGGAGACGAGTGCCAACGCCCGGACCTGCCGAACGGTTTCCCGGGGGCACGGGCCGCACGCATTGCCGCGCCGTCGGATTCTCCGTTCCGCGTTCCGCCGCGGCCCGAGGGTCCGGGGTGGTTCACTCCCCGGGTGCGAGCACCCCCCAGGCCAGACCGTCGGTGAGTTGCCGGGTCAGCGTGTCCGCCGTCGCGGTGAGGTGGTGCAGCGTGGCGTCGAACTCCGCGAGCCGGCGGAAGACCGCACCCAGCCGGCGTTGCCGTTCCAACGGCAGTACGGGGATCTCGATCCGCCGCACGTCCAGCCGGTGCACCCCGGACGTCGTCGTGCTCCGCGCGCGGGCGTTGCCCCCGGCGCGCAGTTGGCCCGCGAGGAAGTGGACGTCGAGCTGCTCCGGATCGACGCGGATCAGCTGGAGGTTCGGGCCGAGTACGAGATCGTCGGTGTCCACGACCCGCGCCCTCGGCCTGCCGTCCCCCGCCGCCACGAGCGGCACCACGAGATCTCCCGGCACGAGCCGGACCGGATCCTCCTGCTCGGTGGGGGCCAACCGGGCGGTGGGTTCCGCCCCCGCGGCGACGTCGCGTCCGGTGAGCACGCGCGGGCCCCGGGCGTCCGCGGTGTCGTCGGTCTCCAGCGCGCCGGACCAGCTGCGCAACACCACGGCCTGTGCGCGGGCGAGGTCGTGCACCGTCGTCGTCGCCCTGGCCTCCTCCGTCCCCGCGGTCACCGCGGGCAGGGACCGGCCGAGGTCGGCCAGCGCCCGACCCAGTTCCCGCCGGGTCCCGTCGAGTTCGGCCGCGTCGAGCTCGCTCCGCGGTTGCGGGAGATGCCGGGCCGGGGTCAGGTCGACGTCCTCGTCGAGCAGGTCGATGGGTTCCACGCTCGTCCGCCGCCCGGCGACCTCGGACACCGTGCCCGTGTCGCGGAACTCCCGCCACGCACCCAGGACGTCCTCGTTCAGGGCGGCCCAGTCCACCCGGCCGCGGCGTCGGGGGGCGTGGTGTCCCGTGTCGACGAGCAGGACCGGCTCGGCACCACCCGCATCCGGGTTCTTCAGCACCCACAGGTGGATGGCGATGCCGGTCGACATCAGGACCCCGGCGGGCAGGGCGACCACGGCACGGACCGCGCCGCGGCGGAGCAGCGCCTGCCGGATGGCCCGCCCCGGTCTCCGGGAGGCCACCCCGGCCGGGAGCGCGACGACCACCGTGCCGCCCGGCCGCGCGTGGGCCAGACAGTGCTGCACCCAGGCGAGTTCGGGTTCGCCCTTGACCGGGAATCCGTACTCCCAGCGCGGGTCGAGCCCCAGTTGTTCGTGTCCCCAGTCCCGGTACCCGAAGGGTGGGTCGCACACCACGGTGTCCGCCCGCAGGTCCGGATAGCCGTCGGCGCGCAGGGCGTCGCCCCCGCGCACGCCCCCGGCGGCGTGCAGGCCGAGACGGGCGTCGGCGAGGCGGGCCAGTGTGGGATCGATCTCCTGCCCGAACACCGTGTCGGCGCCGGCGCGGGCCGCGGCGTGCAGCAGATTCCCCGCACCGCAGGCGGGGTCGAGGACCGTGGTCCCGACCGGTGCGGCCAGCTCGATCATCAGCTCCGCCAGCTCCGGTGGTGTGACCAGGTGCTGACGTTGCTGACGCTCGAAGAGCCATGTACACAGCTGCTCGACCAGTTCGGTCGGTGACTCGTCGTCGGCGAGCGCGTCGACCGCCTCCCGGATCCGTGGTTCACGCGGTGGCTCGGCCGTGTCCGGATCGCGGAGGTAGGCCGTCACCGTGGTGACCAGTTCGGTGGGATCGGCCTCGCCCCGGTGCGCCTCGAGGACCCGCCACAACGCGTCCTCCGAGGAGTCGGCCGCGAGTTTGCCCTGCGCGCGGAGCCACTGCTCGACCTCGGGCAACCGGAACGCCGGGTTGGCACCGGATCCGACCACCGGTTCGGGGAAGTCGGTGTGCCGTCGCCGCCAGTTGCTCACCGCCGCACGGCCCACTCCCGCCATCCGGGCGATCTCCGCCGCGGTCACCAGGCTCTCTGACATACCCACCTCCACTGGAACAGACGTTAGCTTAACACAACTCGGAACCCGTGTTGACTGTGAACACAGTCGTGTGCTTAGCTCTCAACGTCAACAAGCACACAGGTCGTTTCTTTCACCCGGAGCTACACATGACTGCGTGTCTGCACCCCCCGGACGAGCACTCGCTGACCCACGCGGCGGCGGGCGGTGACCGGGACTCGCTGGCGGAGCTGCTCCGCCGGGTCGAACCGAAACTGCTGCGGTACTGCCGTGCCCGCATCGGCGCGGCGCAGAGCACGGACGCGGGCGCCGAGGACGTCGTCCAGGAGGTGATGCTGGCGGCGATGGACGCGCTGCCCCGGTACCGCGCGGACGGGGCCGGGTTCGAGGCCTACGTCTTCGGCATCGCCCGGCGGAAGGTCGCCGACTTCCACCGGGCGAACCGGCGGACCGTTCCCACCTCGACGGAGGACCTGCCGGAGACGGCCGACGACCGTCCGGGGCCCGCACAGTCGGCAGTGGACAGTGAGTGCCGGACGATGGTGCGCGCACTGCTGCACCGGCTGCCGCAGAAGCAGCAGGACATTCTGACGATGCGGGTCGTGCTGGGGATGTCGGCCGAGGAGACCGCGCGGGTGCTGAACAGCACGTCCGGTGCGGTGCGGGTGTCCCAGCACCGCGCGCTGGAGAAGCTGCGCACCTTCCTCGGCAGGCCGTCCACCGGGTGACGCGCGACATGCTGTCCCGTGTGGACGGTGAGGTCGGGGCGGGTGCCGGAGTGGGACGGTCGGATCGACACCCCGGAAATGCAGAAAACCCCGGGCTCGCACCCGGGGTCCTGTGCGCCATCAGGGACTCGAACCCCGAACCCGCTGATTAACGGCGCTGTGTTGACCATGTCTGTCGGTGTCTGCCGACGCTGGCGGTGAGCTGCACACTTAGCAGGTGCGAACACTCGTTTAACGTGATCGTCGGCGGTCATCTGTCATCGTTCAGGTTGGGTTTCGGTTGGCGCCAAGGTCGGCCAGGTACTTCCTGTGAGCCCAGCGCACCGCAGTGGAGTCGATGCGGCGCAGAGTTGCGTGGGAAGCTGAGTGAGCAATCGCCGCAAGTATGGCATCTGATGCTAATCTGTGACGTTGCTCTTGCAACGCTCCAAGTGCATCGAGCGATCAGCTCAGACGAGCTCCAGATCGAGGGAAATCATTATGACTTTTGCCCTATTCGCAGCCAAACGGGAAGAAAGTGGCACTGTATCGTATCGATACATACGTGCCCTGGATAATGCCGAGATTGAGGGCATAGAGCGCGCGATCAACTTCTGTCGACAATACGGCGAACGTCTGCCCATCAAGATCGTATTTACTACGTACTCGTCATTCTGTGAACTTATTGACCAACTTCTCTCTAGCAGGGAGCTCCAAACAAAGAGCATCTTAGATGCAATACATGCTCAGGTGTCAGCGTTTTGCCTCTTCTGGACACTCTTTATTGACCACTCCAAGGCGGACTTGAGTAGCCGTTTTGGAAAAGAGTCCGGAGCGTACTTGCGCTTCGTTCGCGCGAGCAATGAAGCATATGACAGGCATCCTGGGTACCGTCTCGTCGATGGACTCCGAAACTACGTCCAGCACGTCGGGTTGCCGAACATCGCCGTAAGCAAACAGGTCAAAGGTGAGCCTCCTGCTTTCGCCGAAGCATCAGTTGATGTGCAAGTATCGCTTGTGATTCAACCGCTGGTCGCCGCCCTCGTCAAGCGGAAGGAAAAAAAGGTGCTAGTGGCAGATCTGGAATCGATTTCAAGCGACACAATCGACCTTGTCTGGTATCTCAATGACGCCATGAGCGGGTTTCGATATCTGGTCAAAGTGTTGGGCGAGATAGATGGGCCTGAACTCAAGCAAAGTGCTACACTGCTCAAGTCGGTACTATCCGAAACTAAGGGCGAATTCCCTGCTATACAGGAAATAGTAATTGATCACACGTCTGGAAAAATAACATCTTTCAATCAGATTCAGTTCAGCGACGTTCTACCGTTGGTGACGGCTGTAGGTGAACCGCAGTAGAAGCCCGCAACACAGCTGCTTGGTGGTCATCCCGTCGCCTGATGGCGTCTCGATCACGCCGTGTCGGGGCCGCAACCGTCCTCGGGACCGGGACGCCCGGCTGCCAGGCTTGCGGCCCCGGCTCGGCGTGATAGCCATCAGGTCAGGCGACGGGATGACCACCAAACGGCCCGACCCTGCCCACTGGCACCGCGGCTGCCCTCCCGGTGGGCATCCCGGAGCCTGCCCGTCCGGCGAGGACATCTCTTTCTTCTCTGCGGCCCCTCCGTGGTTCCCGGCCGCCTGCCTTCCGCTCCGGGGCCGCGTGCGGGCCGGCGGGACCGGCGCCAGCCGCACGCCC
>NZ_KE387135.1:89430-94500 GCF_000430445.1 Saccharomonospora iraqiensis subsp. iraqiensis
CCGGCGTCGTCGGAGGCGCCCGCCTCGACCGCCCCGCCCGAGCCGGTGAGCCTCGCGCTGTCCGTCTCCGACGACGGCACCGACGTCGAGCCCGGGCAGCCGGTGACGGTCAGCGCCGAACACGGGCGGATCACCGGCGGCTCGCTGGTCGGCGCGCACGGTACGAAGGTGGAGCACGAACTGCGCACCGACGGGGCGCTGTGGACGACGACCGAGCCGCTGGGCTACGGCAAGACCTACACGCTCTCCGTCGAGGCCGAAGGGGACGACGGCGAGGCCGTCGAGGAGAGCGCGACGTTCACCACCGCCACGCCCGCGCGCACGGTCGGGGTGTACATCAACGCCGCGGACGGCGAGACGGTTGGCGTCGGCATGCCGTTGATCTTCACGTTCACCGGCGACGTCCCGGACCGCGCCGCCGCCGAGGAGGCACTGCGGGTGTCGACCGAGCCCGAGACCGAGGGCGCGTTCCGGTGGTTCAGTGACCGGAAGGTCATCTGGCGGCCGAAGGAGTACTGGGAGACGGGAACCGAGGTCACCGTCGACGCCGCGATCTACGGCAAGGACCTCGGCGAGGGCACCTACGGGGCCGAGGACGAGAAGGTCGGGCTCACCATCGGGGACAAGGTGGTCGCGGTCGCCGACGGGGAGAGCCACCAGATGGAGATCTCGGTCAACGACGAGAAGACCGAGACGTTCCTCATCTCGATGGGCAAGCCGTCCAGTTCCACCCCGAACGGCACCTACACGGTGATGAGCGAACACAACGGTTACACCATGGACTCGAGCACCTACGGGGTCCCGACCGACAGCGCCGACGGCTACGAGACCTGGGTCGAGTACGCGGTCCGGCTGTCCAACAGCGGCATCTTCTACCACTCCGCACCGTGGTCGGTCGGCGACCAGGGCAACCGCAACGTCAGTCACGGCTGCATCAACCTCGCCCCGCAGGACGCGAAGTGGCTGATGGACACCAGCAAGCGCGGTGACCTGGTCACGGTCGTCAACGGCGGGGACCAGACGCTGGAGCCGACGGACGGGTGGAGCGTCTGGCAGATGTCCTGGAACGAGTGGACCTCGGACGCCTCCTGAACGGCACCGACGGAAACGGCCCCCGCCCGCACCTGCTCCGAGGTGGGGACGGGGGCCGCGCAGTCTCCCGTGCCCGGGCGCACACCGGGCGGGACCGGTCGGTCTACTTCAGCATGCTCCGGGCCATGACCATCCGCTGGATCTGGTTGGTGCCCTCGTAGATCTGGGTGATCTTCGCGTCCCGCATCATGCGCTCGACGGGGAAGTCCCGGGTGTAGCCCGCGCCGCCGAAGAGCTGCACCGCGTCGGTGGTCACCTGCATCGCGACGTCCGAGGCCTTGGTCTTGGCCGCGCTGGCCAGGAAGCTCGCCCGGGGGTCCCCGCGCTCGGTGGCCGCCGCCGAGACGTACACCAGGTGCCGCGCCGCCTCGATCTCGGTGGCCATGTCCGCGAGCATGAACTGCACGCCCTGGAAGTCACCCACCGCCTTGCCGAACTGCTTGCGCTCCTTGACGTACTCCACGGTCGCGTCGAGCGCACCCTGGGCGATGCCGAGCGCCTGCGCACCGATGGTGGGCCGGGTGTGGTCGAGGGTCGCCAGCGCGGTCTGCAGGCCGGTGCCGGGCTCACCGATGATGCGGTCGCCGGGGATGCGGCAGTCCTCGAAGTAGATCTCCCGCGTCGGCGACCCCTTGATGCCGAGCTTGCGTTCCTTCGGCCCGACCGAGAAGCCCGGGTCGTCGGCGTGCACGACGAACGCGGAGATGCCCTTGGCCTTCTTCTCCGCGTCCGGGTCGGACACGGCCATCACCGTGTACCAGCTCGACTCGCCGGCGTTGGTGATCCAGCACTTGGTGCCGTTGAGGACCCAGTCGTCCCCGTCCCGCCGGGCCCGGGTGCGCATGGACGCCGTGTCGGAGCCCGCCTCCCGCTCGGACAGCGCGTACGAGGCCGAGGCGGCACCCGAGGCGATCGACGGCAGCACCTGCTTCTTCAGCCCCTCGGAGGCCGACAGCAGGATCGGCTGGGTGCCGAGCTTGTTCACCGCGGGGATCAGCGAGGCCGAGGCGTCGACCCGGGCGACCTCCTCGATGACCAGGCAGGCGGCGACCGCGTCGGCGCCCTGCCCGTCGTAGTCCTCCGGGATGTGCAGGGCGTTGAAACCCGCCGAGGTCAGCGCGTCGGCCGCCTCCTGCGGGTAGCGCTCGTTCTCGTCCACGTCGGCGGCGTGCGGGGCGATCTCCTTCTCCGCCAGCGCGCGCACCGCCGCACGCAGCTCCTCGTGCTCGTCGGACAGCTGGTACATCTCACTCTCCCCGGTAGTCGTAGAAGCCGCGGCCCGACTTCTTGCCGTACAGTCCCGCGTCCACCATGCGCAGCAGCAGTGGCGGCGGCGCGTACTGCGGTTCCCGGTACTCGGCGTAGAGGGAGTCGGCGACGGCCTTGGTGGTGTCCAGACCGATCATGTCGGCCAGCCGCAACGGGCCCATGGGGTGCGAGGCACCCAGCACCATCCCGTTGTCGATGTCCTCCGGGGTCGAGTGCCCCGCCTCGACCATGCGGATGGCCGAGAGGAGGTAGGGGACCAGCAGCGCGTTCACCACGAACCCGGCGCGGTCCGGGGCGCGGACCACGGTCTTGCCCAGCGTGCCGGCCAGGGCCTCGGCGCGCTCGGTCGTCCCGGAATCCGTCAGCAGCGACGGGATGATCTCCACCAGCTTGAGCACCGGGACGGGATTGAAGAAATGCAGGCCCACGACTTTCTCGGGCCGCGAGGTGGCCATCGCCAGCCGCATGATCGGGATGGAGGACGTGTTCGAGGCGAGAACGGCGTCCGGGCGCTGCACGATCGTGTCGAGCTTGCCGAAGATGTCGAGCTTGACCGACTCGTTCTCGGCCACGGCCTCGATCACGACGTCCCGGTCCGCGCAGTCGCCGATGTCCACCGAGAAGGTCGTGCGGGCGAGCGCGGCATCCCGGTCCTCGGCGGAGCGTTTGCCCTTGTCGACGGCACGCTGCATCGACTTCTCGATGCGGGTCCGTCCCGCGTCGAGCGCGGCGGAGTCCGCCTCGACCACGAGCACGTCGAGGCCCGCGTTCGCGCTCACCTCGGCGATGCCCGAGCCCATCAGGCCCGCTCCGATCACGCCGACACGCGTGATGTCACTCATCGCATTCCTTCCTGGCCGGTCCTCACGTTTCGCGCCATTTTAGTAGGACGGCCAACTTTTCGGCGCACAGCCGTCTGCGATCCATCTCTCACGGGGAGTATCGCGGGAAGGCGGGAGGGAGAACGGGGGGGACAGCGGCACGTCCGTGCGTGCCGGGAACGACCCGGAAGCGATCGGCCACCGACGTCGGCACCTCTGAAGAGGGCGACGACCGGAACCGCAGGAGTGGGGTGAGTGACGGGACTTGAACCCGCGGCCCCCTGGACCACAACCAGGTGCTCTACCGACTGAGCTACACCCACCATGCGCGAGGGCCTCTCAGCGCCTCGGCCGGATCAGCATAACGTGCCGCCGTGACGGCGTCGCAACCGGGTTACTCCCCGCCGTCACGCAGCACGTCACCGGCGACGGCGCGGGCCTCCTCGCTGCTCGGGCCGGGGTGCGGGACGAAGGCGGTCCGGCGGTAGTACTCCAGCTCACGGAGGGACTCGCGGATGTCGGCCAGCGCCCGGTGGGCGAGCCCCTTCTCCGGCTTCGCGTAGTAGATGCGCGGGTACCAGCGCCGCACCAGTTCCTTCACCGAGGACACGTCGACCATGCGGTAGTGCAGGTGGGCGTCCAGGGTGGGCATGTCCCGGGCGAGGAACCCGCGGTCGGTGGCGATGGAGTTGCCCGCCAGCGGGGCCGTGCGCGGGTCGGGGACGTACCGGCGGATGTAGTCCAGCGCCTGCCGTTCGGCCTCGGCGACGGTCATGGTCGAGGCCCGCACCTCCTCGGTCAGCCCCGACCGGGCGTGCATCGTGCGCACCACGTCCGGCATGTTCGCCAGCGCGTCGTCGTCGGCGTGGATGACCAGGTCCACTCCGTCGCCGAGGACGTTCAGCTCGGCGTCGGTGACGAGCACGGCGATCTCGATGAGGGCGTCCTTGGCGAGGTCGAGCCCCGTCATCTCGCAGTCGATCCAGACAAGACGGTCGGTCACCCGCGAAACCCTAACGGGTGCGGCGATGTGGTGCCGGTCACGCTCGGTTCCCGGGTGCGCGCGGATCCACCCGGGGAGCCGGACCGCGCCTGTGATGAGCTGGCGGGGTGACAACGACCGTGGAGCAGAACGCCGTGCGCAATGCCCTCGATCTCGATCTCGCTGCCGCGAGCACCATCGCCGTCGCCGCAGGGGTCGTCGCCTGCCTGATCGTGCTGGTGCGCACCCCGTGGCGGTTCGCCCGCAACGTGGTGACGATCGTGCACGAGGCGGGGCACGCCCTGGTCGCCCTGTTGGCGGGACGGCGGTTGCAGGGCATCACCCTGCATTCGGACACCTCCGGCGTCACGGTCTCCCGCGGGAGGCCGAGCGGTCCGGGGATGGTGCTGACGACGTTGGCCGGATACCCGGCGCCCGCGCTGCTCGGACTGGGCTTCGCCGCACTCGTGTCGGCGGATCGGCTCAGCGTGGTGCTGGGGATCGCGGCGGCACTGCTGCTCGGCGTGCTGGTGATGGTGCGCAACGCCTACGGCGTGCTGTCGGTCCTGTTGTCCGCGGCGGTCCTGGGTGCGGTGGCGCTCGGGGCCGGGCCGGAGCTGCAGGCGGCGTTCGTGTACCTGATGACGTGGTTCCTGCTGTTCGGCGCGGTGCGGCCGGTGACGGAACTCGTCGGCAAGCGCAGGCGCGGAGCGGCCCGGGACTCAGACGCCGATCAGCTCGCCCGCCTGACCGGGGTCCCCGCGGCCGTCTGGCTGCTGGTGCTGGGCGTGCTGGCGGTGAGCTGCCTGGTGGCGGGGGGCATGCTGCTGATCGAGCCGGCCGTCGCGCCCGCGACGGTGTCACCGGGCTGAGGGGGTCGGACCTGCCGCCGCGCCGAGGGGGCGG
>NZ_KE387135.1:94600-97012 GCF_000430445.1 Saccharomonospora iraqiensis subsp. iraqiensis
CCCGCCGCGGTAGAAGTGGGCGGGACGGTTCGCGGGCAGCCGCAGGGGTTCCCGCGGCGCCCCGGGCGGGATCGTCACGGCGGCAATCTAGCAGTGCGGACTTCCGGACCGCGCCGTGCGCGTGGGGGACGTGCGGGGCGCCCGGAGCGGGATTGCCGCACCCGGTGCGCCGGTGACCGTCATCACGCAGCACACTGGCATCGCGGCGTCCGACAGCGTTGTTGACGTCCATGTCAGAGGTGACGTGACTGTCGGTGCGCGATCGCCCGGTTCGCGGCGGTCGGCTGATCAGGGAGGATATTCGTGTCGAACAAGGCTGCTGTCTTGTTCCGTGTCGTCGCCGTCGCGGAGGCCTTCTCGTGGGCGGGCCTGCTCGTCGGCATGTTCCTCAAGTACGTCGTCGAGCTCGGCGAGGGCGGTGTCCCGGTGCTCGGCATGGTGCACGGCGTGCTGTTCGTCCTCTACCTCGCCACCACGCTGCTCGTCGCGCGTCCGCTCGGCTGGCGTGCCGGGACCGTGGTCACCGCGCTGCTGGCGAGCATCCCGCCCCTGGCGACCTGGGTGTTCGAGAAGTGGGCCCTGCGCAGGGGCAAGCTGGACGGGCCGGAACGGCTCGCCCACGGTGGCACGGCGCTGTTCCTGAACCGTGACCGCGTGGGTGCCGGCGCCTGAGCACCGTCCCGGGACGCGTTCTCCCGCGCGGGCCGTGCCGGTGACGGCGGTCCGCGCGGGTTGATCACCCCTCGCCTGCGTCGTCGGTGAAGTCCCCCGCGGACTTCCGTACCCGGGTGAGCAGGTCGGTCAGCTGTTCGGTCTGCCGCGTGGTCAGGCCGGTGAGGCCGAAGTCGATGGCGTTGACGGCCCGGGTGGCCCGCTCCTGCCGGGCCCGGCCCTCCTCGGTGATCTCCACGAGGGTGGTGCGCCGGTCCGTCGGGTGCGGGAGGCGCTTGACCAGGCCGTCCTTCTCCAGCCGGTCGACGATGTTGGTCACGCTGGTGGGGTGCAGCTGCAGCCGCTCGCCCATCACGCGCATCGGCAGACTCGACGACCGCGCGAAGGTCAACAGCACCAGGGCCTCGAAGCGGGCGAAGGTGAGCCCGTGCGGCTTGAGCGCCGTGTCGACGGCCGACTGGACGATCTGCTGCACCCGCATCAGACCGGTGACGGCGGCCATGGTGGTGGAGGGGCCGATGCGGTCCTCCCACAGCTGCGCCGCGCGCGCGATCGGGTCGAACGGCAACGGACGGTTCATGGGCCTCGAAGTTAGCAGCGGGACCGGGCACGCTGGGGGCGGGTACGCCGAGCCCGCCCGCGGGCGGGGCCGAGGAGGAACACATGATCGTGGCGTTCAGCGTGAGCCCGTCCGGCCCGGACGAAGGTGACGGTGTCGGCGAGGCGGTGAGCCGTGCCGTGCGGGTCGTGCGGGAGTCCGGTCTGCCGAACGAGACGAACGCGATGTTCACCAACGTCGAGGGCGACTGGGACGATTGATGGACGTCGTCCGGCGGGCGGTCGAGGCGGCGGGCGAGGACGCCTCCCGGGTGAGCCTGGTTCTCAAGGCCGACATCCGGCCCGGCCACACCGGGCAGCTGGACGCCAAGGTCGAGCGCGTCGAGCGACGTCTGTCGGCCGACTGACCGCACAGCGGCGCACCGGGACGACGGGGTCACCGACGGCGCCGACCAGCCATGAACGGCGTGACCGTCCGTGCCAGGATGGAAGGCGTGACACAGCCACGCGGATCAGCAAGCAACGCACAGGCCGCGTCCGCCGCGCTCTCCGGGGCGGTCGACCTCTCCGGGCTCAAGCAGCGCGCCGACGCGGCCCGACAGTCGAACCAGGGCGGCCCGCAACGCGGGCAGGCGGGGGGCACCTCCGGCGGGGCAGGCGGCGCCGGTGCCGTCGTCGACGTGACCGAGTCCACCTTCCAGTCCGAGGTGATCGACCGGTCGATGCGGCAGCTCGTCGTCGTCGACCTGTGGGCCGATTGGTGCGGTCCGTGCAAGCAGCTCAGCCCCGTGCTGGAGAAGCTGGCGACGGAGAGCAACGGCGCCTGGACCCTGGCGAAGGTGGACGTCGACGCGAACCCGCGGATCTCGCAGGCGTTCGGCGTCCAGTCGATCCCGACGGTGGTCGCGATCGCGGCCGGGCAGCCGGTCGACGCCTTCTCCGGCGCGTTGCCGGAGTCCCAGATCCGGCAGTGGGTCGATCAGCTGCTCGACGCGCTGCGGGACCGGCTGCCGGGTGCCGGGGCGGCCGACGGGCAGGCCGAGGAGGAGCCCGCCGAACAGGAGCAGGACCCGCGGTTCACCGAGGCCGAGGCGGCGATCGAGCGCGGTGACTACGCCGGCGCGCAGGCCGCCTACCAGCGCATCCTGGACAGCGAGCCGGGCAACGAGCAGGCCGCCGCCG
>NZ_KE387135.1:97112-101689 GCF_000430445.1 Saccharomonospora iraqiensis subsp. iraqiensis
GCACCGGCTGGAGCATCACCGACGCCGAACCGGACGACGTGGCCGTCGGCCCGCCCGGGCGGTGGCTGGTTGATCCGGACGGGGCGGTGGTGCGCGCCGGCCTGGTGCGGCACTACGCGGCCCGGCACGGCCTGTGGCAGCTCGACGAGCACATCGCCTACCTGACCGGGGACGCCCCACCTCCCGGTGTGCGGGCGTTCCGGGTGCTCGACCACGGCCACTACAGCGAGAAGACGCTGCGGGCCACCCTGCGCGCCCACGAGGTCGGCAGGCTGGAGATCCTCGTCCGCGGGCTGGACGTCGACCCGGACGCGCTCCGCCGCAGGCTCAAGCCCCGCGGCCCGAACGAGGCCACCGTGGTCCTCACCCGCCTCGGCCGCACCCCCACCGCCCTCCTCTGCAAAGCCGAACGCACCCCCACCCCCTGACCGCGAGTCGCCACCCCGTGCCCGCGAGTCGCCACTCCGTGCCCCGCGAGTTGCCGCTATGTGCCCGCGAGTTGCCGCTCCAGGACACCGAGTCGACGCCGCGATTCCAGTGAGTCAACGTCCCAAACCACGGGGTAGCCCTCGGGCCGGGATGCCGGCCTGTCGGTCGGCTCCCGGCACATGGACCCGGGGCGACCGACACACGGTCCGGGGGCGCCGACTCGTGGCCATGAAACGTCAACTCGCGGTTCTGGAGTGGCGACTCGCGGTTCTGGAGTGGCGACTCGCGGTTCTGGAGTGGCGACTCGCGGTGTTGGGGTGTGGGCTCGCGGGGGTGGGCGGAGAATGCCGGTATGTGCCGAAACATCAGGACGCTGCGACCGCCGTACGCCGAGGCCGTCAGTGACACCGACATCCGGGCGGCGGCGTTGCAGTACGTCCGGAAGGTCTCCGGCTTCCGGCAGCCCGCGGCGCACAACGTGGCGGCGTTCGACCGGGCCGTGGACGCCGTCGAGGCGGCGACGGCCGAGCTGCTGTCCTCGCTGGAGGTGCGGGGGCACCCGGGCGGGGTCAGTCCGACGTCGGACTGACCAGCACCGGGCACGGGCTCCGGGTCAACAGCTCGGCCGTGACGCCGCCCAGCAGCAGCCGGGTGAAGCCGGTGCGCCCGTGGCTGGCGGTGAGGGCGAGCGCGTCGGGGCGTTCGCCGAGCAGTTCCGCGATCGCCTCGGCGGGGTTGTCCCCGGTGAGCAGGGTCGCCGTGGTCGGCACGGTGCTCCCGCTCAGCTCGTCGGCGACCCCGGTCAGGCGGGTGTGCAGGCGTTCCCGCTCCACGTCGGACCGGGTGGGATCGGCGACGTGCACGAGTTCGAGCTCCAGCCCGAAGTCCCGGCCCCACGCCCGCGCGGCGGTCAGCGCGGACTCCGACCGCGTGGAACCGTCGAGGCACACCACCAGCCGCCGGTACCGTTCCGGCGCGTCCTCGGCGCGGTGACCCGGACCGACCAGCAGGACGGGCTCCTCCGCGGCCCGCAGCACGTGCGCCGAGACGCTGCCCAGCACGAGGCGGGCGAGTTCGTCACGGTGCAGCGCGGACATGCACAGCAGCGTCCCCCGTTGCTCCCCGGCCATCCCGGCGATCACGTCCCCGGGCCAGCCCGCGCCCACGACGCTGACGTCGATGTCGTCGTGCGGCAGGCCGTCGGCCAGCTCGTCGAGGTCCTGCGCCCAGTTGCCGCGCACCGGGTCGTAGACGGTGACCAGCTCCATCGGGCACCCGCTCGCCCGGGCGATCCGCACGGCCGGGTCCAGGACCTGCCGGGACCAGTCGGAGGCGTCCAGCGGCACCAGCACCCGCGTCACCGACACGGTGGTGTCAACCATGTCCACTTCGCCTCACCCGGATCAGCGAGGTCGACGCTGCACGAAAGGTAAACTCCGGGTACGGTCCCGCCTCCGAACCCCGGGGAGTTATGAGCCTCCAACTACCTGCCGACTGGTGGATCCTGCTCGTGGCGACACTGTTGGTGGGGGGTGTGCTCGCGGCCGGGTTCGCGAACCGGCTCCGGTTGCCCGGCCTGCTGCTGTTTCTCGTACTCGGCATGGTCATCGGCGACGAAGGGCTCCAGTTGGTCACGCTGGACGACCCCCGCGTCGCCCAGATCGGGGGAACCATAGCGCTGTTGCTCATCCTCTACGAGGGTGGGCTGACCACCAAACCCCGGGACGTCCGGCAGGCCGCCGTGCCCGGCATGATGCTGGCCACGGTGGCCGTGGTCCTCACCGCGGCCGCGCTCGGGGCGGCGGTGTACCTGCTGCTCGACCTCGACCTGATGACGGCGCTGCTCATCGGTGCGGTCGTGGCCTCCACCGACGCGGCGGCGGTGTTCGCGATGCTGCGTCGCGCCCCGCTCCCGCGCAGGCTCTCCTCGTTGCTCGAGGTCGAGTCCGGCGCCAACGACCCGATCGCGATCATGCTGACGATCGGGTTGTTGGAGACCTGGCGCGGGGATCCCGGCGTGTGGGACTGGGCGGGGTTCGCCGCGCTCCAGCTGGTCGGTGGGTTGGCCGTCGGCGCCGGGGTCGGACTCGTCGGGAGTCGGCTGCTGATGCGGGTCAACCTCGGGCCCGCCGGGGTCTACCCGGTGCTCGCCCTCGGTGTGGCGGGCATGTCCTACGGCCTCGCGGCGGCCGTCGGGGCGTCGGGGTTCCTCGCCGTCTACGTCACCGGCCTCGTGGTGGGCGCGCAGGTGCCGCTGCACCGCAGGGGTATCCGCACGTTCCACCAGGGGTTGTCGAGCACCGCCGAGGTCGGCCTGTTCCTCATGCTGGGCGTGCTGGTGTTCCCGTCCGAGCTGCCCGGGGTCGTCGCGCCCGGGCTCGTCGTGACCGTCCTGCTGGTGCTGGTAGCACGGCCGATCGCGGTCCTGCTGTGCCTGGGCTGGCAGGGCTACACCTGGCGGGAACTGGTCTTCGTGTGCTGGGTCGGGCTCCGCGGCGCGGTGCCGATCGTGCTGGCCACGTTCCCGTTCCTCGCCGGATACCCGGACGGCGCGTTCATCTTCAACATGGTCTTCTTCGTCGTGCTCGTCTCCGCGGCGGTGCAGGGGGTCAGCATCCGCACGGTCGCCGGCTGGCTCGGCCTGCGCGACCCGTCCGCGAGCTCGGCGACGGTCGCCGAGGACGTGCCGATCGGCGACATCAACACCGAGATGATCGAGGTGCGGGTCACCGACGACCTGCATCTCGCCGGACGGCAGCTCCGCGAGGTCACACCACCCCAGGGGCTGATCACGACGATCATCCGGGGCGGGCGGGTGCTCATCCCGACCCCGCGGACCCGGTTCCGCAGCGACGACCTGGTGATCGTGGCGATGCCCCGGCAGCAGAACGCCGCGAAGCTGGTGACCGCCTGGGCACGGGGGGAACTGGAGCCCGAACCTGTGTGAGCCGCGCGCACCGGCGCCGGGTTCTGTGGGTCAGCACACGTATCCGTTGCGTGATACTTGCACAGTGCGCAAGTATTCGGCACCGTCCGGGGTGGTCCGCGTCCGTCGTGGCCCCGCGGGCGGGGTCCGACCCGGCCGGACTGTGCGCGCACTGGGGGTGCACACAGGCCGGGCCGGGTTGGCCCACCTCGTCGGTCAGGCCGTCGGTCTGCCCGCCCCCGCGTAGTTGTCCCCCGGGCGCCGGTAGTTGTGCACCTGGACGGCCTGGCCGAACGTCGGGGCGTCGATCATCTGCTGATTGCCGATGTAGAGCCCGACATGGTGGATCTTGGTCTCCGGTTCGCCGTAGAAGACCAGGTCCCCGAGCCGGGGCTGTTCCCCGGCGGGGACGGGGGTGATGCTGTGGTACTGGGTGTGCGCGGTGCGCAGCAGGTCGATCCCGGCCTCGCCGTAGGCGGCCGTGGTCAGTCCCGAACAGTCGAAACCCTGATCGCCCCGCTCCCGGCCGTTGCCGCCCCACACGTACGGCAGGCCGATCCTGTCGATGGCGAAGAAGACGGCGTCCAGCACCGCCGGGTCGGGCTCGTCGCCGTCCTGACCGACCGTGCCGTACACGTTCGCGGTGGCCAGCGTCCGGTGCAGGAACAGCGGCTCGTCGTGCAGCGCGGACACCCCGGCCAGCCACCCGTCGCCGTCGGAGAGGTCCCGCCCGTCGGCGCACAGCGCACGGCCCGCGGTCAGGGCCGCGTCGTCGAGGTCCTGGATGTCGGGGGTGTCGTGCGTGGCGCTCGCCTGCCATTCCCGCCACACCCGGGGGGCGAGTTGCAGCGGCCCCGCCGCGCCCGGCTGCGAGACCACCGTCCCCTCGAAGTCGTGCACCTCGATCGTGCCGATCGGGTCGGAGACCGTGCCGTCGTCGGTGATCGCGCGGTCCCCCGTGCGGCCGTGGTCGCTGGCCGTCCGCCCCACCCCGGCCAGCGTCACCCAGGAGAGGTTGCACTGCGGCTGTTCGTCGCTGAGGGTCACGGTCGCCGCGGCGTAGGCGTGCATCGCGCGACGCGGGATGTCCAGCCATCCGGCGACCTCGTCCACCCACTCCTCGAACCGGGGCCCCGACGCCGGCGGCGTGTCCGGGGCCCCCGGCGGCGTGGTGGGGGCCTCCGTGGCGGGGCCGGACGTCGCTCCCGGCGCGTCCGACGGT
>NZ_KE387135.1:101789-107973 GCF_000430445.1 Saccharomonospora iraqiensis subsp. iraqiensis
GCCGACGGTGAGCAGCACCGGGGCCGCGGGCTCCGCCCGGGCGGTGGCGTCGGCGAGAAAGCCGGCGAGCCAGCCCACCGCGTCCAGGGACCACTCGGCGAGAGTGCCGTGGACGGTGACCCGGTGGCCGGGCGGGCCGCTCCCGAGGTGGTCGTCGAACGGCGAGCGCTCGGCCAGGGCCGGGTGGTCGGTCGTTGAATGGGACTCGCACGCGAAGAGTGTCTGCTCCTCGCGTCGGAGCGAGCGCAGCAGTTCGGGTGCGAGGTCCGGCACGGCCGGCCGCGCGCCGCTGTCCAGCGTGACGCGCACCCCGGTGCGTGCTCCCGGGTCGCACTCGGAGAACCACCCGATGCTCTCCAGCGAGGGCAGCACGGCCCGGCGTGGCGTCGGGCGCAGCTGCTGCACGGGCAGCAGCAGCTGCACGGCACGGAGCCGAAGAGTGCCGAACCGGGCGAGCACGTGGTCGGCGCAGCACAGGAAGGGCTGCGCGGGCAGCGGCCGGTCGGCCGGGACCGGACCGAGGCCCACCTGGAACCAGGCCGCCAACGGTGAGTCCGGCTCCAGGCCCGGAAGTTCCGGGCCGGCCTCGTGCATGCTCCACGAGCTCGCCGGGGCGGCCCCTCCCGTGCCGGTTCCCGTCGCGCGGTCCGGGACCGGGTCCGTTCCGCCCACGCGCACCGTGCTCTGGTCGGACAGCCACCCCATCGCCCGGGACCGCTTCTCGAACAGGCTGTGCGGGTCCTCGGACGCGGCGGCGGGGTCGCGCCACGGGTGCGGCGACAGGTCCCCGTACAGCGCCGCGATCAGGAGCCCTTCGGGGCTACCGCCGCCCGGCACCGAGCCGGGCCGGGCCGTCGCACCGCTGCCCCGGTGAGCCTCGCCGCCCATGTTGCCCTCCCGATCAGTAGACCCGGTTCCCGTGTGCTGACATATCACCGGACGCGCGGGACGGGCGTCCCGTTCCCCGCGTCCGGCGCCGGGGAGGAGCCCTCCGCGTCCTCGTGTAGCGCCCACCCGGACAGGTGGTCGGACACGCCGGGGCCACCCGGGGCGGGCCCGCGCGCCCTGAGCTAGCGTCGACGGACATCATCCCGCGTTGCCCGAGAAGGAGATCCAGCGTGCCGGAGCAGTTCGCTCACCTGCATGTGCACACCGAGTACTCGATGCTCGACGGCGCGGCGAAACTCGCCCCGCTGTTCGCCGAGGCCGAGCGGCTCGGACAGCCCGCGGTGGCGATGACCGACCACGGCAACATGTTCGGCGCGCACGACTTCTACACGCAGGCGCGGAAGACGAGCGTGAAGCCGATCATCGGGATCGAGGCGTACGTGGCTCCGGCCTCGCGGTACCACAAGAAGCCGGTCTTCTGGGGCAAGTCCCGTACCGGTGAGGACAGCGACGCGACCGAGAGCGGTGGGGACGTCTCCGGTGGCGGTTCCTACACCCACCTGACGATGTGGGCCCGCAACGCCACCGGCCTGCGCAACCTGTTCCGGCTGTCCTCCCTGGCCTCCTTCGAGGGGTACTACCGCAAACCCCGGATGGACCGGGAACTGATCGCCGAGCACGCCGAGGGGATCATCGCCTCCACCGGCTGCCCGTCCGGGGAGGTGCAGACCCGGCTGCGGCTCGGCCAGTACAAGGAGGCGGTGCAGGCCGCGGCCGACTACCGGGACATCTTCGGTGCCGAGAACTTCTTCCTGGAGCTGATGGACCACGGGCTGTCCATCGAGCGCTCGATCCGCGAGGACCTGCTGCGGCTGCGCAAGGAGCTGGACCTGACGCCGGTGGCGACCAACGACAGCCACTACGTCACCGCGGATCAGGCGGAGTCCCACGGCGCGTTGCTGTGCGTGCAGACCGGCAGGACGCTGACCGACCCGAAACGGTTCAAGTTCGACAGCGACGACTTCTACCTCAAGTCGGCCGAGGAGATGCGCGACTACTGGGAGAAGGAGGTCCCCGGGGCGTGCGACACGACCCTGGAGATCGCCGAGCGGATCGAGTCGTACGAGGAGGTCTTCACCGAGAGCGACCGGATGCCGCGGGTCTCCCTCGCGCCCGGGCAGACCGAGGAGGACAAGCTCCGGGCCGAGGTGGAGGAGCTGATCCCGCACCGGTTCCCGGAGGGGCTCACCGACGAGTACCGGCAGCGGGTGGAGTGGGAGCTCAGTGTCATCTGCGAGAAGGGCTACGCCTCCTACTTCCTGGTCGTCGGCGACCTGGTGCGCTGGGCGAAGTCGCAGGGGATCCGGGTCGGTCCCGGGCGCGGCAGTGCCACCGGGGCGCTGGTGTCGTACATCCTCCAGATCATCAACCTGGACCCGATCGAGCACTCGCTGATCTTCGAGCGGTTCCTGAACCCCGAGCGGGACTCCCCGCCGGACATCGACCTCGACTTCGACGACCGTCGCCGGGACGAGGTGATGGCCTACACCCGCGACAAGTACGGCCAGGAGAACGTCGCCCAGGTCCTCACCTTCGGCACGATCAAGACGAAGGCCGCGCTCAAGGATGCCGCCCGCGCGCACTACGGGCAGCCGGGCTTCGCCATGGCCGAGCGGATGACGAAGGCGCTCCCGCCGCCGGTCGCCGCCGAGGACATCCCGCTCGCGGGCATCGTCGACCCGCAACACGAACGCTATCCGGAGGCCGCGGAGATCCGGTCCCTGATCGAGACCGACCAGGACGTGGCGACGATCTTCAACACCGCCCGCGGGCTGGAGGGACTGATCCGCAACGCGGGGGTGCACGCGTGCGCCTACATCCTGAGCTCCGAGCCGCTGCTCGACGTCCTGCCGCTGTGGATGCGGGAGGACGGGGCGATCATCACCGGTTGGGACTACCCGGCCTGTGAGGAGATCGGGCTGCTGAAGATGGACTTCCTCGGGTTGTCCACGCTGACGATCATCGAGGACGCCATCCGGTCCGTGCGGGAGAACCACGGGACCGACATCGATCTGGACACCCTCGGTCTGGAGGACGAGCAGACCTACCGCCTGCTGGCGCGCGGGGACACGCTCGGCGTGTTCCAACTCGACGGTGCGGGAATGCGGACCCTGCTGCGCGCGATGGGGCCGACCCACTTCGGCGACGTGTCCGCCGCGCTGGCGCTGTACCGGCCGGGGCCGATGGCGGCGAACGCGCACATGGCCTACGCGGAACGGTCGAACGGGCGCGCGCCGATCAAGCCCATCCACCCGGAGCTCAAGGACGCGCTGGACCCGATCCTGGGCGAGTCGTACCACCTGCTGGTGTATCAGGAGCAGGTGATGGCGATCGCCCAGCAGCTCGCCGGCTACACCCTGGGCGAGGCCGACCTGCTGCGCAAGGCGATGGGCAAGAAGAAGCCCGAGGTCATCGCGAAGGAATCCGCGAAGTTCCTCGCCGGGATGCAGGAGAACGGGTTCAGCGAGGAGGCCGCGCAGACGCTGTGGGACGTGATGGGGCCGTTCGCCGGCTACGCGTTCAACAAGTCCCACACCGCCGGGTACGCGCTGGTCTCCTACTGGACCGCGTACCTGAAGGCGCACTACCCGGCCGAGTTCATGGCCGCCCAGCTGACCGCGAACTCGGGGAACAAGGACAAGAGCGCGGTCTACCTGTCCGAGTGCCGTCGCATGGGGGTGAAGGTCCTCCCGCCGGACGTCAACGAGTCGGGCGTGCAGTTCGCGGCCGTGGGCGGGAACATCCGCTTCGGGCTGGGCGCCGTCCGCAACGTCGGTGCCGGGGTCGCGCGCGCGATCATCGAGACCCGGCGGGAAAAGGGCGGGTACCGCTCGTTCGCGGACTTCCTGGAGAAGGTCCCCGCGACGGTGTGCCAGAAGCGGGTGATCGAGTCACTGATCAAGGCGGGGGCGTTCGACAGTTTCGGCCTCCCCCGGCTGTCGCTGCTGCGCGTGCACGAGGAGGCCGTGGAGGCGGTCGCGGGCCTGAAGAAGCAGGAGGCTCTGGGGCAGTTCGACCTGTTCGGCGGCGCGGACACCGGTGAGGAGGACGCCGCGGGCACCTCCCCGCTGGCGCACCTGACGTTCGGGCCGGAGGAGTGGCCGCGCAAGGAGCTGCTCGCCTACGAACGCGACATGCTCGGCCTGTACGTCTCCGCACATCCGTTGGACGGCGCGGAGGGCATCCTGCGCAAGCACGCCCCGAAGCCCATCGCCACCCTCAAGCACGGGGCACCGGCGGAGGGTGAGATCACCGTCGCCGGGATCATCAGCAGCATCGACCGGAAGGTGTCCAAGAAGGGCGAGCCGTGGGCGATCGTCACCGTCGAGGACCTGGACGCCTCCATCGAGGTGCTGTTCTTCGCCAAGGCGTACTCGGTCATGGGGGAGGAGCTGGTCACCGACAGCGCGGTCGCCGTCAAGGGTCGGGTGAACTGGCGGGACGACACGATGAGCGTGTTCGCGTCGAACATGGTCACCCTGGACATCTCCGACGCCGAGCACAATCCCGTCAGCGGGGACCTGCCGTTCGTGCTGCGCGCGGACGCGGGCAGGCTCGACCGGGACGTGGTGCAGGAGCTGCGGTCGGCGCTGTCGGCACACCGGGGCGACACCCCGGTGCAGGTGCTCGTCTGCGGTGGGGAGGAGTTCCGGATGGAGATCCCGGACTACCCGGTGGAGGTGTCCAGCACGCTGCTCGGGGAGCTGAAGGGCATCCGCGGGATCATGGTGGAACACACCGGCGCGCTGTGAGGGGTGGCCCGGTCCCCGGGGCCGTCCCGTGGCCCCGGGGACCGGGCCTCAGCCCGCCGCGGGGCCGGGGACGCGCGGGCGCCGGCACACGTAGACCAGGGCGGGCGGCACGTTGCGCCACACCGTGCGGGTGGTCACGACCTCGTCGAAGTACTCGTCCAGCAGCCGCCGGAACCGCCGGGCCCCGGCGAGGTGTGCGGCGTGCCGGTAGGCGAAGGTGCTGAATCCGCCGCCGGGCGCGAGCGCCCCGGCCACCTCGCCGAGGATCCGCCGTTGGGCCTCCACGGCGAACAATGACCACGGCAACCCGCTCACCACGGCGTCGGCACTCCCGACCTGCTCCTCGCCCAGCAGCGCACGCAGGCGCGCCGCGTCGCCGCACACGACGGTGAGCTCCGGATGGGCCGCACGCAGGTGATCGGCCAGCGTCGGGTCGATCTCCACCGCGAGGTGCCTGCCACCGGTCGGGAGCCGCTTGCCCACCACCCGGCTCACCGCGCCGCTGCCCGCGCCCAGTTCCACCACGGTGGGTCGTCCCGACCGGGGCACGACGACGGACAGCTGTTCGGCCAGCCGGGCGGAACTCGGGCTCACCGCGCCGACGAGCCCCGGTTTGCGCAGCGCGGCGTTGACGAAGACGGACAGGTCGCGGGACCGGGTCGGTGTCGGCATACGCAGAATGTGTCAGAGCCGGTGACCACGGTGTGCGCCGGGGCGGCTGCCGCGCCTATGCTCGTCCGCGATGGACGGTGCCGTCCCCGCGTGGGCCCATGAACCGCCGGAGATCCGACCCCCCGACCCCGGGTGGCGGGAGTCGGCGCGGGCCGAGAGCGCCCGGGTGACGGTCGTGCTCGGGCCCTGGCTGGTCGGCGCGGTGGAGCACATCGGTTCCACCGCCGTCCCGGACCTGCCCGCCAAGCCTGTCGTCGACCTGATGGCCCCGGTCGACGATCCCGACGTGGTCGCCCGCGAGGCGGCGGCGGAGCTGGCCGCCGACGGCTGGTGCGCGGTGCCACCGGAGCGGGACGGGCGCCCGTGGCGGAGGTTCTTCGTCAAGCCGGACGCCTCCGGAGTCCACAGGGTGGCCCATCTGCACCTGCTCCCCGCGGGGCATCCGCGGTGGTACGCACAGCTCGCCTTCCGGGACGCCCTGCGCCGGGACCCGGAACTCACCGCCCGGTACGCCGCGCTGAAGCGGCGCCTGGCCACCCGCCACGCCGGGGACCGGGAGGCCTACACGCGGGCCAAGAGCGACTTCGTCGCGGAGGTGCTGGGGCGCGCCGACCGGTCCGGACCGTGAGGCCGCTCTCGGTGGCGCGGACGGAGAACCGGGGGACGGCCTAGGCTGCGCCGTGTGACGCAGGAAGATCGTCCGGCGGAACCGGATCGGGGGCAACGGCGGGGTCGGGCGCCGGGGGAACGGCCGGTGCGGCGGCCCGGCCCGGTGCGCTGGCTGTGGTACGCGGCCGGGGGGCGGTTGCCGG
>NZ_KE387135.1:108073-114583 GCF_000430445.1 Saccharomonospora iraqiensis subsp. iraqiensis
TGCCCACCTGGCGGGCGGCCTGCATCGCGGCCTCGGCGGTCGCCGACATCCGGCGCGAGAGGTGCACGCTCACGACCGCGTCGGCGCCCGCGCTCACCGCGTCCTGGAAGGTCCAGAAGAAGGCACCGGGGTCCGGGGGTCTGGTCCGGACGTCGTGGCCCGCCCGGATCAGCTCGATCAGTTCCCCCCGGTCGTACCGGGACTCGTCGTCGAGGCGGCCGTCCGCCTCGATCTGGACCTGCACGACCGCCACACCCCACTGGGCCACCAGTTGTCCGGGGAGGCAGGCGGTCGAATCGGTGATCACTGCTACGGGCACGTCGGCAGGCTAGCGCCCGTGTCCACCCGGCAGGGGGAGGCGGCTGCGCCTTCCGGCCCAAAACACGGTTCACCGGGCGCCGGGCGGGGCAGTCGGATCCCGTCCGCGGACCGCCGGAGGAGATCGTGGGACGATCGTCCAAGGAAATCGCCGATCCAGGTGAAGGCGGTCACCTCGGGGGGCGTAGCGTGAACGTGGAGCTGTAATTTACCGCTCAGTAACGCCTTGCGTGTGCGCCGAAGGAGACCCATGACCAATATCGTTGTCCTGGTCAAGCAGGTGCCGGACACCTACTCGGAGCGGAAGCTGACCGAGAACGACCACACCCTTGACCGCGAGTCCGCCGATGCGGTGATCGACGAGATCAACGAGCGCGCCGTGGAGGAGGCGCTCAAGATCAAGGAAGCCGGTGAGGGCGAGGTGACCGTCCTGTGCGTCGGTCCCGACCGCGCCACCGACGCGATCCGCAAGGCGCTGTCCATGGGAGCCGACAAGGCGATCCACGTCTCCGACGAATCGCTGCACGGCTCCGACCTGCTCTCCACCGCCAAGGTGATCGCCGCCGGTGTCGGCCGGGCGGGCGAGGTCGACCTGGTGGTCGCCGGGAACGAGGCCTCGGACGGCCGGGGTGGCGCCGTTCCGGCGGTGCTCGCCGAGCTGCTGGGGATGCCGCAGCTCACGCACGCCCGTGAGCTCACCGTGGACGGCGGCACCGTGAAGGCGGACCGGGAGACCGAGGACGGCATCACCCACCTCGAGGCGAACCTGCCCGCCGTCGTCAGCGTCACCGAGAAGATCAACGAGCCGCGGTACCCGTCGTTCAAGGGGATCATGGCGGCGAAGAAGAAGCCGGTGGAGACCCTCACCGTCGCCGACCTCGGCGTCGACGCCGGGGAAGTGGGCCTGGCCAACGCCGCGTCCGGCGTCGTCGAGGCCGCGCCGAAGCCGCCGCGGGCCGCCGGTGAGCGCGTCACCGACGAGGGCGACGGCGGGTCGAAGGTGGCCGAGTACCTCGTCGGCCAGAAGCTGCTCTGACCTTCCGCAACGACGACTGACGACAGACAAGGAAACGAACTATGGCAGAAGTACTCGTCCTCGTCGACCACGTCGACGGTGAGGTCAAGAAGGTCACCGGCGAGCTGCTGACCGCCGCCCGTGCGCTCGGCGAGCCGTCGGCCGTCGTCGTCGGCACCCCCGGGTCGGCGGGGAAGGCGAAGGAGACGCTCGCCTCCTACGGCGCCGCGAAGGTCTACGTCGCCGAGTCGGACGAGGCCACCGGCTACCTGGTGACCCCGAAGGTGGACGCGCTCGCGACCGTCGCGGGACAGGCGTCCCCCGCCGCGGTGCTGGTCGCGGCGACCTCCGAGGGCAAGGAGGTCTCCGGCAGGCTCGCCGCGCGGCTCGGCTCCGGCTGGCTGGTCGACGCCGTCGGCGTCAACTCCGACGGCACCGTGGACCAGTCGATCTTCGGCGGCGCCTTCTCGGTGAAGTCGAAGGCGACCAGGGGCGTCCCGGTGGTCTCGGTGCGGCCGGGCTCCGTGGAGGCCGAGCAGGCCGAGGGTGCGGCGGCCGAGGAGACGGTGGCGCTGCCCGCCGTCGACCCGGCGAAGTCGGCGAAGATCACCGGCGTCGAGCCGGTCGTCGGCGGTGACCGGCCCGAGCTGACCGAGGCCTCGATCGTGGTCTCCGGTGGCCGTGGCGTCGGCTCCGCCGAGAAGTTCGAGACCGTGGAGAAGCTCGCGGACGCGCTCGGCGCGGCGGTGGGTGCCTCCCGTGCGGCCGTCGACTCCGGCTACTACCCGGCGCAGTTCCAGGTGGGCCAGACCGGTAAGACCGTCTCCCCGCAGCTGTACGTCGCGCTGGGCATCTCCGGGGCCATCCAGCACCGCGCCGGGATGCAGACGTCCAAGACGATCGTCGCGGTGAACAAGGACCCCGAGGCGCCGATCTTCGAGATCGCCGACTTCGGTGTGGTGGGCGACCTGTTCGACGTCGCCCCGCAGCTCACCGACGAGGTCGCCAAGCGCAAGGGCTGACCCGCACGGGTCACCCCGCGTGGTGCCGTGCAGGCCCCCTTCCCCGCGTCCGGCGCAGGGAAGGGGGCCTTCACTGTGTCCGACGCCGCGAGGGCGTCCTTCGCCGCGTGTGGTGCCGCGAAGGGGGCATTCACGGCGTCACATGCCGCGGAGGGGGCCTTCACGGCCCACCACCGTGGTGACTCCACTTCGTCCGTGAGGTGGGATACATTCGGGCGGCGACGGTGATCAGTGGGAACGACCTTCCCGGCCCGTCGCCACAACCGAACAGGGCCCCGCAGCGTGCGACCACAAGCCGCGCGCAACGGACGACAAAGGAGTCACGACCGTGACCGACGGTGTATTCGGCCGCTTCAGCGGCCACGAGCAGGTTGTCCACTGTCAGGACGAGCAGACCGGGCTCAGGGCCATCATCGCCGTGCATTCCACCGCACTCGGCCCCGCCCTCGGCGGAACCCGGTTCCATCCCTACCCCGACGACACCGCGGCACTGGAGGACGTGCTCGCACTCGCGCGGGGGATGACCTACAAGAACGCGCTCGCCGGCCTCGATCTCGGCGGCGGCAAGGCGGTCATCATCGGTGATCCGGCGACGGTCCGGTCGGAGGCACTGCTGCGAGCCTACGGCCGGTTCGTCGCCTCCCTCGGCGGGCGCTACATCACCGCCTGCGACGTCGGCACCCGGGTCACCGACATGGACACCGTCGCCCGGGAGACCCGGTTCGTGACGGGTCGCTCCGAGGAGGAGGGCGGCGCGGGCAACTCCTCGGTGCTGACCGCCTACGGCGTGTTCGAGGGCATGCGCGCCTCCGCGGCGCACGTGTGGGGCTCGCCCGATCTGCGGGGCAGGCGGGTCGGTGTCGCCGGTGTGGGCAAGGTCGGCCGTCATCTCGTCGGACACCTGGTCGAGGCCGGGGCCGAGGTCGTGGTCACCGACGTCTCCGAGGCGGCGGTCGACGCGGTGCGGGCCGCGCATCCGTCGGTGGAGGTGGTCGCCGACAACACCGCGCTACTCTCCGCCGATCTGGACGTCTACGCACCCTGTGCGCTGGGCGGTGTGCTGGACGAGGACACCGTGGACACCCTGCGCGCGCGGATCGTCTGCGGTGCCGCCAACAACCAGCTCGCCCACGCCGGGGTGGAGAAGCTGCTCGACGAACGCGGGGTCCTGTTCGCCCCCGACTACCTGGTGAACTCCGGGGGCGTCATCCAGGTGAGCGAGGAACTGCGGGGCTTCGACTTCGACCGTGCCCGGCGCCGGGTCGCCTCGCTGTACGACCGGGCCGGGCAGGTGTTCGCCCTGGCCGCCGAGGAGGGCGTGCCGCCGGTGACCGCCGCCGACCGGCTGGCCGAACGGCGCATCGCGGAGGTGTCCCGGCTGCGCACCCTCCGCGTCCCGTGACCCCGGTACGATCAGCGCCGATGACCGGGCCGTGACGGTCCGGGTGCGGACGGTGTGCCCGCGTGGCACGCCGTCCGCACCCCCGGGGATCAGTCGTCGTCCGGGCAGACCACCTTCGGCTTCTGCTGGTACTCGGTGGTCTCCGGCTCGCGCCGTACGACCTGGCCCGTGTCGGGATCCTTCAGGATCCGGGTGTTGGTGACGGTGAAGCCGGGTGTGCCGCCGCTGGGCGAGCAGTTCTCCTCGGGACCGTCGACCTCGCCCGGTTCCTTGATGTCGGTGCGGTCACTGGTCTTCGACTCGACGTCGTAGCGCTTGGTGCCCCACAGCTTCACCGTGATGTCGTTCGGCGTCCAGATGGTCTGGATCGCCACCCCGGTGTCGCTGTCGTTGGTGAACTTCAGGTCGATCACGCTCGACCCGTCGGGGTTCTGGAACACCGTGGCCTCGCGGCCCTCCGGGTAGCGGCTGATGTAGTAGCTGTGCTCCTGGTGCCCGGCGTCCTTCATCCCGGCGAAGTAGGAGGCGTTGAACAGGGTGGTGGCGAACTGGGAGATGCCGCCGCCCACGGCGGTGCCGGGCTGGCCGTTCTTGATGATGCCCGCCTCGACGTAGCCCTGCTCCTTGCCGCGCGGGCCGGTGTGCTGGTTCAGGCTGAACGTCTCGCCCGGCTTGACGATCGTGCCGTCGACCTCCTCGGCCACCACGCGGATGTTGACCCCCGAGTCGGGCGCGAATCCACCGGTGGTGAACTCGCCGATGACCTCGTTGATGCCGAGCTGCTCGACCTGTTCGGTGGTGACCTCGGCCGGCTCGTCCTCGTACTCGGCGACCAGTTCCCGGCCGCCCGGGTCCTCCGTCTTCAGCACGTCGACCAGCGGTTCGAGCGTCTTGTCCCAGTTGATCTGGTAGCCGTCCTGCGAGGGCTCCACCGACGGCTCGCCCCCTTCGAACACGACCTCGGCGTCGCGGCGCTCCTTCTCGGTCTCGGCGAGGTCCGGCTCGACCCCCTCGACGATCTTCTTCTGGTCGATCGTGGGGACGAGTGCGCCGTCCTTCGCCTCGAACGAGAGCCCGGCCGCGATCTCGTCCGGTTCCAGGGTGCCGTCCGTGCCTTCACCCCTGACGGTCACCGGTGCGGACACGGCCGGCTTCGCCACGTCGTTCAGTGCGGCCTGCACCTTCTCGGCCGTGACCGTCACCGGGGTCGAGGCCACGGGCAGGGTCAGGCGTTCTTCCCCTGCCCAGTGGGTCAGGATCGTGTGCTTCGCGCCCTCGGTGTCGAGCTTCTGGCCCGGCTGCGGCTCCACCGGCGTCGGCGTGGTGCCCTCGAAGGTGATGCCGCCCTCGACCGGCTCGCGGTCGACCTCCTTGCTCACCGCCTTCATGGCGTTGTCGAACTGGTTGGGCTCCGCGTCGGTGACCACCCCCAGCTCCCGGGTGGTGAAGAACGAGGAGATGCGGGTGAACGGGTTGAGCGGTTGGTCACCGGCCTGGTCGAGAGTGGCGTCCCAGTCCAGTCGCAGGCCCGCCTGCTTCGGGTCGAGTCGCCCCCGGGTCTCGCCCGCGGTGTAGGCGACGGGCTCGGACAGTCGGGGTTCGATCTCGTCCCGCAGCCGGTCCTCGGCCCTGCTGGGGCTCATCCCGCCGACGTCGACGCCCGCGACGGTCGTTCCGCGCGGCACGTCCCCGCTGGTCACGAGCAGGTCTGCGGCGTAGAGGAGGAAGAACAGTCCGAACACGGCGGCGGCGACGAGGGCGGGTTTGCGCCACCTCCGCCCGGCCGGGTCGTGCCCGTCCGGGTTCTCGCCGCTCCCGTGGCCCGGGCCGAACGGTCCCGTCGGGCCGGTGGGCCCGGACGGGCCTCCGGCGGCCGGTGGCGGCACCGGCTGGGTCGGGTAGCTGTCCCCGGGACCCGCCACCGGATCACCCGTAGGGGTGAACTGGTGCGTCGGCTCTTCAGGGCCACCGAGGTAGTCGGTACGTTTTGTCGCATTAGGGTCCGCGTTCGCGCCGGGTTGCGGGGACATCGACGGCAGTACGTCGGTCTCCTCGCTGTGCGACTCGGGCCACTGGCGATCCTGCTGCAAGACAACCCCTCCACGTCCGGCGTCGACAGGCCAGGACTCCGCCGGTAAAGATACGCAGCGGACAGCGTGTCGTGCCAGCAACCCCCTGTTATCGAGCACGCAGGCGTCCTCGCAGGTCACGGGCTTATCCCGGGGTCGCGCCGTCGGGAATGCCGGTTTGCGCAGGGGCCCTGCGGGCCGGTCGCCGTCAGGTTCCGGTTCGATTTCATTGCCGGACGCGCCGACCGGGTACGCCCGGAGGGCGACGAACGTCACCCGGGGCCCGGACATCGGGCGTCCGGCCGGTCACGAAACGGGGGCCACCACCATGGACATCACCGCCGACGACGTGCGGGCGCTGCTGGACAGCGAGCTGCCGGAGGCCAGTCTCGTCCTGCAGGAGGGACGGGTGCGGCTGCTCTCCGGGGAGGACCTGCGTTCCCCCGCCCACGCCGGGGCGCTGGTCGTGGCCACCCGGGAGACCCTCCACGGGCAACTCGGGGACCGCGACCGCTCCCGACGCGAGCTGGACGAGGTCGCCGCCGGACTCCAGGCCGGGGTCACGAACCAGGGAGGCTGACCCGGGCCGTGGATCCCGTGGCCGCCCTGCGGCGGATCGCCCTGGAGCTGGAACGCGGGGGAGCGGCGGCCTACCGGGTGCGCGCGTTCCGCCGGGCGGCCGCC
>NZ_KE387135.1:114683-119062 GCF_000430445.1 Saccharomonospora iraqiensis subsp. iraqiensis
ACCGTGGCGGCGTGGCGGGGGCCCGCCATGCCCCGGATGGGGGCGAAGTACTCCGCGCCGACGACGGCGCGGCGGTCCGCGTCCGGGCAGGACGGGGCGGACGGGACGGCACCCGAGACGGCACGCGACGACGACACGGAACTGTGGAACGCGCTCACCGAGGGAGACGATCCGACGGCACGCGAACGGTGACACCGGTGTTTGTTCCCGGCAGGCACGGCGAATCCGACCCGGAGCCGATGCGCGACACCGTGCGGGTTAGCATCGGTCCGGCGGGAAGGGGAAGGTTTTTGTGAGCCACCTTGCGAGTGAATCAACAGTCGTGACTCCCGGTGGGGCCGCCCGGTGAGCGTTCTCGAAGACATCATCTCCGACGTCCGGGCCGATCTCGCGGAACGCGAGGCGGCGTTACCGTTCGACGAGCTGAAGCGGCGCACGGAACACGCGCCGGCGCCGCGGGACGTGATGGGCTCGTTGCGTGAGTCCGGGATCGGGGTGATCGCCGAGGTCAAACGGCGCAGCCCGTCCAAGGGCGAGCTGGCGGCGATCCCGGAACCCGCGACGCTGGCCAAGGACTACGAGGACGCGGGTGCGCGGGTGATCAGCGTGCTCACCGAGCGCCGCCGCTTCGGCGGGTCGCTGGCGGACCTCGACGCGGTGCGGGCCGCGGTGGACGTCCCCGTGCTGCGCAAGGACTTCATCGTCAGTCCGTACCAGGTCCACGAGGCCCGGCTGCACGGCGCCGACATGATCCTGCTGATCGCCGCGGCGTTGGAGCAGAGCGCGCTGGTGTCCCTGCTCGACCGGGTGGAGTCGCTGGGCATGACCGCCCTGGTCGAGGTGCACAACGCCGAGGAGGCGGACCGGGCCCTGGAGGCCGGTGCCTCGGTCGTCGGGATCAACGCGCGCAACCTGCACACCCTCGAGGTGGACCGGGACGTGTTCAGCAGGCTGGCCCCGGGGCTGCCGATGGACACCTTCAAGATCGCCGAATCGGGCGTGCGCGGCCCCGGCGACCTGATGGCCTACGCGGGCCACGGGGCGGACGCCGTGCTCGTCGGCGAGGGCCTGGTCTCCACCGACGACCCGAAGAACGCGCTGGTCAAGCTCGTCACGGCGGGATCGCACCCGGCATGCCCGAGGCCGAGCCGGTGAGTACGGAAGCCACGCCGCCGACCGGCCACGACCCGGACCCCCGCGGGCACTTCGGTCCCTACGGCGGGCGGTTCCTGCCCGAGGCGCTCATGGGCGCGCTCGACGAACTGGCCGCCGAGTACGACAAGGCCCGGCAGGACCCGGCGTTCGAGGCCGAGTTCTCCCGGCTGCTGACCGACTACGCGGGCAGGCCGTCGCGCCTGACCGAGGCACCCCGGTTCGCCGAGCACGCGGGTGGGGCCCGGATCTTCCTCAAGCGGGAGGACCTCAACCACACCGGGTCCCACAAGATCAACAACGTGCTCGGGCAGGCCCTGCTCACCCGGCGGATGGGCAAGACCCGGGTCATCGCCGAGACCGGGGCGGGCCAGCACGGCGTGGCCACGGCCACGGCGTGCGCGCTGCTCGGGCTCGAGTGCGTGGTCTACATGGGCGAGCTGGACACCCGGCGGCAGGCCCTCAACGTCGCCCGGATGCGGCTGCTCGGCGCGGAGGTCGTGCCCGTGGCCACCGGCTCGCGCACCCTCAAGGACGCCATCAACGAGGCCCTGCGCGACTGGGTGACCAATGTGGACACCACGCACTACCTGCTGGGCACCGCGGCGGGAGCGCACCCGTTCCCGCTGATGGTGCGCAACTTCCACACCGTCATCGGCGAGGAGGCGCGCGCGCAGATCCTCGACGCGACCGGACGGCTGCCCGACGCGGTCGCCGCGTGCGTCGGGGGCGGGTCGAACGCGATCGGCATCTTCCACGGCTTCCTCGACGACCCGGACGTGCGGCTGGTCGGGATGGAGCCCGGTGGCAAGGGCCTGGACACCGACCAACACGGCGCCACCCTGACGAAGGGCAGCCCCGGGACGCTGCACGGTGCCCTGTCGTACCTGCTGCAGGACGACGACGGGCAGACCACCGAGGCGTACTCGATCTCGGCGGGGCTCGACTACCCGGGTGTCGGGCCGGAGCACTCCTGGCTCAAGGACAGCGGCCGCGCCGAGTACCGCGCGGTCACCGACGCCGAGGCGATGGACGCCTTCCAGCTGCTGTCGAAGACCGAGGGGATCATCCCCGCGATCGAGTCGGCGCACGCGCTCGCCGGGGCGTTGACCCTCGGCCGCGAACTCGGCGAGGGCGCGACGATCGTGGTCAGCCTGTCCGGCCGCGGGGACAAGGACGTGGACACGGCCGCCCGCTACTTCAACCTCGTGGAGGACGTGTGAGCAGGCTCGACGAGCTGTTCGGCCGGACGAGGGACGAACGGCGCGGTGCGCTGGTGGCCTACCTGCCCGCGGGGTATCCGACCGTCGACGGGTCGAAGGAGCTGCTGGCCGCCACCCTGGACGCGGGCACCGACCTCGTCGAGGTCGGGGTGCCCTACTCCGACCCGGTGATGGACGGGCCCACCATCCAGGCCGCCGCGGACGAGGCGCTGCGGGGCGGCTTCCGGCTCAAGCACCTGTTCGAGGTCGTGGAGTCCGTCGCCGCCCGGGGCGGGCGTGCGGTGGTGATGACGTACTGGAATCCCGTGCACCGCTACGGCGTGGACGCCTTCGCCCGCGACCTCGCCGCGGCGGGCGGACTGGGAATGATCACGCCGGACCTGACCCCGGACGAGGCCCCGGAGTGGCTGACCGCCTCCGACCAGCACGGGCTGGACCGCATCTTCCTGGTGGCGCCGTCGTCGTCGGACGCGCGCCTGGCGCTCACCACGAAGGCCACCACCGGCTTCGTCTACGCGACGGCCGTGATGGGGGTCACCGGTGCGCGGGAGTCGGTCGGCTCGAATGCCGCGGAGCTCGTGCGCCGCACCCGCGCGCACACCGATCTGCCGGTCGGGGTCGGCCTGGGCGTCCGCTCCGGGGAGCAGGCGGCCGAGGTGGCGGGATTCGCCGACGCGGTGATCGTCGGCTCGGCCCTGGTGGCGAAGGCGGCCGACGGGCCTGAGGCGGTGGCGGAGCTGACCGCCGACCTCGCCGACGGCGTCCGCCGTCCGGTGACGAACGGGGCGTGACCGGGCCAGGTCCCGAGGCCCCCGTCCCGGCGGCGCGCCCGCGCGCTACGGTGGCCCGGTGACCACCGCCGCGACCACCTTCCTCGCGACCATCCCCAGCCCGGACCGGGGCGTGTGGGAGATCGGCCCGTTCCCGCTGCGGGCGTACGCGCTCTGCATCATCGCCGGCATCGTCGTCGCCATCTGGTGGGGCGAGCGCCGCTGGGTCGCCCGGGGCGGCACCAGAGGCACGATCGTGGACATCGCGGTGTGCGCCGTGCCGTTCGGGCTGATCGGCGGCCGGCTCTACCACGTGCTCACCGACTGGCAGCTCTACTTCGGGGAAGGCCGGGACCCGGTCCACGCCCTCTACATCTGGGACGGCGGACTCGGCATCTGGGGCGCCATCGCACTGGGCGCGGTGGGCGCGTGGATCGCCTGTCGCCGCCGGGGGATCCCCCTGCCCGCCGTGGCCGACGCGGTCGCCCCGGGCATCGTCGTCGCCCAGGCCATCGGCAGGCTCGGCAACTACTTCAACCAGGAGCTCTACGGCAGGCCGACGGATCTGCCGTGGGGGCTGGAGATCTACTGCCGCGGCACGGGGGGCGTGCCGCCCGCCACCTGCACGCCGGAGAACCCGGGGCCGCTGAACGGCGTGGCCGTCAGCGACGTGCCGCTCACCGTGGTGCACCCGACCTTCCTCTACGAGCTGCTGTGGAACCTCGGGGTCGCGCTGCTCCTGGTGTGGGCCGACCGGCGGTTCCGCCTCGGCCACGGGCGGGTGTTCGCCCTCTACGTCGCCGGGTACACGGCGGGGCGGTTCTGGATCGAGCTGATGCGCGCCGACGAGGCCAACGAGATCCTCGGCCTCCGGGTCAACGTGTGGGCGTCGATGCTGGTCTTCGCCGGGGCGGTGACGTACTTCGTGCTGGCCCGTCGGCGCGGCCCCCGGGAGGCGCCGGAGACACTGCGCAGCCCCGACGACGAGCGGAACGACGGTGACGACCGGAACGACGGTGACGACACCGGCGGGGACACGGGGGACTCCACGCACTCCGGGGACACCGCCCGCACCGCCGACACCGGTGGTGGAGCCGTCCGGGAGGCTGGACGCGACGACCGGTCCTGACATCGACGAGGCTCCCCGAACTGACGAGGCGTGTCCGGGAGCCGCGGGGTCCCGGAATCACTGGCGGCTCGCCCGGGCCGGGGAGCCCGGACGCTCAGTCGGGGT
>NZ_KE387135.1:119162-124394 GCF_000430445.1 Saccharomonospora iraqiensis subsp. iraqiensis
TCGCCCGCAGGACCAGTTCGTCCACGGCGGGCGGCAGCGTGCCGACCACCCGGCCGGGGGCGGGCACGTCGTCGTTCACGTGCCGGTAGGCCACCGACAGCGCGGTGTCGGCGGTGTAGGGCACCTGCCCGGTGAGCAGCTCGTAGAGCAGGATGCCCGCCGAGTACACGTCCGAGCGCGGGTCCGCCGCGCCGCTGCTGACCTGCTCGGGGGAGAGATAGGCGACCGTGCCGAGGATCACGCTCGTGCTCGTGGAACCCGCGTTCGCCACCGCGCGGACGAGGCCGAAGTCGCCGACCTTGGCCACGCCCCCGGCCTCCCCACCGGGTCCGATGAGCACGTTCTCGGGCTTGACGTCCCGGTGGACGAGTCCCGCGGAGTGCGCGGCGGCCAGTGCGGACAGCACCTGCTCGAACACGGTCAGCGCGAGCGGCACCTCCAGGGCGCCGTGCCGGTCGAGCAGGTCGCGCAGGGTGCCGCCGTCGACGAGTTCCATGACGAGGAAGGCTCGGTGGTCCTCGTCACCCGCGGAGGTGTCGATGCCCTGGTCGTGGACGGCGACCACATGCGGATGGTGCAGCCGGGCCGCCGAGCGCGCCTCCCGTTCGAAGCGCTCCACGAAGGTGCGATCGTCGGCGAACCGTGCATCCATGATCTTGACCGCGACCGGACGGTCGAGCCGGGTGTCCACTCCCCGGTAGACCGACGACATCCCCCCTCGGGCGAGCAGCGGTCCCACCCGGTAGCGCCGATCGAGCAGTGCGCCCGTCAGGTCCGATTCCGTGCGTGTCACAGCGGCTGATCCTACGGTCGAAGGTGTGCGGGTGGCCGGGCAGCGCCCCCGGCCCCGGGCCGCGCGGCGGTCCGTCGGCGGGTGCCGGGGACCGGACCGGACTCGACCGTGCCGGATCTGCGGGATTCGCCGTGCTCGGGGCTGCTCCCGGCCGCCCCGATTATGGCAAGGTGGTACGCGTGAGTGCGATTCCAGTCGCTGACGACGTCCTCGACGCCGATGTCGCCGTCCTCTCCCTGGCGGAGGTGGCCGACGCCGTCGGGCAGTCGGAGAACAAGGTCCGCCGGATGCTGCGGGACGGTCATCTGATCGCGGTGCGCCGGGAGGGCCAGCTGGTCGTCCCCGCCGACTTCCTCAGCAAGGGCGGTGTGCTGAAGGGCCTGCCCGGCACGATCACCGTGTTGTCGGACTCCGGGTACAACCGCACCGAGATGCTGCGGTGGCTGTACTCCGAGGACGAGTCGCTGCCGGGAGTGACCCCGATCAACGCCCTGCGGACGAACCACGGTACCGAGGTCAAACGACGGGCACAGGCGATGGCGTTCTGACGCCGCCGTGCGGGACGACCGCGTTCCCGCACCCGCCGGCTTGTGCTGCCCCGACACCCGTACCGACGCACACAGGGCACGGTGCGCGGCCCGTGACCGGACCGCGCACCGTGCCCCGATTCGACGCCCGTGGGTCAGAACGGGCAGGTGGAGCGGTATTCCTCGACGTCGGAGAACAGCCCGTCGTCGGGGCCGGGGCAGAGGAACTGGGTGTAGCGGGTGTCGTTGTCGACGAACCGCTTCAACCAGGAGATGCTGTACTTGGCGATCGTGGTGTCGGGTGTGTTCGGGGCGAAGTGGGAGGCCCCGTCGAGTTCCAGGTAGGCCTTGTCGAGGGAACCGGACAGGCTCTCGTAGAACGGCTCGGAGTGCGTCCGCACCGAGGCGATGCTGTCGCTCTCGGCCCCGATGATGAACGTGGGCACCGTGACCTCGTACCAGGTCTTGTCCAGGTTCCACGGGGTGAGCGGGATGGACGCCTTGAGCGAGGGCCGGTCGGAGGTGGCCTCCAGGGAGCCGCCGCCACCCATGGAGTGGCCCATCACGGCGAGCCGGTCCGGGTCGAGCCGGTCCCGCACGTCGCGGTCGCTGTCCTCGGCGAGGTAGTCCAGGGCCGCGAGGAGCTGGTCACCGCGGCTGCCGGGCTGGTCGAAGCGGGTGTTGGTGTCGATGGTGAACACCACGAAACCCTGGGAGGCCAGCCGTGGCCCGTACCAGCTCATGCTGCTCTCCCCGGCGGTGTAGCCCGGGGCGATCGCCACACCGCCGAAGGTCTCGGTGGTGCGGGAAGGGTAGTAGATGGTGCCCCCGCCGAAGCCGGGGACCAGCGACGACACGTTCTCCTCGTCGACGGAGTAGGGACCGCGCCGGTCCTCGATGCTGTCCTCGGTGGGGTCCGGACCACGCTCGTACGGATTTCCCTGGGCACTGGCAACGCCCGCTCCCGCCACACCACCGGTGAGGGCGAGGGCGGCGGTGACGACGCCCAACGCCCGCGTGAACCGGCCGCGGGCCGCGGTGCCCGACTTGACTCGGGTTCGCACGTTGTCGACTCCTCTCGTGAGAACCACCCGGCGTCTCACCCGCCGGATGTGCTCGCTTCGTCGCGAACGGTCCGAGTATCGACACCGGGTGCAGAATCAGGCATCGGTGAAATCGCCGGGTTCTCCCGTTCGTCGGGTCGTCGGGCGGGAACGGGGAAATCCGGAACGGTCCGATCCGCGCACGCACGGACCGAGGGGCGGTGCGCGACCGAAAAAGGGCCGCACACCGCCCCTCGGGCGGCGGAATCGGGAGGTTCACCCGCGGGTCAGAACGGGCAGGTGCTGCGGTATTCCTCGACGTCGGAGAACAGCCCGTCGTCGGGGCCGGGGCAGAGGAACTGGGTGTAGCGGGTGTCGTTGTCGACGAACCGCTTCAACCAGGAGAGGGTGTACTTGGCGATGGTGGTGTCCGGACTGTTCGGGGCGAGATGGGAGGCCCCGGCCAGTTCCAGGTAGGCCTTGTCGAGCGAACCGGACAGGCTCTCGTAAAACGGTTCCGAGTGCGACGACACGGAGGCGATCGTGTCGTCCTCGGCGCCGATGATGAACGTGGGCACCGTGACCTCGCCCCAGGTCTTGTCCAGGTTCCACGGGGTGAGCGGGATCGAGGCCTTGAGCGAGGGCCGGTCGGCGGTGGCCTCCAGGGAGCCGCCGCCACCCATGGAGTGGCCCATCACGGCGAGCCGGTCCGGGTCGAGCCGGTCCCGCACGTCGCGGTCACTGTCCTCGACCAGATAGTCGAGCGCGGCCAGCAGCTGGTCACCGCGGCTGCCCGGCTGATCGAAGCGGGTGTTGGTGTCGATGGTGAACACCACGAAACCCTGGGAGGCCAGTCGTGGTCCGTACCAGCTCATCGTGCTCTCCCCGGCGGTGTAGCCGGGGGAGACGGCCACGGCGCCGAAGGTCTCGGTGGCGTCGCCGGGGTAGTAGATGGTGCCTCCCCCGAAGCCGGGGACCAGCGACGACACGTTCTCCTCGTCGACGGAGTAGGGACCACGCCGGTCCTCGATGCTGTCCTCGGTGGGGTCCGGACCACGTTCGTACGGGTTGTCCTGGGCGTTGGCGACGCCCGCTCCCGCCACACCACCGGTGAGGGCGAGGGCGGCGGTGACGGCGCCCAACGCCCGCGTGAACCGGCCGCGGGCCGCGGTGCCCGACTTGACTCGGGTTCGCACGTTGTCGACTCCTCTCGTGAGAACCACCCGGCGGGAGTAGCCGAGTGCGTTCGTGCTGTGCCGAACGGCGCCGAGTCTCGGTGCGCGGGGGCCGGGTCGGCATCGGTGAAATCACCAGTACCTACCCACCGGTAGGTAAGCGGGTCCGGAAAATGACGCGACGATCACGCGCCGAGATCAGCGGTAGAGCTTGGTCAGCTCCACCCGCGAGCGGATGTCGAGCTTGGCGAAGATGTTGCGCAGGTGGTGGTCGACCGTCCGGTGACTGATGTAGAGCCGCGCGGCGATCTCCCGGTTGGTGGCCCCCTCGGCCACGAGCGCGGCGATCTGCTCCTGCTGCGGGCTGAGGTCGCCGACCCCGCCGGGTCGGCCGCGTCCCCGCGGTGTCGCGGCCTCCGCCGGGGCACGTCCCGGCGGGCCCGGATGCCCGCACGCCCGCAGTTCCCGCCAGGCGCGGTCCACCCAGTGCCGGGCGCCCAGCTCGTCGAAGATCTGCACCGCCTCCCGGAGCACCTCCCTGGCCTGTTTCGGCCTGCGGTTGCGGCGCAACCGCGCCGCGTACAGCATCTCCGTGCCCGCGAGGTCGTGCGGTGAGTCCGACTCCCGGTGCAGCCGCATGGCCTCGGTGAAGTGCTCCTCGGCCTCGCCCTCGTGCTCGGCCAGCAGTGCCCGGCACCGGTGCGCCAGCGCGATGCGGCTCGCGCCGCCGGTGGTCGTGGCCCACCGCTCGAACGCGGTCAGTGCCCCGTACGCGGCCTCGCGCTCACCGCAGCGGACGGCGGCCTCCACGAAGTGCGGCACGGCCATCACCCGGATCGGTGAGCAGTGCCGGGACTGCCCGAGGGACATGCGACGGAACCGGTCGAGTGCCTCGGCCGGCCGGTCGTGGGCCAGGTCGACACACGCCGCCGCCCAGGTCCCCAGCGCCCCGGGTCTGCTCAGCCCGCGTTCGACGTAGCCCGCGGACGCGGCGGCCAGCCGCAGCCCGGCGGTCTCCTGATCGCCCTGGAGCGCGGCCAGCATCGCCAGCACGGTCAGGTGGTCCACCGCCGAGTTGGACTGGCCCAGCGACTCCGCCAGCTGCAGGGCCTCCAGTGAGGTCGCCGTGGCGGTGGCCAGTTGTCCGGACAGCATCTCCGACATCGCCACGTAGATCATCGACCACGGCACCTCGGCCAATTCCCCCCGCGCCCGCGCCGAGGTCACCGCCTGCACGGCCAGCGTGCGGGCCCGGGGCGCCTCACCGAGGGTGAAGGCGGCCTGGCTGGCCAGTGTCTTCGCCGACGGGTCGAGTGTGGCGTCCCCGAGATCGACGACCCGCCGCAGCGGCTCGGCGGCGTCGTGGTGGCGGCCGCTGAAGGTCGCCGACATCGCCGCGAAGTGCTCCAGCACCACCCGGGTGGCGGGCAGTTCGTCGAACGCGCGGATCCGGGCCGCGTCCTGCGCCATCGCGCAGTAGCGGGCGTTGTCCCCGGCCACGAAGCTGGCCTCGCCCGCCAGCATCAACGTCGTGGCGGCCAGCCGCCGGTGGTCGGGGACCAGCCTGCGGGCGGTGCTGATCAGTTCGGCCGCCGCGACGGACGGATTGCCCCGCCGCAGTTCGATCTCCCCGGCCAGCATCCCCGCCTCGCCCGCCAGGCCGCCGTCGGCCAGCGGGGCGACCTGCCGCAGCA
>NZ_KE387135.1:124494-126157 GCF_000430445.1 Saccharomonospora iraqiensis subsp. iraqiensis
GCACCGGCCGAGGGCCGCGGTACCGGCTCCGGAGCGGGTGCCGCCGGACCCGGTACCACGGGTGGCCACGGACGGTCCGCCGACGTTGACCCCCCGTCCGTGGGCCGCTAGCCTCGCCGGGACCGGAGTCGATCAGTGACGGGAGGCCGTCGCGCCGTGGAACCGCCCCCGCTGGGCCTCGACCGCATCGCCCGGGTCGAGGTCCGTCTGGACCCGGTGATCACACTCGGCCCCACCCCGCAGGGCCTGCGCCGGATCGTGCCCATCACCGGGGGCCGCCTCGAGGGGGACCGGCTGCGCGGGGAGATCCTGCCCGGCGGCGCCGACTGGCAACTCGTCCACGACGACGGCAGCATCACCGTGGACACCCGCTACACCGCCCGCACCGACGACGGCGCCCCGGTCACCCTGGCGACCCACGGTGTCCGCCACGGCGAACGGGCCGTGCTCGACCGGCTCGCCGCCGGCGAGCACGTGGACCCGCGGGAGTACCACTTCCGGCTCGGGGTCCGGCTCGAGGCGGGGGACGACCGTTATTCGTGGGTCAACCGCACGGTGTTCGTGGCCTCCGCGGCGCGCCTGGCCGACGCGGTCGTCTACGACCTCTACGCACTGTCCTGACCGGGGGCGGGCCCCGGTTCCAGCGGCAGCGCACGGCCCAGCACCGCGAACGCCCGCGGATCGCCCGCGAAGTGGTAGTTGCGCAGGACGTCCTCGAAGCCGAGCCTGCGGTAGAGCGTCCACGCCCGGGTGGGCCCCTCCGGGGTGGACAACAGCACCCGCGCACTGCGGACGTCGTCCAGCAGTCCGCGCAGCAGTTGCTCCCCGAGGCCGTGCCCCTGCCGGTCCGGGCGCACGTGGATCTCGGTCAGCTCGAAGTAGTCGGTCAGCCGGGCCGCCGCGACGTCCGCACCGGCCCGGGCGGACAGGCCGCGGTGGACCTGCTCGTACCACCACTGTCCGGGCGCGCCGGGATAGCCGTAGGCGAGCCCGACCAGCACGTCGTCCGCGTCGAGGGCGGCCACGCACCGCCAGCCCGTCCGCAGCGCGTGCGTGAGCCACATCGGTCGGCGCTGCTCGGCCGTGCCCGTCGGGTACCGCATCGCCGCGACGTACACCGACAGCGCCTCCGGCAGCCGGGTCCGGAACTCCTCGGGGGACAGCGGGACCACGCGGACGACGTTCTCCCCGCTCGACGTGGCCGTCATCGTGGTGCGGTCCGTTCCCGCGCGTCACCGGCGGCCCCGGCGACCTCGGCCGGTCTGCCGTCGGTGAGGGCGACCAGGTCGTCGAAGGTCACCGGGAACAGCGAGTTCGGGTGGCCCGCCGCCGCCCAGACCGTGCCGTGCGCACGCAACGCCTCGTCGATCAGCGTGGTGATGCGGTGCGGATGCCCCACCGGGGCGACACCCCCGATGACCTGACCGGTGTGCTCCCGGACGAAATCGGGATCGGCCTTGTCGACCCGCGCGGCGCCGGTGAGCGCGGCGAGGGCGGCCGTGTCCGCGCGGTGCGCGCCGGAGGTCAGCGCCAGCAGCGGGAGGTGGTCGCCGTCGGCGGTGGTCGTGCGGAAGACGAGGCTGTTGGCGATGGCGCCGACGTCGACACCCAGGGCCTCGGCCGCCTGCGCGGCCGTGCGGACGGCGTCGGGCAGCATGCGCAC
>NZ_KE387136.1:0-2462 GCF_000430445.1 Saccharomonospora iraqiensis subsp. iraqiensis
GCTGCGCGGCACCATCCGGCCGCCCGGCGCCCCCGCGACGTCCACCACGACGTCGGCCGGGGCGCCCCCGGGGCACACCGACTAACGACCCGTCGCGCGGTGCAGGTAGTCGAGCTGTGCGCGCACGCTGGCCTCCGCCGCGCCCCACAACGCCGGGTCGACGTCGGCGTAGACGTCCCGGACCACCTCCCGGGCCGAGGCGTGGGGCCCGAGCCTGCGCAGCGCCTGCCGGACCTGGTCGAGCCGCTGCTCGCGGTGCTCGGAGTACTCCCGCACCGTCGCGGTCAGATCCGGCAGTTCGGGTCCGTGCCCGGGCAGGCCGAGCGTGCCCGGCGGGAGTGTGCGCAGCGCACGCAGGGATTCGAGGTAGTCCCCGAGGTCGGACAGGATCGTGGTGCCCCGTCCGAGCACCGTGTCGCCGGTGAGGGCGTGGGCACGGTCCGCGTGGTCGAAGCGCAGGGTCACCGAGTCGGCGGTGTGCCCGGGGGTGTGCAGCACCCGCAGGTCCAGCCCCGCGGCCCGGACGACGTCGTCGTGGGTGAGCGGGTCACCGCCCCGGCACAGGTCCGGGTCGAAGGCCCGGACGGGGGCACCCACCCGGTCGGCCAGCGACGGCGCGGCCTCGGCGTGGTCCGGGTGGTGGTGGGTGAGCACGATCAGTTCCACCGGCACCCGCCCGGCGAGCCGGTCGAGCTCGGTCAGGTGCTCGTCGTGGGCGTGCCCGGGGTCCACCACGACACAACCCGGGGCACCGGGCGCACGCAGCACCCAGGTGTTGGTGCCCTCCAGCGTCATCGCGGACGGGTTGTCCTGCAGCAGAACCGAGGCGGCGGGGCTCACCTCGCGCAGCACGCGGTACGCGGGATGTGTCACGGCACCTCCACACGGACGGTGTCCCCCCGCACGGTCAACCGCGGAGTGATCTTGCGGATCTGTCTGGTCGTGGTCAGCGCCTCGGCGACCGTGCCGCACGCACCCAGCTCGGCGAGTGTGCACCAGGTGGGCGGCAGCAGGGCGCAGCGGCCCGCCTCCGCGTCGGCGAGCGCCTCGGCGGGCCGCTGCCAGCCGGAGACGTCGGCCTCGGTGGTGGCGCCGTCGGCGTCCTGGCCCTCCGGCAGTGCGGCCACGAAGAACCGGGTGTCGTACCGGCGCGGCTCCTGTTCGGGGGTCACCCAGTTGCCCCACGGCCGCAGGAGATCGGCCCGGACCGCCAGCCCCTCCCCGGCGAGGAAGGCGGCCAGGGACAGCTCCCGCGCCACGAGCGCGCGCCGGGCGTCGGTGTAGCGGGCGGTGTCGGTGACCGTGGTGGACGCGGTGCCCGCCAGGAGCACGCCGGACTCCTCGAACGTCTCCCGCACGGCGGCGCACACCAGTGCCCGGGCGAGCGGCTCCGGGCAGTCGAACCAACGCGCCCACTCCCGCACGGACGGGCCCACCCAGTCCACCGAGGCGTCCGCGTCCCGGGGGTCCACCCCGCCGCCGGGGAACACCGTCATCCCCCCGGCGAAGGCCATCCCCCGGACCCGGCGCTGGAGGAACACCTCCGGCCCGCCGTCCGCGCCGTCGCGGATCAGTGCCACGGTCGCGGAGTCCCGTGGCTCCGCCGGCACCTCCGGCGCGGGCGGGAACCCGGCATCCGACTGCCCGGCACCCCCGGGAAGCACCGACCGTAACGGCACCTCGAACTCCATCACGCCGGGAACCTTAACGATCCCCCACCCGGCTGACCACCCTCGGCACGTCCGGGGGTGACCGTGAAGGACCCCCTCCCTGCGCCGGGTGCCGTGAAGGCCCCCTTCGCGGCGTCCCACGCAGGGAAGGGGGCCTTCACGGCACCACGCGGGGTGCGCAGGATCTCACTCGGACCAGCGGTGTTGGACGCCGTTGGTGCGGGTTCTGGCCGCTTCGGCGCGTTCGCGCTCGGCGAGTTCGGCGTGCAGTTCCCGGAGCAGGGCACGGTCCCGCTCGGAGAGCTGCGGGTCGTCCAAATTCAGGTCCGGGACCTCGGACGGGTCGGCGCGGGTGTCCAGGCCGGCGATCTCCCGACCCTTCTCCGGGTCCTCGGCGATCGCCGCCCGCAGCTGGGCGACGTCCTCCTGGCTCATCTCCGTGGTCTGCGCCATCTTGTTCTCGAACTCGGCCAGGAACTCCGTGGCCGACTCGACCGCCGACTCCAACTCCTGCCCGGAGTCGTGTTCGGCCGCCTCGGGGGCGGCCCCGTGCTGGGGCCGCGCCTGCGTCCCGGGGCCCGGCCCGGGTGGTGTGCCGGTCGTGGCGGACGGCCGCTCCGACACGGACCCGGACAGTGCGTCCGCGTCCGGGACCGCCGTGTCCGGGGCCGGTGCGGCGTCCGGCGCCTGCGGGAACGCCTGCTGCGGCGGGTACGGCGCCTGCTGTCGGGGCTGCGCCTCCGAACCGGCCTGTGGGGGCTGCACCGGCTGCGGTGGCGGTGTGGGCTGTGG
>NZ_KE387136.1:2562-3936 GCF_000430445.1 Saccharomonospora iraqiensis subsp. iraqiensis
CCGCGTGCCGGGCCGCGCGGTGGGCCGCCGCCACGCTGCCCGGGTCGCGGTCGAATCCGAGCACGTGAACCGGATGCGCGGCCGTGCCGAGACTCAGCGTGTTCACCGCGGCGCCGCAGCCGACGTCGAGCACCCGCATCCCCGGCCGCAGCAACGGCAGCACGAACCCCGCGTGACCCTCCGACACGCCCTCAACCCTACGGACCTGGCAGGATCGCGGGCGTGAGCACACAACATCCGCACGCCCGGGTTCCCGACCGGCTCCTGACCGACCCGGAACGGGAGGCCCGCTGGCGGGCACGGTTCCACGCGGCGCGGGTGTCGGTGCCGGACTGGGCCCTGGACGCCCCGGACCGCAACCTCTACGTCTCCAACGCCGGCGGTGTGTGGGAGGTCTACGCCTGGGACCGGACCGCCGACACCCACCGGCAGGTCACCGACCGGCCGAACGGCACCCTGCACGCCACGGTCACGCCGGACGGTCGCTGGATCTGGTGGTTCAACGACACCGACGGCGACGAGTTCGGCGCGTGGGTGCGCGAGCCGTTCACGGCCGCGCCGGAGAGCGCCGGTGCGGGCACGGACGGGGGAGTGTCCGAGGACACGGGCAGCGCCACGGGCGGGGCCACGGGGACCGCCGCGACCACCGTGTTCCCGGATCTCGGCAACGGCTACCCGGCGGGCCTGGCCCTCGGGCACGAGGTGATCGCGCTCGGCATGTCCACCGACGACGGCAGCGACCTCTACGCGCACCGGGACGGCACCACCACCCGCTTCTACAGTCACGAGCAGGACGCGGACGTGTCGGCACTGTCCCGGGACGAGCGGCTGCTGGCGATCGGGCACTCCGAACACGGCGACTCCCGCCACCCGGCGGTGCGGGTTCTGGCCTGCGCGGACGGGAGCGATTTCCGCACCGTCGCCGAGAAGTGGGACGGCGTGGGCAAGGGCCTGGCCGCGCTCGCGTTCTCCCCCCTCCGGGGCGACCCTCGACTGCTGGTCCAGCACGAGCGCCGGGGCCGGGAGGAACTGCTGATCTGGGACGTCGAGTCGGACACCGAGACCGAGATCGAGCTGGACCTGCCCGGCGAGGTCGTCGGCGACTGGTACCTCGACGCCGAGGCCCTGCTCATCGCGCACTTCCACCGGGGACGCAGTGAGCTGTACCGGTACGAGTTGGCGAGCGGGTCGTTGACCTCGCTGGACACCCCCTCCGGCCGGATCGGCGGCGCGGGTGCCCGGCCGGACGGGTCCGTGGAGTACGCGTGGTCCGACGCGGCGCACCCACCGCTGGTCCGCGCGCGGGAGGCGGACGGCACCGACCGCGTGCTGTTGACCCCTCCGGGCGAGCGCCCACCGGGGTCGCTGCCGGTG
>NZ_KE387137.1:0-1229 GCF_000430445.1 Saccharomonospora iraqiensis subsp. iraqiensis
CGAGAGCAGCCACACGCAACCCCGTGAACTCGCCGCCGCGGCGGCATCCGTCCTCGCCGAGCGCACCGGAGTCGACGCACACGACGTCGCCGTCGTCCTGGGCTCCGGCTGGCGTCCGGCCGCCGACGTGCTCGGCGAGCCGGACACCGAGGTGCCGCTCGGCGAGCTGCCCGGCTTCGAGACGCCCGGTGCGGTGGGGCACGGCAGCACCGCCCGGTCGCTGCGGATCGGCGACCACCGCGTCCTGGTGCTGCTCGGCCGGACGCACCTGTACGAGGGCAAGGGCGTCGCCCGTGTCGTCCACGGGGTGCGCACGGCCGCCGCGGCCGGTGCGCGCACCGTGCTGCTGACGAACGCGGCGGGCGGGCTCCGGGACGGGCTGGAGGTCGGCCAACCGGTGCTGATCTCCGACCACCTGAACATGACCGCCACGTCCCCGATCACCGGTGCGCAGTTCGTCGACCTCGTCGACCTCTACTCGGACCGGCTGCGGCAGCAGGCGCGGACCCTCGACCCGAGCCTGTCCGAGGGCGTCTACGCCGGACTGCCCGGCCCGCACTTCGAGACCCCCGCCGAGATCCGCATGCTGCGGACCCTCGGCGCCGACCTCGTCGGGATGTCCACGGTGCTGGAGGCCATCGCGGCCCGCGCGGAGGGCATGGAGGTCTTCGGGCTGTCGCTGGTCACCAATCTGGCCGCGGGCATCACCGGGCAGCCGCTCGATCACGAGGAGGTCATCGAGGCGGGCCGGGCCTCCGCGGAACGCATGGGCGCGTTGCTGCGGGGCCTGGTCTCCCGCGTCTGAGCGTCATCCGCGCTTCGTCTGACTGCCGGTGGCGATCGGCACGTCGGCGATCTCCCGCGTGGTGGTCATGGTGCCGGCCCCTTTCCCCGAGCGCGGCCCGCCGTGCCGGAACGTCCGGACGGCGGGCCGCGTGCACGATCCCGTGTGATCTTCGTCGATCAATTTCGCGCAGAATTGACGGCTCGACAATTACCCGATCGGGTATCACCCGGAGAATGGACACCACTTCGCCGGATACGGTGAACGAAACGTTTCGCGTTTTCCCGTCCGGGATTATCCGTTCGCAATTTCCCGGATGCAACTTCCTCCCGCCGCGCGCGGCGGCGGGAGGACTGCGCCTCCGCACGTCCGCACCGGTTGACATCATGGCGGGATGGACGACACGCCCGCGGGACTCTCCGCCGAGGTGCGCGACGCCGCCGCG
>NZ_KE387137.1:1329-13711 GCF_000430445.1 Saccharomonospora iraqiensis subsp. iraqiensis
GTCTGGGCCGTGTCTCAGTCCCAGTGTGGCCGGTCACCCTCTCAGGCCGGCTACCCGTCGTCGCCTTGGTAGGCCATCACCCCACCAACAAGCTGATAGGCCGCGGGCTCATCCCGTACCGCCGAAGCTTTCCACACCACCCCATGCGAGGCGATGTCCTATCCGGTATTAGACCCCGTTTCCAGGGCTTATCCCAGAGTACAGGGCAGATTGCCCACGTGTTACTCACCCGTTCGCCACTCATCCACCACCCGAAGGCGGCTTCAGCGTTCGACTTGCATGTGTTAAGCACGCCGCCAGCGTTCGTCCTGAGCCAGGATCAAACTCTCCAACAATGAATATTCGATCCGAGACCCAATGTCTCAAAGAAACCCACAAAAAAGGGGCAAACCCCACCCACCAAAACAGGTGAGGCATCAAAGCTCTACTAGCTGACAATCACTAGCGCACTGTTGAGTTCTCAAACAACACCACAAAGATGCTTCTCGGTTTTTCCCTCCGAGCGACACCCACCCTAACAACAACCCCGGAAGGCTCTTTCAAGGGGGGTGACCACTCACCCGGAGCGAGGAACACCCACTCTACCACAACCATGGGAGCTTGGTTCATGTTCCCCCGCCGAGTAACCCGAACTCCCCCTCTCGGAGGGCCCGTCCGGTCTCCCCGGCGACGAAGTAAACACTACACACCCGGCCCACCCCACCCGAAAGGGGGGTCCCTTTTTCGATCTTCGCAGCTCAGGCGCCCCGTAGGCCGTGTCCGTCAGAGCGGCCCGTACTGCCGGTCGCCGGCGTCGCCCAGGCCGGGAACGATGAAGCCGGACTCGTTGAGGCGTTCGTCGACGCTCGCGGTCACCACGCGCACCGGCAGCCCGGACCTCTCCAGACACGTGATCCCCTCCGGGGCGGCGAGCGCGCAGACGGCGGTGACGTCGGTGGCCCCGCGTCCGGTGAGCAGCCGGATCGTGTACTCCATCGAGCCGCCGGTGGCCAACATCGGGTCGAGCACCACGACCGGGCGCTCCGCCAACGACTCGGGCAGCGACTCCATGTACGGCGTGGGCTGCAGGGTCTCCTCGTCGCGCGCCAGCCCCACGAAACCCATCTGCGCGTCCGGGATCAGCTTGTGCGCCTGGTCGGCCATGCCGAGGCCGGCCCGCAGCACGGGCACCAGCAACGGCGGATCGGCCAGCCGGAAGCCGTCCGTCCGGGCCACCGGGGTGTGGATGCGCTCGGTCAGCAGCGGCGCCTCCCGCATGGCCTCGTAGGTGAGCATGACCGTCAGCTCCTGCAGCGCCGCGCGGAAGGCCGCACTGTCCGTGCGCGCGTCCCGCATCGTGGAGAGCCGGGCCTTGGCCAACGGGTGTTCGACGACGTGCACATCCATGGCCGTCACCCTAACTGCGCGGGACCGGCCCGGTGCGGATGCGGAGAACGGGGATGAGCCCGGACGTCGGCCTCGTTAGGCTGGTCACGTGGACGACGAAGCCGGGCACGGTGAGTACACGCGGATGCGGGCCTCGGACGCCGACCGGGAACGGGTCGCGCGGATCCTGCACGACGCGCTGGGCGAGGGCCGGATCACGATGAGCGAGCTGGAGGAACGGCTCGACACCGTGTACGCGGCGAAGACCCTGGGCGAGTTGGAACCGGTGCTGACCGATCTGCCCGGAGCGTCGGTCGCGCCGTGGACGCCCGACGGCCCGCCCGCCGCGGCGGCACCACCCGAGCAGCGGATCGGGGGAACCCCGGGGTCGACGTTCTCGATCGCCGTGATGTCCGGGGCCGACCGCAAGGGCAACTGGGTGCTGCCCGCGCAGCACAACAGCTTCGCGTTCTGGGGCGGCGTCGAGATCGACCTGCGGCAGGCCCGCTACGCCGAGAAGCACTGCACCATCACCGCGGTCGCGATCATGGGTGGTGTGGACATCACGGTCCCCGACGACATCGTCGTCGAGGTGACCGGCCTCGGGTTCATGGGCGCGTTCGAGACGAAGAACAAGAAAGGGGCGTCCGACTCCGCACCGCCCGGAGCCCCGGTCGTGCGGATCAACGGGCTGGCCCTGATGGGCGGGGTCGAGGTCAAACGGGTGCCCCGCGAGCCGCGGCGGCGGGGCCGCGAACGGGACGAGCACGACTGAGTCCGGCTCCAAAGGGAAGAGACCGGTGCCGCCGAGCCCGTGGCCCGGCCCGTCGTGACCGATACCCTCTCCGCCATGGCAACAGCTACCCTGCCGGCCGAGCTCGCCGACGCGATCCGCGACGAGCGAAGTCTGCGCCGGTTCCTGCACGGCCTGCCCGGAGTGGACCGGGTCGGTCTCGAACAGCGTGCCGCGACCCTGGCCACCCGCAGCATCAAGAAGGCGGCGAAGCGGTGGGCGATCGACGCGGCGATCTCCATGGTGGACCTGACCACGCTGGAGGGCGCCGACACGCACGGTCGCGTGCGGTCGCTGGCCGCCAAGGCACGGCGTCCCGACCCGGACCGGCCGGACACCCCGGCCGCGGCGGCGGTGTGCGTCTACCCCGACCTGGTGTCCACCGCCGTCGAGGCACTGACCGGCAGCGGCGTCGGCGTCGCGAGTGTGGCGACCGCCTTCCCGTCCGGACGTTCCGGTCGCGAGATCAAGCTCGCCGACGTGCGGCTCGCGGTCGACGCCGGCGCGGACGAGGTCGACATGGTGATCGACCGGGGCGCCTTCCTGGAGGGCCGGTACGGGGCGGTGTTCGAGGAGATCCGCGAGGTCCGGCAGGCGTGCGGCGGGGCGCACCTGAAGGTGATCCTGGAGACGGGTGAGCTGGCCACCTACGACAACGTCCGCCGGGCCGCCTGGCTGGCGCTGCTGGCGGGCGGCGACTTCGTGAAGACCTCCACCGGCAAGGTGTCCCCGGCGGCGACGCTGCCGGGCACCCACGTCCTGCTGCGGGCGGTGCGGGACTTCCACCGGACCACCGGACAGCGGCGCGGGGTGAAGGCCGCGGGCGGGATCCGGACCACCAAGGAGGCCGTGCGGTACCTGGTCGCCGTGCACGAGGTCGCGGGCGAGGAATGGCTCACGCCGTCGCTGTTCCGCTTCGGCGCCTCCGGCCTGTTGAACGACCTGCTGCTGCAACGGCGCACCCAGCTGGACGGCCACTACAGCGGCCCCGACTACCTGGCATTGGACTGATGGGCGTGAATCTCTGGGAGTACGAACCCGCGCCGGAGTCGCGGGAGGTGGCCGGCCTGAAGTCGCGGTACCGGCCGTTCGTCGGTGGTGAGTTCGTCGACGGCTCGGGCACGCCGCTGCAGTCGGTGAACCCCGCCACCGAGGAGGTGCTCGCCGAGGTCGGCACGGCGGGTCCGGCCGACGTGGACGCGGCGGTGAAGGCCGCACGCAAGGCGTTCGAGCGCACCTGGGCACCCATGCCCGGCGCCGAGCGCGCGAAGTACGTCTTCCGCATCGCCCGGCTGCTCCAGGAACGCGCACGCGAGCTGGCCGTGCTGGAGACGTTGGACAACGGCAAGCCGATCCGGGAGTCGCGGGACGCCGACATCCCGACGGCCGCGGCACACTTCTTCTACCACGCGGGCTGGGCGGACAAGCTCGACCACGCGGGCGTGGGCCCGGACCCGCGTCCGCTCGGGGTGGCCGGCCAGGTGATCCCGTGGAACTTCCCGCTGCTGATGCTGGCGTGGAAGATCGCCCCGGCGTTGGCCACGGGCAACACCGTGGTGCTCAAACCGGCCGAGACCACGCCGCTGACGGCGCTGGTGTTCGCCGAGATCTGTCAGCAGGCCGACCTGCCGCCGGGGGTGGTGAACATCCTGCCCGGCGCCGGGGACGTCGGCGCCGCCCTGGTGGAGCACGACGGTGTGGACAAGGTGGCGTTCACCGGATCCACCGAGGTGGGCAAGGGCATCCAGCGGACGCTGGCGGGCACGCGCAAACGGCTGACCCTCGAACTCGGCGGCAAGGCGGCGAACATCGTGTTCGACGACGCCCCACTGGACGAGGCGGTCGAGGGCATCGTCAACGGGATCTTCTACAACCAGGGGCACGTCTGCTGCGCCGGGTCGCGGCTGCTCGTGCAGGAGTCGGTGGCCGACGAACTGCTGGAGCGGCTGCGCGCGCGGGTGTCCACGCTGCGCCTCGGTGACCCGCTCGACAAGAACACCGACATCGGCGCGGTGAACTCGGCCGAGCAGCTCGCCCGGATCCGGGAGCTGTCCGACTCCGGCGACGCCGAGGGGGCCACGCGCTGGACGAGTCCGTGCGCGCTGCCGGAGCGGGGGTACTTCTTCGCGCCGACCGTGTTCTCCGACGTCGCGCAGTCGATGCGCATCGCCCGCGAGGAGATCTTCGGCCCGGTGCTGTCGGTGCTGACGTTCCGCACCCCGGAGGAGGCCGTCGCCAAGGCGAACAACACGCCCTACGGCCTGTCGGCGGGGGTGTGGACGGAGAAGGGCTCCCGGATGCTGTGGCTGGCCGAGCGGCTGCGGGCCGGGGTGGTCTGGGGAAACACGTTCAACCGGTTCGATCCCGCCGCGCCGTTCGGTGGCTACACGGAGTCCGGCTTCGGGCGCGAGGGCGGCCGGACGGGTCTGGAGGCGTATCTGCATGTCGCGAGTTGAGGTGGCCAAGACCTACAAGCTCTACGTCGACGGGAAGTTCCCGCGGTCCGAGTCGGGCCGCAGCTACCCGGTGACCGACCCGAAGGGGCGGTTCCTGGCCAACGTCTCGCAGGCCTCCCGCAAGGACCTGCGGGACGCGGTGGCGGCGGCGCGGAAGGCGTTCGGCGGCTGGTCCGGTGCGACGGCGTACAACCGGGGCCAGGTGCTGTACCGGGTGGCGGAGATGCTGCAGGACCGGCGCGAGCAGTTCGTCGCCCGTGTGGGCGAGGCCGAAGGATTGTCCGGCCGCAAGGCGGAGGCCGTCGTGGACGCGGCCGTGGACCGGTGGGTGTACTACGCGGGCTGGACCGACAAGATCGCCTCGGTGCTGGGCGCGGCCAACCCGGTGGCGGGGCCGTACTTCTCGTTCACCACACCGGAACCCACCGGGGTGGTCGGGGTGCTGGCCCCGCAGCGGTCGTCGCTGCTGGGGCTGGTGAGCGTGCTCGCGCCGGTGCTGGCCACGGGGTGTACCGCGGTGGTCGTCACCAGCGGCGAGCGGCCGCTGCCCGCCGTCACGCTCGCCGAGGTGTTGGCGACCTCGGACGTGCCCGCCGGGGTGGCGAACGTGCTCAGCGGCAGCGCGCTCGAACTCGGCCCGTGGCTCGCCTCGCACGCCGACGTCAACGCGCTCGACCCGATCGGTGCCGGTCCGGTCGGGAAGGTGGAGATGGCGCGCGCGGCGGCGGACACGGTGAAGCGGGTCCTGGACACCGGCGACGAGGAACCGGACTGGACCGCGCGCCCCGGGCTCGCCCGCCTCCGCAACTGCCTGGAGGCCAAGACCGTCTGGCACCCCCTCGGCACCTGACCCGCCAACTCGCGGGCCTGAACCGTCAACTCGCGGGCCTGAACCGGCAACTCGCGGGCCTGCCGGCGAGTTGCCGCTCCGGGCGCGCGAGTTGACGGGTGGTGCCCGTGAGTTGACGGGTCAGAGTTGGTTGACGTCGGTGACGGTGATCACGGCCGTGCCGGTCTCGTCGGAGGCGCCGAGGTCGACCTCGGCGCTGATGCCCCAGTCGTGGTCGCCGGCCGGGTCGGCGAGAATCTGCCGGACCCGCCAGATGCCCGGCTCGGGCTCGCGCTCGATGAGCAGCAGGCCCGGGCCGCGGGCGTCCGCGTCGGTGCCGATCTCGTCGTACTCGGCGAAGTAGTCCGCCAGCGCGTCCTCCCACGCTTCGGCGTCCCAGCCGGAGTCGCCGTCCAGCTCACCGAGCGCCTCGTAGTCCTCGCGGGCGGCCAGCTGCACCCGGCGGAACATCTCGTTGCGCACCAGCACCCGGAACGCGCGCTCGTTGCGGGTGACCGGCTGCGGCCCCTCGGAGACGGTGTGCCTGCCGGTGTCGTCGGCCGCGGCCTCCTCCGGGTGCCGCAGCGCCTCCCACTCGTCGAGCAGACTCGAATCCACCTGGCGCACCAGTTCCCCGAGCCACTCGATGAGGTCCTGCAGCGGTTCGCTCTTGGCGTCGTCGGGCACGGTGCGCCGGAGCGCGTCGTAGGTGTCGGCGAGATAGCGCAGCAGCACCCCCTCCGACCGCGCGAGGCCGTAGTGGCCGATGTACTCGACGAAGTTCATCGCCCGCTCGAACATGTCCCGCACGACCGACTTCGGGGAGAGCTCGTAGTCGGCCACCCACGGGTGCCCCTGGCGGTAGCGCGAGTAGGCCGCCTCGAGCAGCTCCTCCAGCGGCTTCGGGTGGGTGACGTCCTCCAGCAGCTCCATCCGCTGCTCGTACTCGATGCCCTGGGCCTTCATCTCGGCGATGGCCTCGTTGCGGGCCTTGAACCGCTGCTGCGCCAGCACCTGCTTCGGGTCGTCCACCGTGGCCTCGACGATGGACACCACGTCCAGCGCGTAGCTCGGCGAGTCCGGGTCGAGCAGCTCGATCGCGGCCAGCGCGAGCGGGGACAACGGCTGGTTCAGGGCGAAGTCGAACTGCAGATCCACCGTGAGCCGCACGGTCCGGCCCTGCTCGTCCGGCTCGTCCAGCCGCTCGACCACCCCGGCAGCGAGCAGCGCGCGGAAGATGGCGATCGCGCGCAGGATGTGCCTGCGTTGGGCGGGCCGGTCCTCGTGGTTGTCCTCCAGCAGGTGCCGCATGTGCGCGAACGCGTCCCCGGGCCGGGAGATGACGTTGAGCAGCATCGCGTGGGTCACCGTGAACCGCGAGGTCAACGGCTCGGGCTGGGCGGCGACGAGGCGGTCGAAGGTGCTCTCGGTCCAGTTGACGAAGCCCTCCGGCGCCTTCTTGCGGGTGACCTTGCGCTTCTTCTTCGGGTCGTCGCCCGCCTTCTCCAGCGCCTTGGCGTTCTCGATGACGTGTTCGGGGGCCTGCACGACGACGTGCCCGTCGGTGTCGTAGCCCGCGCGCCCCGCACGGCCCGCGACCTGGTGGAACTCGCGGGCCTTGAGATGCCGCTGGCGGGTGCCGTCGAACTTGGTCAGCGCCGAGAACACCACGGTGCGGATCGGCACGTTGATGCCGACGCCGAGGGTGTCCGTGCCGCAGATGATCTTGAGCAGGCCCGCCTGGGCGAGCTGTTCGACGAGGCGGCGGTACTTGGGCAGCATCCCGGCGTGGTGGACGCCGATGCCGTGCCGCACCAGCCGGGACAGCGTCTTGCCGAACCCCGCGGAGAACCGGAAGTCGCCGATCGCCTCGGCCAGGGCGTCCTTCTCGGCGCGGGAGCAGACGTTGATGCTCATCAGTGCCTGTGCCCGCTCCACCGCGGCGGCCTGCGAGAAGTGCACCACGTACACCGGGGCCAGTCCGCCGTGCAGCAGCTCGGACACCGTCTCGTGCATGGGCGTCGTGGCGTAGCGGAAGGTCAACGGCACCGGGCGTTCGGCGGAGGTGACCACCGCGGTGTCCCGGCCGGTGCGCCGGGTGAGGTCGGACTCGAAGAACGAGACGTCGCCGAGGGTGGCCGACATGAGCACGAACTGCGCCTCCGGCAGCTCCAGCAGCGGCACCTGCCAGGCCCAGCCGCGGTCCGGGTCGGCGTAGAAGTGGAACTCGTCGGCCACGACCTGCCCGACGTCGGCCTCCGCCCCGTCCCGCAGGGCGATGTTGGCCAGGATCTCGGCGGTGCAGCAGATGATCGGCGCGTCCGGGTTGACGCTGGAGTCGCCGGTCATCATGCCGACGTTGTCGGCGCCGAAGGTGTCGACGAGGTCGAAGAACTTCTCCGACACGAGCGCCTTGATCGGCGCGGTGTAGAAGCTGCGCACGCCGTCGGCCAGCGCGGCGAAGTGCGCACCCACCGCCACCAGGCTCTTCCCCGAGCCGGTCGGGGTGGAGAGAATGACGTTGGCACCGGAGACGACCTCGATCAACGCCTCCTCCTGCGCCGGGTAGAGTTCGACGCCCCGCTCGGCGGTCCAGGTCGTGAAGGCGTCGAAGAGGGCGTCGGGGTCGGCGCCCTCGGCGTCGGCTTCGTCGGGAAGGCGGTCGGTGAGAAGTTCAGTCATCGTGCCTGAGATCGTGTCACTGGCGGCCCCTTCGCGTGAGGGGTGATCGCGGTTCGGAGCCGGAACCCGTAGGCTTCGCCTTCACGGCCGGCTTCGAACGCAGTGGTGAACCGGCACGTGCACAGGTGTTCCCGGAGGGCGGAATGGCTCAGGATATCATCCCGATCGAACTCGGGCTGCCACAAGGCGATCTGGTGACCCTGTGGGCGCCACGATGGCGGGAGGACGGCGAGGAGTGGGAGGCCTTCCTCGGCGACGAGGACGACCTCTACGCGTTCCGGGACTCCGCCCACCTGGCGGCGTACGTGCGCACGGCCACCGAGCACGACCTGGTCGACCACCCCGCCTGGGACACGGTGCCCGCCCTCAACGTGCCCGAGCTGATCCCCGACGACGACCACTGCTTCGACCTCGTCGGCGTGCCGGAGATGGTGGCGGGCGAACCCGACTCCTGGACCCTGAGCGAGCTCGCGGAGATCGTCAACATCGTGCGGTCGCTGGCGGACGTGTGCGAGCTGGACGACGTGCACGAGGTCCTGGACGGCTGCCAGGCGTTCTCCCTGCTCGATCAGGGGCAGCTGCCGTTCTCCGGCCGGGACGGCACCCGGCTGTGGAACGACCTGTCCAAGACCGTCTCCGAGAAGTGGGACGTGGTGCTCGACTCCGTCGACGAGTTGATCACCGTGCCGGAGGTGGACTCCGCCACGCTCGACCAGACGACCGAGGAGCTGGCCGCCTTCCACGAGGAGTCGGCCGAGTCCGAGGCCGGGGTCGACTCGGACGAGCGGGAGGACCTGGACGCCGTCTACGGGGGCTCGGCGACCACCGGCGAGGCCACGGACACGGACGAGACCGCCGACTCCGAGGACGGGACCGACGACGCCGACGAGCCCGCGGGGTTCTGGACCGAGGTCGGCATCGACCCGATCAAGATCGTCACGTCCGACCGGGAGCACTTCACCCTGCGGTGCTATCTCGACGACGACCCGATCTTCCTCGGTTCGAACGGCCGCATCGAGACCTTCCCCTCCGAACGCGCGCTGGCGCGGGCGCTGGCCGAACCCGGCGACCTGGCGCTGACCGACCTCGCCGAGGTGTCCACCTGGGACGAGGTGCTGACCAGCGCGACGGCCGGTGAGCTGGAGGTGGACGTCGACCCGGAGAACACCTACGTGCTCACCGGGCTGGCCGACGACATCGGCTCCGGGTTGGAGGCCATCGACCCGAGTCAGCTGGAACTCGCGGTGGAGCTGCTCACCGACGCCGCCGACTGGGCCGGCGACGACAGCGTCCACGAGGCGCTGGCCGGCTCGGAACGGCTCGGCTGGCTGGTGTCCTTCGTGGTCAGCCCCGACCCGGACCGGCTCGCCCCGAGCGCGCCGTTCGACGCCGAGCAGAAGACCTGGCGCACCCTCGTGGAGAACTTCGAGACCCGCCTGCACGCGAACTGACCCCGCACCCCGGGTGTTGCCGTGAGGGGCACTTTCCCTGCGCCCGGTGCCGTGAGGGGCACATTCGCTGCGTGACACGCAGGGAATGTGCCCCTCACGGTCACCTCACTCGACTTCGGCGTACCAGGGCTTGATGACGTTGTTGATCAGGTCCAGGCGCTCGTCGAAGTCGATGAAGGCGGACTTCATCGCGTTGATCGTGAACCACCGCACGTCCGACCAGCCGTAGCCGAACGTCTCCACGAGCCGGGCGAACTCCGAGGACATGGTGCAGTCGCTCATCAGCCGGTTGTCCGTGTTCACCGTGACCCGGAACCGCATCGCGGCCAGCAGACCGATCGGGTGCTTCTCCAGCGAGGGGGCGGCCCCGGTCTGCAGGTTGGACGACGGGCACACCTCCAGCGGGATACGCCGGTCCCGCACGTAGGAGGCCAGCCTGCCCAGCTCCGCGGCACCACCGCCGGGGACGGTCGCGGCACCGTCGCCGGCGGGGGTGATGTCGTCGATGATGCGTACCCCGTGTCCGAGCCGTTCGGCGCCGCAGTACTGGATCGCCTCCCAGATCGACGCCAGTCCGAACGCCTCACCCGCGTGGATGGTGAAGTGGGCGTTGTTGACCCGGATGTACTCGAAGGCGTCGAGGTTGCGGGTCGGGGGGAAGCCGGCCTCCGGGCCCGCGATGTCGAACCCGACCACGCCGACGTCGCGGTAGCGCACGGCGAGTTCGGCGATCTCCAGCGCCCGCGCGTGCTGCCGCATCGCGCAGAGCAGGGTGCCCACCCGGATGCGCACGCCCTGTTCGGCCGCGCGCCGGGTGCCCCGCTCGAAGCCGTCCTGCACGGCCTCGATCACCGCCTCGAGGGACAGCCCCCGGGTGACGAACAGCTCGGGCGCGTAGCGCACCTCGGCGTAGACGACGCCGTCGGCGGCGAGGTCCTCGACGCACTCCTCGGCCACCCGGGACAGCGCCTCCTCGGTCTGCATCACCCCGGTGGTGTGGGCGAAGGTCTCCAGATAGGACTCCAGGGACCCGGAGTCCGCCGCGTCCCGGAACCACCGGGTCAGGTCGGTGACGTCGGTGGTGGGCAGCCCCCGGTAGCCGGTCGACTCGGCCAGCTCGACGACGGTGCGCGGGCGCAGCCCGCCGTCCAGGTGGTCGTGGAGCAGTACCTTGGGGGCCGTGCGCAGGTCCTGAAGGGTGGGAACGGTTCGCGTCGCCATTCCCCGACGGTACCCGGGCGCGGCGGTCACACGGATGGTTGACACACCGCGGGCGGGGCCGAGTGACCCCGCGGGAACCCCGGGGGCCGCCCGCGGCCCGGGTCCGAACCCGTACTTGAGCGTTACCACGGTGACCGAGACGTTATGCCCGTGATCGGCTTCGCACGTCACACGTTTACGGACGGGGGCGATACGCTCCGCAGCGGGTCGATCGCTAGGCTCGCGGGCAGGTCCCATCTTTCCCCGCCGATGAAGGACACCGCAGTGACGTCTGACAACAATCTCGCAGCCCCGTCCTTCGACCGGATGCGCAACATGTTGGTGCGCGCGGCCGAGGTCCGAGAGAGCGAACAGCAGCAGATCTTCGACGCCCTCGACGACATCTACGCCCGGCTCGCGCCGGTGGACTCCCTCGGCGCGATGCGCAAGCGGCTGTCCGAGCTGCCCGACCGCACGGAGGTCTCCGTCCTGGCCGAACGCCTGGACGAGGCCATGAACCGGCTCGAGGCCCAGGACAACGCGCTGGCCGAGCTGGCCCGCTCGGTGGAGTCCGTGGTCGACAAACTCCAGAAGCCGTTCGCGCAGCTCGACGGGAGGCTCGACGGTGTCGGGGCCCGCTTCGAGGGCGTGTCCGGCCGGATGGACGGCCTGGAGGACAAGCTCACCAACATCCACCGCAGGCTGGACGAGCTCGGTGGGCACCTGGACAAGCAGGACGACAAGATCGACGGGGTCCCCTCGGCCGTGCACGGCCCGGTCCGCGAGCGGATCGACACGATGGAGACCTCGTTCAAGGAGCGGGTCGACCGCTTCGACACCGACTCCCGCGAGCGGGCCACGGCGAACACCGAGGCGGTGCAGAACTCGCTGTCCGAGAGCACCGAGTCGCTGACCGGCTCGCTGTCGAGCACCGCCGAGTCGCTGCGCACCTCGTTGACCGAGACGGCGGACTCGCTGCGCACCTCGCTGACCGAGACCGCGGAGATCCTGGACACCTCCGACCGCCTCGACTCGCTCGGCGGGAGGCTGGACAAGCTCACCTCGCGGTTGGACGAGCTGGCCACCCGCCTGGACAAGGTCGAGGAGGGTGTCGTCTCGCAGATCGGCGATCTGGACGGCGCGGTGAAGTCCGGGCTGTCCCAGGTCGAGGGCACCCTGGCCCAGCAGCCGGACAACGAGTACTTCAGCTCGGTGGTGCGCAAGAGCAACGAGGAGTCGGAGCGCCGCATCGGGGGTCAGCTCGACGAGGCGATGGCGACCTTCGCCGAGCTGATGCTCGGCGGCGGGCCCGCCCAGCAGCAACAGCCCGCGATCTCCGCCCCGCCCGCCCCGCGGCAGCCGCGCCGGCGCAACAACAACGGCCGGTCGCCGAAGAACGGCGAGGGCAAGTCGAAGACCCCCGCCGGAGACGGCGAGACCGGAGACGGCGAGGAGTGAGCCCCACGACCGGGTCGCGGGGGCGGGCGGCGGACGCCGTCAGTCCCCCGTGATCCGGTCCAGCACGATCCCCGGACCGACACGGCCCCCGTCCGCCGCGCCCGTCGACGCGGCACCGGCGGGGGCCGTGTCGTGTCCGGACGTCCCG
>NZ_KE387137.1:13811-22395 GCF_000430445.1 Saccharomonospora iraqiensis subsp. iraqiensis
GCGGGTGTCGGCGCGGGCGGCGGCGGGGTCGAGGATCTGTCCGCGGGAGACCGGCGGCCGGGTCTGGTGCCCGAGGATGCGGTTCACCCACAACGGGCGGGTCGCCAGGATCCCGTGCCGGGTGCGGTCCTCGGGGATGTAGCCGATGCCGGCCTCGCGCCGGGCGAGGGTGCCGGACCGGGTGAGGTCGTGGACGCGACCGTCGGCGTCCAGCAGCTCCACGGTCCCGGCCGACGCCGGCCGCATCCCCATGACCGTCTCGACCAGCTCGGTCTGCCCGTTGCCCTCGACGCCGGCGATGCCCAGCACCTCACCCGCGTGCACGGTCAGGGACACGTCGTCCAGCGCGGCCCGCCCGGAGTCGTCCCCGGTCAGGCGCAGCCCGGTGACCCGCAGCACCGGCCGGTCGGTGACCGTGGACGCCCCGGTCGTCGGGCTCGGCAGTTCGGAGCCGACCATCATCTCGGCCAGCTCCGTCGTGCCCACCGTGGCGGCGTCGACGGTGCCGACGGTGGTGCCCCGGCGCAGCACGGTCACCCGGTCCGCGATCCGCCGCACCTCGTCGAGCTTGTGCGAGATGAACAGGAAGGTGTAGCCCCGCTCCCGCATCTGCCGGACGGTGTCGAACAGCGCGTCGACCTCCTGCGGCACCAGCACCGCCGTGGGCTCGTCCAGGATCACGATGCCCGCGCCCCGGTAGAGCACCTTGACGATCTCGACACGCTGCCGGTCGGCGACCCCGAGGTGTTCGACCAGCGTGTCCGGATCGACGCGCAGGCCGGCGCCCGCGGCGAGTTCGACCACGCGGGCGCGGGCCGTCCGGCCGATCCCGTGCCGGGACTCGGCCCCGAGCAGGACGTTCTCGGCCACGGTGAGGTTGTCGGCGAGCATGAAGTGCTGGTGCACCATGCCGATGCCCGCCCGGATCGCGTCCTGCGGCCCGCGCAGGCGCACCACCTCGCCGTCGATCCTGACGGTGCCCTCGTCCGGCTGCTGCATGCCGTAGAGGATCTTCATCAGGGTGGACTTGCCCGCGCCGTTCTCGCCGCAGAGCGCGTGCACCTCACCCCGGCGCACGCTCAGATGCACGTCGGAGTTGGCGACCACGCCGGGGAACCGTTTGGTGATCCCGTCGAGTTCGACCGCTTCTCGGGTCTCGGTCATCGTCTCTCGCAAGCTCTCCACGGGGACGTCGCGCCACGGTCGGTCGACGCGACGACCTGCTCACCCGGCCGGGCCCGGCACGGCGGGAGGGTCACCCCGTGTCGTGCGGGCCCGGCCGGACTGCCTCCGGTGCGCGAAGGGCTCACCCCTGCGGGGTGGCCGACACCTCGATCTCGCCCTCGACGATCTGCTGCTTGTAGCCCTCCAGCTGCGGCACGATGTCGTCGACCATGCCGCCGGAGGTGGAGTAGCCGACCCCGTCGACGGCCAGGTCGAACCGCTCGGGCAGCGAGTCCAGGTCGTCCCCGGCGACCGCGGCGATGTAGTCGAACACGGCGACGTCGACCCGCTTGAGCATGGACGTCATGATCACGTCCCGTACGTCTGCGACGGTGTCCTGCTCGTACTGGTCGGAGTCCACGCCGATGGCCTTCGCGCCGGCCGCCTGCGCGGCCTCGAACATGCCGCCGCCGGAGGCGCCCGCCGCGTGGTACAGCACGTCGGCACCCTTGTCGATCTGCGAGCTCGCCACGACGTTGGCCTTGCCCGGGTCGTTGAAGCCGGAGATGTCCCCGGCCGGCGTGAGGTAGTCGGTCTCGACGGTGATGTCGTCGGAGACCGCCTCCGCGCCCTGCACGAAGCCCGCCTCGAACTTGTTGATCAGCGGGGTGTCCACGCCGCCGATGAACCCGACGTGGCAGTTCTCGCTCTTGTACGCGGCGGCGACCCCGACCAGGAACGAGCCCTGCTCCTCGGCGAACACCAGCGGGGTCACGTTCGGCGCCTCGACCGAGTTGTCGTCGACGATGGCGAAGTGCGTGTCCGGGTAGTCCGGGGCCACCTCCTCCAGCGCGGGCGCGTAGGCGTAGCCGACCGCGATGATCGGGTCGTTGCCCTGATCCGCGAGCTGCCGCAGCCGCTGCGCCTTGGCGGACTCGTCCTCGGTGGCCACCGCCGTGCTCTCGGCCACCTCGGGCACGCCCAGTTCCTCCTTCGCGCGGTCGGTCCCCGCCGCGGCGGCGTCGTTGAACGACGCGTCGCCCCGACCGCCGACGTCGTAGGCCAGCCCCACGCTGAGGTCGGAGGCGTCGACGTCCGTGGGGACCTCGCTCTGCCTGCCGGTGGAGTCGGCACGCGGGGGCGCCTGCGCGGTCACGCACTCGCCGCCCGAAGAACCGTCGCCGGCCGCACCGGCCCCGGTGTCCCCGGAGTCCTTGGCGCACCCGGCCAGGACCAACGCGCCGGCCATGGCGATGGCCACCGGCGCTGCACCACGCTGACGAAGCACGGTGTGTCTCCCTTCCCGCCGCTGTCGAGCGGACACCACTGAAGAAGCGCCCGGCGCACCCGCCGAGCGATTCGGGAACCGTACCGTCGAGTCACCTCGGGGAACATCCGGCATCCACTTCGCGTAACAGAAATGTTCACTCCCCAGCGGGAAGCGCGACCGCCCGGACACGTTCCGTGTCCGGGCCTGTCGGTCAAGAGGTGGCGCACCGCCGGGGGCGAGACCCGTGCCACGCGCGCGGTGAAATTCGTGTCTGGTCTGTCACAGACGCCAACCCGAGGTGGACCGCGGGGAACTCGGCGGGTCTAGCATCCAGTCGTATCCACGCTCGACGGCTTGCGACCTCGGCGAAGCCGCAGGTACGCCGGGCACAGTCCATCAGTGACGTTGGAGGCCGTACAACCGATGTCCACCACTGCGAGCACCGCCGGCGAGGTGGGTGCGAGTGATCGGGCAGGCGCCTCACGTCGGAGCGGTACGTTCTACCGCGGCGACCCGGGCATGTGGTCCTGGGTGCTGCACCGCATCACCGGCGTGCTCACGTTCTTCTTCCTGTTCGTCCACGTGCTCGACACAGCCCTCGTCCGGGTCTCCCCGAACGCCTACGACGAGGTCATCGAGACCTACAAGACCCCGTTCGTCAACCTGCTCGAGGTCGCCCTCGTCGGCGCGGTGCTCTACCACGCGCTCAACGGCATCCGGGTGATCCTCGTGGACTTCTGGTCCAAGGGAGCCCGGTATCAGCGCGGCATGCTGTGGTCGCTGATCGGCGTCTGGGTCCTCGTGATGATCCCCGGCACCTACTTCATGCTCGAGCGCACCGTGAGCGAACTGTTCTCCGGAGGCGGCAACTGATGGCTGAGGCACTCACTCTCGACAAGCCGCGCTCCCCGCGCAGGCCCGCGGCCAGGCGGAGCAACTTCGAGCTCTACAGCTGGCTGTTCATGCGCATCTCCGGCCTGCTGCTGGTGGTGCTGGTGCTGGGGCACCTGTTCATCATGAACATCCTCGACGGCGGCGTGCACCGGATCAACTTCGCGTTCGTGGCGGGCCGCTGGGCGTCGCCGTTCTGGCAGTTCTGGGACCTGTCGATGCTGTGGCTGGCGCAGCTGCACGGCGGCAACGGCCTGCGCACGATCATCGACGACTACGCGCGCCGGGACGCCACCCGCTTCTGGCTGAAGATGCTGCTCTACACGTCGATGGCGGTCATCCTCGTGCTCGGCACGCTGGTGATCTTCACGTTCGACCCGAACATCGCGGCCACCGACTGACACCCACGCGAAAGCGACGACGACATGCAGTTTCACAAGTACGACGTGGTGATCGTCGGGGCGGGCGGCGCGGGGATGCGCGCCGCGATCGAGGCCGGTCAGCGCTCCCGCACCGCGGTGCTCACCAAGCTCTACCCCACCCGCTCGCACACCGGCGCGGCGCAGGGCGGCATGTGCGCGGCCCTGGCCAACGTCGAGGAGGACAACTGGGAGTGGCACACCTTCGACACGGTCAAGGGCGGTGACTACCTCACCGACCAGGACGCGGCCGAGGTGATGGCCAAGGAGGCCATCGACGCCGTGCTCGACCTGGAGAAGATGGGCCTGCCGTTCAACCGGACCCCGGAGGGCCGGATCGACCAGCGGCGCTTCGGCGGGCACACCCGGGACCACGGCAAGGCCGCGGTGCGCCGGTCCTGCTACGCGGCCGACCGCACCGGGCACATGATCCTGCAGACGCTGTACCAGAACTGCGTCAAGCACGGCATCGAGTTCTTCAACGAGTTCTACGTCCTCGACGTGGCCATGACCGAGACCGCCGACGGTCCGGTGGCCACGGCCGCGATCGCGTACGAGCTGGCGACCGGGGAGATCCACGTCTTCCAGGCGAAGTCGATCGTGTTCGCCACCGGCGGCTTCGGCAAGGTCTTCAAGACCACGTCGAACGCGCACACCCTGACCGGGGACGGCATGGGCATCTACGCCCGCAAGGGGCTGCCGCTGGAGGACATGGAGTTCTACCAGTTCCACCCGACCGGCCTGGCGGGGCTGGGCATCCTGCTCACCGAGGGTGCCCGCGGCGAGGGCGCGATCCTGCGCAACGAGTCGGGCGAGCGGTTCATGGAACGCTACGCCCCGACCATCAAGGACCTCGCGCCGCGCGACATCGTCGCCCGCTCGATGGTGCTGGAGGTGCTGGAGGGCCGCGGCGCCGGCCCGGAGAAGGACTACGTCTTCCTCGACTGCACCCACCTCGGCGAGGAGGTGCTGGAGACCAAGCTGCCGGACATCACCGAGTTCGCCCGCACCTACCTGGGTGTGGACCCGGTGCACGAACCGGTGCCGGTCTACCCGACGGCGCACTACGCGATGGGCGGTATCCCCACCAACGTGCACGGCGAGGCACTGCGGGACAACGACACCGTGGTGCCCGGCCTCTACGCCGCGGGTGAGGCGGCGTGCGTGTCCGTGCACGGCGCCAACCGGCTCGGCACCAACTCGCTGCTGGACATCAACGTGTTCGGGCGCCGGGCGGGCATCGCCGCGGCCGAGTACGCCAACGGCCGGGACTTCGTCGAGATGCCGGAGAACCCGGGCGAGCTCGTGGAGGGGATGGTCAACCACCTGCGCACCGCCACCGGCGGCGAGCGGGTGGTCGACATCCGCAACGAGCTCCAGCGCACGATGGACACCAACGCGGCGGTGTACCGCACGGAGGACACCCTCAAGCAGGCGCTGCACGACGTTCAGGCGCTGAAGTCGCGCTACGGCCGCATCGCCGTGATGGACAAGGGCAAGCGCTACAACACCGACCTGCTGGAGGCCGTCGAGCTCGGGTTCCTGCTCGACCTCGCCGAGATGCTGGTGAACGCGGCACTGGCCCGCAAGGAGTCCCGCGGCGGGCACGCCCGCGAGGACTACCCGGACCGCGACGACACCAACTTCATGCGGCACTCGATGTCGTACAAGCTGGTTCCGGAGGCCGCGAACGGCCCGGACCCGGACGCCCCGCTCGGGCTGACCGGGTTCCAGGCCGACCTCAGGCTCGACTACAAGCCGGTGACCTTCACCAGGTACGAACCGATGGAGCGGAAGTACTGACATGACTGCCACGGTTTCCGAAGCCGCGCACGACACCTCCCAGATCCCCGCGCCGGAGGGTTCGGTCACCATCACGGTGAAGCTCCTCCGGTACAACCCCGAGATCGACGACGAGCCGCACTGGGAGTCCTACGACGTCCCGGCGCTGCCCACCGACCGGGTGCTCAACCTGCTGTTCAACATCAAGAACTACGTGGACGGCACCCTGGCGTTCCGCCGGTCCTGCGCGCACGGCATCTGCGGGTCGGACGCGATGCAGATCAACGGCATCAACCGGCTCGCGTGCAAGGTGCTGGTCAAGGACCTGCTGGCGAAGGAGGGCAAGCAGACCACGGTCACGGTGGCCCCGATCAAGGGACTGCCGACGATGAAGGACCTCTATGTCGACATGGAGCCGTTCTTCGAGGCCTACCGCGCGGTCAAGCCCTACCTCATCGCCTACGGCAACGAGCCGACCCGCGAGCGGGTCCAGTCGCAGGCCGACCGGGACCGCTTCGACGACACCACCAAGTGCATCCTGTGCGCGGCGTGCACCTCGTCCTGCCCGGTGTACTGGGCCGACGGGTCCTACTTCGGGCCCGCGGCGATCGTGAACGCGCACCGGTTCATCTTCGACTCCCGGGACGAGGGCGCCGAGGAGCGGCTGGACATCCTCAACGACACCGAGGGCGTGTGGCGCTGCCGCACGACGTTCAACTGCACCGACGCCTGCCCGCGCGGCATCCAGGTCACCAAGGCCATCCAGGAGGTCAAGCGGGCGCTGCTGTTCAAGCGCGTCTGAGTCCCCCGAACACGGCCGAGGGCCGGCGCGGTCGTCGCGACCGGGCCGGCCCTCGTCCCGTTCCGGTCCCCCTCCCGCCCGACGGGCCCGGAACCGGGACGCGATGATCAGGAGGCGGTGCAGGAGCCCAGGGTGGGTGCCGCCCAGTTGCCGTTCGCCATGACGGTGAAGCCGAAGCTGGTCTCTCCGCCGGCGGGCAGGCCGCCGCTGTTCGACCGCATCGTCATGACGTCACCGCTGGAGTCCCAACTCGGATCGCCGTTCCAGGTCGCCGAGATCTCCTGCGGCGGGTGCACGGTGACGGTGGTGCTCCACGAGTTGATCGCCTCGTCGCCCGCGCGGACGGTGACCCGGCCGTTGAACCGGTCGCCCCACTGCTGGGTCTGTTCGTAGCTCACGGTGCAGGCGGCGTCGCCGTCGTCACCGCCCCCACCGCCTCCGCCGCCGGAGCCGCCGAGGGCCTCCAGCACGGCGTGGTAGGCGGGCTTGGCGTTGTAGTCGCCGTCGAACAGCAGCGGGGTGTCCTCCGAACGCCAGGAGTACTTGTCGGTCACCCCCCAGACCGTGATGCCGCTGCACGCGGACACGGCCAGGCAGGCCTGGGTGACGCCGCGGTACTGCTGCGCCTGCGACTCACCGGAACCCGCGATGTCCAGCTCGGTGATCTGGACCTCCACCCCGAGGTCGGCGAAGTTCTGCAGGGTGGTGTGGTAGTTCTCCGGGACCGGGTTGCCGCTGTTGAAGTGCGCCTGGAAGCCGACGCAGTCGATCGGCACGCCCCGGCTGACGAAGTCGGCCACCATGTCGTACACGGCCTGTGTCTTGGCCGAGTCCCAGGCGTCGGTGTTGTAGTCGTTGTAGCAGAGCGTGGCGTTCGGATCGACCGAGCGCGCGGTGCGGAACGCCTCCTCGATCCAGCCGTCGCCGAGCTGACGCTGGAACACCGAGTCGCGCCGGGCGCCGCTGCCGCCGTCCTGGAACGCCTCGTTGACCACGTCCCAGGAGCCGACCTGTCCCTGGTAATGCTCCATCACCGTGGTGATGTGGTTGTTCATCGCCGTCCGGAGGTCGTTGGTCCCGAGGTTCTCGACCCAGCCGGGCAACTGCGAGTGCCAGACCAGCGTGTGCCCGCGCAGGTCCATGCCCTGGCTGCGCGCGTGGTCGGCGATGCGGTCCGCGGTGGAGAAGTCGAAGTTCCCGCGGGAGGGCTGCAGGCTCTCCCACTTCATCGAGTTCTCGGCGGTGACGCTGTTGAACTCCCGGTTCAGCGTGGCGGTGTAGTCCGACTCGCCGAGCCGGCCCGCCGCGACCGCGGCGCCGAAGTAGCGGCCCTGCGACTCGGCGGCCTCGGCGAGCGTGGACTGTGCGCTCGCCGTCCCCGCCGTGGCCACCAGGCCGCCCGCGGTCAACGCACCGACCGCCGCCGTCACGACGGCCGTCCGGATCCGGGACCCGACCCGCCGGGGGCCGGATCGCCGCTGGTGTGCCGTGCTCATTCTCGGAGTCCTTTCGTCGAGGACAGGGCGACGTCGCGGTGATGCGGGCGCACCGGCACGGTGACGCTGTGCGGTGATCCGACAGCACCGGGCGACGACGGGGAGAAGTATGGCAACGGTCACACCGTCGGTCAACACCGAGTTTCCGAAAGTTTTCGGCCGTAAGAAGCGTGGGACGAGCGGTTCACCTGCAACAACCGAGCTCAACGGGGAGTCGACGCCGATAGGCGCCGACTCCGGGGGCAGCTGTTTCGAAAGTTTCGGAAGCGGGACGTGCGCGGGGGGAACGCCCGGTCAGGGCTCCCCGCCGCCCCCGCGGGCGGCCCGCCACCCGCGCCAGCCGAGCACCCCGATGATCGTCCCGAGGACGAACGAGGTGACCGCCAGCAGCGCGTGGACGACGAAGTACGCCGTCGGCGAGCCGTCCGGGTTCCAGGCGTCGTCGCTGCCCCAGAGGTTCCGGGCGAAGGTGATCCAGATGATCCAGGACCACACACCGAACGCGAGCAGGAACAACGAGACCCGACGGGACAGACGCATAGCCCCAGTATCCACGCTGGACAGGCCCGTTAACCTGCTCGGGTGCGCAGAGCTGCCCCGGCCCGGACCGTCGCCGTCACCCTGATCATCGGCCTGCTGTCGAGTGTGTCCGCGTTCACCGGCGGTGCGGCCGCCCGGACCACCGCGCCGACGCCACCGGACCCCACCACGACGGACGGCGTGGCGCGCACCGCCGACGCGCCGCCCGGTCGGGACGACG
>NZ_KE387137.1:22495-28629 GCF_000430445.1 Saccharomonospora iraqiensis subsp. iraqiensis
GGTGTCGGCGCGCTCGCCTCCGCGACCGGGGCCGGTTCCTCCGGCGCGCGCGGCCTGCGCCGTTGCCGGACGACACCGGCGGCCATCCCCACGACGCCCAGGGCGACGGCGATCATGCCCACGGGCCCGAGAAGTCCGAACGTCAGCGCGTTCGGTTCGGCCTGCACGACCCGTCCGGCGGCCTCCGCCGACGCGGTCCCGGCGGCGACGGGCAGCGTCGTGACCAGCACACCGGCCGTCACACCCGCACCCCGGACACCGCGCACGACCGGCCGACCCGGTTCGCTGGCTGGGTTGCGCACCGCAGTGCCTCCCGCATCATCAGTCACGCTTTCGCCGACGCGCTCACACAGTGGTGTGAACATCGCCGAGTGGACGCTACCGAGCGTGTCAACGTCACACGCCCGGAACGGGGGACGAGATTAGCGGTCCCCGTCACACCGAGGGACACGGGGGTGGTGCCGCGCAGCCGCGGCAGACGGCTACCCGTCGAGGAGCCGCCGTAGTACGTCGTCCAGCACCGGAACCCGATCGGTCAGCACCTGCCACACGAGTGCGTCATCGACCGTCGCGTAGCCGTGGATCAGGATGTTCCGGAAGGCGACGATCCGGCCGAGCTCCGGGATCTTCGACGCGACCGACGGGTCGCACTTCGACAGCTGGTTCAGCGATTCCCCGACGATTTCGAACTGACGCTCCACGGCAGAGCGGAGAAGTACATCGCCTTCGTAGTCGGCGAACGTTTTCCCGGAACTGAATTCACGCAGCAACGCGACGGCCCGTGACGCGTCCCAGAGGTACTTGCGCGGATCAGGCCGCATACAGGACTTCCCGGGTCCGCACCACGTTCTCGCGGAAGTACGGATTGCGCAGACCCGCCGAGGTGATGACGTCCACCGGGCGGCCGAGGATCCGCTCGAGACCCTCTTTCAACTCGAAATAGGCGGTGAAGTAGTCCGCACCGGGCCCGAGATCGAATTCAACCAGAACGTCGACATCGCTCGACGCGACGTCGAATCCGCCGGTAACGGCGGATCCGAACACGTCGAGGCGACGCACCGACAGTTCCTCGCACAAGCGCTCGATATCACGACGCTTCTCCTCGAGGAGAGCGTGCAAGGACATCACCTCCCGCCCGGACCGCCCGAATTATGCCGCATCAGCTCCGGTAGGTCACGGTGAGCGGGGCGTGGTCACTCCACCGGAGGTCGTAGGAGGGGGCGCGCTCGACCGTCGCCGTCTCGGCGCGGCCGGCCAGGCCCGGGGTGGCGACCTGGTAGTCGATGCGCCAGCCGGAGTCGTTGTCGAACGCCCGGCCCCGGTACGACCACCAGGTGTACGGGCCGGGCCCGTCCGGGTCGAGCCTGCGCTGCACGTCCACGTACCCGGCCTCGTCGAACACGCGGCCGAGCCATTCCCGTTCCTCGGGCAGAAAGCCCGAGTTCTTCCGGTTGGCCTTCCAGTTCTTCAGGTCGATCTCGGCGTGGGCGATGTTCCAGTCCCCCACCACGAGCACCTCCCGCCCGTCGGCGGCGGCCTTGTCCCGCAGTTCGCTCAGGTACGGCAGGAACGCGGCCATGAACCGCTCCTTCTCCTCCTGCCGGGGCGTGCCGACATCCCCACTGGGCAGGTAGAGGCTCGCGACCACGACACCGGGCAGCCACATCTCCGCGTAGCGCCCCGAGTCCTCGAACTCGGCGGCGCCGAAGCCGATGCGCGTCGCCTCCGGCTCGGCCCGGCTGTAGAGGCTGACGCCGTTGCGGCCCTTGACCGAGCAGTCGGCGTGCACGGCGTGCCAGCCGTCCGGCTCGCGCAGCGCGGCGGGCAGGTCGTCCGGCGCGGCACGGACCTCCTGGCAGGCGACCACGTCGGCGCCGGTGGCGCCGAACCACTCGGTGAAGCCCTTCTTCGCGGCGGCCCGCAGGCCGTTCACGTTCACGGTGGAGACGGTGAGCACGCCGCGCAGGCTACCCCGTGCGGCCGTCGCCGTGCCGTCACCGCGGGCGGCGCATGGCGGAGTTCACCGTGGATCCGTGGGTGCCGGGTGTGGCCGGTCGGCGCACCGCCCGGCCGGCGATCCCACCGCCGTCCGTTCGACAGGCGTCGGTTCCCACAGCCGTCCGTTCCCGCGGCCGTCAACCGCAGTCGGCGCCCTCGACCGGACGCAGGAACTCGTCGGCGGCCCAGCGTTGTCCGGTGATCCTGCGGAAGCCGTCGCGCACCTCGTCCGTGGCGTCGGTCTCGACGTCGGCCCGCAGCCGGTCGACGACCTCGTGTTCCGTACCCGGCCCCGCCCGCACGTTGAGGACGTCCGCGGTGACCACCACCCGGCAGGCCGCCGCCGCACCGTCCGGCCCGTCCCCCGCGTCGGCCTCGGACTCGCGCTGCTCCGAGCCCGCCGAGTAGATGATCGCCAGCCCCAGCACCACCGCGGCCACCACGACGATCCGCTTCGGTATCCCCAGCACGCCGGACTCCTCACGGACTGCGACAGGATCACTCGGCAGAGTAGCCACCAGGCCACGTCGTCGACAGGCCCGAGCGGGCGAATCACCCCGTCGGGGCGGCGACGGGGCGTACCGGACAGCGCCCCGGACCGGGACCGGGTACGGGCACCGTGCCCCCACCGCACACAGTGAGGGGCACTTCCCCTGCGATCGATGCAGGGAAAGTGCCCCTCACGCGAGAACCGGGCGGGCGGGTCAGCCCTGGGCGATCTTGGCCGCGAGGTTGCGGTCCAGCGTGGCCAGGAACTCCTGCGTGGTCTGGAACGGGGTGTCCCCGCCGACCAGCAGCGCCAGGTCCTTGGTCATCTTGCCGCTCTCCACGGTCTCGACGACCACCTGCTCCAGCTTGTTCGCGAAGCCGACCAGCTCGGAGTTGCCGTCGAGCTTGCCCCGGTGCTCCAGCCCGCGGGTCCAGGCGAAGATCGAGGCGATCGGGTTGGTCGAGGTCGGCTTGCCCGCCTGGTGCTGGCGGTAGTGCCGGGTGACGGTGCCGTGCGCGGCCTCGGCCTCGACGGTGCGGCCGTCCGGCGTCCGCAGCACCGAGGTCATCAGGCCGAGCGAGCCGAAGCCCTGCGCCACCGTGTCGGACTGCACGTCACCGTCGTAGTTCTTGCAGGCCCAGACGTAGCCGCCCTCCCACTTGAGGGAGGCCGCCACCATGTCGTCGATCAGCCGGTGCTCGTAGGTCAGCCCCTTGGCCTCGAAGTCGGCCTTGAACTCCTTCTCGTAGATCTCCTCGAACACGTCCTTGAACATCCCGTCGTAGGACTTCAGGATCGTGTTCTTGGTGGACATGTACACCGGTATCTCGCGGTCGAGGCCGTAGCGCAGCGAGGCGCGGGCGAAGTCCTCGATCGAGCGGCGGTAGTTGTACATGCCCATCGTGACGCCGCCGCCCTCGGGGAACTTGGCGACCTCCATCTCGATCGGCTCCGACCCGTCCTCCGGCGTGTACGTGATCGTCACCGTGCCCGGGCCCGGCACCTTGAAGTCGGCGGCCTTGTACTGGTCGGCGTGGGCGTGCCGGCCGATGATGATCGGCTGCGTCCAGCCGGGGACCAACCGCGGGATGTTCGAGATGATGATGGGCTCGCGGAAGACGACGCCGCCGAGGATGTTGCGGATGGTGCCGTTCGGGCTCCGCCACATCTTCTTGAGGCCGAACTCCTCCACCCTGGCCTCGTCGGGCGTGATGGTGGCGCACTTGACGCCCACACCGTGCTTCTTGATGGCGTTCGCCGCGTCGACCGTGACCTGGTCGTCCGTGCGGTCCCGCTCCTCGATGCCGAGGTCGTAGTACTCGAGGTTCACGTCGAGGTACGGGTGGATGAGCTTGTCCTTGATGAACTGCCAGATGATGCGGGTCATCTCATCGCCGTCGAGCTCGACGACGGTGCCCTCGACCTTGATCTTGGCCATGAGCGGCGGCGCTCCTCTCGCGGATCTCGCGGTAGTTCGGCACGTGGTAGCGGTACAAGCGTACTGCTAATACCGGCCGCACGTCTCCTGCCCCGCAATCTACGGCCAACCTCACACCCCGGTCCGCTCCCGCGAGTAACCAGCACACCACCGCGAGTCGCCACCCCATGCCCGCGAGTCGACACCTCTGATCCGCGAGTCGACACCTCTGGCCCGGGAGTCGACGCCCCGAATCGCACGGACCCTCACGGGACGCCGCGCGGAACGTCAACTCGCAGGCACGGAACCGGCAACTCGCAGGCGCGGAGCGTCAACTCACGGGCCTGGAACGGCGACTCGCGGGTATGGGGTGGCGACTCGCGGGTGGGTGGGGGACCCGACCGAGGGGGGTCGGGGGTTTCGACTCGCCGGGGGGCCGGGGCGCTCCTACCCTGGCCGTACGGAGGTGGTCAACGATGCGAGCATCCGTGGGAGACAGGATCCGCGTACACGGGCGCACCGTGGGCGCGGGCGAACGGCAGGGCGAGATCGTCGAGGTGCGCGGCCAGCAGGGCGAGCCGCCGTACCTCGTCCGGTTCTCCGACGGCCACGAGGGCCTGATGTTCCCCGGCCCGGACTGCGAGGTCGAGGCACACTCCGAGTGACGCGGGCCGGCGCCCCACCGCATCCCGGCGATCCCACGGGCTCGATCGCCGGGATGCGGTGGGCACGGCCCACGAACACCGTTCTCAAACCCGCTCGTGGTCAGCGTCACTCTCACACGGGATGACACAGCGGGCATCTTCGGTTGAACTAGACACGAGATAGATTCCGGTCCCCGACGGACTCCGAAGGCGGAGGATCCCGGCCGGTTTCTTTCGGTCCTCCTCTGGATCGATCAAGCACCACCGACAATCCCGTCACCTCCCCCGCGGTTCAGGTGTCCGTACCCTCGTGCGCCCTGGACTGGATCGATTCAGAGACGCCCCGAACCGTTTCGTCCCGAAGGAGAGCCCGTGCCCATCGCGCTGCTCGCGCTCGCGATCGGTGCCTTCGGCATCGGTACCACGGAGTTCGTCATGATGGGGGTGCTGCCCGAGGTGGCCGCCGACCTCGGCATCTCCATCCCGTCCGCAGGCCACATGATCACCGCCTACGCGCTCGGCGTGGTGGTGGGCGCCCCGCTGCTCACCGCCGTGGCGGTCCGACTGCCCCGCAAGACCATGTTGATCGCCATGATGGCGGTGTTCACCCTCGGCAACGCGCTGTTCGCCCTGGCCCCGAATCACGAGACGGGGGTGGTGTTCCGGTTCCTCGCCGGACTGCCGCACGGGGCGTTCTTCGGCGCCGGTGCCGTCGTGGCGGCCAACCTGGTCGGCGCCCGCCGCCGGGCCAAGGCCGTGTCCATGATGTTCCTCGGCCTCACCCTGGCCAACGTGGTCGGCGTCCCCGGCGGGACGTTCCTGGCCCAGCAGGTCGGGTGGCGCGCGACGTTCGGTGCGGTCGCGCTGATCGGCCTCGTCGCGCTGGCCTCCATCGTGAAGCTCGTCCCCCGTCAGCCCCAGTCCGCCGACAGCTCGCTGCGCGGTGAGCTGCGTTCCTTCCGTCGCCCGCAGGTGTGGTTCGCCCTCGCGATCGTCACCTTCGGCCTCGGCGGCGGGTTCGCCAGCCTCAGCTACGTGACCCCGATGCTGACCGACGTGGCCGGCTTCGAGGCCTCCAGCGTGACGCTGCTGCTCTCGCTGGCCGGTGTCGGCATGACCGTCGGCAACGTGCTCGGCGGCAGGCTCGCCGACCGGTTCCCCACCGCGGGCCTCTACGGTGGCCTCGCCGCACTGGCCCTCGTGCTGTCGCTGTTCACCGTGACGGCCCACAGCCAGGTCGGTGCCGCGCTGACCCTGTTCGGCATCGGCATGACCTCCTTCATGATCGGCCCGATGATGCAGGCCCGGATCATGGAGAAGGCGGGTGGCGCCCAGTCGATGGTCTCCGCCGCCGTGCAGTCCGCGTTCAACATCGCCAACTCGATCGGCGCCTACCTGGGCGGTCTCGCGATCGCCGGTGGGTTCGGTCTCGTGTCGCCGAACCTCGTGGGTGCCGGCCTCGCCGTCGTGGGGCTGTCGCTGGCGGTGACCTCGGGCGTGGCCGACCGCCGTGCCAAGGCGAAGGCCGCCTCCGCGGCCGCGGACACCACCGCGGACACCGCCGACACCACCACGGCACCGGCCG
>NZ_KE387137.1:28729-31396 GCF_000430445.1 Saccharomonospora iraqiensis subsp. iraqiensis
CGCCCGTCCGCCGCCGTGGCCAGCGCGCCCGCGGTGCTCACCCCGGGCAGGGCGGCCAACCGCGCGACGGTCGCCCCGGCCCCCCCGGGAGATCCGGACGCATCGGACGCACCGGGCGTGCCGTCCGGCACGGGCCGGATCCCGGAGACCGATCCCTCGGGCACCGGACTCACCTCCCTCGCGCTGTCTCGGGAGCGACCGCCCACGCCGACACGACGGGACGGCCACTCCGACCGCGCCGCGGGGAAGACGGCGAAGATCGGGGTGGACCTCACTGATCGAACTGGTGTTCGATCGCAACCTCAGTAAACGCCCCCACCCCGGCACTGTCAAGCACGCGGATACCCGACCGCGACCCGCCTCACACGGCAGACACGTAGCGTGCGCAAGTACCACGGTTCGCGGGCGAAACGCGGTACTTGCGCACGCTCAGTAACGCGCTGACCTCGACAGGGAGGAGCGCGGGGTGGAAGGTGGTCCGGTGGAGGGGCGACCGGCGGACGGCCCGGAAGGGACGTCCGGCGGGCCGGGTGGGGGGTGGGGCCGGTGGGGTCAGTGGGCGAAGTGGCGGGTGCCCGTGAAGTAGACGGTGGCGCCGACCGCCTCGGCCGCGGCGAGCACCTCGGCGTCCCGGACCGACCCGCCCGGCTGCACGACCGCGCGGACCCCGGCGTCGAGCAGCACCTGCAGCCCGTCGGGGAACGGGAAGAACGCGTCCGAGGCCGCCACCGACCCCGACGCCCGGTCGTCCGCGCGGTTCACGGCCAGTCGCGCCGAGTCGACCCGGTTCACCTGGCCCATGCCCACCCCCACGGTGGCCCGGTCGTGGGCGAGCAGGATCGCGTTCGACTTGACCGCGCGCACCGCCCGCCAGGCGAAGGCGAGGTCGGCCAGCGTGGCCTCGTCGACGGCCTGCCCCGTGGCCAACGTCCAGTCGGCCGGGTCGTCCCCCTCGGCGTCGATCCGGTCGGCGGTCTGCACCAGCATCCCGCCGGAGATCGGCCGCAGTTCGGTGCGCGGCGTGTCCGCGCCCCCGGGCAGCCGCAGCAGCCGGATGTTCTTCTTCCTGGTGAGCACGTCCAGTGCGTCGTCGTCGAAGCCCGGGGCGAGCACGACCTCGGTGAACACGTCCGCGATCTGCTCGGCCGTCTCCAGGTCCACCGGACGGTTCGCGGCGATCACCCCGCCGAACGCCGACACCGGGTCGCACGCGTGCGCCTTGCGGTGTGCCTCGGCCACGTCCACGCCCACCGCGATCCCGCACGGGTTCGCGTGCTTGATGATCGCCACGGCCGGTTCGGCGAAGTCGAACGCCGCCCGCCGGGCCGCGTCGGTGTCGACGTAGTTGTTGTACGACATCGCCTTGCCGTGCACCTGCTCGGCGGCGGCGAGCCCGGTGCCCTCCGGCCCCCGGTACACCGCGGCCGCCTGGTGCGGGTTCTCGCCGTAGCGGAGCACGTCCTGGCGCTGCCAGCCCGCCCCGAGGAAGTCCGGGAAGCCGGTGTCGTCGACCGGGGCGTAGCTCTCCGCGAACCAGGACGCCACCGCCGCGTCGTAGGCGGCGGTGTGCGCGTACGCCTCGGCGGCCAGCCGCCTGCGGTCGGCCACCTCGAAGCCTCCGCCCCGGATGCGCTCCAGCGCCCAGTCGTACCGTGCCGGGTCCACGACCACGGCCACCGACGCGTGATTCTTCGCCGCCGCGCGCACCATCGCGGGCCCACCGATGTCGATGTTCTCCACGCACTCGTCCGGGCCCGCGCCGGAGGCGACCGTTTCGGTGAACGGGTAGAGGTTGACCACGAGCAGGTCGAACGGGCTGATGCCGAGCGTGCGGAGCTGCTCGACGTGCTCGGGCCGGTCGGTGTCGGCCAGCAGACCCGCGTGCACCCGGGGGTGCAGGGTCTTGACCCGGCCGTCGAACGACTCGGGGAACCCGGTGACCTCCTCGACCGGTGTGACCGGCACCCCGGCGTCGGCGATCACGCGGGCGGTCCCGCCGGTCGAGACGATCTCCACGCCCGCGGCGTGCAGCCCGGTCGCCAGCTCCAGCAGGCCCGTCTTGTCCGACACGCCGAGCAGGGCACGGCGCACCGGGTGCTTCCCACCACCGGGGGACTCGCTCACGACACTCTCACCTTTCGTCCGTCCACCGTGCAGCCCGCACGGCCCAGTTCAGCGAGGACGTCCACGAGCAGCCTGCGCTCCACGGCCTTGATCCGCTCGTGCAGGCGTGCCTCGTCGTCCTCCGGCTCCACGGCCACCGCCTCCTGGGCGATGATGGGGCCGGTGTCCACCCCGGCGTCGACGAAGTGGACGGTCGACCCGGTGACCTTCACCCCGAACTCCAGCGCGTCGGCCACCGCCCGGGTACCCGGGAACGACGGCAACAGCGCCGGATGGGTGTTGAGAACCCGGTTCGGGAACCGGGACAGGAACTCGGGACCGAGGATCTTGAGGAACCCGGCGGAGACCACCAGGTCGGGGGTGTACGCGGCGACGGCCCCGGTGAGTGCGCGGTCCCACGCGGCCCGGTCGGGGTGATCGCCCGTCCGCACGGTGAACGACGGCACCCCGGCGTCCGCGGCCAGCTCCAGCGCACCGACCCCGGGCCGGTCGGTGCCGACCGCGACCACGTCCACGGGGAACTCCGGGCGCGCCGCCGCGTCC
>NZ_KE387137.1:31496-37207 GCF_000430445.1 Saccharomonospora iraqiensis subsp. iraqiensis
GGCCGCGAAGCCGGGCTCGGCACCGCGCACGACCGGCAGGACGGCGCCGAGGGAGAGCAGCAACGCGGCGAGTGCCCCGCACGCGAGCGCGGGGATCAGCACGGTCCCGTGCGGTGCGTCCCGTTCGTCCCCCGGCGGCGCACCGGGGGCGGACGGTTCCGGTGGACGCGGATCGACCCTGGTCCCTCGTCGTGCTCCGATCGTTCACCTCCGTTCCCGGTGCAGGCCCGCGGCCCCGGCACCGTCGGCCTCGGCGGATGCACCGACGAGAGTAGCCAGACCGCTCCTCCGGCGCCCGTTCGTCGGGTCACCGAGGCGGGAGGCGGTCCACTCCACCGCGGACGGCGTCCGGCCCCCGGTGAACAGCGGTCCAAACCCTCGGTTGCCAAACTGTGACTCACATCACTGAACCCTGAGAAAACCCTGTCTACCGTGCGCTGTTGCTCCGCCACCGGAGCCACGCGCACGCGACTCGACCGTCCGGACGGGACCGGCGCCTTGCCCCCGGCGCGACCGTCTGGTTACTGTCCCGCAGTCCCCATTACGGTCAGGTCACGAACAGGCTGGCCCGGCGAGACCTTCGGGACTCGCCGTGTCACGAGCGGTACCCCGACACCGCTCACCGGGATCCCCCGCCCGGCGTCTGGACCTGACTCCCCCGAGTAACGGAAGGCGCAGTCTTGGCTCGACACCGCTCCCCCGGCGGCCAAGCTACTTCCCCGGCGCTCGAAGAAGCACTGGACGGTGCGGTCGTTCGGGTCCGGGGTTCGCACCGGCTTCCCGCACCCTCGTCCGCACTGCGGGGCCGGGTCGTCGTCGCCGCCGTCGCGGCGGGCGCATTCGCCGCGGCAGCCGCCGGTCAGACCCTGCAGAACTCCCGCGACTCCGCCGAGTCGCACACCGACGTGACCCCGCTGGCCAACGCCAGCGACGCGAGTACCGCACTCACCGCCGAACCCGAGGCGTCGGGCACCGGCGGCGACGGCACCAGTGCGCCCGTGCTGCTCCAGCAGTCCCGCAGCACCGACGCCGACGCCGAGGCCCGCAAGCTCGCCGAGAGCGCCGAGGTCACCCAGGCCCGGCTCGAGCGCGAGGCCGAGGCGGCCCGGAAGGCCGCGGAAGAGGCCGCCCGACCGAAGACCGTCGCGCCCGCCCAGGGCCTGTTCACCTCCGGTTTCGGCGCCCGGTGGGGCACGACCCACTACGGCATCGACATCGCCAACATGATCGGGACCCCGATCCTCTCCGCAGGCGACGGCACCGTCATCGAGGCCGGGCCGGCCAGCGGCTTCGGCCTGTGGGTCAAGGTGCAGCAGGACGACGGCACCATCCACGTGTACGGGCACATCGACAGCTACTCGGTCTCCGTCGGCCAGCGGGTCGAGGCGGGCGAGCAGATCGCCGTCATGGGCAACCGGGGCCAGTCCACCGGACCGCACCTGCACTTCGAGGTGTGGGTCGGTGGGTCCAAGGTGGACCCGAGGGCCTGGCTGGCCGAACGCGGCGTGAACGTCTGAACCGACGTGTACGTCTGAACCACCGACCGGTCCCGGCCGCCCCGTGACCGCCGTCCCCGTGCCCCGGACCCCGTGTGCCACCGCGCGCCCCCTTCGCTTCCGGCGTTCGAACCTCTGTTCGATCGCCACTCTAGCGGAGGGGGCCGACAGAATCGTCTCTCCGGACGGACTTCACCGGATCGGACCACGCCGGATCCGGTGAGCCGGTCCCGGTGAGGGCGCGCGCCACGCCGCGGGAGTCCGGGGTCAGAGCTTGGTCAGCGGGACACTGCCGATCAGCATCAGACGGACGGTGCCCGCGGCGCCGAAGTCGATCGTCGCCGTCGCCCTGGGGCCGCTGCCCTCCGTGGCCACGACGGTGCCGAGCCCGTACTTGTCGTGGTTGACCCGGTCACCGACATCCAGTTTGAGCGCCACGGTGTTCTTCCAGTCGGTGCGGCCCGGCCCACCGAACGTCGTCCGGGAGCCGTTCCCGGCACCGGCACCGGCACCGCCCGCGGACCCGGCCCCGAGCCTGCTGCTCCAGCTGCTCGCCGCCCTGGGGGAGCCGTTGCCCCCGCCCGACGGCTCGCGCCTGCGCCAGTCCAGGAACTCCTCCGGGAGTTCGTCCAGGAAGCGGGAGGCCGGGTTGCTCACCGGCTGCCCCCAGGCCGTGCGCACCAGCGCGCGGGAGACGTACAGCCGGCGCTGGGCACGGGTGATCGCCACGTAGGCCAGCCTGCGTTCCTCGGCCAGCTCCTTCGGCTCCCCCAGCGCCCGTAGGTGCGGGAACACGCCGTCCTCCCAGCCGGTGCAGAACACCACCGGGTACTCCAGCCCCTTGGCCGTGTGCACGGTCATCAACGTGACCACGCCCCGGTCGTCGTCCGGCTCGCCCTCGGCCTCCTCGGCGCCGTCCGGTTGCGGCACCGAGTCCGCGTCGGCGACCAGCGAGACCCGCTCCAGGAAGGCGGCCAACGACCCGGGTTCGGGCACCCCCACGGTGTCGTCCCCCTCGGCGACGGCCTCCCCGGCGGCGGTGTCCCCGTCAGCGGTGTCGTCCCCTCCTCCGTCCCCGGCGGCCTCCCCGGCGGTGTCCCCGTCTGCGGACACCGCCGCGGCGCCGCGGGCGAACTCGGTGAACTCGCGCGCCACGGTGATCAGCTCGTCGAGGTTCTCGACGCGCGAGGCGTCCTGCGGGTCGTTCGACTCCTCCAGCGCCGCGCGGTAGCCGGTGCGGTCCAGCACCGCCTCCAGCACCTCGGCCACCTCGGTGCCCGCGTCGACGAGTTCCCTCAGCCCGTCCAGCAGCTCGACGAACGCGGTGACCGCCTTCCGGGAACGGGGGTTGAGCGGCTCCACCCCACCGTTCGCCGCCTCCCGCAACGCCGCGGCGAACGAGATCCGTTCCCGGTCGGCGTGTGTGGCGAGCACCGCCTCGGCACGGTCGCCGATCCCGCGCTTGGGCACGTTCAGGATGCGCCGCAGGCTCACCGTGTCCTCCGGGTTGGCCAGCACCCGCAGGTAGGCCAGCGCGTCGCGGACCTCGCGCCGTTCGTAGAACCGCACCCCGCCGACCACCCGGTAGGGCAGGCCGAGCCGGATGAAGATCTCCTCGAACACCCGGGACTGGTTGTTGGTGCGGTAGAACACGGCCACGTCGGAGTAGTCCGTGTCGCCCTCGTCGACGAGCGCGTCGATCTCCGAGGCGACGAACGCCGCCTCGTCGTGCTCGGTGTCGGCGACGTAGCCGACCACGCGCTCGCCCTCGCCCGCGTCGGTCCACAGGCGTTTGTCCCGGCGGTTCGGGTTCCGCGCGATGACCGCGTTGGCGGCGGACAGGATGGTCTGCGTCGAGCGGTAGTTCTGTTCGAGCAGGATCGTGCGCGCCGACGGGAAGTCGCGTTCGAACTCCTCGATGTTGCGGATGGTGGCGCCGCGGAAGGCGTAGATCGACTGGTCGGCGTCCCCGACGACGCACAGTTCCGCGGGCTCGACCCCGGACTCCGTGGCGGCGGTGCCCACCAGCTCCCGGACAAGCGTGTACTGCGCGTGGTTGGTGTCCTGGTACTCGTCCACCAGCACGTGCCGAAACCGGCGCCGGTAGTGCTCGGCCACCGCGGGGAACGCCCGGAACAGCTCGACCGTGCGCATGATGAGGTCGTCGAAGTCCATCGCGTTCGCCTGCGCCAACCTGCGCTGGTACTCGCGGTAGGCCTCGGCGGCCCGACGCTCGAAGTCCGTGGTGGCGGACTCCGCCGCGGCGTCGGCGTCGATCAGCTCGTTCTTCAGGTTCGACACGTGCGTGGTCAGCGCCCTGGCCGTGTACCGCTTGGGATCCAGGTCGAGATCCCGGCCGACCAGCGTCATCAGCCGCCTGCTGTCGTCGGCGTCGTAGATGGAGAAGCTGGACGACATCTCCAGCGTCGCGGCCTCCCGCCGCAGCAGGCGTACGCACATCGCGTGGAACGTCGACACCCACATCGCGTTCGCCCGCCTGCCGACCAGCTCGGCCACCCGCTCCCGCATCTGCGCCGCGGCCTTGTTGGTGAACGTGATCGCCATGACCTGACCGGGGTGCACCCCGCGCTCGGCGAGCAGGTACGCGATGCGCCGGGTCAGCACGCGGGTCTTGCCCGAACCCGCGCCCGCGACCACCAGCAGCGGTGCGCCCGCATGCTCCACCGCGGCGCGCTGCGCGGGGTTGAGGTCGTCGAGCAGGCCGGGGTGCCGACGGGGTTCCGGGGGGAGGTCGAACAGGGTGCTCATCGTGGCGTCCAACCTACCTGGGGCCCCCGACACCGGGACCGTGTGGCATACTGGCCCTGTGCGGTACGACGCGTTCCGATTTTTCTACGGGAACCGGGCTCCGGCTCCCGTGATCGCGTAGTGCCCAGCAGTCATCACGAAGCCCCGGAGTCCACGGACCCGGGGCTTTCCTCGCCTCGGGCCGAGACACGGACTCTCCGACCAGCGGAGGTCATGATGAACGCGAGGGTCGACGAGACGGCCGAGACCCCCGAAACCCCCGGAGTTCCCGACAACCCCGGCGTCCCCGAAACCACCGGCGTCCCCGAGACGCCCGAGGAGGTCGACGCGCTCCGGCAGGAGATCGATCAACTCGACGCGGACATCCTGCGGCTGGTGAAGCGCCGGGCCGAGGTCTCCCGCCGGATCGGCGCCGCGCGGATGGCGGCGGGCGGCACCCGCATCGTCTACAACCGCGAGATGGACGTGCTGGCGCGCTACCGGGAACTGGGGCCGGAGGGCAGGCAGCTCGCGATGGCCCTGCTCGAACTCGGCCGCGGGCGCCTCGGCCGCTGACCCGGCCGTCCGGGCCCGGCCACCGATCCGCCCCGCGCGCTGCCACCGGCGGTGTCGCCCGCGGCGGCACACTGGAGGCATGGACACCATCATCGACGTGCTCGCGTTCGTGGTCGCTCTCGCGGGCCTGCTGGCCACGCTGGCCCACGGCGGGTATCTCGCCATGCTGAACAGTGCCGCCACCAAGCGGGCGGGCGGCGCACCCGTCGCCCGGTACGTGCGCTCGCGTGTTCCGGTCGCGGCCGGGACCACCGGGGTCGCCGTGCTCGCCCTGCTGTTCTCCCTCGGCGGCGTGCCGTTGGACGTGCTGGCCATCCTGCTGGGCGGAGGATCCGGCGCGGTGGCCGTGCAGGCGCTGCGTTCCACCCAGGAGCGCTACCGCAGCGGCGGCTGACGGGCACCGGGTGCCGCCGTCGGGGACGGGCGGGGGCGGCACCGAAGGTACCGGTACCGGGCCGATACCGCTCGGTAGGGGCCCCGACAGGGTGAATCCGGATGATCGTTTGCTGTCCTGAGCCGCCGGAGCGGCGTTCAACTCCTACTCTGCTTGGCGTGAGTTCCCCGGACGACACACCGGCGGAGCCGCGGCCCCGTCCCCGGACGGGGGCCGGGGACTCGCGGCCGGTGTGACGACACCCGGCACCACAGGCGGAACAGGAGGAGGCGGCCATCCGGTATGAGCGGCAGGCCTGACATCCCCGAGCACCATCGCCCGACCGCCCCGGCCGGGAGCACGACGCCGTGCGGCACCGGTTCCGGCACCCAGATCACACCCCCCTCGACGACCGGGCGCGCCCGGCCCCGGCACTCGCCCGCCCCGGGCACGTGGACCCCGGCCACACCGGCACCACGGACGGCGAACGAGACGACGCTGCCGGGCAGGGCCGTCTC
>NZ_KE387137.1:37307-38891 GCF_000430445.1 Saccharomonospora iraqiensis subsp. iraqiensis
GACCCGCTCGGGGCGGCCCCGCTCGGGTGGCGGATGGACGACTCCCCGCAGGCCCCGCCGCCGTCCGCGTCCGCACCGCCGCCGTCCCCACCGCAACGGCGTCACCGGTGGGTGGTCGGCCTGGTCACCATGGGCGTGGCTCTGCTGGTCGGCGGCGTGGGGACGGCGCTGGCCGTCACGGGGCAACCGTGGTTCACCCCGGCCCACGTGGTCGGCACGGTGCTCGCCGTGCTCGGCACGGGCCTCGTGGTGGGGTCGTTCCTCGGCGGCGGACGCGGGCTCGTCTGGCTCGCCGCACCGCTGGCCGTGGCCGTGCTCACCCTGGGGACGCTGCCCACCCCGCACGTGAGCGGGGGTGTCGGGCCGCTCGACGCGTCCCCGACGACCGCGGCCGACGTCCGGCCAGTGTACGAGCGCACCGCCGGGCCGGTCACCGTCGACCTCACCGGGTTGCGGGGGGACGGCCCGGTGGAGACGGACGTGCGCAACGGGGCGGGCCCGGTCACCGTGACGGTGCCGCCGGAGGCCGACGTGACCTACCGCTGCGCGGCGGGGATGGGCACGGTCACCTGTTTCGGACGGGAGAGTTCCGGTGTCGGCACCCCCGCCCTCACCGGCACCGACCTCGGCGCCGACGGCGAGGGCGGACAGCGGATCACCCTCCGCGCCACGTCGTCGGCCGGACCCGTGGAGGTGCACCGTGGCTGAGGACCGCGAACGGACACCGGGGGCCCGGGAGTCCCGCACCCCGGACGTGTTCACCCTGCTGGCCGGGGTGGCGACCCTGCTGGTGGCCGCCTACCTGCTCGCCGACGGCGCGAGCTGGATGCCCGACGTCGACCCCCGCTGGCTGGTCGCCGGCGGCGCCACCCTCACCGGCACCCTCCTCCTCATCGCCTCCCTGCTCACCAACCGCCGCTCGTCCTGACCCCGGCGGCCGGGAGTGTGCCGTGAAGGGCACTCTCCCTGCGTCACACGCCGTGAGGGGCACTTTCACTGCATCACGCGCAGGGAATGTGCCCCTCACGGCACTCCCGGGAGGGTGAGCTCGTAGACGGTGACCGTGTCCGCGCGGAAGGCGGGGCGCAGGCCCGGCAGGCCGTCGAGGTCGGTGAGTCCGGGGGCCAGTGCGTACTCGCTCTGCCCGTGCCAGGCCGAGGGGACGGCGCCGATCAGCGGGGCCTCGATGTCGACGTAGACCCAGCGCACATCGTGCTCGCGCAGCAGCGACCGGATACGCGGGTCCTCCGGGTAGTCGTGGAAGTCGGCCAGCAGGTCCACCAGGTCCGGGGTGCGCCCACTGCCCGAGGACACGACGCCGAGGATCGGCAGCTCGTGCCGCACGTAGGCGAGCGTGGAGCCGTCGTTGGCGTTGTTCAGGATCGTCTCGCCCGGCCGCACGTGCCCGGCGAGCCACCGCGCCGCGGCCGCGTCGGCGGCGTCGTACCGGACGAACTCCGGGTCGCGGTACCGCGTGGCCAGCACCTCCCCGTTCGTCCCCGCCTGCCCGAGCACCGTGGTGAACACCAGCGGCGCCAGCCCGACGGCGACCAGGCCGACGACGGCGAGCGGACGCCCGGCCCC
>NZ_KE387138.1:0-1551 GCF_000430445.1 Saccharomonospora iraqiensis subsp. iraqiensis
TCGCCGAGGGCACGAGCCCGTCCGCGGTGCCGCGTGTCAGCGGCGGACCGGGATCCCGCCCGCGGCGGGTGCGGGCGCGCCCTCGCGGCACCCTCGATCCCGGATCGCCCGTGCACGAACACCACCTCCAACGCTCGCCACAACGTAGCAAACCCCGGGGGGTATTCCGCGTCGGGATCGGTGTCGGGTCGGTGACGGACGGGGGCGGCCCGGGTGTCAGGCCGTCCGTGCCGCGCGGCGGGTCGTCACCGCGAGGTCGAGCCGGATCTCCAGGTCCGGCCGGTCGAGCGCGTCGCGGGCGCGGGTGAGCGCCTCCGTCTCGATGCGGCGGCGCAGTGCCGCCACGTCGGCACGCTCCTCGACCGTGGCGGCCACGACGAGCGTGGGCCGTGCGGAGTTCCCCACGAACCGGGCGCGGGCCGAGTCGACGCCGCTGTAGCTCTCGATCTCGCCGCTCACGGCGTCCGGCACCGCGTCCGCACGCAGCGTCGTACGCCCCGGGCCACCCTCGGCGGGGAGGTCGAGGTCCCCCGTGCGGTCGGTGGAGAACAGGATCGCCAGCAGCCACCGCACGCTCAGGGCGACCACGATCGCGGCGACGGCCGCGACGACCGGCCAGAGCCAGCTGCTGTTGCGGTCGACGAAATCGGCGACCACGTTGTCGAGCAGTGGCTCCTGCCGGATCGTGTCGCCGAACAGCCCGAGCGAGGCGGCGCCCGCGAGCACCCCGACGGCGAGCAGGAGCACCGCGAGGACGAGCAGGGCGGTCCGGTTGGTGCGGTCTGCGTGCATCATGCGCTCCGGGTGCGGATCGTGACCGACGGGGAGGACCGCAGTTCGAGCTGTTCGATCCGGCTCCGCGCCGCCTGCTGCGCGGACCGGCGGAGCTCCGCCACGGCGGCGCGGTCCTCGCTCGCCGTGGCGGCCTGCACCCGGACCCTCCGGCGTTTCACCGTGACCTTGGCCGAGCGGATGCCGTCCACCCCGGTCACCGCGGAGCGCACCGCCGTGGCCACGCCCCGGCGGGTGTAGGCGGCGTCGACGGGACGCGCGTCGGAGGAGTCGGTGACCGGCCGCGCCCGCAGACGGCGGACGCGGGGCCGCTTCAGCTCCGCGATCAGCAACAGCAGCCCGACCACCAGGCAGATCACGGCGATCACCTGGATCAGCACGTCGCTCCAGGAGGTCGTCTCCGCCCAGCGCACCAGCGCCTGCCAGTCCCACAGCACGGGACCGACGCCGAATCCCGCGGCGACCACCTCGATGATCAGCAGCAGACCTCCGGCGATCAATGCGAGGCTGAGCAGCGTCGCCAGCAGCCGGTTGACGAATCTCATGGTCGACCTCCTCCGCGGTCAGCGCGCCCGGGGCGGACGCTCGGGCGAGATCAACTCGACGACCTCGACGTCGATGTCGGTGACCGTGAGGCCGGTCAGTTCCGCGACCCGGCCGCCGACCCGCTCCCGGACCCGGGTGACGACGGCGGGCACCGACGCGCCCCAGCGGACGCCGAGCACCACGTCGAGGCGTACGAGCGCGCCGTCGACCTCG
>NZ_KE387138.1:1651-4207 GCF_000430445.1 Saccharomonospora iraqiensis subsp. iraqiensis
CGTCCGGGACGGCGGCGGCGTCCGGTCCGGGCCCGGAGCCGTCGCCGGCGGCGGTCGCGTCGAGCACGGACAGCGTCCCGGGGATGCCGTCCCGGCCGAGCGCGTCGACGAAGATCGTGGTGTGGTAGTCGCCGTCGAGCAGGTCGTAGGCCAGGTGCATCCCGGCGATGCCGTAGTCGCCCACGTCGACCTCCGGCGGCAGGTCCTCCCGGGGCAGCCGGGAGACCACCTCCACGCCGAACCCGTCGTCACCGAGGAAGACGTTGCCGATCCCGGCGACCAGCACCCGCCCCGTCACGGCACCGCCCCGTTCCCGGCGTGCCCCGCGCCGTCGCCGCCGGAGACGCCGCCGTCCGGGGTGGCGTCCGTGGTGTCGTCCGCGGCCGGTTCGACCTCGTCGGTGGTGAAGTACCGGAACCGGCCCTGGGCCAGCTGCCACTCCTCGGCGGGGTCGCCGTCCACCGTGACCGCGAGGAACAGCGTGCCGTCCACGTCCTCCAGCACGTCGCGCACCGTGGCGCCGCACCCGGCGACGAACATGTCCTGCGCGTCCCCGCCCGCGCGGGGGCGGAGCACGACCCGGCTGCCGGTGCCGATCTCCCGGCCGCCGACGTGCACCACCCGGACCCGGCCGTGCATGGCCTCCCGCGGCTGTTCCGGCAGGTCCTCGACCCGGTCGAGGATGCGCCGGGCACGCTCGTCGGTGGCGCGGGCCTCGCGCTTCTCCCCGTCGGTCAGCGTCATCGTCCGCAGCGTGAGCATCTCGTCGATCTCGCAGGCGTCGAAGAAGTCGCCCTGACTCGCCGGGTCCACCTTGGGGTGGTCGTAGAGGATGATCGCCGAGGACAGCATCGTGTCCTCCCGCCCGGGGCCGCCGACCAGCACCGGCCAGGTGTGTTCGTTGACGCAGGCGGCCGCGTGCGACGCGGCCCAGGCGGGCGGGTCGAGCTGGGAGAAAAAACGTCCACCCTGGACCGACAGCACGGTGTGCGCCGCGATCAGCGAGTGCCGCACCGCCTCGTCGCGGGTCGACGAGGAGCAGTCCACGTCGGTGGTGTTGGCCACGGTCACGTGCACCCGCACCAGGCCGGGCAGGCGTTCGGCGCGGCACCGCAGTTCGGCCGTCAACGGCTGCGTGCGGCGCACCACCCGGCCGCCGTCCACGCTGGTGATCCACTCTCCGCCGCGGACGACGACCGGTTCGACGTACTCGCCGGACTCCGGCAGTTCGGCCATCGGCAGCAGCACCTCGTGCTCGCGCTCCACCGCCTCGTCCCACGGCAGGATCTCGTCCTCCCCGACGACGAGCGCGTCCACCTCCCGGTGGCCGTCCGGCGTGTCCGCGCCGCGGTCGGTGGGCACCTCCACGGTGCGCCGCTGCGACTGGAGGAACCGCACGCACACCCGCAGGGTGGACACCGGGTCGACCTCCGCCAGGCACTCGGTGCGGCAGAACGAGTGCTCCCCGGTGCCGGTGGCCGCGTACGACGGCGGCACCAGGACGCCGAACTGCCAGCGGGCCCGGTTCTTCGTGGCACTCGCGCGGTACGGGTAGAGCAGGTAGCCCTCGTAGAGCACGGCGTCGGCGACGGCGCGCACGGTCGCCTCGACGCCGGAGGACGTTGCGGCGGTGTTGCCCGGGTCGCTCGCGTTCCCGCTCATCGCCGTCCCTCCGCCGCCAGGTCGGCGAGAACGTGGTAGATCGTGGTCTGCGCCTCCTGGATGCGGTGCACGGAACTGGACGGCACCACGAACAGGTGATCGACGGTGCCCCGTTCGGCCATCCGGCCGCCGCTGTCGCCGGTGATGCCGACCGTGAGCATCCCGACGCGCCGTGCCTGGTCGAACGCGGACAGCAGGTTCGCCGAGTTGCCGCTGGTGGACAGGCCCACGGCGATGTCGTCGGCGCGGCCGAACGCGGCGAGCTGACGGGAGAACACGACGTCGAAGCCGACGTCGTTGGACAGCGCGGTCACCACCGCCGTCTCCGCGGTCAGCGCGAACGCGGGCAGCGGGGGCGATCCCTGCGGCGGGTTCATGAACTGCGTGGCGAGGTCCTGGGCGTCGGTCGAACTGCCGCCGTTGCCGAAGGAGAACAGCCGGCCCCCGCGCGCGAACCGGGCGGCCATCGCCGCCCCGGCCTCGGCCAGTTCCCGCCGCTGTTCCCGGTGGACCCGTCCGCGCAGCTCCATGATCTCGCGGGCCTTGGCCACCGTGGAGGCACGCACCTCGTCCAGGACGGCGTCCACGTCGGCACCGTCCGGGTCGGCGTAGAGGAACGGGTAGAGCTCGCTCATCGCGTCGGTCATCGCGGCACCCCGATTGCCTCGCCCGCGTGCACCAGCAGCTCGGCACCGGGCACGACCGACCCGGCGGGCACCAGCGCGACGCTGATCTCCTCCTCACCGGCGCCGGTGTCCACCCGCGCCATGCCGCGGTCCAGCACCCGCACGACGCGCACGGTGACGGCGGCGTCGGAACAGGTCACGCAGTGCCCGTCGGCGGCACAGTGCCCGTCGGCCCCGCGGTCCTCGTCCGCGGGGTGCCCGTGGGCCG
>NZ_KE387139.1:0-2027 GCF_000430445.1 Saccharomonospora iraqiensis subsp. iraqiensis
TGAGGCGCAGGCCCGGCGCCGGGTCGCCGAGGTCGCCGAGGACGCCCGGCACGTCGTGCCGAGGGAGGTGCTGCCCGCCGTCGAACGGCACCTGGCCCGCGCCACGGACAGTCCGGGCACGGTGGAGTCGGCCCTGCTCGACCGGCTGACCGACCTGGTCGGGCAGGTGGGCACCGACTGGGACACCCTGGTCGTGGACAGCGCGCCGACCGGGCACATGGTGCGCCTGCTCGGCCTGCCCGCACTGCTCACCCCGTGGATCGAGGGCCTGACGCGGCAGCGGGAGAAGGCACGCGACGTCGAGGGCCTGGTGGCGGGGCTGTCCGCCGACACCGGCGCGGGCGGCGACACCGGCCCCGACCCGCTGCTGTCCCGGCTGTACCGGCGGCGCGAACGGGTGGAGTGGATGGCCGCCCGACTGCGGGAGCAAGCCCTGGTCCACCTCGTCGTCGTCCCGGAACGGTTGCCGCTGGCGGAGACCCTGCGCGCCGCCGACACCCTCACCGACGGGGGTCTGCGCCTCGGCACGGTCCTGATCAACCGGGTCCTCGACGCCGACACCACCGGCCCCGGATCCCGGCGGCGCGACGCCCAACAGGCGATCCGCACCGAACTGGAGACCCGCTTCCCGGACCCCCCACCGCTGCCCCTGCCGCTGCTCGACCACACCCCGGAGGGCCTGCCGGAGCTCGCCCCGCTGGCGGACCTGCTCGCCCGGGGTGTGCCGTGAAGGGCACATTCCCTGCGCCGGGCGCAGCGAGGGGCACATTCACTGCGTCACACGCAGGGAAAGTGCCCTTCACGGTCAATGCGACACTGGTGGGGTGGGTGTCGCGAGTGAGGTGTCGTCCGGGTTGCCGGCGGGGGTGGTGCGCGGGCCGGGGCGGCGGCCGTTCGGGGTGTACGTGCACGTGCCGTTCTGCGCCACCCGGTGCGGCTACTGCGACTTCAACACCTACACCGCGGGTGAGCTCGGCTCGGCCGCCTCGACGGCGTCCTGGCTGGACGGGGTGCGTGCCGAACTCGACCTCGCCGCGGGCACGCTCGGGGATCCGCCGCCCGCGGACACCGTCTTCGTCGGTGGGGGCACGCCCTCGCTGCTCGGGGCGGACGGGCTCGGCGCGGTGCTCGACGCGGTGCGCTCCTCGGTCGGCCTGGCCGACGACGCCGAGGTGACCACCGAGTCGAACCCCGAGTCCACCTCGCCCGAATTCTTCGCCGGGCTGCGCGAGGCCGGCTACACGCGGGTGTCACTGGGGATGCAGTCGGCGGCCCCGCACGTGCTGGCCGTGCTGGACCGCACGCACACCCCGGGCCGCGCCACGGCCGCGGCCCGCGAGGCGCGCGCGGCGGGCTTCGAGCACGTCAGCCTCGACCTCATCTACGGCACGCCGGGGGAGAGCACCGAGGACCTGCGGGCGACGCTGGACGCGGTGCTGTCCGCGGGCGTGGACCACGTCTCCGCCTACGCGCTGATCGTGGAGGAGGGCACCGCCCTGGCCCGCCGGGTGCGGCGGGGAGAACTGCCCGCCCCGGACGACGACGTCCTCGCCGCCGACTACGAACTGATCGACCGCAGGCTGGCGGAGGCGGGGCTGCACTGGTATGAGGTGTCCAACTGGGCGGCCTCCGAAAAGGCGCGGTGCCGGCACAACCTCGGCTACTGGCGCGGCGGCGACTGGTGGGGCGCCGGCCCCGGCGCGCACAGCCACGTCGACGGCACGCGTTTCTGGAACGTCAAGCATCCCGCCCGCTACACCGCCACCCTGGCCGGGGGGCAGCTTCCGGTGGCCGGCCACGAGACCCTCACCGACGACGACCGGTACCTCGAACGGGTGATGCTCGAACTGCGGCTGGCCGAGGGCCTGCCGCTCGACGCGCTGGACGACGACGGCGTGCGGCAGGCACGCTCCGCGGTGACCGACGGACTGCTGGACCGCGCCGCCGCCGACCGGGGCCGCGCGGTGCTCACCGACCGGGGCAGATTGCTCGCCGACGCGGTCGTCCGCAGGCTCGTCAGCTGAGCC
>NZ_KE387139.1:2127-4887 GCF_000430445.1 Saccharomonospora iraqiensis subsp. iraqiensis
ACAGTCCGCGGTCCGGCTCCGGCATCCGGACGTCGGCGACCTCCCGCAGCACGGCGAGCGCGGCCTCCGGGATCCGGCGCGCCACGACCACCCGCGGCCGCGCCCCGTCCCTGGTCCACCCCACACGATCCCCCTTCGTCCGGCCCCCGACCCTACCGCGCCCCTGCTCCCCGGGTGTGCCGTGAAGGACCCCTTCCCTGCCCCCGGTGCCGCGAAGGACTCCTGCACTGCGTGTGACGCAGGCAAGGGGTCCTTCACGGCGACCCCGACGAGGTGTATGTTCATATGTAGAACTTGTGTGCGTTATGCGAACGACGTGAAGGTGGCACAGGTGGCAGAGATCGTTTCGCTCGCCGACGGGGTGGGCCGGCTCGTGCGCGACGGGGACACGGTCGCGCTCGAAGGGTTCACCCACCTCATCCCGCACGCGGCGGGCCGCGAGATCATCCGGCAGGGACGCAGGGACCTCACGCTGGTCCGGATGACCCCGGACATCGTCTACGACCAGCTCATCGGCGCGGGGTGTGCGCGCAAGCTCGTCTTCTCCTGGGGCGGCAACCCCGGGGTCGGCTCGCTGCACCGCTTCCGCGACGCCGTGCAGAACGGTTGGCCCGCCCCACTGGAGATCGAGGAGCACAGCCACGCCGGCATGGCCAACCGCTACGTCGCGGGGGCGTCCGGACTGCCCTTCGGCGTGCTGCGGGGGTACTCGGGCACCGACCTGCCGGAGCACACGGACACGATCAAGCAGATCACCTGCCCGTTCACCGGTGAGCAGCTCGCCGCCGTCCCGGCGCTCAACCCGGACGTGTCGATCATCCACGCCCAGCGCGCGGACCGCCGGGGCAACGTGCAGATCTGGGGCCTCGTCGGTGTGCAGAAGGAGGCGGTGCTCGCCGCGCGGCGGAGCCTGGTCACCGTCGAGGAGGTCGTCGACGACCTGGAGCCGGTGCCCGGCCAGATGATGCTGCCGAGCTGGGCGGTCACCTACGTCGCCGAGGCGCCGCACGGTGCCCACCCGTCGTACGCGCAGGGCTACTACGACCGGGACAACGACTACTACAAGGAATGGGATTCCATTGGGCGGAAGAGGGACTCGTTCGAGGCCTGGGTCCGCGACACCGTGTTCGGCGGGGAGGTGAGCGGGAAGTGACCACGCCACAGCAGCAGCCGCGGGCGGAGTGGACGCCCGGCTACACGTCCGACGAGATGATGTCGATCGCCGCGGCCCGGGCCCTGTCCGACGGCACGCGCTGCTTCGTCGGCATCGGCCTGCCCTCCACCGCCGCCAACGTGGCACGCCGGACCCACGCGCCGGATCTGGTGCTGATCTACGAGTCCGGCACCCTCGGCTCCAAGCCGGACGTGCTGCCGTCCTCGATCGGTGACGGCATCCTCGCCGAGACGGCGGACGCCGTGATCGGCGTGCCCGAGGTGTTCAACTACTGGCTGCAGCCCGGCCGCATCGACGTCGGCTTCCTCGGCGCGGCCCAGCTCGACCGGTTCGGCAACATCAACACGACCGTGATCGGGGACGACTACGCCGATCCCGCGGTGCGGCTGCCCGGTGCGGGCGGCGCCCCGGAGATCGCCGCCTCCTGCCGCGAGGTGTTCGTCGTCGTGCGGCAGAGCAGGCGCAGCTTCGTCGAGCAGGTGGACTTCGTGACCTCCGTCGGGCACGGTCGCGGTCGGGGTGACCGCGAACGGCTGGGTCTGCGCGGCGCGGGCCCCACCCTGGTGATCACCGACCTCGGTATCTTCCGTCCCGACCCGGACACCCGCGAGCTCGTGCTCAGCCAACTGCACCCCGGGGTGGACGTCGAGCAGGTGCGCGAGGCCACCGGCTGGGAGCTGACGGTGGCCGACGACCTGTCGACCACCGACGCCCCGACCGCCGCGGAGCTGTCCACCCTGCGGACCCTCAAGGAGGCCTCCTCGTGACCGACGTCTTCGTGCTCGACGCCGTCCGGACGCCGTTCGGCCGCTACGGCGGCGCCCTGTCCGGCGTACGGCCGGACGATCTCGGCGCACACGTGCTCCGCGCCCTGGCCGACCGCGGCGGGAACCCCGACGCGGTCGACGAGGTCGTGCTCGGCGACGCCAACGGCGCGGGGGAGGACAACCGCAACGTCGCCCGCATGGCCACGCTGCTGGCGGGCTGGCCCACGAGCGTGCCCGGCACCACCGTCAACCGGTTGTGCGGCTCCGGGCTGGACGCCGCCATGCAGGCCAGCAGGCAGATCGCCGTCGGGGACGCCTCCGTGGTGGTCGCCGGCGGGGTGGAGTCGATGAGCCGCGCGCCCTGGGTCCTGCAGAAGCCGGCCAAGGGCTTCCCGGCGGGCCACGAGACGCTGCACTCCACCACGCTGGGCTGGCGCATGGTCAACCCGAACATGCCCGAGCAGTGGACCGTCTCCCTCGGCGAGAGCACCGAGCAGCTCGCGGAGAAGTACGGGATCAGCCGGGCTGCGCAGGACGAGTTCGCCCTGCGCAGCCACACCCGCGCCGCCCGCGCCTGGGACTCCGGCTTCTACGACGGGCACGTGGTGCCCGTCGAGGGCACCGACCTCACCCGGGACGAGGGCATTCGCCCGGACACCTCGCTGGAGAAGCTGGGTAAGCTCAACCCCGCCTTCCGCGCGGGCGGCAGTGTCACCGCGGGCAACTCGTCCCCGCTGAACGACGGCGCCTCCGCCGTGCTGCTCGGCGACCGCGCGGGCGCCGACCGTCTCGGGGCGTCGCCGATGGCCCGGATCGCCG
>NZ_KE387139.1:4987-7019 GCF_000430445.1 Saccharomonospora iraqiensis subsp. iraqiensis
GCGGCCGGGTGAGGACGAGGAACACGGTCAGGGCGGCCGCGGCCGCGACCGCCATGATCATCGTCATCGGCAGTGCCGAGTCGCCACCGATGAGACCGACCAGGGGCGAGGCGGACCCGCCGACGAGGAACTGCACCACCCCGAGCAGCGCGGAGGCCGATCCGGCGGTGCGCGGGTGGTCGGCCAGGGCCAGTGACGTGGCGTTCGGCATGATCAACCCGACGGAGGAGACCATGAAGAACAGCGGCGTCAGCAGCCCCGGCAGGCCGAGACCGGCCAGCACCGCGAGGACGGCGCCCGACGCGCTGACGGTGACCATGGTCAGGCCGGTGCGCAGCAGCGTGCGGGGGGCGAAGCGGCCGACGATCCGGCCGTTGACCTGGGTCATGATCACCAGGCCGACGCCGTTCATCCCGAACGCCAGGCTGTACTCACCGGGGGAGAGGCCGTAGAGGTCCTGGAGCACGAACGACGAGCCGGAGATGTAGGTGAACATGGCCGCGAACGCGAGGCCCACGGTCACCACGTAGCCGAAGAACACCCGGTCGGCCAACAGGTCGCGGTAGGTGCGCACGATGCGGCCGAACCGGGGAGGTCGGCGTCCCGCCACCGGCAGTGTCTCGGGCAGGGCCAGCGCCGCGACCACCAGCAGGAGGCCGCCGAAGACGGTGAGCGTGACGAAGATGCCACGCCACGACGTCCACTCCAGCAGCTGTCCCCCGATCACCGGAGCGAGGATCGGCGCCACCCCGACGACCAGCATCAGCACCGAGAAGAACCGGGCCATCGCGGCCCCGGAGAACAGGTCGCGCACCGCCGCACGGGCGATCACCATCCCGGTCGCCGCGCCGAGCGCCTGCACCGCTCTGGCGGCGATCAGGACCTCCGCCGAGGGGCTGACCGCGGCGAACACCGAGGCCACGATGAAGATCGACACCCCGACGAGCAGGGGACCGCGCCGCCCCCACGAATCCGAGAGCGGCCCCGCCACCAGCTGGCCGACGCCGAGACCGACGAGGAACACGGCGAGGGTGAGCTGCAACACGGCGTCCGTGGAGCCGAGGTCCTCCGCCATGAGCGGCAGGGCGGGCAGGTACATGTCGATCGACAGCGGCCCGAACGCCGTCAGCCCGCCGAGAATGAGTGCGAAGCGTGCGGTGCGGCCCTTGCCCGGTGCGACCGTGTCGGTGTCGGTCGCGTCCGTGTCGGCCACGTCCGTCGTCACGCTCACGCTGCCTCCTCGTCGCGTCGGGTCCTCTGCGCAGTCTCCGGCCTTCCCGCACAACTTGTTAGTGCTACTAAGTATTTCGTCGGGGCGCTGTGATCTGGATCTACGTCCGGTCGCGGTACGGGGTCAGTCGAGCGCGACGGGCATCACGAGCGTGGTGTAGCTGCCCTGGTCGGCCGAGCGCACCAGGGCAGGCCCGGTCGGTCCGCCGGTCTCCAGCAGCACCTCGGGACCCACACCGGCCTCGACGATCGGCCCCAGTACAGCCGGGTCGAACGCGAGCCGCAGCGGCGTGGAACAGACCGCGCTCAGGTCGGTGTCCCCGACCCGGAGGGTGTCCCGGTCGGCCTCGATCACCACGGCCCCGGAGCCGTGGCGCGCGAGTGCGTCGCCGAGCGCGACACGGTCGGTGAGCACACGGTACCGGGGTGGGTCGAGGGCGGCAAGCAGGCTGCGGTAGTCCGGGTAGTCGGCGTCCAGCACGGGCAGGGTGCGCACGTCCTGCGCGACGTCCGGTCCCGCCACGAGCCGGACCCGCCCCTCCTCGGCGGTCAGCCGCAGCTCGGGATGGCGCACCGCCCAGGTCGAGACCTCCAGCAGCGCCTCGGCCGGAACCAGGACCCGGGTGGCGGTGCCGTCGGCGGCCGACGCGGTCAGCTCGCGGATCGCCATCCGCAGCCGGTCGGTCGCGACCAGCCGCACGGTGGTCTCCGCGAGCTCGATCAGGACGTGCGTCAGCTCCACCCGGTCGGAGGAGCGGGCGGCGGCGGGCACCACCTGGCGCGCCGCACTCGCCAGCTCCGC